>NZ_BAAABW010000012.1:0-118947 GCF_039521185.1 Streptomyces blastmyceticus | reverse complement strand
TCGCCACCCCCATCACCACCCACACCCCCACCCCCCGACACCACACCCACCGGCCCCGGCACCCACACACCACCCACCACAACCACCACCCACTCCCCCCACCGAACCAACCGTCGGCCGAACACCTCAATCCACCCGAAAAACCTAACAACGCAGCACAGCACTCATCCGACCATCACACTCAACACACCCATATAAATCACCCACATGGCGCCATGAGACCTCAACCCTCCACAAGGCGACCACCCCTCACCGGCCTCTCTGACCGGATATCGCCGTCCGGCTTGGAGCTGTCGATCAACAGCGACTACCATCCAACTGGTTGCCTAAGTCAACCTATGTGCGGATCGGCCGCCACCAGGAGGGGAAACACCCATGACCGTCGCCACCGAGCACTTCCGCAGCTATGTGGAGGAGAACCTCGACGCGCTGGGCCAGGAACCGGACCGGGACGCCGTGGTGCACCACGACCGGCGCGTGACCGCGGGCGAACTGCGCGACCTCGTCCACCGCATGGCGCGGGCCCTGCAGGCCCAGGGCGTACGCCGCGGACAGACCGTCACCCTCCTCTGCGGGAACCTTCCGGAGACGATCGCCGCGCGCTATGCGGCCAATCTCCTCGGCTGCCCCGTCAACCACCTCTACAACAAGCTGTCGGCCGAGGTGCAGGCCAACATCGTCCGGGACGTCGAGACCCAGGCGCTCATCGTCGACCCCGCCTACGCCGACCGCGCCGCCGAGCTGACCTCGCGGACGCCGGTGCCGCACGTGCTCGTGCTCGGCCCGTCGGCCGTGGGGCCGGACCTGCTGGCGCTCGCCAGCGAGGAGTCCGCGGAGCCCTTCGCGGGGCTGGCGCGGCCGGAGGACACCTGCACCATCCGCCACACCGGTGGCACCACCGGCCACCCCAAGGCCATCTGCTCCTCCTTCGCGCAGGGACGCGCGATCCAGGCGGACTGGCCCGACGAGGAGGGGATCCGCGCGCTGGTGTGCACCACGCTCGCGCACGCCGCGGGCCTGATCGCCGACCTCGCCCTGAGCTCCGCCGGGACCGTCGTCCTGCACGACGACTTCGACGCGGGCGACGTGCTGACCACGATCGGGCGCGAGCGGATATCCCACCTGTTCCTGCTGCCGCCGCTCCTCTACCAGCTGATGGACCACCCGGACGCGAACCGCGCCGACACCTCCAGCCTGCGCCGGCTCACCTACGGCGGCTGCGCGTCGTCCCCGGCCCGGCTCGCCTCGGCGGTGCGGTACTTCGGCCCCGTACTGAACCAGTTCTACGGTCAGAACGAGGCCGGCGGGATCAGCATGCTCGACCCCGAGGACCACGACCCGGAGCGCCCGGAGCGGCTGCGGTCCGCCGGAAAGATCATGAAGGAGGTCGAGGTCGCCATCCGCGACGAGCAGGGCCGGGACCTGCCCCCCGGCGAGCACGGCGAGATCTGCGTGCGCTCGTCGCACGTGATGCAGGGGTACTGGAAGCAGCCCGAGCTCACCGCCGAGGTGCTGCGGGACGGCTGGCTGCACACCGGCGACGTCGGCTATCTCGACGACGAGGGGTATCTGACGATCGTCGACCGGCTGAAGGACATGATCGTCGTGGTCGGCGGCCATGTGTACACGGTCGAGCTGGAGGACGTGCTCAACTCCCATCCGCAGGTGCTGCAGAGCGCGGTCTTCGGCGTTCCGGACGCCAACCTCATGGAGCAGGTGCACGCGGCCGTCGTCCGCAAGCCCGGCAGCGACATCGACGAGCAGGAGCTGCGCGCCATGGTGCGCGAGGAGCGGGGCACGATGTACGAGCCGGCGCGCATCGTCTTCGTCGACGCCCTGCCGCTGACCGACGCCGGGAAGCCCGACAAGAAGCTGCTGCGCAGCCAGGCGGGTACGGTGGGCGCGACGCTCGGCTAGCCTGAGCCCACAATGAACCGTTTGATGACGTCATGGGGCGAGTACGAACTCACCCGTTTCCCCGAGGATCCCCGCGACAGGCTCCGCGCCTGGGACGCCGCCGACGAGTACCTGCTCGGCCATCTCCAGGGCACGGACGGCGAACCTGCCGCCGACCTGTCGGGCAATGTGGTCGTCGTGGGCGACCGGTGGGGTGCGCTGGCCGTCTCGCTGGCCGGTCACCGTCCCGTGCAGATCACCGACTCCTTCCTCGCCCAGGAAGCGACCCGGGCCAATCTGGAGCGCAACGGGATCGCCCCGGACGCGGTGCGTCTGCTGTCGACGCAGGACGCTCCGCCGGAGCGGATCGACGTGCTGCTGATCCGGGTGCCCAAGAGCCTGGCGCTGCTGGAGGACCAGCTGCACCGCCTCGCGCCGCATGTGCACGCGGGCACCGTCGTCGTCGGCACGGGGCGGGTCACGGAGATCCACACCTCGACGCTCAAACTGTTCGAGCAGATCCTCGGTCCGACGCGGACGTCGCTTGCGGTGAAGAAGTCGCGGCTCATCTTCTGCTCGCCGGATCCGGCCCTGGAGCGGGGCACCAGCCCCTGGCCGCACAGCTATGCGCTGCCGGAGGATGTCGGGCCGATGTCCGGGCGGACCGTCGTCAACCACGCCGGGATCTTCTGCGCCGAGCGCCTGGACATCGGCACCCGGTTCTTCCTGGGGCACCTGCCGCGGCGCCGGGGTCCCGAGCACGTCGTGGACCTCGGCTGCGGCAACGGCGTGGTGGGCACGGCCGCGGCGCTGGCCAACCCCGCGGCCGAGGTGACGTTCGTCGACGAGTCCTTCCAGGCGGTGGCGTCGGCGGAGGCCACGTTCCGGGCGAACGCGGGCGCGGGTGCCGCCGCGTCGTTCCGGGTGGGTGACGGTCTGTCGGGGGTACCGGCCGGGTCGGTGGACCTGGTGCTGAACAACCCGCCCTTCCACACCCACCAGGCGACGACCGACGTCACGGCCTGGCGCATGTTCTCCGGGGCGCGCGACGCGCTGCGCACCGGCGGGGAGCTGTGGGTCGTCGGCAATCGGCACCTCGGCTATCACGTACGGCTGCGGCGGCTCTTCGGCAACTGCGAGGTCGTGGCGAGCGACCCGAAGTTCGTCATCCTGCGGGCCGTCAAACGCTGACGTTCCGCGGCCCGCGTCCGTACGACCCCGGCGGTGGCGCTGGAAGGGGGCGCGTGCGCTGTCGATGCGCACCTGCGCGCCCCCGCGTGCGCCGGGGTCCCGGGTGGCGTGGACCGGGATGGTGGTGAGGGTCAGCGCCGCGCACCGGACCAGTGAGCGCAAGGGGGCAACATGATTCACATCAGTGAAACCCTGGCCATCCAGACGGTCGAGGACTTCCTCAGCGCGGAGGAGACGGCCCGGCTGATCAAGATCATGGACAGCGAGGCCGCCGGGTGGCGCCCCCGCACCCAGGCCGAGGTGCTGCCCGCGCCCGCGCTCGCGCAGGAGATCCTCGCCCTGGCGACCGTCCGCTCCCTGCCCGCGATCCGCCGCAGCATGCCCTCGATCGCGGCCGCCACTCCGTGGGGGTACACCGAGCTGACGGCCGGTCAGTGCGTGCCCTCTCACGTCGACGGCATCATGAGCCCGCGCACGGCTCCGCGCCGGATCGGCCGGATCGGTGTGGTGATCGCCGAGGCGGAGGAGGGCGGGGAGTTCTACACCGAGACCACGGCCGACCCCGCGCCCTGGACCACCACGCTGCTGGGTGTGGCGGACGGCTATGTCTCCGGCACGCCGCTGGCCCGCAGCCTGCCGCACGAGGTCGCGGCGGATCCGCACGCGGCCGAGGCCGAGTGGCTCGCGGCCACGGCCAGGACCCGCTGGACCGCACGCGCGGGCCGCGGCGTCGCCGTCGCGTACGGCGCGCAGCTCATCCACGGCGTGACGCCGGTGGTACGTGGCCGGCTGCGGAAGTTCGTCACCGACCTCACGGATGCCCCGGTGTCCTGAACCACGTGTGCTTCCGGCGGCCCCGGAAGCACACGTCCCCTGGCTACCGCCCACCGTGCGGCCCGTCCTGTCCGGGCTGCACCGTGGGCGGTCAGGCGTTTTCCGGGGGCGTCGCGCGCCGACGCCCCCGTGCCGTGAGTGCGGCAAGCGGCCGCGACGGGCGGATCCGACAAGTGGTCAGGGCTGTGATCGAGATCATGGTTTCGGCGCCGAAGAAGCGTTCCGGCGCCGGTCGGCCGCATGGCATGATCATGCAGATCATTACCTGCGAGTAATCACCACTCGCACGATGCCGTGTGATGCGGTCCGAAGGTGTCGATCCCCTCGGGCCGCCCCCACCTCACGCTTTTGAGGATCCTACGTGCGCAGAACCACTGCCAAGGCCATCGCTTTACCGGCACTGACCGCCGCGTCCCTGCTCGTCGCCGGGTGTTCGGCCTCCGGGCCGTCGCCCGCCTCGGCCCGTGCCGATGCCGAGCCCGCGGCCGCCGCTGCTGACGCGGCGTCGGCCGGGGAGCGGCAACTCGCGGTCAAGGCCGCCCCCGACGGTGCGGCCGCGCCGAGTGCCGTGGCCCATCCGACCGGTGGCGGACGCCAGGCGGAGAAGTCCTCCCTCAAGGTCGCCTCGTTCGACCGCGAGAGCGGACGCGCCGTCCTGTCCGAGGCGCCCCGGACACCGGCGAAGAAGCCGCCGGCCGCCGCCCACCCCACGTCCCCCGCCCCCTCCGGCTCCGCCGGGACGGAGCAGAAGGCCAAGGTGGCCGTCGGCGACATCATCGCCAGCGCGCCCGCGCCCGGCGCCCCCGACGGGGTGCTGGCCAAGGTCACGCAGGTGCTGGGCAAGACCGAGAAGGGCACCGAGGTCAATACGGCCCCGGCCACGCTCGGCGCGCTGCTCGGCGACGCCAAGGCCGACGGCAAGGTGCCGGTCGACCCCTCCACCATGACGGTGGAACCGCTCGTCCAGGGCACCAAGGTCTCCTGGGCGAAGACCGGCGACGTCCACTTCGGCCCGAAGGGCGCTCAGTTGCCGCTGGGCAGCCTGCGGATCGACGTGGGCACGTCGATCGCGACGGCCAAGGACGCCCCGGCGTCCGCCGCCGCGTCGGCCGCGGGCTTCGTCCAGGTGGCCCCGGAGGTCGACTTCTCCTACGACGGCCGGGGCACCGGCACCGCCGGCGCGCCGGGCGGCGCCTCGCTGGCGCTGTCGGGCGACTGGTCGTCCCAGTGGGAGCTCAAGGGCCAGGCGGCGGGCACCACTCCGGGCAGCAAGCCGCTGCGGGTGCCCTTCGCCAAGCTGCACGCCGCACCCGTCATCCAGGTCGGGCCGGTGCCGGTCGTCGTCAACCTCGGTCTGACCTGCTACCTCCAGGTCGACGCCGACGGCAAGATCAACGTCGACGTCAAGCAGGACCTCAAGGGCGACTTCAAGGTCGGCGGCAGCTACAGCCACGGCAAGGGCTGGACCCCGGTCAACTCGTCCGAGATGAAGGCCACTTCACCGCGCGCCACGGTCTCGGCCGCGGGCAAGGTGAAGGCCGCGCTCGGCGCGGAGGCCAGCGTGGGTCTGTACGGCGCCGTCGGCGTCACCGCGGACCTCGCCCCCTATCTACGGGCGGAGGCGGAGGGCACGGCCAGCGCCGCCACCGACGGCAGCGCCTCCGCGGCGGGCCAGTGGAAGGCGTACGGCGGGCTGGATCTGACGGGGGCCCTCCAGGTCCAGCTGAAGATCTTCGACACGCCGATCTTCCAGAAGCCCATTCCGCTGGGCTCCCTGCACCGGGAGTGGAAGCTCGCCGAGGGCTCGGGCGCCGTCTCCACGCCGGGCAAGCGGCGCGGCTGACGCGCGAGTCGGATCGGACCGGGGTGGCCGGTGGGGCGGAATTCCGCTCCACCGGCCACCCCGTCGCGTTTGCCTTGAGGCTGAGTCAGGCTCTGGACGCGCGCAGCGAATAGATCAGCGGGAGAGCGGGTCGGCCCTCGGGCAGCCGGTAGACGGTGGCCGACCCGGGCCGGGTGCCGCTGGTGTCGCGTTCCTTGACCATTCCCTTGACCTGCTCGAACAGCGAGAAGTCGTATTCCCGCAGGAATTCCGGGCGCAGTCCGGCGGCGGTCACCGCGCTGACGACGTCCCCGATGGTGTGCTGCCATTCCACCGAGCGGTTGTGGCGCGTCGGTGCGTCGAGGTCCGCGTACGTTCCCGGTTCGTCGTAGGTCAGCGGCCCCCGGGCGAAATAGTCCTCGGCCCAGGCGGTGCCGTCGTCGTTCAGGCACATTCCGACGGGGTGGAATTCGGCGAGGTAGAGGAAGCCGCCCGGTGCCAGCAGTCCGGCCACCGTGCGGGCCCAGCCGGCGAGGTCGGGCAGCCAGCACAGGGCGCCGAATCCGGTGTAGACGATGTCGAAGGTCTCGCCGCCCAGTGCCGACGGCGCGTCGTACACATCCGATTCCACGAAACGGGCATCGGCCTGACCCACATCCGCCGCGAGTTCGCGTGCCGCGGCGACGGCCGCCGCCGAGAAGTCCAGTCCCGTCACCACGGCGCCCCGCCGGGCCCAGGAGAGGGTGTCGGTGCCGATGTGGCACTGCAGGTGCAGCAGGCGTTTGCCGGTGACGTCCCCGACCTCGTCGAGCTCGAAGCCGCGCAGGTCGTCCCGGCCCTCCCGGAATCCCGCCAGGTCGTAGAAGTCGCTGCCCGTGTGGATGGGCACGCGTTCCTCCCACAGGGCGTGGTTTGCCTGGCGCCAGTGGTCGGCGGTCGCGCTCCGGTCGTTGTCGTTCGTCACCGTTCCGACGCTACTCAGCGGGGCGATGAATGCGCCAATGAATTCCCGGGCGTGTGGCCCCTCACGTGTTCGCGGCGGGCCGGTTCTTCCCCGGTGACTCCGGCGCCGCACGCGTGCGGCGCCGGAGTCGTGCACCGGATATCCGGACCCTCGGTGCCGGTCCCCCGTTGTTCCCCCGTGTACCGCCGCCTCACCGGCGGCGGTGGGAAAACGTTATGCCCGCACGCCCGGACGGGAATACCTCACGGGTGCACGTTCGCGGTCCCGGCACTGTCACCGGTGCACGGTCCGGCCGGGTGGCCTGCGGGAATTCCGTCTTCGGGCCGGGGGAATCCGTCAGGGGGAAGTGCCCGTGGAACAGCCGGCCAGGGCCGGGAGTTCCACCCCGTCCACGGCGGCGAGCGCGAGGACGACCTCGTAGAGGTCGCCGCCTCCGGTGAACAGCTGGCGTCTCAGCAGCGGTTCGGCGCTGCGGACGTGCTCGCGTACGGTCTGGGGGTGCAGGCCCAGCCGGTTGGCCGCCCGTTCGACACCGGTGTTCTCCGCGATCCAGACCCGCAGGGTGCGGCGCAGGTCCCGGTCGTCGGCGGCCAGCCTGCCCAGGAACTCCGTCGCCCAGCCGCGGACGCCCTCGGTGTCCAGGAGCCGGTCCAAGGGCGTGGTGCCGCCCTGTTCGGCGGGGCCGTGGCCGTGGGCCTGGAGCGCGAGGTGCAGCGCGGCCCGCGCCCGTACGTCGGTGAGGTCCAGGCGCAGCAGCCCGGCCATGCGGTCCATGCGCGCGCGTACGGTGTTGCGGCTCACGCCCAGGATCCTGGCGGCGTTGACGGCCGTGAACTCCAGGCCCAGGCCGACGGTCGAGAGCAGCGGGCCCCTGCCGGTGTAGGGCAGCGAGTCCAGCGGCCGCAGCACCTCGGCCGCCCAGCGGCCGGCCTCGGCGAGGTCGAGGATCTCGGTCAGGCGGGTCTGCGCCGCGTGCGCGGCCATCCCGTCCGGCCGGAACCGGGCCACCGCGAGGGCGCGGGACGCCTCTTGGTACGCCTCGGCCGTGCGGTCCAGCGGGTGGCGGCCGCTGCCGCCCAGGAACACGCCGTCCCGGGCGGCCACGATCCGGCGCAGCGCGGGTCCGACGCCGTCCGCGCGCTCGTCCCGGGCCGCCGCGGGTCCCTGCAGGGGCACGATGGCGATCAGGTGCTGCTCGTAGGCCGGGCAGCGGACGAGCAGGGCGCGGCCGTCGACGGCCGCGTCGCATTCGCGCGCCAGGGCGTCCCGCCGGTCCTCCGGGGCCTCCAGGATGTAGACGTCGGCGGACTCCGCGTCGAGCAGCCCGGGGTGCAGTCCGGCGGCGGTGCGCTGGGCGAGGACCACGTCGCCGCCCATGAGCAGTTGGAGCACCGCGAGCCGCAGCGCGGACACGGCCTCCTCCGACCGGCGGCGGTGCTCCTCCGCGTCGCGTGCCCTGATCAGCAGAGCCAGCACGTCGGCGGCGTGGCCGACAAGTGCGGTGCTCTGCTCGTCGAACGGGCGGTCCCGGGCGGCGACGAGGACCGGGTGCGGGCGCCGTCGCCCCACCGTGACCAGCCGCAGGTGTTCGTGGTCCTCCTGGACGGCCGCGGCGTGCAGCCGCCCTTCGGTCAGCTCGGCGATCAGCTGCGGGTCGGCCACCGTCGGCGGTGCGCCGTTGCGGCCGGTGAGTGTCACGGTGCCGCCGATGGCGTCACCGAGCCAGGCGGTCAGGCGGCGTACGGCGGCATCGGTGTCGTGCGTCCCCGTCCGGGCGTGCTCCAGCAGTTCCGTCAGCCGGGCCGAGCGGCCCGTGGCCTGGCGCAATTGCTCGTCGTCGATGGCGCGTTGGACGCGGCTCCAGGGGACGTCATCGGAGATCGTCAGGAGTGGTATCCCCAGCCGGGCCGTGACCTCGACCAGGGCCTCGGGCGGTCCGGACGAGGCCGGTACGACCAGGGCCGCGGGCCCGTCGGCGGCCAGGCGGGCGAGGTGGATCTCCGCCCGGCGCCGGTCGCGGGCCCAGTCGCCGTCGGCGGGGATCCGTACGAGCAGTCCGGCGAGACCGCCCCGGCGGCCGGTGCCGTCCATGGGACCGTACGGCGCCGCGGTCCCTGGTGGCACCGTCACGGCGCCGGTGACCGACCGCTGTGCCCCGCGCTCCCGCGATCCCGGTCCGAACCTCAGCGTCAGCTCCGGAATCCCCGCGAGCAAACCCACCGTGACCACCGGTTTCTCCCCTCGACCAGCCCCCGCAAGGCTACTTGAGCACGGCGGCGCCGGTTGCGCGAAGGGGGAGCATGATTTCGGCCGCACGCGGGGGTGCGGGCGCGACGGCACGTCGGGGCGGGCGCGCTTCGGGTGCCGGGCGCGGCAGGGCGGATCGGTGGTGCGGTGCGGGTAGGGAGGGACCGCGTGTCACGCACGGCGCGCGAGGGACCGGTCGGAAGGATGTCCATGTTCGGTGGTCGCGGTGTGGTGGTCGCGTTGTGTTCCACGGCGTTGGCCGCTTCGTCGTTCGTCGGTGCTCCGGCGACGCAGGCGGCGGGGCTGATCGTCTGCGCGGGGCAGGAGAGCACGACGTACGACCCGGGGCTGACCCTCGTGCCGCGGCTGACGCATCTCCACTCGACGAGCGAGTACACCTGCTCGGGGCGGCCGGGCGAGACGGTGAAGGCCACCGGGCACACCGTCGGGATCGCGCCGGAGGCGTCCTGTCTCGCGCTGGACTCGCCCCGGGTGCTGGAGCGGGTGCGCTTCGCCGACGGCCGGGAGTCGGAGATCAGGTACGAGGGGTCGGCCCTGCGGGCCGCCGGCGCGCACGAGATCCATCTCACGGGGCACGTCGTCAAGGGGTTCGCGGAAGGGGCGGAGGTGACGCGGGACGTGAGTCTGCTCCCCACCTCGCTGCCCACCGATTGCGCGACGGGGGGCGTGACGTCAGCGACCGGCCAGGGCCAGTTGCGCATCGCCTTCTGAGCGCCCCGGCCGGAGGAGGGAGCGGGGCGGGGGACGGTGTACGGTCGGGGTCGACCGCCGTGCGAGAAAGGCAAGGGCCTGCCGATGACCCCGCCCCGGAGCCCCGCTCCAGAGACCTTCCGGGAGCGCGCCCGCCGGCAGCAGATCGTCGAGTGCACCATCGACCTGATCTCCACCCGGGGCTTCCCGGCGACGTCGCTGTCGGCGATCGCCGAGAAGGCCGGGATCTCCAAGGCCGCCGTCCTCTACCACTTCTCGTCGAAGGACAACCTCACGCGTACGGCGCTGACCCAGGTGCTGGAGCAGTTCACCGCGTACGTCGACGAGCGGGTGGAGCGGGAGCCGGACCCGCTGGCCGCGGTCATCGCGTATGTGCGCGCGATGGTGTCGTACCAGCAGGCCAACCGCCGTCATGTGCGGGTGATCACCGAGATGCTGCTGGACGACGAGGGCGGCACCCGGCTGAAGGCCCCGGGGTCCCACGACACCCACGGCCGCCGCCAGGCGCTGGCCGGCCTCCTCGCCGCGGGGCAGGAGGCCGGCCAGTTGCGCCGGTTCGACCCGGATGCCGTGGCCCTGGCGATCGGCGGCGCGATCGACGGCGTGATCTCGCACTGGCTCGCCCACCCGGAGTTCGACCTGGACGCGGCGGCGGACGAGCTGGAGACGTTCACCCTGGCCGCGATCCGCCGCCTCGGCTGAGCCGGACGCTCACACCGGCGTCGCCGCCGCTCGCGTCATGCCCGCGCGAAGTCGGGTGCGTGCTCCGGGCGGATGCCGATGCCGCCGAGGTAGGCGGTCACGCCGCGCAGCGGCGGCACCTTCTGGAGCAGCCGCAGGGCCGGGGGCACGGTGTCGGGCGCGAGGGTGCCCTCCAGGACGGCGCGGAGCACTGCATGCTCGCCCGCCTGGGATTTCTGGACCATGGCCATCGGCAGCCAGCGGCGCTTCTGCACCCGGGCCAGGTCGTGGACGCAGACGGTGCCGTCGCGCAGGGGCCCGGCCAGGATGCGCGCGGCCGCGACCGCGTCCTGGACCGCGAGGTTGACGCCGACGCCGCCGACCGGGGACATGGTGTGTGCCGCGTCCCCGATGCACAGCAGGCCGCCGCGGTACCAGCGGCGCAGGCGGCCCATGGAGACCTCAAGCAGTTTGACGTCGTCCCAGGATCCGATGCCGTCCGTCACCGAGCCGTCCCAGCCGCACAGGGCACCGAGGCGGTCGCGGAACCACTGGATGTCGTTGGCCCGCAGCTCCTTGTCGCTGCCCTTCTTTATCAGGTAGGAGGTCTGGTAGTAGTCGCCGCGGTCCATGGTGACGGCCGCCTGGCCGTGGCCGAAGCGGGCGAGGACCCGGCCGTCCTTGAGGCCGCCGCGCGGGCCGTCGACCCTCACCTGCCATACGTCCATGGGCACTTCGAGCTCCTCGGGGTGGAGTCCGGCCTCCTGGCGTACGAGGGAGTGGCGGCCGTCGCAGGCGACCGTGAGATCGGCCGCGAGCTCTCCGGGGGTGCCGTTCTCGTCGGTGTAGTGGACGCCGGTGACCCGCCCGTCTTCCCTGCGCAGGCCCGTGACCGTGGTGCGCATCCGCAGGGTGAACGACGGCTCGGCCGCGGCGGCGCCCGCGAGGAGGTCGAGGAAGTCCCACTGCGGGACCATCGCTATGTACTTGTGCCTGCCGGGGATGCGGCGGAGGTCCGCCGCGACGACGGAGGCGGTGCCGAACTGCATCCGCATCTCCTCCATCTTGGGGAACGGCAGTTCCGCGAACTTCTCGCCGAGGCCGAGCTCGTCGAGCAGGTGCAGCGTCGACGGGTGGACGGTGTCCCCCCGGAAGTCCCGCAGGAAGTCCCCGTGCTTCTCCAGCACGGTCACCTCGATGCCGGCCCTGGCCAGCAGCAGGCCGAGCATCATGCCCGCCGGTCCGCCTCCCACGATGCAGCACGTCGTGCGCTCCATGCTTCCGCCTCTCTTCGGAGTTGCTCTCCGACCGGCCCCTGACCGATCGGTTAGTAATCTAACCGATCGGTCAGTACCTTGGTGGCGCCGGGGAACTATGCGACTGGTAGCGGCAAATGAGGTGAGTGAGGATGAAGTGAAACCATTCGAGCCGTCAGGGGCGTCATGGATGACGTACTGGCCGCAGGAGAGCAGGAGGAAGCAAACGTGGAGATCGCAGGAGCACGCCCGACCCGCCGCGCGATACTGACCCTCGGTGCCGGAACGGCGCTGGCCGCCGCCGTGTCCACGGGCGGGACGGCGTACGCCTCGACGCCCGGCGGGGACGCGCTGACCGAGCGGCTCAAGAAGCTGGAGCGGGAGTATTCCGTCCGCCTGGGGGTGTACGCCCGGGACACGGCCTCGGGCAGGACGGTGCTCTACCGCGCGGACGAGCTCTTCCCGATGTGTTCGACCTTCAAGACGCTCGTCGCCGCGGCCGTCCTGCGCGACCTCGACCACCACGGCGAGTTCCTCGCCAAGCGCATCCGCTACACCAAGAAGGACACCGTCGCCTCGGGCTACGCCCCCGTCACGGGCAAGGCCAAGAACCTCGCCCACGGCATGACTGTCTCACAGCTGTGCTCCGCCGCCGTCAGTGACAGCGACAACGCCGCCGCCAACCTCCTGCTCCACGAGCTGGGAGGCCCGAACGCCATCACCCGCTTCTGCCGCTCGATCGGCGACGGCACGACCCGGCTCGACCGCTGGGAGCCCGAGCTGAACTCGGCGGAACCGGAACGCCGCACCGACACCACCACCCCGCGCGCCATCGGGCAGACCTACGCGCGCCTCGCCCTCGGCGACGCGCTCGACCCCAAGGACCGCAAGAAGCTGACCGGTTGGCTGCTCGCCAACACCACCAGCACCGAACGCTTCCGCGCCGGCCTCCCCGCGGACTGGACCCTGGGCGACAAGACCGGCGCCGGGAAGTACGGGACCAACAACGACGTCGGCATCACCTGGCCCCCGCACCGGCCGCCGATCGTGCTGTCCGTCCTGACGACCAAGCACGACCGCGAGGCCGTGGCGGACAATGCGCTCATCGCCAGGACCGCCGCACTCGTGGCGAGCACCCTCGGCTGACGGGGGCCGGAGCGACCGGTGGGCCTGCTCCGCAACGTCCTTGGGCCGCACGGACGCGGCCGCCCTCGCCCCCGCCGGCCCGGGAGGTCAGTCGGACGTGCGGCGCAGGACCAGGGAGACGAAGCCCCAGCTCGACCGGTAGCTGTGCAGCCATTCGGCGCGGCGGGTCGCGGCTGTTGTCAGCGCCTCGGTGCTGTCGGGGTCGGTGGGGTGGTCAAGGGCCCATGAGGCGAGCGAACCCCAGCAGGCCCATTCGTAGTCGTCGAGCTCCCGGCGCGTGCTGACGTGCCCGTGGACGGGCGTCCAGCCGTCGGCGGTGACGCGGTCCACGGTGGTCGCCAGGTCGGCGAAGTCCCCGAGCATCTCGACCGCTTCCGGGGTCGGTTCGCTCTCCCAGAAACCGTCGCCGATCAGGACGCGCCCGCCGGGAGCCAGGTGCTCGCGCGCCGCCGCGAGGGTGGGGAGCAGACCGCCGAAGGCGTGGGCGGCCCCGACGCTGAGCACCAGGTCGAAGGAGTGCGGGGAGACGAATTCGGCGGCCTCCTGGTGATGGAGTGTCAGGCGCTCCCGGACGCCACGCCCGCTCGCGGCCTCGCCGGCCTGTTCCAGCGCGAGTTCGGAGACGTCGACGCCCTCGGCACGCAGCCGGGGGTAGGTGGTCAGGGCGCGGAGGAGCCATTCCCCTCCGCCGCAGCCGAGGTCGAGCACGCGCGCGTCGTCGCGGGGGATGCCCCGCTCGAGCAGCAGACGCACCGATTCGTCGTCGAGCGGCGCCTTGATGGGATGGCCGGTATGAGCGATCGCGGAAATCTGTTCACGGTTCACCGGCGCAGCGTGCCACCGCGGAAGATCCCGCGCACACGCTTTTCGGCCGGATCCGCACGCAGCGGTCGAGGCGCCCAGTGCGGGACATGTGACATGCCGCCGATGGCGTAATGGCGACGTGGGGCCGTTCGAGCGGGTCACGCTGCCAGCCTTGGCGATGGTCTCAGGAGCCCGCTGCAACCCGCTGGGAGTGACAGGTGGACCAGCAACACCGCGGCGACGTCGGCAGTGCCCCGGGCCGCCGCGCGGCGAGGTTGAGCCATGTCGGTCTGGAGGTGCCCGCTCCGCCCGCCTGGATGCGCTGGATGCCGGCCGCCTACGTCGCGGCCGTCCTGTTGCTCGAACCCGTGACGCCCGTGCAATGGCCCGTGAGCTTCCTGCTCATCGCCCTGCCCGTGGTCGCCGCCTACACACTGAGCCCCGCCAGCGTCGTCGGCATCACCGTCTTCGCCGTCGCGTTCGAGGCCGTCCTGGCCGGGACCCCGTGCTGTGCCGGGCGCGTCACGAACGACCTGTGGGAACGCCACTACGTGGGCGCCTACATCTCCACCGCCCTGGTCGGCGTCCTCGGCACCGCCCTGGCCGCGCACAGGCAGCGCCAGGAGGCCCACCTGGTCCGCGCCAACTCGGTCGCCGAGGCGCTGATGCACACGCTGCTGCCGCCGGTCCCGCACAAGGTGGGCCATGTGCTGGCGGCCAGCCTCTACCGCCCCGCCGAGGTCCGCACCCTGGTCGGCGGCGACCTCTTCGACATCCGCGCCACCGGGGCGGGCGAGCGCGCCATCATCGGCGACGTCCGCGGGAAGGGCCTCCAGGCCGTGCGCACCGTCGTCGACGTACTCGGCAGCTTCCGCCAGGCCGTCTACGACCCCGGCAGCCTGCAGCAGGTCGCCGCGAGGATGGAGGGCCGCATGGCGCACGAGGCGGAATCGATCCTCGACGACGAGCTGTTCGTCACCGCCGCCCTGATCGAGCACGACCCTGCGGCCCAGCTGGTGACGATCATCAACCACGGCCATATCGAGCCCGTCGTGATCTCCCGCGGCGAAGTCCACGCCGTCACCGGACCGCCCGCCCTCCCGCTCGGCCTGGGCGCCCTGGACGCGGAGCGCCCCGTCGCCTACACCCACCCCTTCACACGCGGCGACGTCCTGCTGCTGTGCACCGACGGACTGATCGAGGCCCGTGACCCGGCCGGGGCCTTCTACCCGCTCCTCGACCGGCTCCGCCACCGCTTCGCCGGCCGGCCCGCCCCGGAACCCGTCGACGTCGTCGACTTCCTCGACACCGACCTGCCCCGTCACACCCGTTCGCTCCACGACGACGTCGCCATCCTCGTCCTCACCCCGTGCGGGGACCCGCAGGAAGTGCCGCCCACGGCCGTGCCGCGAGGGGCAGCGTGATGGTGAACCGTGCTCCCCGCTCCGCCCCCGTGATCTCCAGTGTGCCGTTGTGGGCGGTCGCGATGTGGTGGGCGATGGCGAGCCCCAGCCCCGTACCGCCCGTGGCGCGCGTGCGGGCGTCGTCGAGCCGGGTGAAGCGCTCGAAGACCCGGCGGCGGTCGGCGGGCGGGATGCCCGGGCCGTCGTCCTGGACGTGGACGACGGCCCGGCCCAGGGCGTCGTCGCGTGCGACGTGGACGACGACGGAGGTGAGCGCGTGGCGCTCGGCGTTGTCGAGGAGGTTGCCGAGCAGCCTGGCGAGCAGTGTCTGCTGCCCGTGCACGACGAGCGGTCCGGGCACCGAATCCACCCGCAGGGCCGGCCTGCCCGGCGGGCGGCGCCGCTCCGTCTCCTCCCGCACCAGGGCGACGACGTCGACCGGCCCGCCGCCCGCCATGCCGGTACCGGCATGCGCGTCGAGGCGCGCGAGCAGCAGCAGGTCCGTGGTGAGCTGCTGCAGCCGCTGTGTGTCGCCCAGCGCCGCCCGTACCACCGCGACCCAGTCCGCCCGGTCGGGGTGTGCGAGGGCGATCTCCAGCTCCGCGCGCAACGCGGCCAGGGGGCTGCGGAGTTCGTGCGAGGCGTCGCTGACGAACGCGCGCTGCCGGTCGACCGACGCCCGCAGCCGCTCCAGGGTGCTGTTCATCGTCTCGGCGAGGCGGGAGACCTCGTCGCGTGTGGGGGGCACGGGCACCCGCTGGTCCAGGTGCTGCGCGCTGAGCTCGGCGAACCGGGTGCGGATGGCCTCCACCGGGCGCAGCACCCGCCCGGCCGTGAACCAGGTGATGCCGGCCACGGCCCCGGTCGCCGCGAGCACGCCGCCGATGAGCGACAGGACGGTGGTGTTCAGCCGGTTCTGCTCGAACCGGAGGGGGTTGGAGGCGACCAGGAGCGGATTGGTGTACGTCTCGTTCGTCCCCTTCACCATCGCGTACAGCGGGTGCCTGCTCGCGGGATCCGTCCACGGCAGCAGTGACAGCATGGAGCCCGTCGCCTGGGGCTGCGTCATCGGGTCCAGGGCGGCGCGCCCCGGATAGACCTGGTCGGACACCTCCAGGCGGTGACCGAGCACCTTCGCCAGCTCGGGGATGTCGGTGCGGTATTCCGACGAGGAGTCGAAGGCGCGGGAGGACGCGTCGCGCACGGCCTGGTCCAGGTACTGGCGCCCCGAGCGCACCAGTTCGTCACGCGTGGCCAGCACCACCAGCGCCGCGCCGACCGTGAGCGGGATCAGGGCGCAGAGGGCGGCGAGCAGGGTCACGCGCCCGCGTATCGAGCCCCGCGGCCGTCGCCGCCTCACGGCCTGGTGTCCTCGGCGGCCAGCCGGTAGCCGGCCCCGCGCACCGTGTGGATGGTGTGCCGCCCGAACGGCGCGTCTATCTTGCGGCGCAGGGCGCTCACGTACACCTCCACGATGTTCACGTCGCCCTCGAACGCCTCGTCCCAGACGTTCTCCAGCACCTCGTGCTTGGTGACCACTTCGCCACCGCGCCGGGCGAGGTACTCCAGGACTGCGAATTCCCGTGCGGTCAGGGAGAGTTCGGCGCTGCCACGGTGGCAGGTACGGGTGGCCGGGTCGACCCGCAGGTCGCCGACCCGCAGCGTCGAGGGGCGCTCGGGGCCGCCGCGGCGGACGAGGGCCCGCAGCCGGGCGACGAGGGCGACGTACGAGAACGGCTTGGTGACGTAGTCGTCCGCGCCGGTGTCCAGGCCCTCCGCCTCGTCGTACTCGCCGTCCTTCGCGGTGAGCATCAGCACGGGGGTCCAGACCCCGGCCTCCCGCAGCCGGGCGCAGACGCGGTAGCCGTTGAGGCCCGGCAGCATGACGTCCAGCACGATCACGTCGTACGCGCCCTCGACCGCGAGGTGCAGACCGCCCCGCCCGTCGTGCGCGAGCTCGACCACGAAACCTTCGGCGCCCAGCCCCCGGCGCAGCAACTCCGCGAGCCGCCGGTCGTCCTCCACCACCAGTATGCGCATGCGTTCAGCATGGCGGAGCGGCGGCGGCCGTGGCTGAAGGTGCCTTCAGCGATCCTCAGCTTCCCTTCAGCACCGTGCTGCCAGCCTTCGGTTGTCGGCCGGCGACGACCTCCAGCGCAGCGGCCGCACCGACCACAGCGCACGCCGGGAACACTCGGGGGTGGGGCCCGTACCAGCGGTCCGGGCCCGGATCACCGGCGCGGCGCATCCACACGGGCCCCGGGCACCCGGCCGCCGGGGGGCGGCCCGCCCGGGGCCCGTGGCCTCTTGATCGGAGGTCTTGCGGACTGTGTGCGGGCTGTTGTGGCCCGGAGGTTCAGAGCGCGGTCAGTGCGGTGCGCGGTCCGCTCAGCGGGCCACCCGTTTGGAACAGGGGGCCGCCCTCGGCGAGTGTTCCGGTGTCGACGGCCTGGAAGCCGGAGCTGTTGGCCAGCTCGGCCACTTTCCGTTTGGCCTCGGGGTCGTCGCCGGCGAGCAGGACGACGCGGCGCCCGCCGTTCACGGCGGGGTCCTCGGCGAGGACCTGGGCCAGGTAGGTGTTGAAGCCCTTCACCAGGTGAGCGCCCGTCACCAGCGAGGACACGACCTCGCTGGAGGGGCGGCCGCCGGTGTCGGCCACCTCGATGCCGCCCGCCGTCTCCTGCAGAGGGTTGAGCGGGTCGAGGACGACGCGCCCGTCCCAGGAGGAGACCGAGGCCGCCGCGTTCTCCTTCTGGTCCCACCGGACGGCCAGGACGACGACGTCGCCGAAGTCGGCCGCCTCCTGCGCCGTTCCGGCCGATGCCTTCTCGCCGAGTTCCCCGACGAGCGGGGCGAGGGTCTGCGGGCCGCGGGAGTTCGCCAGCATCACATGGTGCCCGGCCCGGGCGAAGTGCCGGGCCAGGGCGGTGCCGATACGGCCGGACCCGATGATTCCCACTCTCATGATCCCACCGTCGCACACGCTCCCGGATGCCGCCTCCCGGCCGGGGCCGGCCGGGAATCACCGGGCGCGGAAGAGCGTGCCGGTGAAGTGGATCATCGTGCCCTTCGCGGGGTCGACGACGGTGTCGTACGCCCGGTGCTCGGAGTAGTCCTGCACCTGGGTGACGAACAGACCGGTCTTGGGCTCGTGCCAGGTGAGGACGTACTGGCAGGAACGCAACCGCGTGCTGGTGTAGGTGATGTCCTGGGTCAGACCCTGGTACGTTCCCGGCCCCTGGACCACCTTGATCGTCGCCTGGCTCGCCGAAGCGAAGGCGATCGTGGCGACGAACGGACCGGGACCGACAGGGCTGTTGACGCCGAAGTCCAGGGTCCACGTCTGACCGACGGCAGGAACCGTCGCGTCCTCGTATCCCCGCTCCCAGGCCGTGCACTCCGAGCCGCCACGCGACGTGGGGGACGGATCCGCCTCGACCAATGGAGCACTGGTGCAGCACAAGGCCAAGGCCACAGGCACCGCCGCGCACATGGATCGGGAAAACTTCATAGAGGCTCCTTCGCCCCCACTGGCCACGAGACAGCCGCCACCGGGTCCCGGCTGCCTCCGCATTCCAGCACAGCCTCACGCAGGCGGCGACTCCACGATGAGCATGGGACGGCCTCTGCATGCCAGGCCCACCTGAGATGATCACGCCATGCTTCAAGTCTGTCTCAACGGCGCCAGAAGCCGCGCCCAGTGCGCTCACCTCCCCGTGACCCCGCAGCAACTGGCAGCGGCAGCCCGCGACGCCGTCGCCGCCGGCGCCCAGGACATCCACCTCCACCCCAAGGACCGCGGCGGCGAGGACACACTGCAATCCACCGCCGTCGCCGCGGCCCTCACAGCGGTACGGGCCGCCGTCCCGGGCATTCCCGTCGGCGTCACCACCGGCGCCTGGGCCACACCGGACCCCGAAGCCCGCGCTGCCCAGGTCCGGTCCTGGACCGTGCTGCCCGACCACGCCTCCGTGAACTGGCACGAGGACGGCGCCACCGAAGTCGCCACCGCCCTCCTCGACCAGGGCGTCGGCATCGAAGCCGGCATCTTCTCCGGAACCCCGGCAGCACAGCGCTTCCTCAACTGGCCGGAGTCCCACCGCGTCCTGCGCGTCCTGGCCGAGATCACCGACACCGGCCCGCGGACCGCGGTCCATACCGCGGCCGGCCTGCTGGACGAGCTCCGCCCCGCTACGACCTCGCCGGTGCTCCTCCACGGCGCGGACGAAGCCGCCTGGCCCATCCTCCGGCTGGCCGCCTCCCGCGGGCTGGACACGCGGATCGGCCTGGAAGACACACTCCGGCTCCCCGACGGCACACCTGCCAGGACCAACGCCGACCTCATCCACGCAGCAGACAAGATCATCCGGCAGGCATGCGGACAGTCCCGGTAGCCGACTCCACCACTCGCCCGAGGTGGCCGGGCGATCGCCTCGGCACCGCTACGTCGAGAACTGCCGCATCAACCGCACCCCCTGAGTCGGGGTCATATGGGGCAGATACGCCTTGCCGATGGCGCGGGTGATGGCGGGGAGGGCCGCCGGGTCCGGGTAGGACATGTAGAGCGCGTGGTATTCGGGCTGGAATTTGGACTTGAAGGCGAGCAGGGAGCGGAATCCGTAGACGGGTTCGAGGACCTTTCCCGCGTAGTCGAGCATGCGTTGGAGGGCCGCGGGCGGTTCCGCGGTGGCCTTGCGGGCGAGGGGGGCGCCGGAGAGGCTGAGGAAGCGGGCGCCTTCTTCCTGGAAGCCGAGGGCGGCGGAGGCGATGAGGAATTCCATCGAGCCGCGGAATCCGCCGGCCCGGCGTCGCATGAAGTCCAGGGTCCAGCCGACGGGGCGGCCGTTGTCGTGGACGGGCATCCAGCTGGTGATGCCGTGGACCGTGCGGTCGGTGTCGACGGCGAGGAGGCAGCGCACGTGGGGGTCGTCGAGTTCGTCCAGGCCGCCGAGGGTGAAGCCCATCTCGGGGAGGCCCTTGTCGGCCACCCATTCCTCGGAGATCGATGTGACCTGGTCGGTGAGGGCGATGGGTGCGTCGGGGTAGGACCACCACTCGGCGGTGATGCCCTCCTTCTTCGCCTTGTTGAGGGCGGTGCGGACGTCCTGCCACTTCTTGCCGGTGAAGGCGAGGTCGGGCAGGGGTACGACGGTGTCCTCGGCGACCTGCACCGATCGCCAGCCGAGCCGTTCTGCGGCCTCGCGGGTCCCGGCGCCGACGCTGTAGAAGCAGGGTGTCCAGCCGCGTTCGTCGCAGTGGCGGGCGAAGCCGGCGACTGCGGCCGCCCGCGCGTCGGGCGCGCCGAAGGGTTCGCCGGTGGTGAGGGCGACCGTGGCGATCACCCGGTAGGCGACGGCGGCCCGGCCGCTGTCGTCGAACCAGTAGTAGTTCCCGTCCCAGGTGGTGATGTAGGAGAGCGTGGCGCCGCCGTGGGCGACGAGGATCTCCCGGGCGCGCACGGCGGCGTCGGCGTCGGTGTGCAGGCGGGGCCGCCGGAAGGTGACGAGCAGCGCGATCAGGGCGATGAGCCAGAAGAACAGGCCGCAGTAGTGGAAGAGGGCCTGGGCGGTGCCGCCGACCGGGACGGGCCAGTCGGTGAAGACGTCGATGAGGGTGGGCGGCAGGAATTCCGAGGCGAGCCCCTGGAGGAGCCGTACGGGGGTGGCCTCGGGGTCGTACTGGTCGCGCACGGTGTAGCCGATGCCGATGTACGCGGCGCAGGCCAGCAGGAGCGCACCGCCGACGACGGCTGTGAGCCGGTGCGTCGCCGAGCGGGGCAGGCGCAGGTCGAAGCGGGCGCGGGTGACGACGAGCAGCAGCAGGACGAGCACGGGCAGCAGCATCTGCTCCGCGAACGCCTGGGCGTAGGTGGACCGTTCGGCGGGCGCGGCCCAGCCCGCGGGGTGGCTGAGGAAGTCGTGCAGCCAGTAGGAGAAGAGCGCCATCCAGGCGAGGTGGACGAGCACGGCGAGCCACCAGGCGAGCCGCAGGCCCCGGCGCAGGCCCTCGGCGAGGACGAGCATCATGGCGGGGACGAGCACGGCCATGACGGCGGCGGGTGAGTCGTAGAAGCCGCGCAGGGCGTGCACGTAGTGGCAGTCGGCCGCGGAGGCGGCGCAGGCGTCGGTGACTTCCTGGTCGGTGGGCTGGACGGCGACGTAGAGCTGGAAGGAGTTGAAGGGCCCGTACGCGTCGCGGTAGAGGATGGCGGCCATCGGTCCGATGGCGGCGGCGGCCACGACGAGGGCGACCAGGACGCGGGCCTCGGTGTGGGAGGAGTGGCGCAGCCGCCAGGTGCCCTTGCGGTGGTGGAGCAGGGCGCCGGCGACGAGGCCGACGACCGCGCCGCCGAGCCGCAGCACGCCCTGGAGGTGGCCGATGTAGAGGGCCATGACCAGGGCGAAGGCGACGATGGCGAGGCGGGTGCGGCGGCGCCAGAGGGCGGTGAGGCGGTAGCTGAGGACGCCGCCGACGGCGAGCGCGCCGACGCTGGGGGACACGGCGAGGTCGCCGGCGAGCTCCTCCAGCCACCACTCCCCCGCGAGGGCGCCGGCCTTGACGATGCCGACGCCGAGGAGGGTGCCGAGGATCTGGCCGCCGAGCAGGGCCGCGGCGGTGCGGGCGACGCCGAGGCGGCGTTCGGAGGGGGTCACCAGCAGCAGGACGATCAGGGTGGAGCCGATGTAGCCGCCGAGGCCGGAGCACCACAGCAGGGAGCTGGCCGGGGTCCACCAGCGGCCTTCGGCGAGGGCGGGGACGCCGACCGCGACGGTCTCCGTACGGTGCCTTCCGGGGCCGGAGCCGAGGCTGTGGGTGACGGCTCCGACGATCCACAGGACGGCGAGGAAGGCGAGGGTGAAGGGGGCGTGGCGGACGGGTGCGAGGAGCCTGTCGAGGGTGATGCGCCAGGGGTGCCGGGCGTCGCCGGTGACGGGTGCGTCGGGAGGCGGTGCGGTGGTGTCCGTCATGGGATCAGCCCCGTCTCGCGGGCCAGCCAGGGCAGTTGGCGCTCCAGGCCGGGGCGCCAGACCTGCCAGCTGTGGCCTCCGGGGAGCAGGACCCACTCGGCGCGCATCCCGGCCTTGAGAGCGGCTTCGTACATCTTCCGCTGCTGGGGCCGGTAGGTGTTGTCGCTGCTCCCGGCGACGAACGCGGCCTTGGTGTCGGGGAATCGCTCCCGGGCGAGGACGTCGAGGGGGTTGACCTTGGCGAAGGCGGCGGCGTCCCCGCCGAATGCCTTGTCGAGGGTCTTGCGGAGGCTGCCGAGGGTGGGGGCCTCCTGGCCGGAGATGTCGTTGACGACGCCGTAGACCTGGGGGGCGTTGACGCCGAGCTGGATGGAGCAGGTGCCGCCGAAGGAGATGCCGGAGATGATCCAGGAGGTGCGGGCGGGGGCGACCTGGAGGTGGCCGCGGATCCAGTCGGGGACGTCCGTGGCGAGGTAGGTCTGGACGTTGCCGAGCTTGGAGTCGAGGCAGAGGGTGTTGGCGAACTGCGAGCCGAGCGGGTCCACGACGACGACCACGGGGGCGAGGCCGCGGTGGTCGGCGGCGAAGGCGTTCATCATGTCGACGAGCCGCCCGGAGTTGATCCAGTCGTCGGGCGAGCCGGGCTGTCCGGCCATGAGGACGATGACGGGGAGCAGCGGCCGGGGGGTGGTGCGGTAGGCGGGCGGCAGGTAGACGTAGCCGCTGCGGGCGTCGAAGTGGGAGGTCGTGCCGGGGATGGGGGTGTGGGAGAGGGTGCCGTCCTTGGGGAGGTCGGGTGGGGGCTTCCAGACGTCGGAGACCGTTTTGCCCGCGGGGACCTGGAGAGCGGGTTCGGTGGGTCCGGTGGCGTCGGTGAGGCGAGTGGTCTTCGTCAGCCAGGAGTTGAGGGCGGTACGCGCGGTGGGGTACTGGTCGAAGTGCTTGTTGACCTCCGAGGCGCCGAGGAGCACGACGCACAGACCGGCCAGTACGGCGCCGAGGCGGCCCTTCCAGCGGAGCGTCGGCATGCGGAAGACCGCGAGGCACACTCCGAGGACGACGATGCCGGTCCAGATCACGACATCGGTGGGCAGGGGGTCGGGGAAGGGTTGCAGCCAGTCGTCGACGGCCGTGCGGAGCAGCCAGGTCAGCAGCGCGGCCAGCAGGACGGCGGCCGGGAGCAGGCGGGTCCACCAGGTGCGCCGACGGGAGAGGAGCAGGACCGCCAGCGCGCACAGCCCCACGGCCAGCAGGGTGAGCGGGATCCATCCGTTCACCAGGGACCAGTCCAGCGGGCCTGCCGCGATCCGCATGCGTCGCACCACGTCCGTGTGGGGAGTGTGGGTGAACGGGTCGCGCTGCCGTGCGCCACGGCCCCCGGTGTGGAGCCGGGTGGAGTCGAACGCACCGTCTACCCGTTCATCCAGAATGCTACATTTCGCATTTTCTCCGGCAACTCGTGCGTCCGGTGCGGCCTCAGGGCGCGGCCGCCGGGTGGCGGGATCGCGGCTCTTGTGAAAGCGGGGTTCCCGCGTTGGATACTCGGGGTCGCGGCCTTCGCTTCAGCCGAAGAGTTCTCCGTCGAAGGAGCTGCCCTCATGACGAGGAGCGGAAGAGCGAGCGCACTCGACCTGCCGAGAACACCGACCGGGGTGACGCAGGTGTTCCACGCCTTGCGGGCCCGTACTCCACGGCGCGGCGCGGGGCTGCCCGCGGAGCCGCCCTGGCGCAGCGAATTCATCGCCCATGAGGCGGGCGTGCCCCGGCTGTCCCTCGGTGAATTCGGCTATGCCCCGGACGAGCTCGGCCACTGGCGGGGGCGGGCCGACGACACCGCACTCGTCGGCCCGTGGCAGATCCTCACGAAGGAGGGCCTGGAGAATCTCACCGAGGTGTGCGAGAACCTCGAAAAGGCCGCGCGGAACAGCGGGTTCATCGCGACGCGACGGCTGCGCGGCGCGGATCTCCTCTCCCCCTTCCTCAACAACATGATCCGCGACCGGACGTTTTTGCTCACCTGCTCCCGGCTCGTGGGGGTGCCCCTGATCCCGCATCCGCTGCGGATCCCCACGGCGCAGATCAATTACGGCAGCGGGCAGGGGCGGCCGGAGATCGTGCGGTGGCATCGCGACGGCATGGACTATGTGTTCACCATTCAGCTCACCGGCCACGACGACTACGAGGGCGGCCGGTTCACCTATTTCCGGGGGCGTACGGATGAATTCGCGGGCGCGGTGCCCGGGGACCCCCGGATCCACGAGGCGCCGTGCGGGGAGCGCGGGGCGACGCTGTTCCTCCACGGCAGCCGGATCTTCCACGCGGTCACCCCGGTGACCGACGGCCGGCGGGCCACGCTGGTGATCTCCCTGTTCTGCCCCTATTTCGCCCGGCAGGACTCCAATACGTTCTGGCACCTGGCGGGGGACGACGGAATTCCGGCGACGGTGCCGAGCTGGCTGCGGCTCAAATGGCCGGTGCGCAATCCGGCGGTGGATTTCAGCCTGCGGGCCGGATGCCCGGTCATCACCTGGGACGACATCCGGTAGCAGGCGCCGCCGGTGGTGCCTATGGTGGGCAGCAATCATGACGCACCACCCAGGCCGGGACGTATCGCTCCAGGTGTCACGTCTCCCCCACAGCGCTCGCACGCTCGTCGTGGCCGCATATGTGCTGCTCGCCGGCGCCGTCACGCTGGACGTGACGACCGATCCGCAGTGGACGCTGTCCCCGGTGCTGGCCACCGCGCCCGTGCTGGCCAGCATCGGCACCCGGCGCGCCCGCGTGCCCCTGACGGTGGGGATGTCCGCACTGGTGCTCGTGCCCCTGCTGGCGCTCGCCGACCCCGACGTGCCGCTTTCCGCCCATCTGACCTCGGGCTTCACGGTCCTGGCCATCACCTCCATCAGCACGGCGAACGTGGTCCTGGTGGCGACGCGGGAGCGCGAGCTGGGGCAGTCGCGTTCGGTCGCCGAGGCGGCGCAGCGCGCCCTGCTGCGCCCGCCGCCGGAGCGGATCGGGGGGATGCGGACGGCGGTGCGGTATCTGGCCGCGGCGGCGGAGGCCCGGGTCGGCGGCGATCTGTACGAGGCGCTGGCGACGCCGTTCGGGACCCGGTTCCTGCTGGGGGACGTACGCGGCAAGGGGCTGGCCGCGATCGAGACGGCCGCCGACGTGCTGGGGACGTTCCGGGAGGCCGCGCAGGTCGAGGCGGACCTGGCCGCCGTGGCGGGGCGGCTGGACGCGGCGATGACACGGCGGCGGGCCGGTGAGGAGTTCGTGACGGCCGTGCTGGTGGGGGTGACGGAGTCCGGCGGTCCGGCCCGGATGGTCAACTGCGGCCATCTGCCGCCACTGCTGTGGCGCGAGGGGCGGGTGACGGAGATCGAGTCACCGGTGCCGGAGCCGCCGCTGGCGCTGCTGGGGCTGGTCGGGGGCCCGTACCACTGCCGTGACTTCGCCTTCGAGCCGGGCGACATGCTGTTGCTGTACACCGACGGGGTGACGGAGGCGCGGGACGCGTCCGGCCGCTTCTATCCGCTCGCCGAGCGGCTGGCCCTCATGCCGGAGGCGGCGCCGGACGTCCTGCTGGACCGCGTGGTGGCCGATCTGCTGGCGTACACGGGCGGCGGGCTGTCCGACGACGCCGCGCTGCTGGCCGTGCGCCGGGAGGGGTGAGCGACGTGCCCGCTCCCCCCGACGGACGAGGCCGGAGCAGGGCCGTCCTGCGGCGCTGCGCCGCCGCCCTGGCCCTGCTGTACTGCGTGGTGGCCTGTGTCTCGGACCAGCACGACGACACCGGCTCCGCGCGGCCGAGCACCGCCGCGGGCGCCTCGCCGGCGGCGGAGCAGGCCGTACGCACCCTGGTGCGGCTCGCCGCCGAGCGGATCGCGACGGCGGACTCGGTGGCGGCGGCGAAGTGGGGCACCGGGCGGCCGGTCGACGACCCGGTCGCGGAGAAGGCGGTCCTGGACGCCATGGACACCCGGGCCGCGCGGCTTGGCATGGACCGGGAGGTCGTACGCCGGGTGTTCGAGGACCAGATCGAGGCGAACAAGGCGGTCCAACGGGCGCTGCACGAACGGTGGGAGGAGGACTCCGAGCTGCTGCCCGCGCTCCGCCCCGACCTCGTCAAGCAGGTCGACCCCGTCCTGGACCGGCTGGGCGGGGAGCTGCTGGAGGCGATCCGGGGGGCCGGGCCGGCGCTGTCGGGCCCGCGGTGCGCGACGGTGCTGGACCGGGACAAGGCGCTGACGGCCCGTTCGGCGGGCCTGGACGCGGTGCACGGCGACGGGCTCGACCGGGCGCTGGCCCACACTTGCGACGCCCCGTGAGCCGGGCCCGCGCGCCACGGGCGCGGTGATCGCCCAACAGCCCGTGCGTTCACGCCCCTTGGCCGGGACCCCGCCGTTGTCTAGCGTCGGTGCCATGCAGACGATCACCTTGGGCGGGGTGGAGATCTCCCGCGTCGTGGAATGGCACGGGCCGTTCTCCCCCACCGCCACCGTCTTCCCCTCCGCCACCCCGCGGATGTGGAAGGAGAACGAGTCCTGGCTGACGCCGGACTTCTGGCAGCCGGAGCACGACGCACTGTTCGTCAATGTGCAGACGTGGGTGCTGCGCAGCGAGGGCCGGACCGTCCTCGTCGACACCGGGCTCGGCAACGACAAGGACCGGCCGCACATTCCGGGCTGGTCACGGTTGCGGACCGACTACCTCGACCGGCTCGCCGCCGTCGGCGTCCGCCCGGAGGACGTGGATGTCGTCGTCAACACCCATCTGCACTCCGATCACGTCGGCTGGAACACCCGGCTGGTGGACGGCGAGTGGGTGCCCACCTTCCCCCGTGCCACCTATGTGATCGCGAAGGCCGACTTCGAATTCTGCGATCCGGCCAACGGCCGCCCCTGGCGCGGGATGCTCGGTGACCTCAGTGTCGCCACGGCGGGCGGGGACATGTTCGAGGACAGCATCGCGCCGGTGCACCGGGCGGGTCAGGCGGTGCTCTGGGAGGACGGTTACCGGATCGACGCCGCGCTGAGCCTGGAGCCCGCTCCCGGGCACACCCCGGGCTCGGCCGTGCTGCGCCTCGCGTCGGGTACGGACCGGGCGCTGTTCATCGGTGACCTGGTGCACAATCCGCTGCAGATCGCGGAACCCGATTGCGACACGTGTCTGAGCGAGGACCAGCGGGAGGCCACGCGGTCGCGGCGCCGGATCCTGGAGGAGGCGGCGGACACGCGGGCGCTGGTGTTCCCGGGGCACCTGCCGGGTCACGGCGCGGCGGAAGTCCGCAGAGAGGGCGGCAAGTTCGCGATCGAGCGGTGGGCGGCCTTCGGCCCTTCGGGCCCGGAGTTCGGGTGAGGCGGCAGCCGGCCGGCGGACTCCTCGTCCGCCGGCCGGCTGTCTCGTACCGCTGCTACTTGCCCTTGATCGCGAAGGGCAGTTGCCGCGAGAAGAACGACAGGTCGCCGTTGCCCACCGAGACCCCCGCGTCCGCGCTGGTCACATCGCGGGGTGCGGAGGAGGCGACGGCCACCCGCAGGCGGTAGACGGCGCTCTCGCCGGGGGCGAGCGGCTTCTTCGAGGTGGCGGCCAGCGCGGCGCTCATGCCCGGGTCGCAGCCGCCGGCGACGAGGCCGACGCGCTCCCAGTGCCCGGACCGGTACTGCTGGAGGACGAGGTCCTTCGGGGTGAGGGCGTGGCCGACGCCCCCGCCGTAGGCGAAGTAGGAGGCGTTGAGCGCGGGGTAGGCCCGGTCGGTGGTGTTCTTGACGGTGACGGTGACGTCGCCCGCGGGGCCGCCGCGGGTCAGGGTGGTGTGCTGCTGCCAGCCGCTGACCGAGACGGCGGGGCGGGTGGCCGTGGCGGTACGGGCGGGGCTCCTGTAGGTGTGGCCCTTGCCGTCCTGGACGGAGGCGGTGACGGTGAAGGTGCCCGGCTTGTCGAGGTCCTGGAGGCGCAGGGCCACGGTGTGGGGGTGGTCGGCGCTCGCCGCCGCGGTGACGGGGAAGGTGAAGACGCCGTGCTGCGGGGTGCCGGAGCCGCTCGGGCGGGTGTCGAGGTCGACCCAGAGGTGCGTCTCGGGCACATAGCGCTGGACGGACAGGGAGTCGGTGTCGAAGCCGCGGCTGTCGACGTCGAGGCGCACGGTGCCCTTGGTGACCGGCGTGCGCAGGGTGACGCCGGAGCGGGTCCACAGCCCGATGGGCGCCTGGCCCGGGAGGCTGTAGGAGATCTTCTCCGCGGTGGAGCCGACCGCGCTCCGCTCGGGAGGGGTGGCGTCCGCGGCGGCCCTGGCGGCCTGGGCGGCGGACACCTGGGCGTCGCCGCAGCCCTCGGTCGCCTTCGTGCCGGCGGCCGGTATGGCCGCGGCCTGTCCCGCCGTCCCGGAGACGAGGGCCAGTCCCGCCGTCAGCGCCACCGCGGATCCCACGGCGGCACTCCTCGCGCCCCGCCACCGCCGCCGTGCGACTCTCTGTGTCATGTACCGCCCCCTGCGTCCGGGTTTGTACGCACACTCGTACGTCTCTGGCTTCAGAGATTGTGTTCTGTAGCTGATGGTTCCCTTTGTCGCGGGAAATACCGCGAATTCCTGCGGATGCGCGGCGTGTTGCCCAGGGGGCGGACGAGGGGCGGTCGCCGGGCGAGGGGCGCCCGCCCCGGCGCGCTGTCGGGCGCGTCGGGGCGGGCGGTGGCCGTACGGGCCGGGTTCAGCCGCTCTGTGCCTGCAACTGGTGCAGGGAGGCGACCAGTTCGTCCACCTCCTCGGTGGTGTTGTACAGCGCGAGGGAGGCGCGCGCCGCGGCGTCCAGACCGTAGTGGCGCAGCGCGGGCTGGGCGCAGTGGTGGCCCGCGCGGACGGCGATGCCGGCCTGGTCGAGCCAGTGGGCGACGTCCATGGGGTCGTGGCCCGCGAGGGTGAAGGTGAGTACGGCGATCTTCTCGGGCGCGGAGCCGAGGATCTCCAGCCCCGGGACCGTGGCGAGGGCCTGCTGCGCGTAGCCGAGCAGCGCGGTCTCGTACGCGGCGACCGCGCCGTGGTCGAACGAGGTCAGCCAGTCGATGGCGGACTTGAGGCCGACGACGCCGGAGATGTGCCCGGTGCCCGCTTCGAAGCAGTGCGGTACGGGTGCGTAGGTGACGCGGTCGAAGCCGACCGAGTCGATCATGTTGCCGCCGCCCTGCCACGGGGGCATGGCCGCCAGGATCTCCGGTTTGGCGTAGAGGGCGCCGATGCCGGTGGGCCCGTACAGCTTGTGGCCGGAGAAGGCGTAGAAGTCGGCGTCCAGCTCCTGGACGTCCACCGGGAAGTGGGCGACCGCCTGGGCTCCGTCGACGAGCACCTTGGCGCCGTAGCGGTGCGCGAGGGCGGTCATCTCCCGCACCGGCGGGACGGTTCCCAGCACGTTCGACGCATGGCTGATCGCGACGAGCTGCGTGCGGCAGGAGAGCAGGTCGGCGTAGGCGTTCTGGTCGATGCTGCCGTCCGGCAGCAGGGGGATCGGCACCACGCGGGCGCGGCGTTCCTTGGCGATCATCTGCCAGGGGACGATGTTCGAGTGGTGCTCCAGCGTGGAGACGAGGATCTCGTCTCCGGGGCCGAGGTCGGCGCGTCCCCAGGTCTGGGCGACGAGGTTGACGGCTTCGGTGGTGCCGCGGGTGACGACGACGGTGTCCGGGGACGGCGCGCCGAGGAACTCCGCGACGGCCGCGCGGCCTCCTTCGTAGAGGTCGGTGGCCTCGCGCGCGAGGGTGTGGGCGCCGCGGTGGATGTTGGAGTTGGCGGTGGCGTAGAAGGAGGCCAGGGTCTCGATGACCTGGCGGGGCTTCTGGGTGGTGGCGCCGTTGTCCAGCCAGATCAGGGGGCGGCCGTTGACGGGCCGTTGGAGGATGGGCATGTCCTGGCGGGCCGCCTCGGGCGTGAACCGCCCGCTCCGGGTGGCCGCACCGTCCGTCGGGAGCCCGGTGCCGGTGAGGGCGGCGGGCGGCTGCGGGGACGAGCCGGGGAGCGCCCCGGTGAGAGCGCCCGGCAGCTGTGGTGCCACGCCCGTGCCGGGCAGCGCGGCGGTGAGCGGGGGCATGGCGGGGGCGGGCCTGCCCCACGTCATGTCAGGAGTAGTCATGGTACTTGGACACCTCGACGTTCTGGAGCACGGCGACGGCGTCCTCGACCAGCACGGCGGCGCTGAAGTAGGCCGTCATCAGGTACGAGGTGATGCCCTTCTGGTCCACTCCCATGTTGCGCATGGACAGGCCGGGTTCGGCCTCGTCCGGCACCTTGGACGGGCGCAGGCCCACCACGCCCTGCTCGGCCTCGCCGACCCGCATCAGCAGGATCTCCGTGGTCTCCGCGCCGTTGGGGCCGGTCATCCGCACCTTGTCGGACGGCAGCAGCGGGACCCCGCGCCAGCTCAGCAGCGGGCTGCCGAACCGGGTGTCCATGACCGGGGGCACACCCCGGCGCGTACATTCCCGGCCGAACGCGGCGATGGCCCTGGGGTGGGCGAGGAAGAAGCCGGGCTGCTTCCAGACCTTGGCGAGCAGCTCGTCCAGGTCGTCGGGGGTCGGCGCGCCGGTGCGCGCCTGGACGCGCTGGCCGGGGGCGACGTTGCTGAAGAGCCCGAAGTCCGGGTCGTTGAGCATCACCCGCTCCTGGCGCTCGCGGAGCGCCTGGATGGTGAGGTTGGCCTGGGCGCGGGTCTGGTCGATGGGCTCGTTGTAGAGGTCCGCTACGCGGGAGTGGACGCGCAGCACGGTCTGGGCGAGGCTCATGTGGTACTCGCGGGGGGCGTCCTCGTAGTCGACGTAGGTCCCGGGGAGCTCCGGTTCGCCGATGTGACCGGCGGTCAGGTCGACGGGCACCTCGGCACCGGGTGCCATGCGGTCCCCGGTGGTGTACGCCTCAAGCGCCGCCCGGAGCGCCTCGTCGCGTCCGGCGGCCGTGGCCAGCGCGGAGCGGTCGAGGCAGAGCGCGGTGCCGGGGGTGAGGGCGACGACCCGGTGGGGCAGCTGACCGCAGCGGGACCAGGAGTCGAGGTCGAAGAACTGGCCGTCGCCGATGACCTCGACGAGGGCGTCCTCGCCGTAGCGGCCGGTGGCCCGCTTCTCGGCGCGGCCCTGCACGAGGACCCACAGCTTGTCGGCGGACTCGCCCTCCTGGGCGAGTAACTGGCCGGCCTCGAAGGTGACCTCGGTGAAGGCGGCGGCGAGTTCGCGCAGGAGATCCTCGCCGGCCTCCCGCAGGTACGGCACCTCCCGCAGGTCCTCGGGGACGACGTGGTGGGTGCCGTTGTCGGTGTAGCTGCTGATCCGGTCGTCGCCCAGGATGAACGACCGGCGGCGGTTGACACGGTAGACGCCGGAGTCGACGTCCACCCAGGGCAGGGCGCGCAGCAGGTAGCGCGGGGTGATGCCGCGCATCTGCGGGGTGGTCTTGGTGGTCGTCGCCAACTGCCTTGCCGCATCGGTACTCAGGCTGAGCCGGTCGTTCATGAGGGCCTCCTCGAAGACGGGCGTGATCCGGTCCGATCCGGTCCACGCGCAAGCGAGGGCGATCATGTTGTTGGACATCTTCCGTTCACAAGGGGCCATATTTTTGCAACAGGCCTGAAATAACCGCCTTGTTGGTCATCCGCATTCGCACCGGAGTGAACCATTCCTCCCGGCTGGATGCCTGACCAGGCACGGGGGACCGGCGCCCCCTCCCCCGCCCGCCTTCCGCACACCCGCCCGACCGTCGCGGCCATCACGCACATTCGGCCGAATTCATCCCAAGACGTCGAGTGGCCACGGGTGCGGAGGAGTCCTGGGTCACCGGTGGTGCGGACGGCCGCGCAGCGCCGCGGCGAGCAGCGCCAGCCACGTCCCGACCAGCATCAAGTGCGCCCGCTGCGGCACTCCGTGCCAGCCGGGTCTCCCGAACAGCGGGCCCACCGTCGCCAGTGCCGTCACCAGCGCGGCGCCGAGCACCCACGGCCCCCAGCGGCGGATCAGTGGCCATCGCCCGCCTTGCGTCCGGGAGGCGACGATGAGCAGCGCCATGGAGGCGAACAGCGCGGCGTGGGCGAGCGCGCTGGTGCCCGTGTGCCACGGATTCACCGCCTCGCAGGCCCGGTTGACGGACGGCGCGCAGCGCATCGGCAGCAGCACGTCGCCCACGGACGACGCGGCGAAGGCGACGAGCGCCCAGCGGCCGCCGGTCGCCCAGCGGTCCGCCGGGACCCGGCCGCCGCCCGGCGGCGCACCCGGGAACGCCCCGACCGCGACCAGCAGCGCCGTGACGATCTCGATCCCGCCGAAGAGCACGTGCAGCCGCTGGTCGGCGGCGAAGAGCTCGCTCACATAGGAGTGCCGGGCGTCCAGCCCGGTGGGCAGCACGAACTCCAGGACCCAGGCGTTGTAGAGGACCGACGCCGCGAGCAGCGGCCAGGTGGACCGGCCCGCGCGCCGCAGCACCGCCCGCCTCCCCGGCAGCGCCCCCGCACACGTGGGAGCGGCGGTGGCGGGCCCGGGCGCGGCGGGCGGTCGGCGCATCGGTCCGGGTCTCAGTTCGCGCGCTCGCGGGCGTACGGGCCGCACGGGTCCGTACGCCGCACCCGTCGCGCGGCCTCCGGGCCGCTCACGGCCGCGCCCCGGGGCGGGCGGCGGGCCCGTACGCCGGACCGGGCGCCTGCGGGGACGGCGGGGGCGGGGAGCTGTGGGGCGACGGCGCCGAAGGCGAGGGGGACGGGGACGGCTTCGGCGACGAGGGGCTGCTCGGTGGCGAACTCGGCTGCGCGGGGCCGGGCGACGCGGTGGTGCTGGGGCGCGAGGTGGGGCTGTCGTTGTCGCCCGTGGTGCCCACCGGGCGCTCGAACCACCGGCCGCTCTGCGGGTCGTAGACGACCATGGCGGTCATGGCCGCGCCGGCCGGCACGACGGCGACCGCCTCGCCGGAGCGGTAGGCGTGCCACGCCTTGCCCTTGGCCTGGGGGGTGCCCTTCGCGGCGACGGGCGGGCCGAGCGGGTTGCCGCAGGCGCAGCGCACGCGGGGCATGCCCCGGTCGTCGACGAGCACGGCCGTGCCCGCCTGGAGGACGGCCTGGTAGGCCGTGGCGGCGCCGCTGCGGTAGCCGTGGTTGGTGACCTTGGTGTCGGCGCGCAGTTGCAGGGGGGTCAGGCCGCGCAGGTATTCGGGGACATAGCCCGGCTCGATCCCGGCGGCGGTCGCGAAGGCGCGGGCCTTCGTCTGGTCCTCGGTCAGATAGCCGATCTGCCGCTCGACATCGCAGCTGCCCACGTTCTGGGTGCCGCCGTAGAGGCCGGGCGTCGAGCCCTGGACGGTGCGGGAGCCGGAGCCGCCCGTGGCGGCCGGGGCGGTGGGCGACGCGGTCGCATGGCCACCGGTGTCCTTCGCCGTCGACGCGGTGAAGGGGTCGGTGCCCTCGGCGGAGGCGGACTGGAGGTAGACCTCGCCGGAGCCGCTGTTGTCCGAGCGGAGGAAGAAGACGGCGAGCGCGGCGGCCGCGACGAGCGCACCCGCGAGGAGCGCGACCTTGGGGAGGGACCGCCACCAGGGGCCCCCTCCCCCGCCGGGCCCTTCGCCCGGCATGCCGTGGTCGCCCGTGCCGCCCGTCGGCGGGGCGGGCGGCACAGGCGGCCACTCCGGTTCTGACGGCCCCTCGGGCGCGGCCGGAGTGCCCGACGGCAGGTCGGCCCGGGTCGGTTCCGGAGGTCTGGACGGCCCGGACCCGGATCCCTGACCGGCGAGGGGGCCGGACGGTGGACCGGTGGGGCGGTTCTCTGACGGTGGTTCGGACGACACGGGGCCCTTCTCCTACGGTGGAGGCGATCCGGTTTTTCTGCTCTGCCCTGTTCTGCACGCTTTCGCCGCTGTTCATTGTGTGACGCAAACCGGCGCGCCCCGCAAACGGAAAGCCGGGCTCCGGCGGATGCGCGCCCGACAGGTGGCGCGGCATCTGCGGGTTTACGTTGAACGTCCCGGCTCCACCCGGCACTCACCGGGCCGGGCCGCACACCGACCACCGCCGACGACGTTTCCGGAGGCAGCGTGACCCAGCCACCGAGGGCCGCCGCCCCGGCGGCCGCGCACCATCCCCTGCGCGCCTGGTGGGACGCTCTCGCGGCCGTGGCCGCCGGGGTGGCCGCCATGGCCGTCGTCGCCGCGCTCGGCCTGTGGGCCGCCGGGGCGACCGGGCTGCCCGGCGGCGCCTTCCCGTCCGTCGTCGCGGCCACCGTGGTCACGGCCGTCGGGGGCTCGGTGGAGCTGTCGGGCGGCGCCGGCGTCTTCGGCCGTACGGGCGCGAGCCTGGACGTCGTCCCGCTCTCGGTGACCCTGGCCGGTGCCGTGGCGATCGCGGTCGTCTTCCTGCTGCCGCTGCGTCACCGGGCGGTGGCGAGCGGCGGCGAACTGCTGGGCAGGGTCGCCCGTACGGCCGTACTGTGGCTGCTCGCCCTGGTGCTGATCACGCTCGCCGCCCGGCACACGTTCCGCATCGACCTGGGCGATTCGCTGATCGGTGACATCGGCGCGGCCCTGGGGGCAACGCCGGTCGTCGGCTTCCGCGCGGCGATGGCGCCCACGCTCGGCCTGGGACTGCTGTGGCTGCTGGTGCTGCTCGCCCTGGCCGTCGCGGTGTCCCGCAAGACCCCGCTGCCGTCACGGCTGCTGCGCTTCCAGGACGCGGTGCGGCCCCCCGCGTTCGCGATGCTGGTGGTGCTGCTGGCGTACGTGGTGCTGGGGCTGGTCGTCGGCGTGGTCGTCCTGTGCACGCGCGGCCACCCCGCGCAGACCGTCGCCGTGCTGCTGCTGGGGCTGCCCAACCTCGCCTGGCTCGGCTTCGGCATGGGCCTCGGCGGCACCTGGGACGGCCGGGTCCCCGACGCCATCGGCCTGCCCGTGCCCAAGGCCCTGGCCGCGGTGCTGCGGGTGAAGCACGGCACCGCCGCCGTGAACGTCTCCTCGCTCGCCGAACAGGACGGGCGCGCCTGGCTGCTGGTGGTCCTGGCCGTGGTCGCGCTGCTCGCCGCGGGGTTCGTGACGGCCGTACGCTCCCCGGCCGGGACCGCGCCCTGGCGGCACGGCGTCCGGCTGGCGGTGGCACTGGCCGTCACACTGCTCGTCGTGGGGGCGCTCACCCGGATCTCGGCGCGGTTCGGGCTGTCGCTGCTCGGCATCGGCGACCTGGGCGGCTTCGGCGGCGAGGTCACGCTGCGGCCGCGGCTGTGGACACTGCTGGGGCTCGGACTGCTGTGGGGCCTGATCGCGGGCACGCTGGGCGGCGTCTGCGCGTGGCGGGTGCGCCGGCGGGGCGAGCTGCCGTAACCGGTCAACCGGCTACGGGGTGGGGCGGGACGGGCGAAGCACCTCCGGGAAGACCGGCGCCGCCCAGCGCGGTGGAGGCGGCGGGAGGTCGGGGCGCAGGCCCGGGTCCACGCGGGTGGGGGCGTGCGTCGGGGCGGGCGCGGCCGCCCCCGCCATCCGCAGTTCGGCCACGAACCGCAGGCAGCTGCCGAACCGTTCGGCAGGGGATTTGGCCAGCGCCCTGGCCAGCACCTCGTCCACCCCGGGCGACAGGCCCGGGAGCCGGTCGGAGAGCCGGGGCGGCGGATCGTACTGATGCGCCCACAGCAGCGCGATGTCGTCGTCGCGCCGGAACGGCGGAGCGCCCGACAGCATTTCGAACACCACGCAGCCCAGGCTGTAGACGTCGCAGCGCCCGTCCACCGGTTTCCCGGAGATCTGCTCGGGGGCGACGTAGTCCAGGGTGCCGACGAACTGGCCCACCCGGGTGTAGCCGGTCAGCGACAGCGACTTCTTCGTCAGCCCGAAGTCGGTGAGGTAGACGTGCTCGGGGTGGTCGCTGTCGGTCCCCTCCGCCACCAGGATGTTGCCGGGCTTGACGTCCCGGTGCACCAGGTCGTGCGCGTGGGCGGCGTCGAGGGCGGAGGCGACCTGGGCGGCGATCCGGCAGGCGGCGGCGAGGGGCAGCGGTCCTTCGCGGTCGAGGAGCGCGCGGAGGTCCTGCCCGGCCACGTACCGCATGGCGATGTAGAGCAGCCCGTCGGCCTCCCCGGCCTCGAACACCGGCACGATGTGCGGGTGGTCGATGGCGGCGGCCACCCGTGACTCATGGCCGAAGCGCTGCCGGAAGGTGTCGTTGCGGACGAGTTCGGGGGCGAGCAGCTTGAGGGCGACGGTGCGGCCGAGGCGCAGGTCGCGGGCGCGGTAGACGACCGCCATGCCGCCGCGGCCGATCTCGCTCTCCACCTGGTACGAGGCGATCCGGCGCCCGATCAGCTCGGAGGGGCGCTCGACGGGGTCGCGCCCGGGGGCCATCAGCCCTCCCCCGGCCCGGCGATCCGGGTGGCCTCGTCCGGATCGCTCCCGGAGGCGGACCGCGGGGCCGCAGGGCCGACCGGGGCGAGGAGCGCCGTGGCCGTGCCGTCGCAGTAGCACCAGTGGTCCGCATCCGGGTCGTAGAGCCAGACGGCGTCGCCGTCGACGACCGCCCCGATCCGCAGTCCCTCGGTGCTCCGCCGGAAGGTCTCCGCGTCGGTGCGCCCGGCGGCCAGGTCTGCCACCGCCCGGTGGTAGGCGCCCAGGGTCTCCTCGGCCCTGGCGAGCAGGCGGCGGGCGTCGGCCGTACGGGTGAGTGGCCCGCCGGCGGCGGGCGGTCCCTGGGGCAGCGGGACGAGTGGGCGGGAGTCGATCCAGGCGGTCCAGCCGTTGGAGCAGAGCACCTGCCCCCAGTCGCCCCGGCGGTCCAGGAGCCGTACGGGCAGCAGCGGGTCCAGCGGCTCCGTGGGCACCGCCGCGTCCGGGGCCGTCCAGGTGGGCAGGCCGTCCGGGGGCACGACGTGCGTGGGCCGGAAGCCCGCGGCGGCGTCCGGTGCGGCGGCTGGGTTCATGAGGCGGCTCCCACCTGCTATTTCCGCATGACGGCGGGCTCCTGGCGGCGCAGCAGCCGGGCGACGACGAGACCCAGGACTACCGACAGCACGACCATCATGCCCATGTCGAGCAGCCAGGTGCCGACGGAGTGCTGGAGGAGCGGGTCGGCGGTCAGCTTGCTGTCGACCGCGATGCGCCGCAGGTCGATCGTCCCGCCCATCGCGCCGAACGCCCAGCGCGAGGGCACCAGCCATGCCAGCTGTTCCAGGCCCGGCATGCCGTGGAGTTTGACCAGGGCCCCGCAGAAGACGACCTGGACGATCGTGAGGAGGACCAGCAGCGGCATGGTGACCTCCTCCTTGCGCACCAGGGCCGAGATGAACAGGCCGAGCATCATGGCGGTGAACGACAGCAGTGCCACGGCCATGGTGATCTCGACGAGCGGCTGCAGGAGCACGCCCTTGCCGTGCGGGGCGCCGAGTTCGACCCCGAGCAGGCCGACCAGGGTCAGGACCACTGCCTGGCAGACTGTGATCAGCCCGAGGACCACGACCTTCGACATCAGATACGCGGATCTGGAGAGGCCGACCGCCCGCTCCCGCTGATAGATGGCCCGTTCCTTGACCAGTTCACGGACCGCGTTGGCCGCGCCCGCCAGGACTCCCCCGATGCACAGGATCAGCAGGGCGTTCATCGCCGTCTCGGCGGTGAGTCTGCTGCCGGCCAGGGCCCGGGTCATCGCCCCCATGATGAACGGCAACGCGATCATGATGACCAGGAAGGTGCGGTCCGCGGTCAGTGCGGCGGTGTACCGGCGGACCAGCGTACGGAGCTGGGATCCCCAGCTCTGCGCCTTGAGCGGTGCGGGGGCGGGGTCGCGGACCGGGACGCCCGGCACATGGGGCTGTTCGGTGGCGGCGCTGATGTACTGGCGGTACTGCGGGGAGGCGCGGTACTCCCCCGCCCAGTCGCGGCCCGTGTCGTTCTCGAACGCCTCGAAGGCCTCCGGCCATTGGGAGAAGCCGAAGAAGGGCAGGGTCTCGCCCGGCGGCCCGTAGAACGCGGTGCGTCCGCCGGGCGCGAGGACCAGCAGCCGGTCGCACAGGTCGAGGCTGAGCACGCTGTGGGTGACGACGATGACGGTGCGGCCGTCGTCGGCCAGGCCGCGCAGCATGGTCATCACCGAGCGGTCCATGCCGGGGTCGAGTCCTGAGGTGGGTTCGTCGAGGAAGAGCAGGGAGGGCTTGGTGAGGAGTTCCAGGGCGACGCTGACGCGCTTGCGCTGGCCGCCGGAGAGGCTGTGGATGGCCTGGCCCGCGCGCTGCCGGAGACCGAGTTCGCCGATCACCTCGTCGACGCGCGCCCGCCGTTCGGCCTTCGCGGTGTCACCGGGGAAGCGCAGCTCCGCGGCGTAGCCGAGAGCGCGGCGCACGCTCAGCTGGGCGTGCAGGATGTCCTCCTGCGGTACGAGCCCGATGCGCGCCCGGAGTTCGGCGTAGTCGTGGTAGAGGTCGCGGCCGTCGTAGAGCACGGTGCCGCGGTCGGCGGGGCGCAGCCCGGTGAGGGCGTTGAGGAGCGTCGACTTGCCGGCGCCGCTCGGCCCGACGACGGCGAGCAGGCACTTGGCACTCACCGGGAACGAGACGTCGTCCAGCAGCGTCCTGCGGCCCTTGTCCACATGGACGGACAGGTCCTGGACGTCGAGCGAGACCTCGCCGGTGTCGACGTACTCCTGGAGTTCGTCGCCGACGAGGCAGAACGCGGAGTGGCCGATACCGACGATGTCGCCCGGGTGCACGGGGGCGCTGTGCACGAGGAGGCCGTTGAGGTAGGTGCCGTTGTGGCTGCCGAGGTCCACGATCTCGTAGCCGCCGTCCGCGCCGGCGCGCAGCTCGGCGTGGCGCCTGGAGACGACGAGGTCGTCGACGGTCAGGTCGTTGTCGGCGGCCCGGCCGATGCGGACGGTGCGGGACGGCAGGGGGCGTACGGACGTGGGCCTGCGGAACGTCCCGGTGGCACCGGGCACGGACACCGGCGCCCCGGTCCCCCTGAGCACGGCGGCCGGGCCGTCGGCGGGGTTGCCGAAGCGGATGACGGTGCCCGCGTCGACGTCGAGGGCCTGGATGCGGTGGCCTTCGGCGTAGGTGCCGTTGGTGCTGCCGGTGTCCTCGACCCTCCAGTGGTCCTCGACGGGCCGGAGCACCGCGTGGTGCCACGAGACCCGCGCGTCGTCGAGCACGATGTCGCTCGAGGGATCGCGCCCCACGCGGTAGGTCCGGCTCGGACTCATCGTCTGCGAGCCGCCGTCGGACTCGATGACGAGTTCGGGGGCGGAGGGCGCGACCGGCCGCTCTCCCATAGGGGTATTTTACGGCGGGCCCGGTGCCACCGCCTTCCGGCGGCGGCCGCGGACGGAAGGGAGCCCAGTGGTGGACCGTGAGCTGCTGCCCGTCTTTGTATACGGAACGCTGCGCCCCGGCCGGGGCAACCACGCGCGGCTCCTCCGCGGCCGCACGGTGGCGGAGGAACCGGCGCGGATGCGCGGGGCGGCCCTCTACGAGGGACCGGGCTATCCGTACGCGGTGGCGGACCCGGAGGGCGAGATCCTCGGCGAGGCGCTGTGGCTGCCGGCCGACCGCTATGACGCGCTGCTGGCGTCGCTCGACGCGCTGGAGGGCTACGCACCGGGCGGCTCGGCGAACCATTATGTCCAGGTGATCCGCCCGGTTCGCCTGACTGGTGGCGATACGGTGCGGGCCTGGGTGTATCTGGCGGAGGAGGGGCTGGCGGCCCGGCTGCGCCTGCGGGGCCGGCGCGTGGAGGGCGGCAACTGGCCGGAGTGACGCCCCTTTTCACGGGCGGGAGCCTCCGGACCGTGCCCCGCGCACCCCACTGTCTCACATAGTGAGCAGTTGCCCTCGCGCGACAACCCCCGCTTCCGCAATGCCGTCTTCACCTGCGAGTAGACACCAAGTCGCCGTCCGCTCACCTTGCGTTGACGCTTTGTTAAGACTTGATCAACTCACCGGACATCACGACTTTTCCTCTTTTCATGGGCATGCCAATGCAGGCAGAGTCCTCCGCGGGACCACAGGTTCCCGCGGTGCGCCAGTGACAGCACCGCGTGTATGCAGGCGGCCGGGCACGTCCCGAACCGCCCTCACCGCAAAGGGCGCTGAACAGTGCGTACATCCCCCACATCCCACAGACGAGTGCTCACCGCCACCGCCGTCGCGGTGGTGGCCGCGGCCACCATGGCGGGCACCGCCACCGCCACCCCGTCCTCGGGCGTCACCGACCGGGCCCGTGAGTCCGCCCGCGCCTCCGCCACCACGGCGGCCACGGCCGCCGCCAAGGCGGAGGTCGTCAAGGCCGCGCGCAGCGCCGCCGTCGCCCACTCCTCGGCGACCGGCGTCGGCAAGGCGGAGACCCTGACGGTCAAGGACACGCTGATCGACCCCGAGGGCAAGCGGCACGTCCGGTTCGCCCGCGTCTACCGCGGCGTGCCCGTCGTCGGCGGCGACCTCGTCGTCCACCTCGACGCCAAGCACAACTACCTGGGCACGACCCGGGCGATACACCACCAGATATCCCTGCCCACCGTCACCCCCAAGCTGTCCGCGCCCCAGGCGGCCGCCAAGGCCGCCTCCTCGGCCGACGGCAAGGCGGGCAGGACCGAGCTGGTCGTCGACGCGACGGCCGGGACGCCCGTCCTGGCCTACCGGGTCACCGTCACCGACAGCCGCACCACCGAGACCGGCGGCATCCACTCCGTCGTCGTCGACGCCGCCTCGGGCAAGGTGCTCAGCAGCACCCCGCTCACCGACGGCTTCATATCCCCCCAGCTGAAGTCCAAGCTGCGCAGCACGGGCCAGACGGCCACCCCGAAGACCGGCTCCAAGGTCACCGTGCCCGCGAAGGGCGGCAAGGCCCAGGGCAGCTTCCCGGCCCCTGCGACCGGTTCCGGCTCCTCCCTGTTCGTCGGCAAGGTGCCGCTGACGACCACGCAGACCGCCGAGAACTCCTTCACGCTCAAGGACCCCAGCCGCGGCGGCGCCGAGACCCGGGACGCGGGCGGCAAGGAGGTCGGGTCCTTCAAGGACGGCAAGCCCTTCGTCCACACCGGCAACGACTGGGGCAACGGGACCTCCTCGGACCCCACCACCGCCGCGGTGGACGCGCAGTACGGCATCACCAGCACGCTCGACTTCTACAAGAGCACCTTCGGCCGGAACGGCATCAAGGACGACGGCGCCGGCCCGAACGCGGTCGTGCACTTCGGCGACAAGGTGGGCAACGCCTTCTGGTCCCCCGACTGCTCGTGCATGCTCTACGGCGACGGTGATGGAGAAACGTTCAAGCAGGCGCTGGTCGCCCTGGACGTCACCGGCCACGAGCTCACCCACGGCGTCGTCGAGGCGACCGCCGACTTCCAGCCGACCCGGGTGGACGCGCGGCAGAACCAGTTCGGCGAGGCGGGCTCGCTCAACGAGTCCTTCGCCGACATCTTCGGCACGGCCGTCGAGTTCAAGACCAACAACCCGGCCAACCCCCCGAACTACCTGATCGGCGAGAAGCTCGGCCTGGACCAGAAGTTCCTGCGCCGCCTGGACGAGCCGTCGCAGGACAAGCTCGAGGGCACCGTCGACTACTGGGACTCCGGCTCCTACGACCGTGAGGTCCACGCGGGCTCGGGCGTCTCCTCGCACGCCTTCTACCTGCTGGCCGAGGGCAGCGGCAAGAAGACCGTCAACGGCGTGGAGTACAACTCCCCGACGCACGACGGCTCGACCGTCTCCGGCATCGGCCGGGACAAGGCGGAGCAGATCTTCTACCGGGCGCTGACCCGGTACATGGTCTCGACCACCGACTTCCACGAGGCCCGCAAGGCCACGCTCCAGGCCGCCGCGGACATCTACGGCGCCGACAGCACCGAGTACAAGACGGTCGACAAGGCGTGGTCCGCGGTGAACGTCACCGAGGCCAACACGCCGAAGGAGAAGCCGGCCGCCAAGCGCTGACGCCACCGGCAAGTCGCCGTGCCTCCGGGACGCCTCATCGGCGGCGCCCCGGGGGCACAGGCGCGTCCGGGCCGAGGCGCTTGCACAGTGGCGGCGGGACCACAGGCGCTGCGATTCTGGCGCTGCCCGTACGAAGCTGCCTGTACGAAGCTGCCCGCGAGAAGGGGAGCCCGCTTCCGGAAGGACACGATGGATCCGCAACGGACACCGGCCAGACGCCTCTGGGAGGCCGTCGAGCCACTGCACGCCGTGGTGTATTTCGCGCCGGAGCCCGCCGAGGCGGCCAAGGCCCTGGGTCTGCCGAGCTGGTGGATGGGCTACTTCACCGGGCGGGTAGCACCGCTCGGGCCGCTGGACGCCCCGCCCGTGACCGCGATGCTGTTCGGCTTCGCGCCCTCCATGGTGGCCCGGTCGCTGCCCGACGCCTGGGCGTACGCGTCACCCGACGCGGTGCTCGCCGCCCGGCTCGACGCGGTGCGGGCGACGCTGGAGCGGGCGCTGCCGCCCGGCTCGGAGGGCCGCCTGGAACGTCTCGCGGAACTGCTCGAACGCGCCGTGGCGGGCTGCCGCTACGACGGCAGGCCACTGGCCGCGGGCTGGTCCGGGGTGCGCAGGCCGGCATCGGCCGCCGGGCGCGTCTGGCTGGCGGCGACGGTGCTGCGCGAGCACCGCGGCGACGGCCACGTCCTCGCCGCCGTCGGCGCGGGGCTCCGGGGTCTCGACGCCACCCTCACGCTGGTGGCGAACGGAGGGGTCCCCCAGGAGACGTTCCAGGCCAACCGGGGCTGGACGGAAGCCGAATGGGAGGAAAGCCGCCACAGGCTGGTGGCACGCGGACTGCTCGACCGTACGTCACGGCCGACCCGCGCGGGCGAGGAGCTGCGACGGCAGCTGGAGGACGCCACCGACCGGCTCGCGGCGGACCCGCTCGCGGCCCTCGGCGAGTCGGGGGTCGAGGAGGCGATCGGCCTGGCCGTGCCGTTGAGCCGACACCTCGTGGACACCGGAGTGCTGCCGATGCCCAATCCGATCGGGGTGCCGCGCCCCTGACCAGGCCTACGCGGTGGGACGCGCGGCATCCGTCCGGGAATCGGTCGCGCCCAGTGTCCAACTCGCCAGCAGGCGCAGCGACTCCGCGGACGTCGAGCCCGGCTCCGCGTGGTAGGTGATCAGCTGCTGACCCGCGTCCGAGGGCAGCACCAGCGTCTCGTACGCGAGAGTGAGCGGACCCACGACGGGATGGTGGATCCGCTTCACCCCGAACCCCTTGTCCTGCACGTCGTGCGTGGCCCACAGCTCCCTGAACTCCTGGCTCTTGACCGAGAGTTCGCCGACCAGCGCGGCCAGCTGCGGATCGTCGGGGTAGCGGCCGGCGTCGAGCCGGAGGAAGGCGACGATGTCGGCGGCCTTGCGCTCCCACTCCACATAGAGCTCGCGGGAGGCCGGGTCGAGGAAGATCTGCCAGGCCATGTTGCGCTGGTGGGCGGGGGCCGCGGCGTAGTCGCCGAGGAGGGCGCAGGCCATCCGGTTCCAGGCGATGACGTCCAGCCGCCGGCCGACGACGTAGGCGGGGACGTTGTCCATGCTGTCGATCAGCTGCTGCACCGCCGGGCGCACACGCTGCGGACGCGCCCCGGCCTTGCGGGCCCGGGACGGCCGCACCAGGTGGTTGAGGTGGTCCCGCTCGGCCCGGCTCAGGCCCAGCGCGTCGGCTATGGCGTCGAGCACGGAGCTGGACACGTTCTGTCCGCGGCCCTGTTCGAGGCGTGTGTAGTAGGCGACGCTGACACCGGCGAGCTGGGCGAGCTCCTCGCGCCGCAGCCCGGGCACGCGCCGCCGGCCGCCGTGCGGCGTCAGGCCCACGTCCTCGGGGCTCAGCCGGGCTCGACGGGAACGGAGGAACTCGCTGAGTTCTGTCATTTTGGCTGTCTTCACCTCCTCTACTCTAGTTAGAGCCAATGCCTTACCCGGAGTATCAGCGTGACCAGCACTATCTATGCCGCAGGCTACGGCCGACAGCCCCAGAAGCGAGCCAACGCCAGCGAAGCCAGCCCCGCCACTCAGCGCAGCGCCAACAAGGCCGAGGCTGACCGACGCGCCGCCCTCCCCGGCGTGGATCTTGCTTGGACCCGCCACTACGAAGACATCGGGATCTCTGCGTTCACCGGCAAAGAGCGGCCCGAGTTTGATCGCCTTCTCGCCGACTGCCGCGCCGGACGCGTGAACATGATCATCGTCTATTACATATCGCGGTTCTCCCGCATGGAGCCGCTGGACGCGATCCCGATCGTTACCGACCTCCTGAACCGAGGCGTGACGATCGTCAGCGTCACCGAGGGCGAGTTCCGCCAAGGCAACATCATGGACCTGATCCATCTGATCATGCGCCTTGACGCTGCCCACGGCGAGAGCAAGAACAAGAGCGTCGCTGTCACCGGAGCCAAGAAGAAGGTCCGGGAGCTCGGCGGCTACGTCGGCGGCCGACCTCCTTACGGCCGCGAGTGCGTTCCCGAGACCCGGTACGACAGCAAAGGCAAGCCCATCGCTGTGCAGCTGCTCGCCACGTTGGTGAAGGAAGCCGAAGTCATCCAGGCATGGTGGATCGACATCAAGCGGTACAAGGATAACCCCACCATTTGCCGTGCCGAGAGGAAGGGCCTAGAGGTCCCGGGGTCGCGCGACCTGCCGCGCATGGGCCGGGGGTACGCCGTGGACATCCCGGAGAGTGCGCACAGCATCCCTGAGTTGCGCATGGTCGTAACGCGCCACACGGACGTTCTCTGTGCCGAGTGGGAGCGCTGGAACGCAGATCGTGATGAACGCACGTTCGATTACCTTCGATGTATCACCTCCCTGACGAAGGGAGGAGGGATCATCGCTTACCGAGAACTCAAACGCGACGACCACGGGAAGTGGGCCCCTCTCAAGGGTGAGGGGTGGACCACCGAGGAACGCGACCTGATCGAGCAGCTTCAAGCCGGGTGACCCTGCGCGGCAGCCGGCTGACCTCACAGTGAGACCCCTACCCAACTGGGTGGGGGTCTCTTGTGTTTGGCGCGACTGTCAGGCGAAGGGCAGCCGCTCGACAAGAGGATTTCGGTCTTCGTACGTCCAGGTCAGTCCCCCTATGGGCGGGCAAGGAACGGACTGGCACGATTGCCGGATGAACTTAACCCACGGCCTCACACCGGTCACTGTGCGGGAAGCGGACCACGGTCTCCGGCCCGTAGTGGAACGGCTGGCTCAGCTCGAACGGCACGACCTGTCGGAGTTTCGCGGATACGTACCGGGGCCTGATGGGGCGTTCGCATTCGACCAGCTCCCGTCGTTCTTCACAGACCCGGACCGTCGCGCCTACCTGATCCACCACGGGCCAACCCTCGCCGGCTTCACGCTGACCTACCGGCTCCCCGACCACACGGCGTCCATCTACTCATTTTTCATCGCCCGCGCGCTGCGCAGGCAAGGTATCGGGCAGCGGGCTGCCGAGGAACTGTTCCGCGTCTGGCCTGGGCCATGGTCCATCTGCTTCCAAGAGGTGAACAAAGGGGCAGCCCGGTTCTGGAGACGGGTGGCCTCAGCGGCTGCCGGATCGGCATGGCGGGAGGAACAGCGGCCGGTTCCACCGCCGTTCCCCGGGGGCATGCCCCCGGACACGTGGCTACTCCTTGATACGACGAAGGCGTGATCAGCAAAATGCAGGGTGAGCCAGACAGCCACAACAAGATCTTCATCGGCCCGCCAATAGCCCCCATGTGGGAGTTTGGCAAGGGCGTGTTGACCTCGTTGCACGCCCCCTTGACGTGCCCCTGGCGCTAGGACGATCGTCATGCAACTGATCGCAACGGGCTCGACACAGGAGGCAGTTATGGCACTACTGTTCATCGGGATCGACCCCAACACCACCGGGGACAAGTGCCCGGCGGCCTGGGTGGACGTTGACGTGAAACCCGAACCGGACATCCTCTTCCAAGGCTGGCTGGCCGACGAGAAGACACTGGCCGAGTGCCTGAAGAACAGCACCAACCCCGACAACGAAGCGGTCATCCGGATGCCATACCGGATGATCGACATCATCAGGAAGGCGTGCGATGCCGCAGAGGAAGCAGCAGCCAAGCTTTAAGGAACTGCTGAGCACGGCCAAGTACTCTGCGGTGCACCTGGAGATGCGGGACTCGTACGCCGTGGACTACGAGGAGTCCGGGTTCGCGGCCTGGAAGGCCGGCCACCGTCTCAACCCTGACGACCGCGGGTCGTGGTGGCGCCCCTGGTGTGACGTCGCCTCACAGGCCGTGGCGCGAGGCATCGCGATGCGGAGGGCTCGGATCGTGTCCGAGCCGGTGAGCGAGTACATCAAGTTCGAGCATTCGGAAACGTTCACCAACGTCGCAGCGGGCGAACAAGTCAGGTGGCTGCCGCGCCGCCAGGCGTCGGACCTCGCGCTTCCCGGAAACGACTTCTGGGTCTTCGATGACCACCTCGTCCGCTTCCACATCTTCAACGGTGACGGAGGAGACGAAGGGGAAGAACTCACCGAAGACCCTGATGTCATCCGACTGTGCCGGCACGCCTTCAACTCGGTGTGGGCGCGTGGCATCCCGCATGAGGAGTACAAGGTCTAACGCGCGACAACGGACAGCCAGGCCATGCCTACCATCCCCTCGTCCAGTGCTCAGGCAGCACGTGAAGCCTTGGCAGGTCGGCTCAAGGAGATCAGGCGGGACGCGGGACTCACCGGGGGTGATCTGGCTGTCCGCTGCGGCTGGCACAAAGCCAAATCGAGCCGCATCGAGAACGCCAAGACGACACCCTCTGATGCCGACATTCGAGCGTGGTGTGCCGCCTGCGGCGCTGACGACCAGGCGGCGGACATTATCGCGGCCAACCGCGCCGTCGAGTCCATGTACGTCCAGTGGCGACGAGTCCACAAGCAGAAGACGCTACGGCATCTCCAAGAGGGGCTTGTCCCGCTATACGAGCGCACTAAACTCCACCGCGTTTACAGTTCAGACGTTATCCCCGGCCTTCTTCAGACCGAGGGCTACGTGACAGCGGCTCTTGCGTCGGTCGCTTGGCTCCGGGACCTCCCAGACGACATCCCCGAGGCGGTAGCAGCTCGTCTTGCACGGGCACGTGTTCTCCGCGAAGGTGACCACCGATTCGTCATGGTCATCGAAGAGAACGTCCTTCGGCACCAGATGGGCGACGAGGAGACCATGGCCGGACAGCTCGGGCATCTGCTGTCGGTGATGTCTCTGCCCTCCGTCAGCCTGGGCATCATCCCCTTCAAGAGCCGACGGCTCCTCTGGCCCGTGGAGACGTTCAACGTCTACGACGACGAACAGGTTAGCGTCGAGCTGCTGACCGCCAGCGTCACCGTGACTGCCCCGGGCGAGGTTCGCGACTATCTCAAGCTCTTCGCCGAGTTGCAGAAACGAGCCGTCTACGGCGCTCAGGCACGGTCGCTGATCGCCGCCGCGATCGAAGCCCTCGGGTGAGATCTGCAACTCACTGCAATTTTCTGGCACTTGGCGACCCAGCGTCCCTACCGTCTCCGCATGACCACGGACACCGAAGCAGCCGCACAACAAGCCGACGTCTTCATGGAGGGCAAGAAGAAGGCCGATGACGTCGCCTTCATGCTCGGGCAGGTGCTCAAACTTATGGGCATCGACGTGGGTGATCCGGACTCCTGGCCTCAGCTGATGGGGCGCGCCTCGCTCAGTGGCGAGCCGTCCGTCTTCCTGGGGAGTGTCCCGCTGCCCACGGCCAAGAAGATCGCGAACGCGTTGGTCTACGCCGAGTCGGCACGACGGTCGCAGGACACGCAGACCTGATGATCACGGCAGCGAAGAAGGCGTGCCAGCACGAGACGCGAGAGGTTGGGCACGGGTACGTGCGCTGCCTCGACTGCGGGAAGGTCCGCCGGCTGGGACCGGTGGTACACGCGAAGCGCACGTTCGGAGCGGTCGCCTGGATCACCTTCGTGACCGGTGTTGCTCTGATCTGCGGCGGGGTGATTGCCCTCGCTGTTTCGGGGGGTCTGTAGGGCTGCGAACTCCGGCCCGGTCGTCCTCGTGGCCGTCGATGGCCGGGCGGGTCAGCAAGTGCACCTGATCCACTTCACCGAGTGAAAGGGCACGAGCATGACGACAGCGTTACCCGCCGAGCGGACCACCACTTACCTGTGGATGGACTTCACGCGGAAGTGCCAGCTCGAATGTGTGCAGTGCTACAACTCTTCCGGGCCTGACGGCGACCGCGGCACGATGACCCGGGACGACTGGTTCACGGTCTTGGATCAGGCGGCCAAGGTGGGCGTCGAGAACGTCACCTTCATCGGCGGAGAGCCGACCATGTACCCCCACGCGATCGAGATCGCAGACCGTGCGCTGGCACTCGGCATCAGGGTAGAGGCCTACAGCAACTTGGTTCACCTGTCCGACGCATGGTGGACGCTGCTCCAGCGCGAGGGAATGTCCCTCGCTACGTCGTACTACTCGGACAAGGCCGCGGAGCACAACAAGATCACCCGTCGCCCGAGTCACGCCCGGACCCGCTCCAACATCGTCAAGGCGGTCGAACGCGGTGTCCCGATCCGCGTCGGAATCGTTGGAGACAACGAGCAGATCATCGAGGCGGCGAAAGCCGACTTGGAGTCGATCGGCGTCACCCAGATCGGAACCGACCACATCCGACAGTTCGGACGGGCCTCCTGCGGCCAGACACCGGACGCGTCCAACCTGTGTGGCGGGTGTGGTGACGGCAGGGCCTCGATCGACCCGACCGGCACGGTCTCCCCGTGCGTCTTCTCCACCTGGAAGGGTGTCGGCAACGTCCGCGAAGACTCGCTGGCCTCTATCCTGAGCGGCCCCGCGCTGTCCGAGGCCGTTGACTCCTTCCGAAAGGTCTGGGGGTGGGGGAAGGACAAAGACAAGGACAAAGACGGCGGCCAGAACAAACCGTGCGGTCCCGACTGCGTCCCGAAGAACCCGTGCGACCCGAGGTGCGAGCCGAACGCTGCGTGCTATCCGGGTACGCCGCCCAGTACGTGCCGACCGAAGAACTGACGTAACTGAGGGGAACCGGCGTGACTGATCTGCCTGACGCCCACTTCCGAGCACTGATCCACCCGTACACCGGGGAAGTCTCCACGGTGGAGATCCCGGACCATGGGTACAGCTCGGACTTCGCTGCGATCATCAACAGTGAGAAGGGGCAGTTTTTCGTCAAGGCTATGTTCAACGAGCCGGGGGGACGGCGGGACTCGATCATCCGGGAACGGGAGATCAATCCCTACGTGACGCCGCTGTCTCCTGCGTTGATGTGGAGCGTTGACGGGGACGACGCCGGGTGGATCATCCTCGGATTCGAGGTCATCGAGGAGCGCGGCCTTGACTTCGAGCCCGACTCGCCGGATCTACCCCTCGCCGTGGATCTCCTCAACCGGGCGGTGGCTCTGGAACTGCCCGACGTCGCGCGGGGCTGGACGGAAGACCGGTGGGACGCCTACGTGGGCAGTAAAGAGGAGCTGGCGTTCCTCCGTGGTGACGCCCTGCTGCACACCGACATCAACCCGGACAACTTGACGGTAGGGGACGCGGGCTCGTGGATCATCGACTGGGCATGGCCCACACGCGGGCCCGCCTTCATCGACCCGGCCTGTTTCGTCGTGCAACTGATCGCAGCCGGCCACAGCCCCGAATCCGCGGAAGGGTGGGCGTCCCGCTGTACCGCCTGGGCGGACGCGAACTCCAAAGCGATCGACGTGTTCGCCGGGGCCTATCTGCGGATGCTTCGTGCTATCGCCAACCGACGTCCTGATGAGGCGTGGTTGAAGGCCATGGCCGAAGCCGCTCAGGCATGGGTGGATCACCGAGGTGTCTCCACCAGCTGAGGTGCTGGGGCCCCAACTCGTCAGCCCCGCCTGCGCGCTTCTCCCCCGAGGCGTGCGGGCGGGGAAGGAGCGCAGCGTAGGCGCGCACCCTGCCCTAGTAGGCCCGGCTGGTCGTCGGTGCTGAGCACGGCGGTGGAGGCGGTTCGAGTCCGCCCGCCCTGCGAGAATTTCGGAGGGATTACGCATCCCATCCAGGAATCTTTTCCGTCCATGCAGCTTTGTACATTCTGCCGTGGTTAATGGTTGATGCTGGCTTCACCCGATGATGAATGTCGGGAACCTTAATTGATCGGCTAGCACGGACCCACACGGACGCCCCTTCCGTGACGCCCTTAACGCCGCTGGGGATGTAAGCGGGGAGCGCGTCACCGTTACAGAGCTTGACTTTGGCGATGTGGCGTGGCTCGCCGTTTTCCATGGCGTACAGTGCCTCGATCTTGATTACAATGCCTTGCCGCGTAGCCCTGTACTTAGTGTGCTTTCGGCGCCCATCTTCGAAATTGACCTTATTTTTCCGAAGGTTTCCTTGCTTAAACTTTCGCTTAAGCGCCCGCATTGTGTGCTCTGCATCGCTTTCACGGATCATTACGATGACCATCTGATGCCCTTCCGGATGCGCGTCTGTGCTGCCTCTTGGAGACTCCACGGTCATACACTCGGCCACAAGTGCGCTTAGCCCACACGGGGTAAGCGAAACGATCCCTCACCCGCCGATTGGAGGTGATCCCCCCAAGTCCCGAAGGCCCCGCCCCCCTTGCTCGGTACCCGGGTGCCCTGGCCGCTGGGGTCGTGAGGCAGAGCGCGGGGGCTGCATCGCCCCTACCGCACCTGGGCGACTGACGCGGCGCTCGGGTTGGTCTTCCTGCTGGTCAGGCCGTGGATACCAAGTTGACAGAACTCCTCAGTTCGGTGCGCTGGTCCATGACTCCCAGTATGCGGGGGCCCTGCGCAGGCCAGGGTGGTACTGCCAGTGGTAGGCACGGCGAACGTAGGTTAAGCGGAGTGCTGGTTAGCGGATCCGGGCGGCTTCATGCTCGTGAGCATGAAGCACACCACTGTTCCCGCATACGCCGCAGCCAGCCCGAAGGCCCCGCTGGAGCGCACCACGATCACGCGCCGCGAGCCGGGCGAGCACGACGTCCTCATCGAGATCAAGTACGCGGGCATCTGCCACTCCGACATCCACACGGCGCGTGCCGAGTGGGGCGAGGGCACCTTCCCGGTCGTCCCCGGCCACGAGATCGCGGGTGTGGTGACCGCGGTCGGTACGGGTGTCACGAAGTACGCGCTCGGCGACCGCGTGGGCGTCGGCTGTTTCGTGGACTCCTGCCGCGAGTGCGACAACTGCAAGGCCGGTCTTCAGCAGTACTGCACCGGTGCGTCCGGCATGACCGGCACGTACGGGGCGACGGGCCGTGACGGCGAGATCACGTACGGCGGCTACTCCACGCACATCGTCGTCGACGAGAACTACGTGCTGCGCATCCCCGACAGCATCCCGCTGGACGCGGCGGCACCGCTGCTGTGCGCCGGGATCACCCTCTACTCGCCGCTCGCCCACTGGCAGGCCGGGCCCGGCAAGAAGGTCGCCGTCGTGGGCCTGGGCGGCCTCGGCCACATGGGCGTGAAGATCGCGCACGCGATGGGCGCGGAGGTCACCGTGCTCAGCCAGTCGCTGCGCAAGAAGGACGACGGCGAGCGGCTGGGCGCCGACCACTTCCACGCGACGTCCGACCCGGCCACCTTCGCGTCGCTGGCGGGCACCTTCGACCTGATCGTCAACACGGTCTCCGCCGACCTCGACCTCGGCGCCTACCTCTCCCTGCTGAAGACCGACGGCACGCTGGTGCAGGTGGGCGCCCCGGAGAAGCCGCTGCCGCTGGCCGCGTTCGCCCTCCTCCAGGGCCGCAGGTCCCTCGCCGGTTCGATGTTCGGCGGCATCCCGGAGACCCAGGAGATGCTGGACTTCTGCGGTGAGCACGGCCTGGGCGCCGACATCGAGGTGATCAGCGCCGACCGGATCAACGAGGCGTACGAGCGGGTGCTCGCCAGCGACGTCCGGTACCGCTTCGTGATCGACGCCGCGACGATCTGAGGCGCGTCCTCGGCGGACCCCCGGCCGCCCTCGCGTGACTCCGCGCGCCGGGGGCGCGGTGCGGCCGGGCACCGCGCGATTGTCAGTGGCCGGTGCCAGACTGAAAGGCGGCCGGGGACGAGCGTTCTCCGCGTCCGCGGCGACCGGGCCCCGGCGACGATCCGTCGAAGGAGCACACCACCATGCTCACCACTGACTTCGTGACCGGCGCGCCCAACTGGCTCGATCTCGGCAGCCCGGACACCGCGGCGTCCGCCGCCTTCTACGGCCCGGTGTTCAGCTGGGACTTCGCGTCGGCGGGGCCGGATGCCGGGGGTTACGGCTTCTTCCAGAAGGACGGCAAAACCGTCGCGGCCCTCGGACCCCTCACCGAGGAGGGCGCGTCACCGGCCTGGACCGTGTATTTCCAGACCCCCGACGCAGATGCCACCGCCAAGGCCGTCGAGCAGGGCGGCGGCACGGTGCGCGTCGCACCGTTCGACGTGATGGAAGCGGGGCGGATGGCCTGTCTCACCGACCCGTCCGGTGCCGAGTTCTCCGTGTGGCAGCCCGCCGCGGTCAAGGGCCTGGAGGCCGCCTCGGAGGGCAACACCCTGTGCTGGGCGGAGCTGCACTCCGCCGACCCGACGGCCGCCTTCGCCTTCTACCGCTCGCTGTTCGGCTGGCGGAGCCAGGAGATGGAGGCCGGGGGGATGGCGTACACCGTGCTCTCCACGGCGGAGGGCGACCAGCAGGACGCGTCCTTCGGCGGCCTCGTGGCCGCGGACGAGGACAGCGAGACGCGCTGGATCCCTTATTTCTCGGCCGACGACACCGACGCGATCGTCACCGGGGTGCAGGAGCACGGCGGCTCGGTCCTGATGCCCGCGGCGGATGTGCCGGACGTCGGCCGGATCGCCTGGCTCGCCGATCCCTTCGGGGCGCCGTTCGCCGTCATCAAGCCCAACCCGCCCGCGGCCTGACGGCGGCTGCCGGTGTGTGGTCCCCGGCGGGGAAACCACACACCGGCAGGGCGTCAGCTCTCCTCCGCCTCGCCTTCGCCCTCGGCCGCGCCCTCCGCCGCGGCGGCGCCCTCCTCGGCCTCCTCCTCTTCTTCCTCTGCCGGCTCCTCGGCCTGCGCCGCGACCACCTGGAGGACGGCGTCCTCCCCGTCGATGGCCAGGGAGGTGCCGCGCGGCAGCGGGATGTCCTTGGCACGGATGGTGTGCCCGGCCTCCATGCCCTCGATGGAGATGGTGAACCCCTCGGGGATGTGGGTGGCCTCGGCCTCCACCGGCAGGGCGTTGAGGATGTGTTCGAGGAGGTTGCCGCCGGGGGCGAGCTCGCCCTCGGTGTGCACCGGCACTTCGACGGTGACCTTCTCGCCCTTCTTCACGGTGAGGAGGTCGACGTGGACGAGGAAGCCACGGAGCGCCTCGCGCTGCACGGCCTTGGGGATGACCAGTTCCTTCTTGCCCGCGACGTCCAGGTTGATCAGCACGTTCGGCGTCTTCAGGGCCATCATCAGCGCGTGGCCGTCGATCGCCACGTGTTTGGGGTCGGCGCCGTGGCCGTAGACGACCGCCGGGACCTTGTTGTCGCGGCGGATGCGACGGGCATAGCCCTTGCCGAATTCGGTACGCAGCTCGGCGGTCAGCTTTACCTCGGCCATGACTGCACTCCTCGTGTTCAGACTGTCGGTACCTGTCGAGTGGCCGTCACCCGGGCCACGACAGACCTGGTACGAGGGGTGCGCCGATGACGGATCGCCGCACCCCATGAGTACGGCCTCCCTCGCCGAGCAACTCCGGGAGTTTATCCAGCGCGAGGGGGACGACTCTCCGCCACTGCTCCGTACGGCCCAGCACCCGCCCCGATCGTGCGGGTTTCCCGCCGCGGCCGTTACCTCGGCCCCGCCCCGCGCGGCGGGGCCCCGTCACGGTGATTCAGTGGGCGCAGCACGCGCGCGTCCGGTAAGGACTCCGTGCAGGGCCCGCACAGCGCGGCCAGGCGCCACACCCGTCCCGCCTCGCTGTGCGTGATCACCCGGTGGACGGCCTCGGCCCGGCACACGCACCGCGCCCCCGCCGGTGCCGCCTCCAACCGCCGCCCGTGCCAGGCGAGATGCCCGGCCGCGGCCGTCCGCGCGGCCGAGGGCGCGGGCAGCGGCACGGGGTCCGGCCGGCAGCCCGGCTCGGAGCAGTGCAGTTCCATGCGCCCCGGTGCCGGATAGCGATCGGAAACAATGGTCACTGTCCACAGCTGCACCACAACTCGCTCCTGGGGTCGGGGACACACGGCCACCACTCCAGGGTGCGGTGCGGCGTGCATATACGGAATCCACCCGCCGCGACTGAGGCGATCGGGCAGACTTTGCGGGCACCGTGCAGACACCGTCGCGCAGACGAGGGGAAGTCCTATGAGCGGAATGCGAAGATTCAGCCGCAGAGGCATGTTACGGGCGGGCCTGGGGGCGGGTGCCACCGCGCTGGCAGCAGGGCTGACACCCCGGCTCCCCGGCCCGTTCGAGCTGTACGAGAGTCCCGCCTGGGCGGCGTCCGCGGCCCGCCAGGGGGCGTCCGGGGCCTTTCCGGAGTGGAGCCGCTTCGCGCGGCTGGCGGACGGCACCTTCGACGAGGACGCCGACCCCACCCGTGACATGAAGCCCGTGATCGCGGCGCTGAAGTCGCAGAACGTCAACGCCATCGAGCTCGACACCATCATGTCGAACTGGATCACCGAGGCGGACTTCACCCAGCACCTCGGGAAGATCAAGAGCTTTGTGGAGCTGGCGCACGCCGCCGGGATCCGCGTGGTCATGTACTACCCCTCGCTGGAGATCATCAGCGTCGGCGGCGAGAAGGGCCGTTCGTTCTACAAGAACGGTGACGGCAAGTCCTGGGTGCAGCGCGGCCTCGACGGCAAGCCCAACGTCTTCTACGGCAGCCTCGTGGTCTGGGTCGACCCGGGCGACGAGAGCTGCTGGGTCAGCCCCAACTCCCCCTGGCGGGACTTCTACCTGGGCCGGATCAAGGCGCTCGCGGGGACGGGTCTGGACGCGGTGTGGCCGGACGTGCCGATCTACTTCGACGGCGCGATCAGCTGGTGCGACACCTCGACGTGGGCGGCGGACGCGTTCCGCGCCGACACCGGCCTCGCGCTGCCCACCAAGGCCGACTTCGGCAGCCTCCCGTTCCGCCGCTACGTCGAGTGGCGGCACCGCAATCTCCTGCAGTGGCAGCTGGACATCGCCGCCGCCGGACGGTCCGTCAACCCGGACCTGGTGACGTTCGTCGAGACCGTGAGCATGGACTACCAGTACGCCACGCTGGTCGGTCTCGACGGAGCCTATCTGCGGAAGGCGGAGGGCGTCAGCCATGTGTGGGAGGTGGACATCCTCGGCAACTACGACGGGATGCGCCACGCGACCGCCACCGACTGGACGTGCCTGATCTCGATGTACAAATACGCCCGCGCCGCCAGCGGCACCAAGCCGGCCTGGGCGTTCTCCTACGGCTGGCAGGCCGACGACGCGTCGCTGGTGATGGCCGAACTGCTGGCCGCGGGCTGCAATCCGTACGAGGTGAAGAGCCCGTTCAAGAACGACACCACCGACGCGGCGATGCGCACCCGGATGTACGCCTTCGTGGCCGCCAACCAGGAGAAGCTGTACAACTCCGCTTCCACGGCGGCCGTCGGCGTCTACCACTCCTCCGCCTCGCGGGACTTCGTCAGCCCCGCCGTCGGCACGGGGATGTATGTGAACACCCGGAAGCCGTCCGGGGTCAAGGAGTGGTGGGCCTCCGGCAGCGCGGAGGAGAGCTGCACCAACCAGCAGTGGCTGGGCGAGTTCCGCGGCACGGTGAAGGCGCTGGTGTTCGCGCACATCCCCTTCGACACGGTGACCAGTCCGGGCCTGGCGGCCGCCGATCTGGCGGGCCTGCGCGTGCTGATGCTGCCGAACCTCCAGGCCGTGTCGGACGCCGAGGCGGGCGTGCTGCGCGACTTCGTGGCGGGCGGCGGCACGGTGGTGATCACCGGTCCGGCACCCACCGCCCTCGACGAGCTCGGCTCGGCGCGGAGCGAGTACGCCCTCGCCGACGTGCTCGGCTTCCGCAAGGCGGACCCGCTGCCCACGACCAAGCAGAACCGTTTCGGTTCGGGCACCTGCTGGTATGTGCAGAAGCTCGTCGGCAAGAGCTACCTCGCCTCGACCGACCAGGCGAGCGCCGATCAGCTGCTCGGGCCGGTCACGGCCGCGGCACCGCCGGAGGTGACGCTCTCCGGTGACCGGCGGATCCATCTGGAGGTGCGCGGGCTCGGCGCCGACACCGTCGTCCAGCTGGTGAACTTCACCGGCTTCGGCGACACCCCGGCCGCGTTCAAGACGGCGCCCACCAGCTGCACGGTCTCGCTCGCGCTCCCCGCGGGCCGGCGGGTGCTGGCCGCCACGGTGAGCTCGCCGGACGGCCCCTCCCCCGCGCCGCAGCCGGTCGACTGGCGGCTCGTCGGGAACACGGCGAACGTGACGCTGACGGTGAATCAGTACGCGCTGCTGACCGTCACCACCGGCTGAGCCTCACGGCTTCGCCTGCCCGGGGACGGGGATCCGCCACAGCGACGTGGGCCGGTCCTCGTCCCCCGAGCGGGCCTCGAAGGCGATCCAGCGCCCGTCCGGCGACCAGCTGGGCGCGCCGTCGTAGCCACCGCCGCTCCTCGTCACGCGGGTGGGCCTGCCCCCGTCCGCCGGGATCACGAAGATCTGCGGGGTGTCGAGCCCGCCCGCGGTGGAGGAGAAGACCACGGACCGGCCGTCGGGCGACCAGCTGGGGTCGGTGTGTTCGCCGGGGCCGTCGGTGAGCCGGTGCAGCCCGGTGCCGTCGGCGTTCATCACATACAGCGCCCAGTTCTCGCTGTCCGCCGCGCGCCGCTGGAAGACCAGCCGGTCGCCCTTCGGCGACCAGTTGGGCTGGCGGTTGTCCGTACGGGTGGCGGGGCCGTCCAGGAGGCGGGTGGGCTCGCTGCCGTCGCGCCGGACCTTCCAGAGGGAGCCGAGGGCCGAGGGGTCGTCGTCGCTCTCCTTCGCGGCGTTCTCCTTCTCGACGCTCTCCTGGAAGACGATCCAGGAGCCGTCCGGCGAGAAGCTGGGCTCCAAATAGCCGGTGTCACCGTGGTGTTCGGTCACCCGGGTGGGCCGGTGACCGCCCGGGGGCAGCACCCACACCTCGTCCCGGCCCGCGCGGTCGGAGGCGAACGCGACCCCGGCGGAGGGGTGCCAGCTGGAGCCCGGGAGGTTGACGGCGGCCCGGTCGCTCTCGTCGAGCAGCGTCCCGGGCCGCTCCGGCGCTCCGTTCTTCAGCGGCAGCACCCGCAGGGCGGCGGCCCCTTCGTTGTAGCCGTCGTGGAAGAGGGTGAAGAGGACGGACTTCCCGTCGGGCGAGAACGCGGGATTCTGGGCACTGGTCCGCCCCTGCCCCCGGTAGAGCAGCTGGGCGCCGTCGCCGCGGGCCGCACGGCCGTCGGACGGGGCGGGCGGGCGCGGCGATTGCCCGCCGGATCCGCACGCGGTGAGCACGAGAGCGGCCAGGAACGCGACAACTGCCAGGCGACTGCGCACCGCACCGACCCTAGTGGGTCGCTCGCACTGGTGGGCGGGAATCGGCGTTCCGGGGGACCGCGTTCCAGGGGCGCGCCCCTCTTCGCGTACACGGACCGCATGCCGCACTCCACAGACGTCGTCGCCATGTGTAATCACCCGGACACCCTGGGTAGGCTCCCGGGCGTCGCGCCACCCCGCCCCCCTCAACTCCCATCGCACCCAGGGTCGTCCAGCGCAAGGAACGAGCCACGCTCCTCGACACCGAGAGCCTGCCAGCGGCCCCTGTCCACCCTTGTCCGAGGAGGCTCGCTGTGACCACCGACCGGACCGCCGCCCCGCCCGGGATCTTCACCCCGGCCTTCTTCCAGGACGCCCACCCCGTCTTCGACACCCTGCGCTCCCGTGCGCCCGCCACCCTGGTGACGGGGGTGAGCGGCACCCGCCTGTGGCTGATTCCCCGTTACGAGGAGGCCCGCAAACTGCTCTCCTCCCCCGCGGTCCGCAAGGACGACTGGAAGCGCCCCGACCTGAGGGAGCAGCACCTCGTCCGGACCGAGCGGCGCCGCGAGATGAGCACCCGGATCCGGGCCAATATGATCAACACCGATCCGCCGGAGCACCAGCGGCTGCGCCAGGGCACCCAGCAGGCGCTCAGCCGGGGCCGGATCGAGTCCCTGCGCCCGCGCATCGACCTCTTCGCGGACGAGACGCTCGGCGCGCTCGCCGCCGCCGAGGACTTGGGGCCGGTCGAGTTCCGCGCCCGGGTCGCCTACCCCTTCACCGTCGCCGTGGTCTCCGAGCTCCTCGGCCTGCGCGAGGACGAACAGCCCGGATTCCCCGCCTGGTTCGACACCCTGATGTGCCGGCGCGGCACCGAGAACGTACGGCAGACCTCGCTGATCCTCGCCGACTTCAGCGAGCGGCTCGACCACCGCAGGCGCGCGCACCCCGCCCGGGGCCTGCTGTCCACCCTGGGCTCGAAGCCGGAGAGGCGGCGGCCGCTCAGCCGCACCGAGCTCGCCTCGACCGCGTTCCTGCTGCTGATCGCGGGGATCGAGACGGCCAACGCCATCGCCAACGGGATGTTCGCGCTGCTGAGCCACCCCGAGCAGTACGAGGCGCTGCGCGCGGACCGGTCGCTGCTCACCGGCGCCATCGAGGAGTGCCTGCGCCACGACGGGCCGTTCCGCGCGGTCGGCCCGCGCTACACCGCCGAGCGCGTGGACCTGGAGGACGGGGTGTCCATCCCCGCCGGGGAGTTCCTGCTGATCGCCGTCTCCGCGGCCAACCGCGATCCGCGCCGCTTCCCCGACCCGCACCGCTTCGACATCACCCGCACCGATCATCAGCACCTGGCCATGGGGCACGGCGCGCACCGCTGCGTGGGGGCGCTGCTCGCCTATACGGAGATGGAGATCCTCTTCGACAAGCTGCTGGACCGCTTTCCTCGGTTGCGGCTCGCGGTGCCTGCGCCGGAGATCCGCCGTCGGCCGAGCATGACGATGAACTGGCTCCAAGATCTGCCGGTCCTGCTGCGGTGAGGGGGTGGGGCCGGGGGACGAATCCCGGGGAGGGCTACGCCAGCAGCAAGGCCCGGTCCCACACCGGCTCCACATCCGTCGCCGCCGCGAGCAGCGCGAGCACCACCCCGGCGGCACCGTCCAGAAACCCGGGCCCCGCGCTCGGAAGCACCGCCCGGCACCCCAGAAGCCGCCCCGCAGACCCCGCCGCCGCTCGGCGCAGCTCCGCATCCCCCGTGTCCCGTACAAAGCGCGCGGTGACGTGGAGCAATCCGGCCGTCCCGTGGCACAGCCCCACCGCGACCTCGGCGTCCGGCCGCGCCGCGAGGCGCCGGTGCGCGGCCAGCAGGGCCCGTACGGCGAGGTCGCGCAGGGACGCGTCCTGGAGCGCCGTTCCCGCCAGCCACAGTGCTCGCGCGATGCCGGGTCCTCCGTAGCACCACGTCGCCGGGGCGCGCCCCTCCGCGGCGGGGCGACCGTCCGGCCCCACCCGGCACGGCCAGTGCGGCCCGCACTCGTCGTCGGTCCGGCCGGAGACCAGCCGGGCGGCGAGCCGCTCGACGGCTTCCCGCTGACCGGGCACGGTGACGCCGACGGAGATGGCAGCCGACAGCAGGGCGAGCGGCCCGGAGATTCCGTGTGCCATGCCGAAGTTGAGCACTCCGCTCGGGAACAGGGCTCGTGTGGCGGGGTCGGTAATGTGCTCGGCGGGGGTCCAGCAGTGCGGCGTGCCGTCCCGCTCGCCGCTCAGCGCCACCAGCCCGGCGAGCACGGTGTGCAGTGCGGCGCGGGAGGCCGGTTCGTGGTGCCGGCACAGGAGGTACGCTCCGGTGCCGGTGAGCCCGGAGATCAGGTCGAAGGCGCGGACGGGCACGCCGTGGGGCGTGTCACCAAGTGCCTTGATCCGTAAGGATGTCGACCTCAGCACCTCGTCGTGCACCCCGGGAAGCAGGTCCGCTCCGGGCCGGGCGAGCGTCCAGGCGGCGAAGGCGATGCCGCCGAGCCCGCCGTGGAGCCCCGGGGAGGCCGGGCCCTTCCGCTCGGCGCCGCGGACCGCCGCGGCGAGGTAGCCGCCGGCCATGGCGCCCCATCCCCGCCCCGGCAGGCAGCGGTCCAACTGATGGTAGGCCAGGGCGAGTCCGGGCCCGCCGGCGGCGAGGTCGGGGCGCACCCTACGGGGTACAGGGCGCGGCCGTCCGGCGAGGGCGGCGGCGAGGCCGAGGGCCGCGTCCGCCGTCGTCCCGCGCAGCACCGCCGTCCAACGGGCGTCGGCCACGGCACCTCCTCTGCCGGATCGGTTGGTTCCGGGTGGCGCGCGGCCACCCGGAACCGGTCGGCACGGTCAGGACGGGCGACAGCGCGGCGGATCCGTGCACTGGCCGCTGGTGTGGTCGGTGTCGCAGCACATCATCGGCTCCAGCTCGCGCTCGTCCGTCTCCGGCAGCTCCTGGAGCTGAAGTACCTCGTTCTCCATCGCTCTCACCTCCTTCCGGGGCTCCTTTCCCTTCGCGGCGGGCCGGTCCGTCAGTGGCCGCAGTCGACCAGCCAGGACCGGGGGCCGCCGTGCTTGAGGCGCAGGAGGAAGTCGAGGGCGCCGGACATTCCGACGTTGTAGCTCGCGCAGACCTCGCGCAGGGTGTCGTCGGGGACGACCAGCCGGCCGTCGCGTTCCGCGGCCCTTGAATACAGGCAGTTCGCGGCCTCCGCCGCCCAGGTGCGGTAGCGCTCCTCCCCCGTCGCCCCGGCGAGGTCGAGCAGCAGCTCGGCGTTGCCCGCGACGCCGTGGCAGGTGCCGGGGCCGACCCGCCAGCGGTCGCGGTGGGCCGCGACGGCCGCCAGCTCGGCGTACGTACGGAAGCGCGCGTCCCCTGTCGCCTGCCACAGCCGGACCAGGAACGTCCCCACGCCGGAGGTCCCGTTGCACCAGAAGTCGAGGCCGGTGCGGTCGGTGCGGCCCGGCCCCTTGGGCCAGTGCGCGGCGTCGCCGTGGCGTTCGGCGACGGCGCACAGGGCATGGCCGCCGCCGACCGCGATGTCGACGAGTTCGGGGCGGGCCAGGTCCCGTCCGGCGGCGAGCAGGAAGGTGGCGTTCCCGGCGATGCCGTGCCCGAAGCCGTAGAACGCGGAACCGGCGAGTTCGGCGCGGTGTCCGGGACCCGCGGCCCAGTCCACCCCGCGGTCCGCGTGCGCGGTCAGCCGGAGCAGCCCGTCCGCGCACTCCGAGGCGCGTTCCGCGAACCGCCGGTCCCCGGTCGTGTGCCACAGGTGCAGCTGTGCCAGGCCCGCGCCCGCGAGGCCGTGGCAGATGTCGGGGTTGTGCCAGTCGAGGGGGATCCGCAGGGCGTACTCCCGCGCGCGCTCGGCCAGGAGGGTGTCGCCCAGGGTGCGGGCGGCGTCGTGGAGGGCCCATACGGCGCCGGAGCGGCCGAAGTAGAGGCCGGGCAGGATCCGGCTGGGCAGGGTGAGCCGTTCGTCGAGCCACTGCGCCGTGGTGCGCAGCAGGGGTTCGGCGGGCATCTCGCCGGTGCGGACGGCCCGGTCGAGCACGGCCAGCACCCCGGCGGCGCCGAGTTGGACGTTGCAGGGGTCGCCGTGCGGCAGGGAGCGCGGCCCGGGCCAGAGGTACTCGCCGGAGGGTTCCACGGTGGCCGCCAGGTGGGCGAGTCCGTCGCCGACGAGCCGGTCGGCGCGGCGGGGCGTCAGCGCGGGTCCGGCGGTCACGGGCCGTACGACGGGGTCGGCGCGCAGGAAGGCCGCGGCCTTCTCCAGGGGCCAGCGGGAGGGACCGTCCGCGGTGAGGCCGAGGACGAGGGGGGCGAGCGCCCGGAGCGCGGGGAAGGCGGGGGCTGCCGCGTCGACGAGGGCCGCGAGGCGGTCGCCGGCGGTGCGGCCGGGTGGTGTGTCGGGGGCGAGCACGGGGCTGATGCCGGTGGTGGCGTGGAGCAGGGTGGCGCCCAGGCTGTACCAGTCCGCTTCGGGGCCGGGGGCGGGCGGCGGGGTGTCGCTGTCGCGGCCGGGCCCTTCGAGGTATTCGGGTGCGGTGAAGCCGTGGGTGCCCGCGACGTACGCCGTGGCGTCGGTGCGGACCGCGCATTCGAGGTCGACGAGGACGGGGGCGCCGTCGGGTCCGATGACGACGTTGCCCGGTTTGAAGTCGCGGAGGACGAAGCCCGCCGTGTGCACCTCGCCCATCAGACGGGTGAGCCGGCGCGCGAGCTCCCATGCCGTGGGAACCGGCAGGCGGCCGCTGTCGCGCCACGAGTGCTCCGCGGCCCACTGCTGGAGGCTCTTGCCGTCGATCAGGTCCTCGACGAGGAAGACGTGCCCACCCGCCTCGAACACCTCGCGCACGGCCGGGGTGACGCGGTGCGGGGCGAGCCGGGCCAGGACGGTGGCCTCGTATCCGAGCCAGTCCCGCGCGTCCTTGCCGTCGAGGCCGGCGCCGATGTGCGGGCGTGCCTCCTTGAGCAGGACGTCCTCACCGGTCCGCCGGTCGTGCGCGCGGTAGACACCGCCGCGGTTGGAGTGCCGGACGGCTTCCCTGACGAGGTAGCGGCCGGCGAGCAGGACGGGCCCGCCGCGCGGGCGGCCGGGTGTGGCCGGCGCGGGCGGGTCGAAGGGTGGCACGGCCCAAGGGGGCGGTTCGAACCAGGGGTTACGGGTGTCGGTGACGAAGGTGCCGTCGGGGGCCTGCAGCCGCCCTTCGTAGAAGCCCTCGTCGCCCAGTTCGTGGGGCCGGGCGAAGCAGCCGAAGCGGTAGTGGACGAGGCTGCCCGGCCGGTAGCACCGGTCCGAGAGGATCGTGGGCCCGGCGAGGCCGAGGGTGGCGCGGTGGAGTTCCTCGGCGAGCGCGCGCAGTTGGTCGTCGTCGGCGGGGTAGGCGGTGAGGAACTTGCCCGACTGTGCCCGGGAGGCGCGGACGGAGGTGAGTTCGGCGGCGACCCGGGGCGAGACGGCGAACTTGAAGGCGCATCCGTGCGCCACCAGGACCGGAGCCGCGCGTTCCAGGACGTGGGGCGCGGACGCGGGCGTCGCCGACAGGTGCAGCTTCCAGCCCTGCGAACGGCGGTCGTGGTGCGGTGGGGTGACCATGCACCAGGTCGCGCCGTCCCGGAGGGTCCAGTCGGGGCCCTTGTCCCGCAGAGCCCGCAGAGTGATCGACTGATAGCTCAGTGCCACGGCACTGATGATGACACCGCCAGGGGCCGTTAGCGAGGGGCCGGCCCGGCCGGTTGGCAGGCAGGCGCGCATCCCTTCCGGCCCGGTGGCGCACGCCGGGGAACCCCGTCGGCTGACGGACCGTCTCCCAGCGCGACAGACCCGATCATTCCGAGGAGAACCATGCGCGCTTCGAAACCGCTCGGGCGGCTGTCCGCCGTCGCCCTCGCCTGCGCCGTAGCCCTGGGCGCGGCACCGTCCCCGGCGACGGCGGCCGCACCGGCCACGGCCGAGGTGACGTACACGGCGAAGGAGCGTCAGGAGGTGCTGGCCTACTGGACGGCCGCGCGGATGTGGAAGGTCAGCGAGAGCGTGGACCTGGGGCCGACCGGGCCGCTGACCAAGGAGTGGAAGGGCGCGCCGGTGAAGACGGTCGGCCGCCTCTTCTTCGTCAACGCCAATGGCGACGACACCTGGTGCACGGCCACGGCGGTCAGGAGCGGCAACCGCTCGGTCGTGCTGGCCGCCGGTCACTGCGTACGGCGCGGCGCCTCACCCGCCAACACCCATATGGATCTGGTCTTCGTGCCCGGCTACGCGAAGAGCGCGCAGACGCCCCACGGCGTCTTTCCCGTACGGGCCACGGTCACCCCCGCATCGTGGGCGCAGGACGCGCGCACGGACGTCGCGGCGCTGACCGTCGACCCGGTCGGGGGCAAGCGGCTGACGGATGCGGTGGGCGGTCAGCAGGTGGCATTCGACCGCGAGCCGGGCGGGCAGGTGACCGCGTTCGGCTATCCGGCGACGCGCCCGCAGCGTGGTGAGCAACTGCTCTCCTGCACGGGCCCGGCGACGGCCGCCCCGGATGACGAGCTGCGGATGCCCTGCGACATGACGGGCGGGGCCAGCGGCGGCCCGTGGCTGGCGGACTTCGACGCGAAGTCGGGCCTGGGCACGCTGGTTTCGGTCAACAGCCACGGGGACGCGCTGGAGCACAGCACCGCCATGTTCGGCCCCGTGCTGGGTGCGGCGGCGCGCGCGGTCCACGATCGGGCGCAGCGGCTCTGACGCCCGCTCACCCGGAGCCCGTCTACCGGGGGTCCACCAGGTCACCGGGGTCGGTGTTCGCCCCGCACAGCACCACCGCGACCTTCTCCCCCTCGGCCGGTGCGTAGGCGGGCGCGGGGCCCGAGAGCGCCGCGAGCGCCGTCGCCGCCGCGTGTTCGACCGCGAGGCGGCGGTCGTCCCACAGGGACCGGCGCGCGTCGACGATCGCGGCGTCCGGCACCAGGACCGAGGTGACGCCGTCGTCCTGCGCGGCTGCGAGTGCCGTCTCGGAGGCGCGCCGGGCGCCGAGGGCGTCCGCGGCGACGGAGTCGACCGGCACTTCGGTGACCCGCCCGGCCTCCAGGGCGGCGTGCAGGGCGCGGCAGTTCTCGGGCTCGACGGCGACGGTCCGCACCCCGTGGTGCCGGGCGGCCGTGGCGACCCCGGCGAACAGCCCGCCGCCGCCCACCGCGACGACGACGGTGTCGAGGCCGGGCACCCGCTCCACGATCTCCTCCAGCAGGGTGCCGGCCCCGGCGGCGATCAGCGGATGGTCGTAGGCGTGGCTCGCGAGGGCTCCCGTGGCGGCCGCGAACTCCTCGCAGGCGGCCAGGGCTTCGGCGTACTCGGTGCCGACGAGCCGGACGTCCGCGCCGTAGCCGCGGAGCCTGGCGACCTTGACGTGCGGGGCGGTGGCGGGGAGGAAGACCGTCGCCCGGACGCCCTGCCGCCGGGCGGCCCAGGCGCAGGCCAGCCCGGCGTTGCCGCCGGAGGCGATGGTGACGCCCGCGGCGGGCAGGGTGCCGGCCTCGCGGTGGGCGGCGAGGAAGTTGTGCGCGCCGCGCGCCTTGAAGGACCCGGTGTGCTGCATGAACTCCATGGCAAGCCACAGCTCGTACGCCCCGGTGGGGTCCGCCGGGGCGAGGGTGACGGGCCGGACGTGCCCGGTGGTCCGCCCGGTCGCCTGCTGGATGTCGTCGTAGGTGAGGCGGTGCACTGGGAAGTCCCCCTTGAATCGCGTGCCGGCCGTCGGGCCGATCGTTGCGTGACAGCGTACGTTACAGTGTTACAATGCCGCGACACTCCCCTTCCCTGAGCCTGGCCACCCCCGACCGCATCGCCCGCACCGCCCTCGCGGTCATCGACGAGGAAGGCCCCGCGGCCCTGAGCTTCCGCTCGGTCGCCGAGCGGCTGGGCGTCTCCCACGCGACCGTCCACCGCCGCTGCACGGATCTGGGCGGGCTGCTCGACCTGTGCACCGACCACCTCGCCGCCGAGCTGCCGGACATCCCCCCGGGCACACCGTGGGCCGAGGCCACCGAGGCGCGCTTCACCGCGCTCTACGCACTGCTGACCGCCCACCCCGGACTGGTCGCGCTGCGCGGCTCCCGGCCCTGGCTCGGTCCCCAGCTGCTCGCCCGGCTGGTCGAGCCCGCGCTCGCCGACAGCATCGCCGCCGGAATGACCCCGGAGCAGGCGTTCCACACCTACCGGCGGATGTATCTGCTCACCCTCGGCAGCGCGGCCTTCGTGGACCACGGGGATCCCAAGGCCACCGTCACCACCACGCGCACCGCCCTGGCCGCGCTCGACCCGGAGCAATTCCCGGTCCTGACCGGCCACATGGGCGTCATCCTGCCCGCCATGACCGACCACGAGGTCTTCCACGGCGCCCTGCGCCAGCTCATCGCCGCCGCCCGCCCCTGAAAGCGGCGAAAAGGGCTGGATCGGCCGTGTTCCACGCAGGGTTGGGGAAGCAAATCCGGCTGCTTTACGATGAGGGGCATGACGACAGCGCGCCCATGTTCGATCGCCGACGCACTCGGCGTGGTCGGCGAGAAGTACTCCCTGCTGGTGCTGCGCGAGGTCTTCTTCGGCGTCCGGCGCTTCGACGCGATCGCCCGCAACACCGGAGCCCCTCGTGACATCCTCGCCGCGCGGCTGCGCCGCCTGGTGGAGGCGGGGGTCCTGGAGAAGGTTCCCTACCACGAGCGCCCCGCCCGCTTCGAGTACTGCCCCACCCCCGCCGGGCAGGACCTGCGCCCCGTGCTCCTGATGCTGATGCGCTGGGGCGACCGCCACCTCGCGGACGTGCCGCCGACCGTCCTGGAGCACACCTGCGGCGCCGACCTCGACTCCGTCGTCGTCTGCCGCTGCTGCGGCGAGGAGGTCGCGAGCGCGGACCTCACGCCCCGCTTCCAGGTCCCGGGGTGGACGGCCGAGGGCGCGGCCTGATCACCGGCCGTCCTGCGGCCGCGAGGGCGCCCGGCGGCCGGGAGCGGCCCCGCTCCTGAGGCCGTTCCCCTATCCGGTGCAATGTCCTCGACCGCTCGCTTGCCGTACCCGTCCGGGGGGCATGACAGGGACCCGCCCCTCCCCTCAAGACGGGAACACCGCATGCCTCTTCCGGAACAGATCAAGCCCGGGGACGTCGTCCTGACCCGTGGGACGGAGGCCGTCTCCCGTGCGATCTGTCTCATGGACGGCTCCGAGGTCAGCCACGCCGCGCTCGCCGTCGGCGAGGACGCGCTGGCCGAAGTCGTCGGGGAGGGGCTGCGCACCGTCACGTTCGCCCAGGCCATGGACGGCCACGACCTGACGGTCGGCCGCGCCCTGACCACCCCGGCGGACACGGGCCCCGTCCTCGACGTCGCGCGCCGCTATCTGGCGGGTCACACCTCGTACGCGCACCAGCAGATCGTGCTGCTGGCCGTCCTCTGCGTCACCCGCCACATCCCGCTGCCCCTGGGGGGACGTCGGCTCGTGCGTACCGTCCTGGACCAGGCGGCGGCAGCGGTGAACGCGATGGCCGAATGCGGCCGACAGCCCATGATCTGCTCCGAGTTCGTCTACCGCTGCCACCACGAGGCCCGGCCCCGCGCCCCCTATGCCCTGAGGACGGCCGACGACGACACCCACCCCGACGGCACCCTCCTGGGCTGGGCACGCGCCCACCCGGCCGTCCCGCGCCTGCCGCTGCCCGCCGGGCCCGCAGCCGGACGGCTCGCCCCGGCGGACGCAGAGGCCGCGCTCGCCCCGCTGGTCTCCGCCTATGCCACGGCCCTCGGCAAGGCCCGACCTCCTGGCGCGGCACGTTCCCGTCCCGGCCGGTCTTTCCGACCCGAGCGACGAGGAACTGCTGTCGTCCATGGTCGCCTTCGGCACCGCCCTGCACCGCGCCGACGGTCAGGACGGATCCGGCGCGCCCCTCCCGCCCGCGCGGGCCCTGGAGAAGATCAGGGCCATGGAGGCCGAGCCGAACTTCGTCACCCCCGGCGACCTGCTGCGCAGCCCCTCGCTGACCGAGAGGCTCCGGATGCCCGCCGGGAAGAAGAGCACGGGTGAGGCGCTCAAGGGCCTGCTGAACCGCCGGTAGCAACTGCCGGCAGCGCCGTGCGCCGGGACAGCCGGGAAGGGGCAGGGGCAAAGCCGCGGATTGACCCTAGACTTGAGGAATCCTTCCCACCGTTCCCCTTGGGGGCGCCGTGAGCGTGTTCGCCGAAGCGATGCGGCAGCGGGTCCGCGAAGCCCGGGCCGCGCTGGTGGCAGCGCGGGCGGCGGCCGATGCCTATGGGACCGAAGTGGCGGAGGTGGAGCTGGAGGACGCGCTGCGGATGGCCCGTGAGCACGGCATCGACCCCGATGACGAGGAAGCCTGATCCCCCTGTCGGACCTTTCGGAGCCTCACAGGTCGTTGCCCGCGTAGGACAGGTTGAAGCTCTTGTTGGTCAGCGGGAAGTCCGGGACGATCGTGTCGGCCAGCGCGACCGGCAGCGCCGGCCAGTTGAAGAAGGACGGGTCGGCCGTCTTCACCCGGGTCAGCGTGTGGTCGCGGCCGCGCAGCTCGACGCGCGTGGTGATCGTGCCGCGCCAGCCCTCGACGATGCCGGTGCCCGCGGCGGTGGCCCCGGGCCTGCCGGGCGGGAGTTCCGCCACCCAGCGGCCGGTGATGAGCCGCTCGTTGAGCTCCTCGACGAGGGCGAGGGAGGCGTCGATCTCCTCGGCCCGTACGAGAAAGCGGGCCAGGACGTCCCCGGCGGTGTGGACGGGCACGGTGAGCGCCGGCCCGTAGTCGTGGAACGGGTGGCGGGTCCGGGCGTCGGCGGACAGTCCGCTGGCCCGCGCGACATAGCCGAGGCAGCCCAGGTCGCGGGCGGCGGCCACGTCGAGCCGGGCGGTGCCGGTGAAGCGGTCGCGGACGGTGGTGTGCCCGAGCGCGAGGGTGACGAGGTCGCCGATCTCCCGGCCGAGCACCCGCATCCGCGCCGTGCCGGGCACCGAGCACAGGGCCGCGCCGCCCGGGACGACGGCGCCGCGCAGCAGCCGGTGGCCGGTGACCTCCTGGTTCAGGCGCAGCAGCTGCTCGCGGACGTGCTGGGCGCGGGCGTTGAGGATGCCGTGGCCGACGTCGTTGCACAGGGCGCCGAGGTCGGCGACGTGGTTGTGGAGGCGCTCCAGTTCGAGGAGCAGCGCCCGGGCACGCCGGGCGTCCTCGGGCACCCGGGTGCCGGTGGCCTCCTCGACGGCCAGGCAGTAGGCGAGGGCGTGGCCGACGGCGGTGTCGCCGCTGACGCGCTCCGCGAGCGGCAGCCCGCGGTCGGGGGTGCGGCCCTCCATGAGCTTCTCGATGCCCTTGTGGACGAACCACAGGCGGGCCTTGAGCTTGATGATGGTCTCGCCGACGACGGAGAAGCGGAAGTGCCCGGGTTCGATGAGCCCGGCGTGCACCGGCCCGACGGGGATCTCGTAGACCCCCTCGCCCTCGACCTCCAGGAAGGGGTACGGGCCCTCGGGCTCGGCGAAGGGCGGCGGGGGGCCCGCGTCGGGGTGCATCGGGTACCAGCCGCGCGGCCAGTGGAAGTGGCGGACGAGGCGGTGGGGCAGGGGGTGGTCGAGGGGCACGATGCCGTGCAGGTCGCGCATCTCGCGCTCGAACCGCCCGGCGGGGAAGGACAGATGGGCCAGGGTGGGCAGTTCCGGGGCCTTCGGATCGAGGCGTACGTGCAGTTCGGTGCGGGTGTCGGGCGGGCCCGAGGCGAAGAGGTAGACGACGCGGACGGCGGGGCCGCCGGGGGCGGAGGGGCCGTCGTGGTGAGCGGCCACCAGCGCGAGGCGGTGGCCGTCGACGAGCAGGTCCGCGGCGCGCTCGGGCAGTTCGTCGGGGCCGATGTCGGTCACGGTCCGGGGCATGGGTCAGTGCCTTCCGATGATCTCGCCGGCCGCGGAGAGCAGCCGGGTGAGGGGACCGGTGGCCATCCCCAGGGCCGCGGCCGCGACGAGCCCGGTGACCAGGGGGGCCGCGGCGGCCGCCCCGAGCCGGACGGGGCCGTCGGCGACGGCCTCCGGCTCGGGCGGGGGGCCGAGGACCATGCGGGCGGTGCGGGTGACGAGCGCGGCGAAGGAGACGAGGGTGAGGACCAGGGCGACGGCGACGACCTTGCCGTGTCCTGCGGCGAATCCGGCGCGGGCGAGGCCGAGTTCGGAGGCGAAGAGGCTGAACGGCGGCAGGCCGAGCAGGGCGACCACGGCCAGCCCGAAGGTGGTGCCGAGGGCTGGGGCCTCGGCCAGCAGCCCGCGCACCCGCCCGATGCGGGCGGTGCGCCGGATCCGCAGGATGTGGCCCGACGCGCAGAACGCGACGGTCTTCGCCAGCCCGTGGCCCGCGATGTGCAGCAGGGCGGCGGAGACGGCGAGCGGGGTGCCGATGGCGGTGCCGAGGGCGATCAGGCTCATGTGTTCCATGCTCGAATAGGCCAGCATCCGCTTGTAGTCGCGCTGGGCGAGCAGCAGGATGGCGGCCAGGGCCAGGGTGAGCAGGGCGGCCCCGGCGAGCAGGGTGCGGGTGTAGCCGGTGCCCAGGGCCGCGTCCGCGATGACCTTGTAGCGCAGCAGCCCGGCGAAGGCGACGGAGAGCAGGACGCCGGACATCAGCGCGGACACCGGCGCGGGTGCCTGGCTGTGGGCGTCGGGCAGCCAGGCGTGCAGGGGGGCGAGGCCCGCCTTGGCGCCGAAGCCGAGGACGATGAGGCTCATGGCGAGCCGGGTGACGGCCGGGTCGAGCCGGTCGGCGTGCGCGGCGAGGGTGGGCCAGTCCAGGGCGGAGGCCTCGGAGATGCCCGCCTGCCGGGCGGCGTAGTAGATCAGGACGGTGCCGAGGAAGGCGAGGGCGATCCCGGCGGAACAGATCACCACATACTTCCAGGCGGCCTCGACGGAGGCCCGGGTGCGGCGGTGGCCGACGAGGAAGGCGGTGACGATGGTGGTGGCCTCGATGGCGATCCACAGGACGCCGAGGTTGGCGGCCAGGACGGCCGCGCTCATGGCGGCGAGGAAGGCGTGGACGAGCAGGTTGTAGCGGCGGGCGGCACCGGCGTCGGCCCGCTCGTGGGCGAGGTGGGCGGGATTGGCGGCGCAGGCGAGGGCCGCCACCGCGCCGACGGCGAGCAGCAGCCACACGGTGAGGGCGTCGGCGCGCAGCAGCCGCCCGTACGCCGTCACCGGTCCGCGGTCCGGGACGGTGGCGGCGAGGGCGGCCCCGCAGAAGAGGATCGTGGCCGGGGACACCAGACCGAGCCAGGTGCCGAGCGGCCGGGCCACGGTGTCGGTCCCGGTGGCGAACGGCGGTGCGGCGGGCGGGCCGTCGGTGGCGAACGGCGGCGGCCCGGGGGGTGCGGCCGGGGGTCCGCCGGTGAGCGTGGCCGGTCCCCCGGCGGCCGCGGTGGCGCCGGTGGTCCGTACGGGTTCGGCCGGTGTCCGCGGGGGCGGCGGCCGGTGCGCGAGGGCGGCGGAGTGCCGGGGGGCGTGGGCCCGGCGGTACGGCCGTACGCCGCGCAGCCCGGTGGCGGCGTGGGCGGCCGAGGTGGCGAGGGGAACCGCGATGGGGGCGGTCAGCAGCAGTGCGGTGGTGGCGTGCGTCATCAGTCGCGTAGCTCCCGCAGGTCGTCGATGCCGGTGCCGCCGAAGGCGGCCCGCATCCGGGTGGTGAGGATCTGCAGGACGAGAACGGCGAGCAGGACGTCGAAGGAGACGCCGAGTTCGACGATCAGCGGCACTCCGGACGCGGCCAGGAAGGCCGTCGCGGTGATGCCGTTGTCCAGGAGCAGGAAGCCGACCACCTGCGCCAGGGCGCGGCGCCGGGTGACCAGGGTGAAGAAGCCGATCAGGACGACGGCGAGGCCGACCGGCAGGGCACTCGTCGCGGGGGTGGGGTCGAGTTCGACGAGGGGCCGGGCGACGGCGTAGGCGAGGAGGGTGAGGAGGGCGGCGCTGAGCAGCGAGGCCGCGACGTTGACCAGGGGCTGGGTCTCGCGGGCCTCGCTGACGTCCTCCTCGTAGTGGTGGGTGGAGTGGTGGGCGGCGGGCGGGGTGCCGGCGGCGAGGGCGCGGCGGATGAGGTGGGGCAGGGCGCCGGCGCGGAGCAGGCCGATGCCGACGGCGACGGCCAGGAGGTCCCAGCGGCCCTCGTGCACGCCCAGCAGGCCGGCGACGGCGGCGAGGGCCACGCCCTGGAGGGCGAAGGCCCGGACGATCGAGGACAGTTGGCGCAGCCACAGGACCACGACGGCCGCGAGCAGGAACGCGCCGCACGCCAGGTCGAGCAGCTGGGTGTAGACGCTGTCGTTCATGTGTCCCTCACTCACTCTCCTGTGAGGAAGTACGAGGCGGTGACCGCGAGCAGGGCCAGCAGGAAGGATCCGGCGAGCAGCTCGGGGACGCGGAACAGCCGCAGTTTGGCCCAGAACACCTCGGCGGCCGCGAGGGCGGAGCCGAGCAGGGCGACCTTGGCGGTGAGCAGGACGAGGGCGAGGGCGAGGGCGGCCGGTGAGGCGGTGGTCGCGATGCCCCAGGGCGCGGACAGGGAGGCGAGCAGTCCGAGGAGGACGGCGAGCCTCATCTGGGCGCCGAGTTCGACCAGGGCGAGGTCGGGGCCCGCGTACTCCAGGACCATCGCTTCGTGGACCATCGTCAGCTCCAGGTGGGTGGAGGGGTTGTCCACGGGCAGCCGGCCGGTCTCGGCGAGGACGGCGACGGCCAGTGCGGCGGTGGCCAGGAGCCCCGCGGGGGAGGCCAGCCGCACCGGGTCGTGGATGCCGCCGGAGACGATCGCGGACAGGTTGGTGGAACCCGTCGGTATCGACAGGGCGAACACCGCGAGGAGGATGGTCGGCTCCACGAGGGCGGCGACGGTCATCTCGCGGGAGGCGCCCATGCCGCCGAAGGCGGTGCCGGTGTCCAGGCCCGCGAGGGCGAGGGCGACCGTGCCGAGGGCCAGCAGTGCCACCACCAGGATCAGGTCGGCGCTGCCGCTGACGGGGGTGACGGTGGAGGCCAGAGGGACGAGGGCGGCGACGACGGCGGTGGTCGCGACGAGCAGGAGGGGGGCGACGCGGAAGGCGGGGCCGGTGCCGATGGGGGTGATGGCCTCCTTGCGGAGCAGCTTGCGCAGGTCCCGCCAGGGCTGGGCGACGCCGGGGCCGGCCCGTCCCTCCATCCGGGCCCGCACCTGCCGCATCGTGCCGGCGAGCAGCGGCGCCCCGGCGACGACGAGGACGACCTGGGCGGTCACTGCCGCCGTGCCGATGGCTTTCACGGTGTCTCCTCCTGCGTCTCCCCCGGCGTGCCCCGCCGCGTGCCGCCGCTCACCAGCCCACCGCCAGGGCCAACAGGACGGCGACGAGGCCGAAGAACCCGTATCCGAGGTACAGGTGCACGCTGCCGGTGGCCAGGCGGCGCGCGCTCTGGCCGAGGCCGGTGACGGCGGCGAGCACGGGGCGGTAGACACGGTGCTCGATCCGGTCGGGGATCCGGCTCTGGAAGCGCACCCGTTCCACCAGATAGGCGGACTCGCGCAGCGGGGTGACGTTGACGTCCTGCTCGGGGGCGAGGACGTCGTCGAAGACGCGCTGGAGGGGTTCGGCGAACGAGGTCGCGGTGTAGGACATCCGGGCGGTGGGGGCTCCTCCGCCGCAGTCCCACAGCTTGACGTTGGCGCGGCGGCCGCGGCGGGCCGTGATCCGGATCAGGCCGGCCGCGGCGAGCAGTCCGGCCGTCAGCGCGGCGGCCACCCACAGGGGCGACATGGAGGCGGCGAGCCGGTCCAGGCGCAGTTCGAAGCCGTCGCCGGACAGCGTGGGCCCGCTCCCGAGTCCGGCGACGGCCACGGCCCGTGACAGCCCGTTGCCCAGCATGCCGGGGACCAGCGCAAGCCCGGTGCAGCCGACGGCGAGCAGGCCCATGCCGATGAGCATGCCGGGCGGGCTCTCCTTGGCGGCCGCGGCCTCGGCGCTGCGGGGCCGGGCGAAGAAGCCCACGCCGAGGGCCTTGACGAAGACGGCGGCGGCCAGTCCCGCGGAGAGGGCGATGACGGCGACGGCGAGCGGCAGCACGATGGCGGTGGAGATGCCGGGCACCGTCAGGCCGTTGATCAGGGACTGGAGGAGCAGCCACTCGCTGAGGAAGCCGTTGCCGGGCGGGAGGGCGATCGCGCCGAGGGCGGCGACGGTGAAGAAGCCCGCGGTGGCGGGCATCCGGGCGCGCAGCCCGCCCATGCGGTCGAGGTCGCGCAGGCCGGTGGCGCGGACGACGGAGCCCGCGGCGCAGAACAGCAGGGCCTTGAAGACGGCGTGGTTGGCGACGTGCAGGAGCGCGGCCGCGAGGGCGAGCGCGGCGGGCACCGGATAGCCGGAGGAGGCGAAGAGCCCGGCCGCGCCGACGCCGATGAGGACGAGGCCCAGGTTCTCGGAGGTCGAGTAGGCGAGCAGTCTCTTGAGGTCCGATGCCATGGCCGCCTGGAGGATGCCGTAGACGGCGGAGAGCGCGCCCGCCGCCAGGACGAGCAGCCAGCCCCAGCGCGGGGCGCCGCCCAGCAGGTCGAAGGCCACGCGCACGATTCCGTAGGCGCCGAGGTTGACCATGGCGGCGCTCATCAGCGCGGAGACGTTGCTGGGGGCCTCGGGGTGGGCCCTGGGCAGCCAGGGGTGCAGGGGCACCATGCCGGCCTTCGACGCGAAGGCCGCGGCGACCAGCACGAAGACCGTGCCGCGGGCGGTGGGTGACATCCCGCTCGCCCCGGCGCGCAGCGCGGTGAAGGTCTCGCCCCCGGCGCAGGCGGCGAAGAGGGCCATTCCGGCCAGCAGCAGGACGAGTCCGAGGTGGGTCATGACGGCGTACCACACCCCGGCCTCGCGGACGGAGGCGCGGTCCCGCTGGTCGGCGAGGACGAGCAGCAGGGAGGTGAGGGCCATGACCTCCCACAGGAGGAGGAACGTCGAGACGGAGGCGGCCGCGGGGACGAGCACGAGGGTGAGGGCGAACAGGGGCAGCGAGGCCTGGACCCCGCGCGAGGCGACTCCGCGCGCGTGGCCGCCCCCGGCGTAGCCGATGCCGTAGACGGCGACCGCGAGGACCACGGCTCCCGCCACCGCCATGAACAGCCCCGACAGGGCGTCGACGGCCAGATAGACGCCGGCCATCGGCAGCAGGCCGGGGAGGTGGACGGACCACCGGCCGCCGCCGGAGGCCATGAGTCCGGCGGTGAGCCCGGCGCCGCCCAGTCCGGCCGTGCACAGCCCGACGGCTATGACGCGCGCCCGTCTCGGCAGCAACGCGCCGGACAGCGCCCCCGCGCCGGCGAGCCCGACCGCGAGAACCGCCGCGGTTTCGGCACCTTTCATGCGCGGTCCCTCGCTCGAGGGGCGGCGCCCGTGGTCCGGGCCGCGCCCCCGCCGGGCGCGGTCGCGGTCACCGGCCGGTCACGGCGCGGAGCGCCGCCACGATCCGGTCGGGTCGCGGCGGGCAGCCCTCGACCTTGAGGTCGACGGGGACCACGTCGGCCACGGCGCCCTCGACGCCGTGGCCGCCGGCGAACTCGCCGCAGTTCAGGGCGCAGTCGCCGACCGCCACGACGAGCCGGGGGCGGGGCATCGCGGCGACGGTGCGCCGCAGCGGTTCTGCCATGTTGCGGGTCACCGGTCCGGTCACGAGCGCGAGGTCCGCGTGCCGGGGCGAGGCGACGAGGCGGGCTCCGTAGCGCTCGGCGTCGTAGACCGGCCCGAAGGCCGCCGCGATCTCGATCTCGCAGCCGTTGCACGACCCGGCGTCGACGCAGCGCACCTGGACCGAGCCGCCCAGGCGGCGGGCCGCGGCGGATGCGGCGGGGGCGGGCCGGGGTGGCGCGTCCTCCGCCACCCGTCCGGTTTCACGGATCTTGCGCAGCAGGCTCATCAGGGCTCCCTCGGCTCGGCGTCGATGTGCCTCACGAAGGTGCGGCGGCCGTCTCCCGCCGTCACAGCGCGATTCCGCGCCGGGAGACGGCCGCCGGTCGAAAGGGACCGGGAAGTGCCCGGGCCCGGGCCTCGCGGGTTCCGCGGCGGGCCCGGCCCGGATCACCGGTGCTCCGGACGGGGTGGTCCGGTGGGTGCGGCCTTCGGCGGCCCCGTTGCATGAGGACTGATCTGCTCCGGGAAACGGCTTGCGGGGCCGAGGAGTTACGGGGAGTTCCGGCCACTGTGACACCACGGACTGCTGGGGCGGGTGGTTCGAAACCGCTTGCCGCACACGGCAGAATCTACGAGGTCACCGGGCACCCAGGAGCACGGCGGCGAAACTCGGTGGCCGCGCGGCGGCTCCGTACGTCAGTCTGATTCCAGCCATCAGCCGAGAAGTGGGAGACCCGGTGGAGCTGTACGAATACGCGGGCCTCGACGCGGTCGGCCTGCGGGCGCTGATCCGGGCGCGTGAAGTGAGCGCGGCCGAGGTCGAGTCGGTGGCGCGGCGCGCCCTGGCCGTGGCAGGTGCCGAGCTGGGCGCGCTGACGCTGCCGCTGTTCGAGCCCGCCCTCGACCACGAGCCGGACGGTCCGTTCGGCGGCGTGCCCTTTGTGATCAAGGACAGCGGGCCGTTCGCGCGGGGTGTGCCGTTCGCGCTCGGCAGTCGCGCCGTCCGCGGCGCCGTCGCCCAGGCCGACCACGACCTGATGGCCCGCTTCCGCGCCGCCGGGCTGGTGGCGCTCGGTCAGACCACCGCTCCCGAGCTGGGCCTCAGCTTCTCGACGGAGCCGGTGCGCCACGGTCCGACGCGCAACCCGTGGGCGCGGGACCGGGGCGTCGGCGGGTCGAGCGGCGGGGCGGCCGCGCTCGTGGCCGCCGGTGCGGTGCCCTTCGCGCACGGCAACGACGGCGCGGGTTCCCTGCGGGTGCCCGCCTCGTGCTGCGGGCTCGTCGGCCTGAAGCCGAGCCGTGGCCGTACGCCGAGCGGGCCGCTCGCCGGGGAGGCCGCGTTCGGGCAGACAGTGGAGTTCGGGCTCACCCGGACCGTGCGCGACGCGGCCCACCTGCTCGACGCCGTCGGCGCACCGCCCGTCGGCGAGAAGTACGCGACGCCGCCGCCGGCCCGCCCGTACGCCGAGGAGCTGCGGGCCGACCCGGGCCGGCTGCGGGTCGCGGTCACCACGCAGGCGTGGTCGGGGGTCGCGGTCGACCCCCAGGTGGCCGCGGCGACGGAGGCGGCGGGGCAGGTGCTGGAGTGGATCGGGCACGTGGTGTCCCCGGCGAGCCCGGCCGTCGATCCGGAGGCGGTCGTCGAGGCGCTGATGCTCAGCGTGTTCGCGACGGGTGCCGCGATGCTCAGGGCGCCGCGCAGGCCCGATCCGTCGCTGCTGGAGGCGGTGTCACGGGTGGTGCTCGGCGAGACGGAGGCGGCGACCGCGCTCGATGTGATGGCGGCGGTCGACGCCCAGCACCGGGTGACGCGCCCGGTCGGTGACTTCTTCACCCGTCACGACCTGCTGCTGACGCCGACGCTCGGGCAACTCCCGGCGCCGCACGGCACCCTCGACTACGACGGCGAAGGCCACACGGCCCGCTCCTGGCTGCGCCGGATCCTCGAGTACGGGCCGTTCACCGCGGTGTTCAACGTCGCGGGGAACCCCGCGGTCAGCCTGCCGCTCGGGCAGAGCCGCGAGGGCCTGCCGATCGGGGTACAGCTCGTCGCCGCCCACGGCAGGGAGGATCTGCTGCTGCGGGTGGCGGCTCAGCTGGAACAGGCGGTGCCGTGGGAGGACCGCAGGCCGCTGGTGTTCTCCTGAAGTCCGGAGCGATCGCCGTCGAGTGCGGGTTTGCCGCGCCTGCGGCGGGCGTCCCTCAACCGTTCAGGATGGCGCCACTCGTCGCACCGCGCGGACGATAACTGCCCGCCGCCGCACGCAGGGCCAGCTCCGCGAGCGCCTCCGGCGCCCCCCGCTGGCCGCGGATTCCGGGGAAGGCGTTGACGTCGACGATCAGCGGCCCGCCCGGCACGTCGAGGAGGTCGACGCCGTAGACGTCCAGGGCGAAGACCTCCCCCGCGCGGCGCACCACGTCGAGCCAGGCCGGGGGCAGTTCGCCGACCGCGACCGGCTCGGTGCGGCGGGAGGCGGGGGTGGCCAGCTCCGAGCGGCGTACGGCGGCGAAGACCTCGTCGCCGACGACCCACAGTTTGTGGTCCCAGCCGCTGTTGGGGGTGTAGGCCTGGGTCACCACCGGCTCGTCCGGCCACTGCGCGGCCAGCGCCCGCAGCTGTTCGGCGTCGTCCACCCGGGCCACGAGGTCGTGCCGTCTGCTGTGGCGGCTCTTGACGACCAGGGGGTACGTCAGGCCGCCCCGCGCGGCCAGGCGCGGGAGAGTGGTCGCCGCCGTGGTGGCGGCGAAGGGCAGTCCCGCGGCCAGCGCGACCTCGGCCATGGCGGTGCGGTCCTGGCACTGCTCGGTCGCGTCGGCCGAGTTCAGCACGGGGGCGCCGTGCTGCTCGAGGTAGCGGGCGCAGGCCAGGGCGCACGGCGTCCGTGCCTTGAGGAGATAGACGTCGGCGAGCGCCGCGGGAGCACGCGCGGGGGACGGCAGCACGGCGTGCCGGGGGTCGAGCGCCTCCACCTGATGACAGGGCGTCAGGAGCGCGGTGGCCGCGGCCAGCAGCGGGTGGTCAGGCGCGGGCGTCAGCAGACAGATCCTCACGCGCCACCGCCCACCTGGGCGGGGGCGGGGTGAACCGCGGCGGTGTGCCGGGCGGGCCCGGCGTCGGCGAGGCGCAGGATGGCCCAGGCCACCCGGGCGACCGCGTCCGGCACCTGACGGAAGCTCGGGAAGTCGTTGACGTCGACGACCACCGGCCCGTCGGGCCCCAGCACCACGTCCACGCCGTACAGGTCGAGGCCGAAGACGGCACCGACCCGGGTGACGATGTCCGCCACCTCGGCGGAGAGCGGCACCCCGCGTTCGCGGGCGGGTTGATCCGGGTGCAGCGGTGAGCAGCGCTCGGTCGCGAACAACTCACCGTCGACGCAGTACACCTTGAGGTCGACGCCCGAATTGGGCACATACGGCTGGGCTATCAGCATGCCCGCGGGTGCGGTGCCGGGGTCGGGCAGCCGGTCCGGGGAGGGGACGAGGCGGACGGCCCGGCCGGAGCTGCCGTCGGCGGGCTTGACCACCAGGGGGTACGCGGCGGCGGGGATCCCGGCGAACTCCTCCGGGCGGGCGGCGGCGTAGGTCACGGGGACGGGCAGGCCGTGCCGCTCGGCCGTCACGGCCGCCAGCGCCTTGTCGCGCACACCGCGTATCGCGCGGGCGTCGTTGACCGTGGTGAGGCCGGCGGCCGCGGCCGCCTCCAGCAGCGTCAGGCCCGGTCCGCCGGAGACGGTCTTGAGCACCCACGCGTCGTGCGCGCCCGCGCGCACCGTCTCGGAGAGCCTGAGGAGGGAGCCGCCCGGCCGCAGCACGTCCACCTGGTGGCCCCAGGAGGTCAGTTGGCGGATCACGTCCACCGGCATGCCGTCGCGCCGGTACTGCTCCTCCACCAAGAAGCAGAGTCTCATTGGTGCATCCTCGTAATCCCCGGACGTCCGCCGATCCCGTCCGGCAGAACTGTGACGGCTCAGGATGTCATGGGTGTGCAGGTGAGAACGCCGGGGGTTGTCTCGATTCCGTAGCAAACGGCCCGCGCGGCGCGGGGATTTCTCCGGATCCGACCGACTGGTGCGGATGTCGGGCGATCCGGATACGGCGCGTTCACGAGGGGTCGCCGGGAACCGAATTCGGTGCGCGCGTACGGCGGCGGCCCGGGCCCGCCCACCGAACACGCCATGTCGTCATCCGCACACGGCGCGTACGGAGCGCGCGGGAGGCTTGAGCACCGGCCCGTGCGGGAAAGCTGTAAGGAAACGAGGCAGCAGCGCGCCATGCCCTGGATTCGACGGGCGTGGGAATTCCCGCTGTATCGCGCATCGAGAACGAGATGAACGCCGATGGACGCCCTTGCCGATACGTTTCCCGATGCGGCGGCGGTTCCTGTCGCCGCCGTCGACGGTCGAGGCACCGTCACCCTGTGGAGTCCCCTGGCCCAGCGCCTGCTCGGCTATCCCGCCGACGAGATCGTCGGCCGCCCCGCTTCCGGCCTGCTCGCCGCACCCCTGCCCGCCTCCGCGCGCACGTCACTGACCAGGGCCGCACGGTGGAGCGGCGTCGTCCCCGCCCGTCACCGGGACGGCACCACGGTGCGGATCCCGGTCCGCGCGTGCCCCGGTCCTGACGGTGACGGCGGGGTCGGCTGGCTCGTCCTGACGGCCGCCCGGGACGCGCCTGCGGCCGCGCCGGAAGAGGAAATCCGCCCGGACGGAGCCGCGCCGCTCAAGGAATGGGCCTATCTCCAGTCCCCCATCGCCACGTCGGTCTACGACAGCGAGCTGCGGCTCGTGAGCGTCAATGACGAAATGCTCGGCGTCGCGGGCCACCCGGAAGCGGAGATGCTGGGGATGCGCCTCGCCGATATCCACCCCGGCCCGCCGTTCGACGCCTTCGGCAGGATGATGGCCGAGGCGATGCGGACGGGAAAGCCGATTCGCACGGACGCCTTTTTCCGGGCGCCCGGCGAGGTCCGGGAGCGCGCCTGGGCCTCCTTCTTCACCCCGCTGAAGGACCCGGCGGGGCAGGTGCGCGGTCTCGCCCTCGCCGCCCTCGACCACACGGAGGAATACCGGGCGCGCCAACGGCTGGCCCTGGTGAACGAGGCGGGGGCGCGGATCGGGACGACCCTGGACGTGGCCCGTACGGCACAGGAGCTGGCGGAGGTCACCGCCGGGCCGTTCGCCGACTTCGTCGCCGTCGACCTCTTCGACTCGGTGCTCCACGGCGAGAGCGAGGACGGGCAGGCCGACGGCCCCGCCGGGCCCTCCGCCGCCCTGCGCCGCGTCGCCGCCCGCACCGCCCTCGACGAGCGTCCGGGCGCGGATACGGGGCCGGCCGAGGCGCACCGCTGCCCGCCGCACTCGCCGCCGGCCCGCGCGCTCGCCTCCGGCAGGCCGTCCCTGCACAGCGGCGACGACCCGGGGATCCGGGCCTGGCTGTCGGACACCTCCGCCGTGCCCGCCGCCGTCCGCGAGCGCGGCGTCGGCTCCGTGCTCGCCGTGCCGCTGAGCGCGCGCGGCACCACACTGGGCGTGGCCGTGTTCGTGCGCGCCACCGGCGCCTACGACGCCGACGACCTGCTGCTCGCCTCGGAGATCGCGGCGCGGGCGGGCGCGTGTGTCGACAACGCCCGGCGGTACGCCCAGGAGCGTACGGCCGCGCTCACCCTCCAGCGCAGCCTGCTGCCGAGCCGGCTGCCGGACCAGGGGGCGGTGGAGGTCACCTCGCGGTATCTGCCGGCCGACGCGCAGGCGGGCATCGGGGGCGACTGGTTCGACGTCATCCCGCTGTCCGGCGCCCGGGTGGCGCTGGTGGTCGGGGACGTGGTCGGCCGCGGTCTGCAGGCGTCCGCCGTCATGGGCCGGCTGCGGGCGGCGGTCCGTACGCTCGCCGACCTCGACCTGCCGCCCGACGAGCTCCTCACGCACCTCGACGACCTCGTCATCCAACTGGCACAGGGTCAGGGGACCAAGCCCGCGGCCACGGTGCGGGAGACGGGCGCGACCTGTCTGTACGTGGTCTACGACCCGGTGACGCGCCGCTGCGCCATGGCGCGGGCCGGGCATCCCGCCCCTGTGGTCGTGCTGCCCGACGGCGCGGCGCGCTCCGTGCACGTCCCCAGCGGTCCGCCGCTCGGGCTGGGCGGCCTGCCCTTCGAGGCGTTCGAGACGGAACTGCCGGAGGGCAGTCTGCTCGCGCTCTACACCGACGGACTGGTCGAGGGGCGCGACCACGGGACCGGTCCGGGAACCGTGCGGCTGCGCGAGGCCCTGACCGACCCTCCCGAGTCCCTGGAGCGGATCTGCGACGACGTGCTGGACACGCTGCTGCCCGACCGGAACGCGCGGCCCGCCGACGACGTCGCGCTGCTGCTGGCCCGCACCCGGGCGCTCGGCGGCGACCGCGTACGCGACTGGAGCCTGCCCGCGGACCGGGCCACTGTCGCCGACGCGCGCAAGCACGCGTCCGAGCAGCTGACGGCGTGGGGCCTTGAGGAGCTGGGCTTCACCACCGAACTGGTCGTCAGCGAGCTGGTGACCAACGCGATCCGGCACGCCCACGCGCCCATCCGGCTGCGGCTGATCCGTGACCATGCGTCACTGATCTGCGAGGTCTCCGACGCCAGCAGCACCTCGCCGCGGATGCGGCGAGCCCGGATCTTCGACGAGGGCGGCCGGGGGCTGCTGCTGGTCGCGCAGCTCACCGAGCGCTGGGGGACCCGCTTCACCGCGGAGGGGAAGACCATCTGGGCCGAACAGCCACTGGCGCCCGTCGGCTGAGCCGGCGGCACGGGTACGGGCGAGGACAGGGCCCGTACCCGTGCCGGTCCGGTGTGCGGCGGGTCAGCGACGGCGCATGCAGTCGCGCACCAGGTCGAGGTGGTGGGCGACGAAGGGCCTGGCCGCGCGGGCCGCTTCCTGCACCTCCTGGTCCTTCCCCGTCTTCACCTCGCCGTCGATGAGCTTGAGCACCTGGACGTGGCCGGTCTCCTGCGCCTTCAGCCAGACCTTGTCGTAGTCACGGGTGCCCGCCCGTTTCTGGATGTCCTTCATCTCCTGTTGCTGATCGGCCGTGGTCGCGGCGGGGAGGGTGACCTTCAGCCGCTTCGCCAGCGCCCTGAGCGACTCGTCCATGCGGGTGTGATCGCTGACGAGCACCTCCCCGGTCTCCTTGGTACACCGCATCACGGCGTGCCGGCCCGCGTCCTTGCCGGCCGCGATCTCCGCCATGTTGCCCTGGTGGGCCGCCGTCAGGAAGGCCTCGTCGTGCTCGCACTCCGTGGCGAGTGCCGTCCCCGCCGCTGCCGTCGCCAGGGCGAGGGCCACCACCGCGGTACCGGCCCGGTGTCGCATAAGCATCGTTGGCTGCTCCGTTCCTCGTGTGCCCGCGGCGCCCCTCGGCACCGCGGGCCGGGTTCTGGACGGGGGCGCTTGTGCCGACGCCCCTTCGGATCTGATGCCTGCCCCGGGCCGATGCGACGCCACCCGCGGGGCGATCGCAGTCCCTCCCAATGGAGCAGCGGACGCGTCAGGTGCAGGTGGAGTGGTCCGGCGGCAGCGTGCCCTCCAGCAGGAACGCGTCGATCCGCTCGTTGACGCAGGTGGCGTCCTGGGTGCCGTAGACGCTGTGACCGCCGCCGGTGTCGGTCATGGTCACGGCGGAGCCGACCGCCGCGGCCATCTTGGGCAGCCACTGGACGGGGGTGGCCGGGTCGTACTCGGTGGTGTGCATGAGGATCTTGGGGGCGCCGACGGCCCGTACGTCGTGCGAGGTGTCGTCACCCGCCTGGGGCCAGCCGGTGCAGGCGGCCATGCCCGCGGCCATGAAGGGGCCGAAGACGGGCGAGGCGCGGACGAACTCGTGGTAGGCGGAGACGACCTGCCGGGTGGTGTAACGGCCCGAGGTGTCGGCGCAGTTGATCGCGGTCATCGCCTCCTCGACCTTGCCGTGGGAGCCGTTCTCCCGTTTGCCGCCCGCCCGGTCGGCCGCCGCCCGGCCGAGCTCGGCGGCCTCGCCGGGGTGGACGTGGTAGATGATCGCGGCCAGCAGGTTGGGGGTCTCGGGCAGGCTCTCGCGGGAGCGGAGCAGGCCCATGGTCTCCTCGATGGCGCCCTCGCGGTCGAGCTTGCGGCCGCCGGGCCAGTCGATCGGCTGGTCGTCGAGCTCGTCGAAGGCCCGGGCGACGTTGGTCATGGCCTTGTCGGTGTCGGAGCCGAGCGCGCAGTCCTCGTCGCCCCGGCTGGTGCACATCTCCACGGCGTGGCGCAGCGCCCGCTGGTAGGCGGCCGTCTGGGCGAGGGTGGAGTCCTTGAGGTTGGGGGCGGGTTCGTCGACGCCGTCCATGACCATGCGGCCGACCTTCGTGGGGAAGCGGTGGGCGTAGACGGCGCCCAGCTTGGTGCCGTAGGAGAAGCCGAGGTAGTTGAGCTTCTCCTCGCCCAGCGCGGCGCGGAGCACGTCCAGGTCCCGGGCCGCGTTGACGGTGCCGACGTACGGGATGATGTTGCCCGCTGTCCGCTTGCACCGCTGGAGGGCCCGCTCCTGATCGGCGATGAAGTCGGCCATGCCGTCGGGTCCGGAGAGGTCCGGGCCGGACGCGTGCTCGGCCTCGGTCATGCCGCCGTCGCCGCCGCAGAGCACCGGGGAGCTGGCGCCTACGCCGCGGGGGTCGAAGGTGACCAGGTCGTAGCGCGTCCCGGCCTTGCTGAAGCCGTCGGGTCCGTACTCCTTGAGCTGTTTGAGGCCGGATTCGCCGGGGCCGCCGAAGTTCAGGACGAGCGAGCCGCCGTGGTCGGCCCCGCCTTTGGCGCGGTAGCGCATCAGCGCGAGGCCGATCTCGCCCTTCCGGGGGTCGGCGTAGGTGTACGGGACCTTGAGCCGCCCGCACTCCGCCGAGGCGTCGGCCTTCTCCGTCTCGTCCTTGACCGCCTTGTCCGTCTCCTTCGAGCAGGGCTTCCAGGTGATCTGCTGCTCGTAGTAGGCCGAGAGATCCGGCTCTCCCTCGGCCCGGCCCGAGGAGGCGGTGCAGCCCGCGATTCCGGGGGCGAGCAGCGTGGCGGCCGCGAGGGGGACGGTCACGTTGGAGACGCGCAGGAGACGGTTGAAGCACGAGGGTCGGCGTACGGACGTCATGTCAGGGACGGTATTTCGCGGGCCAACGGCGGGCTTTCCGGAAGGGGCGTCCGGGTGACGCGCCCGGCGTGCCGCCGGAGGGGTCAGCCGTACAGGGCCCGGTCGAGGGCGGCGAATGTCTCGTCGACGTAACTCCGGTGGCTGTCGACGATGTCCTCCGCGCGCTCGCCCGCGAGCAGCCGCCCTGCGGCCGCCATGAAGGTGGCGCGGCAGGCGGCGACGGTGAGGGCCGCGACGAGCCGGGGCCGCTGGTCGCCGACGGGGGCGCCGGTGGTCTCCGCGACCGCCGTGGCGAGGGCGTTCTCCACCTCCTCGACGCCTTCGCGGGCCCGGGCCCGCAGGGCGGGAGAGTCCAGGACGATCCGCCCGAAGAACACGAAGCGGTCGGCGACGGCCGCCAGCGGGTGCCGCTGGTCGAGGAGTCCGAGCAGCAGCCGGTGGACCGCGCCGACCGGCGTCTCGCCGTCGTGCCGCTCGCGCACGGCGCGGGTGAAGAGGTCGACGGCCTCCGGGATGCGGTCCAGGAAGAGGTCTTCCTTGCGGGGGAAGTAGTTGAAGACGGTCATCGTGGAGACGCCGGCCGCCTTGGCGACCTCCGCGACGGGCACGTTGTCGAAGCCGCGTTCGATGAACAGCGCGGTGGCCACGTCCGAGATGCGCTGCCGCGTCCGGAGCTTCTTGCGTTCACGCAGGCCGAGGGCCTGGTTCTCGTCACCCTCGGCCATGAAGTCCTCACCCATGGAAAAAATAATACCCACTCAAAACTTTTAGTCGCTATAGTTTTCCTCATGAACTACGACGTGGTGGTGGCGGGAGCCGGCCCGGTGGGGCTGATGCTGGCGTGCGAGCTGAGGCTCGCGGGGGTGGACGTGCTCGTCGTCGAGCGGCTCACCGAAGTGGACACGACCGTCAAGGCGGGGGCGATCAACTCGCCCACCGCCGAGGCCCTTTACCGGCGCGGCCTCCTCCCGGAACTGGAGGAGATCCAGCGGGAGAACCTGGAGCGCTTCGCGTCCTTCACCCGGCAGCGGGTGGCCACCGACGGACAACCGCCCGCGCGGGCACCGAAGTTCGCCGGGCACTTCGCGGGCATCATGCTGAGCGGTGACCTCCTCGACGAGGCCGACCCCGATCTCACCGCCGCGGGACCGGCAGGCGAGGTCGGCTTCATCCCCCAGATATCACTGGAACTGCTGCTCGCCCGGCGCGCGGCGGAGCTCGGCGTCGAACTGCGCCGCGGCGTGGAGCTCACCGGCCTCGACGCCGCCGACGACCACGTCACCGTCCACCTCGGCGACGAGACGGTCCGCGCGGGCTGGCTCGTGGGCTGCGACGGCGGCCGCAGCACGGTCCGCAAGCTCGCCGGATTCGACTTCCCCGGCACGGCCCCCGGCATCACCGGCCGTCAGGCGGTCGTCGAGATGGAGGGCTCCGAGCGGCTGAAGACCGGCTGGAACTGGACGCCCACGGGGACGTACGCGCACGGGCCGGTCCCCGGCCGCATCCTGACCGTCGAGTTCGACGGACCCCCGGCCGACCGGGACACCCCCGTCACCGCCGAGGAGCTGCAGACGAGCCTGCGGACCGTGTCCGGGGTGGACGACGTCACCGTCACCCGGGTGCACTCCGCCACCCGGTTCACCGACAACGCCCGCCAGGCGAGCGACTACCGCAAGGGCCGGGTCCTGCTCGCGGGCGACGCGGCGCACGTCCACTCCCCCTTCGGCGGCCAGGGGCTCAACCTCGGCATCGGCGACGCGGTCAACCTCGGCTGGAAGCTGGCCGCCACGGTGCAGGGCCGGGCACCCGAAGGACTGCTCGACACCTACACCGCCGAGCGGCACCCCATCGGAGCCTGGGTCCTGCAGTGGACGAGGGCCCAAGTGGCGCTGATGCGGCCGGAGTCGCACGCGAGCGCGCTGCGCGACGTGGTCGCCGAGCTGGCCGGGACCGTCGACGCCACCACGTACTTCGTGAAGAAGATCTCCGGGGTGTGGCAGCGCTACGACATCCCGGGCGATCACCCGCTGGTCGGGCGCAGCGCGCCGGACCTGGAACTCGCGGACGGCAGCCGGCTGGCGGACCATCTGCACGACGGGCGGGGGGTGTTGCTGGATCTCGCGGGGTCGCGGGAGGAGGTACGGGGCGCGGCCGAAGGCCGTGTCAAGGTCGTCGCGGCGCGTTCCTCGTCGGAGCTCGGCGGGCTGCTGGTGCGGCCGGACGGGATCGTCGCCTGGGCGGCGTCCGATGTGGCGGCGGCGCTGCCGGATCTCGATGCCGCGCTGGCGCGGTGGTTCGTTCCGCACGCGAGCCTGGCCTGTGCGAGCCCGGCCGCCGGTTGAGAACACCCGGCGCGGCCGCGTCAGAGCGTACCGGTGTCCGCTTCGCCGTCGTCCTCGTACTCGGGCAGTCTCAGGACCGTCACCGCGCCGCCGTCCGTCGCGTTCGCGAACGTCAGCTCCGCGTCGATGATCCTCGCCTGGCCGACCGCGATGGTCAGGCCCAGGCCGTGCCCCTTGCCGCCGGAGCCCGTCGGCTGCGTGCGGAACCGCTGCGGGCCGTGTTCGAGGAGGTAGTCGGGGTAGCCCTCGCCGTGGTCGCGGACGGTGACCACGGGGCCGTCGACGGTGAGGGTGACGGGCGGGCGCCCGTGCCGGTGGGCGTTGGCGAGCAGATTGCTGAGGACCCGTTCGAGGCGGCGCCGGTCGGTCACCACGCAGGCGTCGCGCACGACGCGCACCTCCGCGTCCAGGCCGGAGGCCCGTACGGCCCGTTCGGCCAGCTGCCCGAGCTGGTGCGCGTCGAGGTCGGCCCGCTCCGTGAGCGAGTCCAGCCGGGAGATCTCCAGCAGATCCTCGGTGAGCCGGCGCAGCGCCTGCACGCGGTCGCGCACGAGCTCGGTGGGGCGGCCCGGGGGCAGCAGGTCGGCCGACGCCTGGAGGCCTGCGAGGGGGGTGCGCAGCTCGTGGGCCACGTCCGCGGTGAACCGCTGTTCGCTCTGGAGCCGTCCCTGGAGGGTGGCCGCCATCGCGTCGAGCGCCGCGGAGACGGCGGCCACCTCGTCCTGCGGCTTGGAGGGGTCGGTGCTGCGCGGGTCGGCGACCCGGGCGTCGAGGTCGCCCGCGCTGATGCGCCGGGCCACGTCCGCGGTGCGGTGCAGCCGACGGGTGACCCGGGAGACGGCGAAGACGCCGATGAGCAGGGTGCCGCCGATGGCCAGGGTCGAGGAGCCGATGATGGCGCGGTCGAGGCCGTCGATGGTGGCGGCGCTGTGCCGGTAGTCGAGCCGGGTGGCGAGGACCCCGCCGGCCGCGGGGGTCGCGGCCCACATCGTGGCGGTGCCGTTGTCGTCACCGAGCGCGGTGCCCCGGCGGCCGTGCAGCGCCATCTCCCGCAGCTGCGTGGGCAGTCCGGGCGGGTTGAGGACGGCCTGGTGGTGCACGGGGTCGCCTGCGGAGTAGGCGCGGGCGGCGGAGTCGAGCCGCTGGAGCGCTTCGACGCGGGCCTGGTGGACGGTCTGCCGCGTGACGATGACGTGCACCAGGGTGCCGAGGACCGCGGCGACGACGCAGCACATGACGGCGAGGAAGAGCGTGAACTTCCCGTACAGCGAGCCGAAGCGGGAGATCCTGGGCAGCCGCGGCCGTGGGGCGCGGGATCCGGCGGTCATCGACGGGACCCCGTGGGACTCGGGGTGGCGGTGGGCTCGACGCGGCGGATCTCGTCGCTCTTCAGCTCCATGTAATGCCGGTGGGAGTCCCAGGAGTAGACCGAGCGCACGGCGTAGTGGGGGGTGTCGGACGGCTCCCAGACGATCACGTCCCGGCCCGCCACCTCGATGGACGAGGGCCGCACCACGGTGGCCATGATGCGGGTGAGCTCCCCCTTGACGAGGGTGTAGCAGCGCAGCCCCAGGAGGTGGTCGTCCATCTCGATGCCGACGATCAGGTCGTCGTGCCCGTCGCCCGTGAGGTCCCGCAGGACGGGGGTGCGGATCGGACAGTTCCGCTCCGTCTCCGAGCAGGAAGTGATCTTGGCGGCGGTCGCCTCGTCCAGCCCGTCGGCGCCGGTGACGTCGTGCCGGTGGGCGGCGACCTCGGCCTTGACCACGGCGTAGGCGTCCACCTTCCGGATGTCCCCGGAGGGTACGGCCGCGATGCCCGGGACGCGCGTGGCGGTGACGTCGTCGTGCTGCTCGCCCGTCGGGGTGGGGGCCGGGGTCCGCTCGGGCCAGAGCAGGGAAGGGGCCGCGACGGGCGCCGTCGTACCGGCGCTGAGCGGCTCGCCCGCCGTCGAACACCCGGCCACGGTGACCGTCAGCACCAGCACCGCGGCCGCCCCGAGCGCCCGCGGGAGTCGCCGCGGGCGCGGGCCGCTCCCGGCGGCGGGGCGGGCAGATCCGGTCACTGCTGGGTCCAGGGTCGTAGGTCGTTCGACGGCTGGCCGTCGGCGCCGGCGGGGGCGCGGCGTACACCACGATGTTAAGCGAGTGCCCCCGGTGACCGGCGGGGCCCGCCCGGCGCCCCCTGTCGCACGGTCGGCGACGCCGGGCGCGGCCCCGCCGGGCGGGCTACCGCTTGCGCCGCTTGGCGATGGTCGTCATGACCACGGGAAGCAGCAGTTCGAGCGCCCGGGCGACCGTGGCCTCCGGCAGGCCCGTCTTCTTGGCGACCGCTTTGGCGACGGGCCCGCTGATCTTGCCGAGCACGCCGGACAACAGCCCGCCGCCCAGTCCCCCGCCCAGCCCGGCGAAGCCCGCGACCCCCGCGGGAGCGCCCTCGGTGATCTCCTCGGGAAGGGCCTCGACCGTGGCCGCCACCATCCCCTTCGCGCCCTCCGCATCCGTGCCGAGCTCCCCTGCGAGCTCCTGGATCCGGTCCTCGCCGAGTTCGTCCAATACGTCCTTCTGAAGCGTCTCATCGCCCATGCTCACGACATTACGCGCGCGGGCGTGTCCCCGTCCGCAAGATCGCCAATCGCTCACCCCGGGGCATCTTGAAGCCCCGTAGGCAAGATCCTTAACCGGGCCGGCACCCGCATTCACCAGATCGGGCGGAAGTACGACTTCCCGATCTATCCGACAGGGCGTCGCGAACTAGCGTGGTCGACCATGTCGCAGCCCTTCGAACTCCCCTCCTTCTACATGCCGTATCCGGCGCGCCTGAACCCTCATCTGGAGGGGGCCCGCGTCCACTCCAAGGCGTGGGCCCGCGGGATGCGGATGGTCGAGGGCTCCGGTATCTGGGACGAGTCGGACTTCGACTCCCATGACTACGCGCTGCTGTGTGCCTACACCCACCCCGACGCCTCGGGTCCCGAGCTCGACCTGATCACCGACTGGTACGTCTGGGTGTTCTTCTTCGACGACCACTTCCTGGACATCTTCAAGCGCACCCGTGACATGCCCGGCGCGAAGGCGTATCTCGACCGGCTGCCCGCCTTCATGCCGATCCACCCGGAGGACGCCACCGAGACGCCCACCAACCAGGTCGAGGAGGGCCTGGCGGACCTCTGGGCGCGTACGGTCCCGGCGATGTCGGAGGACTGGCGGCGGCGTTTCAAGGAGAGCACCCGGCACCTCCTGGAGGAGTCGCTGTGGGAGCTCGCCAACATCGACGAGGGCCGGGTGTCCAACCCCGTCGAGTACATCGAGATGCGCCGCAAGGTGGGTGGCGCGCCCTGGTCGGCGAACCTGGTGGAGCACGCGGCGGGCGCCGAGGTGCCGGCCGTCGTGGCGGCGTCCCGCCCGATGCGCGTCCTGAAGGACACGTTCTCCGACGGCGTGCACCTGCGCAACGACATCTTCTCGTACCAGCGGGAGACCCAGGAGGAGGGGGAGCTGGCCAACGCGATCCTGGTCCTGGAGAAGTTCCTGGGCTGCGGCACGCAGGAGGCGGCCGACGCCGTCAACGACCTTCTCACCTCCCGGCTCCAGCAGTTCGAGCACACCGCGCTCACCGAGGTGGAGCCCCTGCTGCTGGAGCACCGCCTGGGCCCCGACGCCTGGGCCGACGTCTTCACGTATGTGAAGGGACTCCAGGACTGGCAGTCCGGCGGGCACGAGTGGCACATGCGCTCCAGCCGCTATATGAACGGCGCCGCGGAGACCGGTGTGCCGGAACAGGCGCCCGTCGCCGTCGCGGCCGACGTGCTGACCGGGCCCTGCGGCCTGGGCACCTCGGCGGCCCGGCTGGTGTCGTCCCTGGTCGCGTCGGCGCCCGCCCGGCTGCGGAGCTTCGCGCACGTGCCGTTCCAGAAGGTCGGCCCGCTGCCGCACCCGGACTTCGCCATGCCGTACGAGGCCCGGCTGAGCCCCCACCTGGAGGGCGCCCGGCGGCACAACGTCGAGTGGAGCCACCGCATGGGGATCCTGGAGGCCGTGCCCGGGGTGCCCGGGTCCGGGGTCTGGGACGAGGCCCGGCTCAAGGACATCGACCTGCCCCTGTGCGCGGCCGGCATCCACCCGGACGCGACGCCCGAAGAGCTGGACGTGGCGTCGGACTGGCTCACCTGGGGCACGTACGCCGACGACTACTACCCGGCGGTCTTCGGGCGCACCCCGGACATGACCGCGGCGAAGGCCTGTCACGAACGGCTCCTGCTGTTCATGCCGTTGGACCTCGCCACGATGCCCGCGCCGGAGAGCCCGCTGGAGCGGGGCCTCGCCGACCTGTGGCAGCGCACGGCCGGCCCGATGGGGCCCGACGACCGCCGGACGTTCCGGGCGGGCGTCACGGTCATGCTGGAGAGCTGGCTGTGGGAGCTGTCGAACCACAAGCAGCACCGCATCCCCGAGCCCGTCGACTACATCGAGATGCGGCGCAAGACCTTCGGCTCGGACCTCACGATGAGCCTCTGCCGGATCGGCCACGGCAACTCCGTGCCACCGGAGATCTATCAGACACGGCCGGTCAGGGCGCTGGAGTCCGCGGCGGCCGACTACGCCTGCCTGATGAACGACATCTTCTCCTACCAGAAGGAGATCGAGTTCGAGGGCGAGGTGCACAACGCGGTCCTCGTCGTGCAGAACTTCTTCGACTGCGGGGTCGACGAGGCGCTCGGCATCGTCAGCGATCTGATGGCGTCCCGGATGCGCGAGTTCCAGCACGTCGTCGCCGTCCAACTGCCCGCGCTCTTCGAGGACTTCGGCCTGGACGAGGAGGCCCGTGCGGCGCTGACCACGTACGCGGACGAGCTCAAGAACTGGCTGTCGGGGATCCTGACCTGGCACGCGGGGTGCTTCCGCTACGCGGAGGAGGACCTGCTGCGCCACAACACGAAGGCGACGCCCGCGCCCGCGGGGGCTCTGTTCGCGCCGAGCGGGCTGGGGATGTCCGCACTGCACCTGTCCGCGCCGATGCCGGTCAACTAGCCGGAGCCCGCCCGGCGTCGCTCGCGGTGCGCCCTGACCCGGCCGCGGCTCGCGCAGGCCGGGGACGGGCACCAGCGGCGGCGCCCGCCCGGGTTGGCGAAGACGCCCCGGCAGTCCGACTCGGGGCAGATCGCCAGCGCTTCCCGTTCGGGCCCCGTCAGGTGGTCCACCGCCTGCCGCGCCACCCGGCCCAGCGCCGCCCCCGCCGTCCGCGGAGGCTCCCGCGTCAGCCGCTCCCCCGCCACCAGGCGCACGGGGTCCGGCGTCGCGTCGAGGAAGCGGGTCAGCCCGGCGACCGCGCCCGTCGGCGGCGGCTCGCCGGCGGCCACCGCGAGGGCCAGCGCACGGAGCGTCTCCCGCAGCGCCTGCGCTTCCCGTACGTCGGCCGCGGACGGCGGCCGCACGGGGGACAGTTCGCTCCGCTCCAGCCACTCCCCCAGCCGTTCGGGCGTGGCGATGCGCTCGACGGGGTCCGCGCCGAAACAACGGCCGCGGGTCGCGAGCAGGTTGAGCCAGGTGGCCCCGCAGTCGAAGCGGAGGGCCAGTCGGTCGTCGTCCTTCACCCCCGCATCGTAACGCTTCACCCGTTACAGTGATCATGTAACGGGTGAAGCGTTACGACTGAGGGACCGTCGAGCGGGAGGAACGACATGGAGCTGTGGGATTTGCGATCCGGCCGGGTGAGCGCGTCATGAGCGCCGTGCGTACGGTGCTCGGCGACCTGCCAGCCGGGGAGCTCGGGGTGTGCGACGCCCACGACCACCTCTTCCTGCGCAGCCCGCTGCTGCCCGGCCAGGAGCTCGACGACCGGGACGCCGCGGCCGCGGAGCTGCGGGCGTTCCGGGAGCTCGGCGGGGGGACGGTCGTGCAGTGGACGCCCCGGGGCATGGGGCGGCGGCTCGCCGAACTGCCGGGCCTGGCCCGGGAGACTGGGGTGCACATCGTCGCGGCCACGGGGCTCCATCAGGCCGTGCACTACGGGCCGGACGTCCTGGAGCGGGTGGACGACGGTCTCATGGAGTCGTTCATCGCCGATCTGACGACCGCGCCGGTGCGCGCGGGTCTGATCAAGGTGGCCGGTGGCTTCCACGGGCTCGACGACCACGCCCGGCGGACCATGGCAGCCGCGGCCGGGGCCCATCACGCCACCGGCGCCCCGATCGCGGTGCACCTGGAGCTCGGCACCGGCGCCATGGACGTACTGGACCTGCTCTGCGGCCAGTTGGGGGTGGCACCCGGGAAGGTCGTGCTCGGCCACCTGGGCCGGTGCCCCGACACCCGGACACACCTCCGGGCGGCGCGGGCCGGTGCGTATCTGGCGTTCGACGGGCCGTCGCGCGCCCACCACGCCACGGACTGGCGGCTCTTCGACGCGCTCACCGCCCTCGCGGAGGCCGGTCACGCCGACCGGGTCCTGCTCGGCGGGGACACCACGACCGCGGCCGCCCGCGGCGGTCCCGGCATGCCGCATCTGCTGCGCGTGCTGCGCCCCGCGCTGGCGGAGGAGCTGGGCGAGGACTTCGTCCGGCAGGTCCTCGTCGGCAATCCGGCGCGGGCCTTCGCCGCCGACTGGCCGCGCTGACGGCACCTTTGGACGGCGAAAGACGGTGAAAGACGGCGAAAGGGGGGCGGCGCGCAGGCCCCGCCCCCCTTCGTTCCGATGCCGACTACTGCCTGGTGTCCACGACCGCCCGCAGCTTGCCGCTCATCGCCGCGCGGTCGAGACCGGCGCCGTCCGCGGTCTCCACGGCGAGGTCGAGCAGCCGCTCGTCCACGGCCGACCGGAGCTCCGGGTAGTCGGCGAGGAAGGCCTCGCGCGCCGCGTCCGCCGGTACGTCGCCCGCGCGCTCCATGCGGACGGTGAGCGCCTCCCGGGGGCCGCCGTTGGCCAGCACGATCTGGAGCTCACCGCTGTAGTGCAGGCGCTCCTCCGCGATGGCCACGAACCGGCGGTAGTTGAGGAAGTACGTCGCCACCCGCATCACGTCGCCGAGCCGCCCGAGGAGCTCGAACCTCGGGGAGTGGCTGCCGCAGGGGCAGCGGCCGGGAAGGGTGCGGCCGAGGTCGCCGATGACGTAGCGGCCGATGCTCTGGCCGCGCCGGGCGTGGGTGGTGAAGACCAGCCGTCCGGTCTCCCCCGGCTCCACCGGGCGGTCGGCGTCGACGTCGAGGACCTCCAGGGTGTGGAGGTCGGCGTGCAGGTGGTGGACGCTGCCGGAGCTCTCGGTGCACTGGTAGCCGAGCGGGCCGAGGTCCGTGCTGCCGTAGGTGATGGAGTGGATCACCTCGATGCCGAAGGTCTCGGTGAGGGTGCGGCGCTGCTCGGCGGTGAAGTGCTCGCCACCGTAGAAGATCTTGCGGATGCCGCCGTACGAGCGCAGCAGGTCCGCTTCCTCGTGGAGCAGCTGCCAGAGGTAGGAGGGCATCCCGAAGAGGGTGTCCGCCCGGTGGGCGATCAGCGTCTCGGCGGTCGCCCGGTGGTCGGTGCCCGCGGCCATGGGCAGCTGGACGCCGCCCAGCCGCTCCAGTATGGAGAAGAAGCTGATGAAGCTGCCGTACATCCCGCCGCAGTAGAAGAGGTTGGCGGTCCGGTCGCGGGCCGGGTCGTAGCCCGCGGCGAGCAGGCCGCGGGCGGCGGCGTGCATCTGGGTGTCGTAGTCGTCGTAGCTGAAGAGGGACAGGGCGGGGGTGCCGGTGCTGCCGCCGCTGCGGAAGTACAGCTCGGCGTCGCGCGGGTCGACGTCGCGGTTGAGCTCCTGGACGTCCGCCTTGTCCCGCAGCGGCCCGGTGGGCGGCGGGAGGACGACGGGCCGGGCCAGGTCGTCGAGGCAGGCGGTGGTGGCGAAGCGCTCGTCGGCCTGGACGGCGACGCGGCGGCTGTAGCGCTGGAGGGCGTAGACGCCGTCGTGGGGTTCGCCGGAGTAGCCCGCCGTCATGGCGCCGACGGGGGTGACGCGGGTGACGCCCGCGGCCAGGACCGTGCCGGACAGCTCGGCGATGTCCGGGCGGCTGCCCGCGATGCCCGCGGTCTGGAGGTAGCGGCGCATGGGGCGCAGGGTGGGGATGATCCGCTTGCGGGGCAGCGGCTTGATCCACACGCTGCGGTGCAGCGGGGAGGCGGTGAGGACGGGGCGGGTGTCGGCCAGGACGCGCCAGGTGCCGTCGGGGGCGGTCAACACGCGGGTCAGCCCGAGGTGTTCCTCCAGGCGGGCGATCAGCTCGGTGGTGGTGAGCTCGGCCTCCTCGGCGGGGTCGAGCGCGTCGCCCTCCGGGGCGGGCATGGCCGCGAGCGCCTCGGCGAGGCGGTCGGCGAAGGCGAAGACGTCGTCGGCGTCCTCGGTGTCGAGGTAGACGACCTGGGGGCTGGAGCACGCCTGCTGCTCGAAGAGGCAGACGTCGGCGGCGAGGGCGGCCAGGGTGTCCGGGTCCTGCCACGCGTCGCGGGTGAGGTAGGCGAAGGAGATCTTGTGCCCCCACTCCACCAGGCGGCAGCCGGGCGGCACATGGGCGGCGACGCCCTCGACCGCGGCCTCGCCGCCCCATACGGCGACGGCGTCGGCGGGTGCGCACATCAGGCGCAGCCAGTCCTGCCGGGAGGAGGAGAAGCGCAGCACGATGACGCGGTCGGCGAGGGCGCCGGTCGGGTCGAGGGCGGCGAGTTCGGCGAGCAGGTGCTGGGCGAGGAGGGTGTCGCCGCTGCTGGTCTTGAGGATGTTGACGTTGCCGGCGAGGAGGCCCTCGATCAGGCTGAGGGGGGCGACGGTGGCGGCGTTGCCGGGGGCGATGTGGGCGACGAGGCCGACGGGCGCCCAGGCTTCGTAGACCGTCTCCTTGGCGTCGGGGCGGCCCAGCCGCTGGGGTGCGGTGGAGCCGAGTTCGCGGCGGAGCTTGCGGGTGAGCGCGTCGCGGCCGAGGAAGGCGGCGAGTTCGGCGAGTACGTCGCCGCTCTCGTCGTCGGGGAGGTGCCCGGCGAGGCGTACGGACACGGGGTGGGCCGGGTCGGACAGGGCCGTGGCCAGCCGGTCGCAGGCGGCGAGGACCGTCTCGGTGTCGAGCGGCGCGGCGAGGGCCTCCTCGACGGCGGCGGGCAGCGTGGCCAGGCGCCGCTCGGCCTCGTCGTCACCGATGAAGGCGCCCTGCCAGTAGTGGTGGTTCATGGTCTCGGTCATGACATTCCCTTCATCAGTTCGGCGGCGGCCACGGCACAGCTGCGGTTGCGGCTGACACCGGCGCGGCCGTGGACGGTGAACCAGTCGGTGGCGAGCTCGCAGCCGCACTCGCCGCCGGGCCGCACGGAGGCGAGGTCGCCCATCAGGACGCTCTGGGCGGGCACGGAGGTGATGTACGGCGAGACGAGGTGCAGATAGCCGGGCTCGCCGTACGGCAGCGGTTCGAGGGTGCGCGTGGAGCGCGTGGCGATCCGGGACCACACGGGTGCGTGCAGGTTGTGGTGGTCGCACTCGATGTAGGGGATGCAGTGCTCGACGGAGCCGAAGGTGTCCCGGATCCGCTCGGAGGGGATGCCCAGTTGCCCGGTGACGCGGCCGTACAGCTCGTCCTTGCCGATGCGCTGGTCCGCGTGGCCCTTCCAGCCGCCGCCGAGGACCACCAGGGAGCCCTCGGGGAGGGTCAGGGGCGGCAGGCCCATGGCGCGCATCCGCTCCAGGGTGAACCAGAGGAACGCGGGGAAGCCCAGAATCCGTACGGGCGCGTCCTCCTCGGCGAAGCGGCGCAGCGCGGCGACGCAGCCGAAGGGGTCGAACTCGTGGCCGTTGCCGGTGTTGCGCAGGGCGTATTCGACCTGGCGGGCGGGGGCGAAGTCACAGAGGTAGTTGTCGGTGAAGGAGGTGCCGAGGTTGAGGTCGCGGGCGGGCTCGTAGCTGTACAGGAGGTAGTTGACGTCCTGTTCGGGGGTGATCCAGCCGTTGCGCTCGAAGATGCGGGCGACCATGCGCTGGGCGGAGCGGATGGTCCACCGGTCGAAGAACATCTGGGACTTCTGGCCGGTGGTGCCGGAGGAGGTCAGGTGCAGGTCGACGTCGTCCCGGGGGATGGACAGGACCTCGTGGCGCTTGAAGAAGTTGGCGTGGACGAGGGGCGCGCGGTACGGCTCGGTGGGCGCGGTGGCCTCGTGCAGCTTCCGGAAGAACGGGGACCGGTCGGTGTGCCAGGCGTTGATCTCGGCCATGGCGGCCGTGAACAGCGCGTCCTCGGCGGCGCCGGTCGCGTAGGGGTCGGCCAGGTCACACAGTTCCTGGACCCGGGGCAGCAGTTCCGGGTCGGGGGCGTCGATCGGGGCGAGATGGGGGTTCACGGGGCTCATGGGGCAACCTCGGGTGCGGTCACGGCGGGCAGATGGGCCGAGGCCCAGGCCGAGACGTAGGAGTCCAGGTAGGGCTGGAGGGGCTTCTCGACGACGACGCCGCGGAAGTCGATGTGTTCGGTGGTCCGGGTCAGCACGACGTAGTCGTGGAAGCCGTCGCCCTCGGGGCGCATCGCGGGGTAGAGGGCGCTGGGGATGAAGTCCTGGGCCAGGAAGGCCGACAGCGCGCCGTGGTGGGCCAGCGGCACCAGTGCCTCGACGTAGCCCGCGCCCGCGCGGGTGAGGGCCCGGGTGATCGGTTCGAGGTAGCCGGCGGCGGCGGCCGGATCGGGGTGGCCCGCGACGAGGGCGCAGTACCTGCCGGTGCGGTTGAGGTAGGCGTAGACCTCGAAGTCGCCGTCGTCGGGCACCAGCAGCACATTGGGGGTGTGCAGGGGGTAGAACCACTGGGCGGCGTCGGGGAATCGGTCGTGGAAGCGGCGGCGGACGAAGGCGGGGGCCTCGACCATCTCCAGTGTCACGTCCGGGGCCTCGGGCGGTGCCGGGAGCGGGTCGGTGGGCCGGGCGTCCGCGTAGCTGATGCCGAGGCTGCGCTCGACGTTCCGCAGAAGCGGCAGCAGGGGCGCGGGCACCTCGCCGACGGGGACGCGGCGGTCCAGCACGCCGGGCGAGTGACGCGCGTAGAGCGCGAGGCTCTCACGGCAGTCGAGGTCGACCGCGTTGGGCAGGATGCCCATCGGCCGGAAGCCGTTGCGCGCGACGACGCGCTGGGGACCGGCGCTGACGGTGCGGACCGTGGCGTAGACCGAGTCGAGGCGGCCGGCAGTGAGCATCCGGGCGCACAGCTCCTCGGTGAGCTGTCCGGCGAGGCCCGAGCCCCGCTGGTCGGGGTGGACGGCGAGCCCTTCGAGGCGGCCGAGGCGGCTGCCGGGTTCGCTGTGGATGGCGGCCGATCCGACGAGGCCGCCCGACTTGGCGGTCCCCGTGCTGCGGGCGACGAGCCAGAGGGTGAACGGGTCCTGGATGAGCCGGGACATCTCCGCGGGGTCGGTGCCCAGGGCCGTCGGGTAGTGCGGCCCGTAGACGGCGTAGTAGAGCTGGCGGAGCTCGGCTATGTCGGCGGGCGTGGCCTGCTCGATGGTGACGCTCACCGGGCCGCTCCCACGGCTTCCGCCTCGGGCGCGGGCGCGGTCTCCGGGGCCGGGGTGCGGTCGCGGAGCATCGCCAGCGCGCAGGCGGCGGGCACCAGTCCGGCCGCCTGGATCAGGCAGAGCGTCTGCGGGGACAGCTGGTCGCCGAGCGCGCCGAAGAGCAGGGAGGCGACGGGGAACGTCGCCCCGAGCACGGCCTGCATCACGGCGAAGAAGGCGGGCTTGTCGGCCGCGGGGACGAGCCGCTGGAAGAGCGCCACGAAGCGGACGCCGATCACTCCGACGCACCAGCCGGCCACGGCCAGGCAGCCCGCGATGACGGGCCGTTCGCCGACGATGCCGGGCAGGCCCAGCGCGACGGCCATCGTGGCCAGGCACAACGAGCCCACGACGGTGGGCCGGCCGGGCACCCGGGCGCCGGTGAACGAGCCGATCAGCGTGCCCGTGCCGAGCGATGCCTCCAGCAGGGCGACCGTGCCGCCACCACCGTGGAGCACACCCTTGGTGTACAGCGGGATGACGACGAAGACGGCGGTGGTGAAGAGGTTGGCCGCGGTGAAGCTGATGAGGATCTTGCGGACGAAGGGCAGGCCGGACAGGACCTGACGCAGCGTCCGCTGCTCCTGGGCACCCGCGCCCTCCTCCGTGTCGGCGGCCGCGGGGCGGAAGCGTGCGGTCGCGACGAGCGCGGCGGCCGTCACATACGCGGCCGCGCAGCCGACGGCGAGCCCGGCCACTCCGGCGCGGTCGACGATCAGGGCGCCGAGCAGCGCCCCGCCGAGGCTCGCCAGCGACTGGGTGGACAGCTCGAAGCCGGTGGCCGCCTCGATGTCCTCGTCGTCGACGAGTTCGGGCACGGAGGTGGTCAGGCAGGGGTCGAAGAAGGCCTGGCAGGTGGCCAGGGCGAGGGTCGCGGCGTACGCGGCCGCGAGCGGCAGGTCGCTCGCGTAGGCCCAGGCGGCCAGCGCCGTCGCGGCCACGCCCGCGCTGCCCGCGGCGGCGCGCAGGAGCGTGCGGTGGGCGATCCGGGCGATGGCGCGGGCGACCACGGGGGCCAGGGCCACGGCGGGCAGCGTGCTGACCGCCATGAACAGCCCCGAGGCGAGGCCGTTGCCGCCGCTGACGGCGTAGGCGACGAGCCACCAGGAGACGCCGACCTGGAACATCCGGACCGCGGCCTGGGTCAGCACCTGGCCCAGCCATACGGTGCCGAAGGCGCGGTTGCGCAGGACGAGCGGGAGCTTGCGGGACCGGTCCGCTGCGGGGGCGGTCATGCGGTCGGCCTCTCGTCGATGACGCGGATGAGCTTGCCGGAGCGGGAGTTGACGACGAGGTCGCGGTTGCGGACCCACTCCACCTCCATCGGGTGGACGAAACCGGCGCGCAGGCTGTCGGGGTAGAGCGGGCGCGCCGCGCACAGTCCTTCGACGACCTCCTTGGCGAGGACGTCGAGACCGGCCGGGTCGTCGTCGCCGGGCGCGGTCGCGAGGCGCAGGACGAGCCCGTCGCGGCCGTCCCAGCGGCGCACCACGAGCTGCATGCCGACGATGCGGCCCTCGCCGTCCGCCGCGGCGACGGCGTCCTGGGCGTCCTGCGAGTACAGCGACACCGGTCCGACGCGCACACCTTCCTCGGCGCGGCCGAGGATGCGGAAGTGGCCGGCTTCGGTGTCCGTCCACTCCGCGCGGTCACCGGCGGGGTAGCGGATGATCGGCATGAACAGGCGGAACAGGCTGGTCACGACGACCCGCCCGGGACGGCCCGCTTCGAGGATCGGCTCCCCGGTCGTCTCGTCGAGGATCTCGACGACGGAGTGCGGGGTGAAGGCGCGGTGGACGCGCGGGTCGGGTCCGGGCACGGGGCAGCCGAGCAGCCCGGCGTCGACGCTGGCGTAGCCCAGCGAGCGCGCCTCCGCGTTGGGGAAGGCGGCGGCCAGCAGGCGTCGCTGGTCGTCGAAGAGCGCTTCGCCGCCGAAGAACAGGAGCTCCACGTCGGGCAGCTGCTCGCCCAGGGCGACCAGGTGCTCGGCGAGGCGGCAGAGCGTGGTGGGGGTGCCCGCGACCACCTGCGCGGCGAAATCGCGCAGGGTCGGGACCGTCGACTCCAGCGGTGCGGCGCCGCCGATGGGCAGCCGGACGTTGTCGACCGGCGCGTGGGAGAGGGAGTCGAGGACGAAGAGGAAGCTGGCGTACAGCTCACCGGCGTAGAAGAGATCCGCCACGCGGTGGCCGGGCTTCAGGCCCGCGTCGACGAGTCCGCTGCCGAATGCGGTGACGAACTCCCGCCATTCCTCACGGGTGTAGCAGGAGAACTTGGGGGCGCCGGTGGTGCCGCCGGTCTTGTAGACGGACGCCTCGGTGAGCGGGCCGGTGAGCACGCGATTGTCGTGGAGTGTGTTGGCTGCCCAGAATTCTCCCTGGTCCACGACGGGAAGGGCCGTGAGGCAATCCACATCCGGCGCCAAGGACGCGTAGAGATTCGCATAGAACGGGGAGTGCTCACGGGCGTGACGTATGAGGTCCGGAAGCTGATGGACGGGCATGCGGCCTTGCCTAAAGAGAAGAAGAGGGTGTTACCGGCGGGGCGAGAGGCTGTGCGCCGCCCTCACCTATTTGAATGCTGAACGAGATATGCGCGGCATATTCGTATAGCCCGGCGCGTCACAACTGACGCGCGCTCACAATCATGGGCCACGGCAGAACGTACCGCAAAATCGGCGGTGTCCGGCAAGCCATGATTGGCCGGAAACGGCCCGTTACCGGTGGACGGAACAGGCCGCGCGCGGAAGGAGATCAGGGGCCGCCGCAGGGGCGGCCCACGGGATTTCCGCGGCGAATGGACTTCGCTTGCGCATGGGATGTTTTGTGCGGTTTGTGTGCAAGGCTGCGACAAGTGCCGCGCACAGGCCGTGCGGACCTCACGGGCCGCTTACGACGCGGGAGTAAGGAACCGTTCCGGCAGGCAGGCGTCGCACGGCCGGGCCTTGCTCGCGAGGAGCTCGTCGCGCGCCTCCGCCGTGGTGAGGGTCTCCTCGCCGCCCTTCGGCACCCAGCAGCCCGCGTGGTGCACTTCGTGCATGGTCCTGCCGGACCGGGTGTGGGAGGTGACCGGCCACAGCGCGTGCTCCAGATCCGGCCGGTAGGGCGTACGGGAAGCGGTGGTGTGCGCCTCCTCGTACGGATCCTCGGTGAGGTGCTGGAGGACCGCGCAGCGGACCCACTCCCGCGGGGGCATGCCCGCTTCGTCTGCGGCCGCCGTGATAAGGGCGAGTTCGTCGTGGCTGAAGAGCTGCTCCATGCCGCGCGACGGTAGCAGTGGCGGATGCGCTGGTGGGCGGGTTGGAGGAACGCGGCATATGCGCTTCCGCCGCACGGCTACGGGTCCCGTGGGCGGAGCGGTCGGCGGGCGCGGGCGAGAGGCGTCCGCCCATGGCCGAAATCGGCCATCCCACGCCGGGATCAAGGGATTTCACTGTCACGCCCGGCCGTGCCGCGCCGGTTCCCAGGAGCGCTCCGGTTCCCCCGAACGGGTCGTCGGCACCGCTGACAGGGTCACCCGCCGGGGCCCCGCGCCGGACCCCGGCCCTCAGTCGCCGGACGGGCCCCCGACCGCCGCGAAACGGAACGGAGTTGTACCGACATGACGGGTGAAATGGCGATTCAGATGGGATTGGTCGTAGAAGCCGACGGCGGTGGCGACCTCCGCCGGTCGCCGCCCGGAGAGCAGGAGCGAGCGCGCCCGCTCGATCCGCCTGCCCGTCAGATAGGCGTGCGGCGGCAGCCCGTAGGTCTGCTTGAAGCAGCGGATGAGGTGCGTGGGGTGGGCGCGCAGGATCCCGGCCGCCTCCTGGAGCGAGACCCCCGCGCGTATCCGCGAATCGAGCAGGTCGCGCAACTGCCCTGCCAGGCGCCCCGCTTCGCGGCCCGGCCCGGCGGGGCGAAGGGCGGCGAGCCGGTCGAGGTGGCCGTGGAGCCGCTCCCGGATGAAGGAGAGCCGGGACTCCGCCTCGAAGGCGTCCCCGGCGTGGGAGAGGGCCGCGTGCAGCCCGTGGATGCGCCGCCACAGCGGGCCGTCACCGAGGACGGGCAGCCCGACCGCCGGTCCGGTGAACCGCTCGGGGAGGACCGTCGTGTCGAGGTAGAGCACGCGCTTGCGGAACCCGGCGGCCGTGACGGTCCGCCCGTCGTGCGGGACCCCGGGCGGCAGCAGCGCGACGGCGCTCGTCCCGGTGGCGCCGTGACGACGGCGGTCGAGCGCGAACTCGACCGAGCCCGCGTCGATGATCATCAGCGCCCAGGTGTCGTGGGTGTGGGCCGGATAGGCGTGGTCGACGAATCGGGCGTGGAACACCTCGGCGATGCCGGGCACGGCCGGTCGCCAAGCGTTGATCTTCGTACGGGGACGATCTCCGATCATGCAAGGAACGTACAAGACCGCAAGTGACCGGTCCCGGCACCCTCGAGTCACCGGCCGGAGCACCGGCCACGAGCCAGGAGGAAGCACCATGACCACGACCACCCGGGCCGTGAACATCGCCGCGGAGCTCGCGGCCTTCCACGACCACTGGGCACAGCGGAAGGTGGCCGGTCTGAACGACTACGAGGTCAAACTCGCGAAGGTCCAGGGTGAGTTCGTCTGGCACACCCACGACGACACGGACGAGCTGTTCCTGGTCGTCAGCGGCCGCCTCACGATCCAGCTCAGGGACGGGGACGTCGTCCTGGAGCCCGGTGAGCTCTTCGTGGTGCCGCGGGGCACGGAACACTGCCCGAAGGCCGAGGAGGAGACGTCCATCCTGCTGCTGGAGCCGGCGGGCGTGCTCAACACCGGCTCGACGGGCGGGCCTCGGACGCGACTTCCCGTGCCGTCGAGCCGGCAGGACTGAGAGCACGCCCCCGGCGGCGAGTGAGGAGACACAGCGCGTCAGCGCGGTGGCAGGACGTCGTCGACGAGCACGGGAAGCTCGCGCACCCGTATCCCCGTCGCGTGCCGCACCGCGTTCGCCACCGCCGCCGCCGTGCCGACCACGCCGATCTCACCCACCCCCTTTGCCCCGAGGGGGTTGACCACCTCGTCCGTCTCGTCGACCGTCTCCACGGTCACCTCGCCGATGTCGGCGTTGCAGGCGATGTGGTAGCCGCCGAGATCGGTGTTGGTGAACCGGGCGAGGGCCGGGTCCACCTGCGTCTCCTCCAGCAGCGCGTGACCCGCGCCCCAGATCATGCCGCCCGCCAACTGGCTCCTGACCGTACGGGGGTTGATGATCCGTCCGCAGGCGAAGACGCCGACCATCCGGCCGAGCCGTATGCGGCGCGTTCCAGGGTCGACGAGGACCTCCACGAACTGGGCGCCGTGGCTGAACATCGCATGGGTGGCGCTGACCGCGCCCGCCTGCGCGAATCCGCGCGCTTCGGCGTCCAGTCCCCGGCGGGCCGCCTCGGCGTCGAGTTCTGGCGGCGCCCACGCCGCCTCGGCCTCCAGCACCCCGCCGGGCGGATCGGCGACGGTGCCCGTCGCCGGGAGCCGGTCGCGCACGGCCCGGGCCGCGGCCCGCACGGCCGAGCCCGCCGACCCGGTGGTCATGGAGCCCGCGGACATCGGCCCGGCGGGCAGGCCGCTGTCGCCCAGCCGGACGGTCACGCCGGTGACCGGCAGGCCCAGTTCCTGTGCGGCGATCTGGGCCAGCACGGTGTACGCGCCGGTGCCCAAGTCGTGTGCGGCGACGAGGACTTCCGCGCGGCCGCCGGCGGTGAGCCGCACGCGGGCACGGGAGGGGGTCCGGAGGACGGGGTAGCAGGAGGACGCGCACCCCCAGCCGATCAGCAGACCGTCGCGGTCGCGCATGGAGCCCGGCCGGGGGTCGCGCCGGGACCAGCCGAAGAGCTCGGCGCCGCGCCGCCGGCACGCCTCCATCGAGCGGCTGCTGAAGGGCAGTCCGGTGACGGGGTCCCGCGCGGGTTCGTTGCGCAGCCGCAGTTCGAGCGGGTCCGTGCCCAGGGCTTCGGCGAGTTCGTCCAGCGCGCTCTCCAGCGCGAAGGCGGCGGGGAACTCCGCGGGGGCCCGCATGAAACCGGGTGTGTTGACGTCCGTGGGCACGACGTACTCGCGGGTGCTGATGTTCGGGGAGGTGTAGAGCCGGGCTGTGGACTCGGCCCCGGGCAGCGGCAGGACGTCGGCCCGGGAGTTCTGCCACCAGGTGTGGTGCTCGTAGCCGAGCAGGCGGCCGTCCCGCGCGGCGCCGAGCCGGACCCGGTGGCGCGTCTGCGGGCGGAACGATCCGACGGTGAACATCTGCTCCCGCGGCACGATCAGCTTCACCGGCCGCCCCAGGCTGCGCGCGGCGGCCGCCACGAGGACCGTGTGCCAGAGCACCGACGCCTTGCAGCCGAAGCCACCGCCGACGTACGGGCTGAGGACCCGTACGCTCCCGACCGGCAGGCCGAACATCAGGGCCAGGGCGGCCCGGGTGCTCTGGACGGACTGGGACGGCACGTGCGCCGTCAGCACGCCGTCGCACCACGCCGCGGTGGTGGAGTACAGCTCGATGGGGTTGTGGTGCATCGCGGGCGTGGTGTACTCCGCCTCGACGACGAACGGCGCCTCGGCCAGCGCCCGTTCGGTGTCCCCGACCTCGATCGACAGGTCCTCGCACAGCCGGGCGCCGGCCATCTCCTCCGCCAGCGTGGCGTGGGCGGGCCGGGGCTCGTACTCCGCCGTGACGCGGTGCGCGGCCTCCTCCGCCGCCTCCACCGAGTCGGCGACGACGAGGGCGACGATCTGGCCCGTGTAGTGGATCTCGTCGGAGGCCAGCGGATTGACGCTGGACTGGAACTCCTCGCCGGCGCCGAGGAACCCACCGGGCGGCAGCTTCGCCTCGGGGCTGCGGTGGGTGATCACCAGCCGTACGCCGGGCACGGCCTCGGCGGCCGCCGTGTCGAGGGCGACGATACGGCCGCGGGCGACGGTGCCGGTGACGAGCGCGGCGTGGGCGGCGTCCGGCTCGGGGACGTCGGCCGCGTAGCGCACGGCGCCGGTGACCTTGGCGAGCGCGTCCGCGCGCACCACGGGAGCTCCCACGACGTCCTTCACCGGTGCCGCTCCTTCCGACTCGCGATCATGAGGGCTTCGGCCACGACGCGCGGGCCGAGGCGCAGTTTGACGGCGTTCCCGCCGAGGGCGCGCGCACCGGCGAAGGCGGCCCGCCCGGCGCGGCGCGCGGCCGCCCCGGTCAGCGGGCGGCCGGTCAGCTCGGCCTCCGCCTCCCTGCTGCGCCAGGGGCGGGTGGCGACTCCGCCGACCGCGATCCGCGCGTCCACCACGGTGTCGCCGGCCATTTCCAGGGCGACGGCGGCCGAGGCGACGGCGAAGGCGTAGCTCGCCCGGTCCCGCACCTTGAGGAAGGTGGAGCGGCGGCCCGCCGGGGTGGCGCGCACGGTGATCGCGGTGACGATCTCGCCGGGGCGCAGCACCGTCTCCCGGTCGGGGCGGTCGCCGTAGGGCCGGTGCAGCTGCTCGAAGGGCAGGGTGCGGCGGCCTTCGGGGGACACGAGCTCGATCTCGGTGTCGAGGGCGGCGAGCGCGGTGCCCCAGTCCCCCGGATAGACGGCGACACAGGCGTCGGACGCGCCCAGCACGGCGTGTTCGCGGTTGACGCCGGTGAGAGCGGCGCAACCGGTGCCCGGTGCGCGCTTGTTGCAGGGCGAGACGCCGTCGCGGAAATAGGCGCACCGCGTGCGCTGCAGGATGTTCCCGCCGACGGTCGCCACGTTGCGCAACTGCTGCGAGGCGGCCTGCCGCAGGCTTTCGGTGAGCACGGGGTGGTCCCGTGCCAGGTCCGGGTCCTCCGCCACGTCGGCCATCCTGGCGAGGGCGCCGAAGCGGAGTACGGGGCCGCGGGTGTCGGTCGTGCGGAGCTCGGCGAGGCCGCCGAGGTCGACGAGGCGCCGGGGCCGCATGATGTCGAGCCGCATCAGGTCGACGAGGGTGGTGCCGCCGGCGAGGACGGCGACGCCGGGTTCGCGGGCGGCCCGTACCGCTTCGTCGAGGGATCCGGCGCGGCTGTAGGCGAAGGGGCGCACGGCTACATCTCCTCGGCGGCCGCGGCGACGGCGGCGACGATGTTCGGGTAGGCGGCGCAGCGGCACAGGTTGCCGCTCATGTACTCGCGGATCTCGTCGTCGGTGCGCGCGTGGCCTTCGCGTACGCAGGCGTCGGCCGACATGATCTGGCCGGGGGTGCAGTAGCCGCACTGGAGGGCGTCGTACTCGATGAAGGCGCGCTGGACGGGGTGCAGGGCCTCGCCCGCCAGCCCTTCGACGGTGACGACGTCACTGCCGGCCGCGGTGACGGCCAGGATCAGGCAGGAGAGCACGCGCCGCCCGTCGAGGTGCACGGTGCAGGCGCCGCAAGTGCCGTGATTGCAGCCGGGTTTGGCGCCGGTCAGGTTCAGGTGGCCGCGGAGCAGGTCGAGGAGGGTCGTGCGCGGGTCCGCGGGCAGGTCGTGGTGCTGTCCGTTGACACGTAATCGGAGCGGAGGGGTGGCGGGGCGTCCGCCCTCCGTGGGGTCCATGACATCTCCCGTATGGGTGGGGCGCGTTGGGTCGCCTCGGGCCCATCAGGCTGTCATGAACGGTGCGTTGCGGCTAGGGACGTGCTTGGGGGATCGGGGTGCGCGATTCAGCCCGTGGGGGCACCTCCCAGCGGTAGCTGGGGGAATTTGAGGACGCTCCCGGAGGGAGCTCCCGCCGCAGGCGGCAACGGTGGGACGGCCGGAGGTCCGCCCAGGGATGCGATCACCCGTGATCGGCGCTGCCATGGAAGCATGGCCACCTTCAGGCCGGTCACAGGCGCGGGGCGACTGCACCTCGTGTTCGAGTCCGCCTGCGACCGCTCGCCGTCGGCCACGGCGCTGGAGTGCGAGCGGCACAGGCTGACCTACGCCGAGCTCGACGCCCGCGCCAACCGGCTCGCGCACCACCTCCGCGGCCTCGGCATCGGCCCGGGGTCGCGGGTCGCGCTCCTGGTGCCGCGGTCGGTGGAGATGTACGCGTCCCTGCTGGGGGTGGGCAAGGCCGGTGCGACGTTCGTGCCGATCGATCCGGACTCCCCACCGGACCGGGTCGCCTACATCACCGAGGACGCCGACGTCGACCTGGTGCTGACCGCGTCCGATGCCGCGCAGGGGACCGCGGGGCTCGCCCGCCGCGTGCTCGGCCTCGACGCGTGCGCGCGGGAGCTCGCAGCGGCACCCCGCACTCGCCTGCCGCCGGGCCGGGAGGAGGACGACCCGCTCGCATACATCATGTACACCTCCGGTTCGAGCGGCAGACCCAAGGGCGTGCAGATCACCCAGTCGAGCATCTGCAACTTCCTGCGCGTCGTCCCCGGGCTGTACGACGTACGGCCCGAGGACCGGGTCCATCAGGGCATGACGATCTCCTTCGACTTCTCCATCGAGGAGATCTGGCCGACGTGGGCGGTCGGCGCGACGCTCGTCGCGGGCCCGTCCGGCTCGGGGCGGTTCGGCGCCGAGCTCGCGGACTGGCTGGAGGAGCGCGGGATCACGGTGCTGTACTGCGTGCCGACGCTGCTGGCGACGATCCCCCGCGACCTGCCGCGCCTGCGCGGCATCATGGTCGGCGGCGAGGCGTGCCCGGCCCGGCTCGTGGAGCGGTGGAGCAGGCCGGGGCGACGCATCCTCAACACCTACGGGCCGACCGAGGCCACCGTCACGGCGACCTGCGGGGAGCTGCTGCCGGGCCGGCCCGTGACCATCGGCAGACCACTGCCCACCTACACGGTGGTGCTGCTCGACGAGCGGCGCGTGCCCGTGCCCGACGGCGCGGTCGGGGAGATCTGTGTCGGCGGCCCCGGTGTCGCCCGTGGTTACGTCGGGCGGCCGGAGCTGACCGCCGACCGGTTCGTCGAGCACCCGCTGGCCCCGGGGGGCGGCAGGCTCTACCGCACGGGCGACCTGGGCCGCAGGGCCGCGGACGGGGAGTTCGAGTACCTGGGCCGGGCCGACGCCGAGGTGAAGGTGCGGGGGCACCGGGTCGACCTCGGCGAGATCGACAACGTGCTGCTGGAGGACCCCGGCGTGGCCGAGGCGGCCACCACTCTGGTGCCCGCGCCGGGCGCCGAGGGCGGCACCGGCGAGCTGTCCGCCTACGTGGTGCGCTCGGTGGACGGTTCGGACACGGACGAGGCGCTCGTCTCCCGGCTGCACGAGCACGCGCGGCGCAGGCTGCCCGCCTATATGGTGCCGTCCTTCCTCGACATCCTCGCCGAGCTGCCCGCCATGCCGAGCGGCAAGGTGGACCGGCGGCGGCTGCCCGCGCCGACCGGCCGCCGCCTGGCAGGCGGCGGCCAAGTGGTGGCACCACAAGGCGAGTTGGAGGAGCAGGTACGGGACGCCTGGGCCGAGGCATTCGGCGTCGGGCCCGCGTCGCTGTCGGCGGAGGCGGACTTCTTCACCGATCTCGGCGGCCACTCCCTGCTCGCGGCGCGCGTCGTGTCGCTGCTGCGCGGCCGGGGCATCGGCACGCCGACCCTGCGCGACCTCTACGCCAACCCGACGGTGCGCGGCCTCGCGGCCCTGCTGGGCACGGCGCCGGACACCGCGCAGCCTGCCGGGCCGCCACGGCCGGAGCCGATCCGCCACGGCGGCGGCCGGATCGCGGCCGCGGGGGCGGTCCAGGCGGGGGTGATCTATCTGCTGCTGCTCTCCTTCACACTGCCGCTGGCCTGGGTGCTCGACCGGAACGGGGGCCAGCTCTCCTTCCGGTCGTCCGTGCAGGCCGGGGTCGGCGTGCTGATCAGCTATTTCTGTGTGCGCTGGATCGTGCCGGTCGTGCTCGCGCGCCCGCTGGCGGCGGGCATCCGGCCGGGCCGCTACCGGCTGTGGGGCATGACGTACCTCCGGCTGTGGGCGCTGGGCCTGCTGCTGAGCGTCAGCCCGCTGCCGGTGCTGAGCGGTTCGCCCATGATGGCCGCGTATCTGCGCCTGCTCGGCGCGCGCGTCGGGCCCCGTACCACGATCGCCACGAACGCCGTGGCCGTGCCCGCGCTGCTGCGCATCGGCGGGGATTCCTCGGTCGGTTACGGCGCCACCCTGCGGCCGTGGCGGGTGGCGGACGGGTGGGTGACGGTCGCGCCGATCGAGATCGGCCCGCGGTGCTACGTGGGCGCCAACGCGGTGCTCGAACCCGGCGCCCGCATGGAGGCCGGGTCGGGGCTCGGCGAGCAGTCGGTGATCGGCCAGGGCGAGGCGATCCCCTCCGGCGCGCGCTGGGCAGGGTCGCCGCCGGGCCCGACCGACGCGCTGGCCCCCGAGGTGGAGGCCATGCTGCGCGCCGACGGCGACGTGGGCCAGTGGCGGCCGCGCCACTTCGCCGCGGCGCTGCTGGGTCTCACGGCCCTGGAGACCGTCGTGCCGGCGGTGATCATGCCGGGCCTGGTGCTGGTCTGGTGGGCCCTGCTGGCCTGGGACAGCTGGGCGGCGCTCCTCGTCTCGGCGCTGTCGGGCCCGGTGTACGTGCTGACCGTGTGCTGCGTGGTCGCCGTGGGCAAGCGGCTGGTCCTGCCGACGGTGCCGGTCGGTGTCCGCCCGCTGCGGTCCGCGCTGGGCGTGCGCAAGTGGATGGCGGACAAGCTGCTGGAGTTCAGCCTGACGTTCACCAACTCGCTCTACGCCACGCTCTACACCGTGCCGTGGCTGCGGCTCCTCGGCGCGCGGATCGGCCGGGGCGCCGAGGTCTCCACCGCCGCGCACCTGGACCCGGACCTGCTCACCCTCGGCGACGGCAGCTTCGTCGCGGACATGGCCAGCGTCGGCGCCGCCTCCTTCGCGGCCGGGCGGGTCTCGTTCGGGCCCACCGAGGTGGGCCGGCGGGCGTTCGTCGGCAATGCCGCGTTCGTACCGGCGGGCACCCGGACGGGCCCGGGTTCCCTGGTCGGCGTGGGCACCGTACCGCCGCTGGACGGCGTGCCCGCGGGCACCTCGTGGCTGGGGTCGCCCGCGATCCACCTGCCGGTGCGCCAGAGCAGCGGTTCGTTCCCCGAGGACCTGACGTTCGCGCCGACCCGGAAGGCGGTGCGCCGGCGGCTGGGCATCGAGTTCTTCCGCGCCACCATGCCCGCCTCCGTGCTGGGCACGAGCGCCTTCCTGTACGTGCTGACGCTGTCCGACGTGGTCCGCCTGCCGGGCCTGGCGCTTCCCGTCCTCGCGTCGCCGGTCCTGCTGATGAGCGCGGGGCTCGCGGTGATCGCGTACTGCGCGGTGGTCAAGCGCCTGGTCGCCGGGGTCTACCGGCCGCGGGTCGAGCCGCTGTGGAGCTGGTTCGTACGGCGTACGGAGTTCGTGACCGGCCTCTTCGAGGCGGCCGCCGTACCGGCCGGGGTGGGCACCCTGACCGGGACCCCGTTCCTGCCGCCGGTGCTGCGCTGGTTCGGCGCCCGCATCGGCAGGCGCACCTGGATCAGCACCACCTACCTCACCGAGTTCGACCTGGTGGACATCGGCGACGACGCCGCGGTGGGCACCGGCGTATCGTTGCAGACACACCTGTTCGAAGACCGTGTCATGAAGATGTCGACGGTCACCGTCCAGGCGGGCACCAGCATCGGCACCCGGGCGATCGTGCTCTACGACGGTGTGGTCGGCGAGGGCGTCTGGCTCGACGCGCTGTCGCTGCTGATGAAGGGCGAGTACCTCTCGCCGGGCACGAGTTGGCGCGGCATCCCGGCCCAGGGCGTGAACCACCGGGACGCCCGCCGTGAGCCCGCGCCCGGACCCCGCCGCCGGTAGCCGCCGCTTCGGCACGGGGCGATGAGGCACTCATGGCACCCAACGGCATCCTCGACTCGCTCCGCCGGGCCTTCGGCACCCGGAGCACCCCCGACCGCGCTCCCGGCCACGCCCCCGTCCCGGCCGCCGGGCAGCGCCCGCTGGCGCTGGTCTACCGCGGACCGGCCACCCTGCCCGGCTGCCCCGAAGCGGTGGCCGAGCTGCTCGCCGCCGGGCCGTGGGACCTGGACATCCGCTACACCGGCCCGCGCGAGGCGGTGCCCCTGTCGGCCGAATCGCTGGCGCGGGCCTGGGTGTACGCCCAGCCGGGCGGCGGCACGCTGTCCCACGCCTTCCGGCACCTCAGGCGGCAGCGCGACGCGATCCGCGGTTACGTCCACGGCGGCGGCCGCTATCTGGGCTTCTGCCTCGGCGGCTATCTGGCCGGGGCCACCCCGGGGTTCGGCCTGCTGCCCGGCGACACCGACCAGTACATCGGCTCGCCGGGCGCCACGGTCCACGACGAGAGCAACACCCTGGTCGACGTGGACTGGCGCGGCCTGCGGCGCACCCTGTTCTTCCAGGACGGCCCGCAGTTCCTGCTCGACAGCGGCGCGGACGCGACGGTCCTGGCCACCTACACCAACGGCACGGTCGCCGCGCTCGTCACCCCGTTCGGCGCGGGCCGCGTCGGGGTCGTGGGGCCGCACCCGGAGGCCACCGACGACTGGTACACCGACGTCGGCCTCCCGGTCCACCGCACCCACGACCTGGGACTCGACCTCGCGGGCGCGGTGCTGGAGGGATGACCGCGCCGCGGAGGCGACCCGGGCGGTCCCGGGCGTGAGGGCTCCCCGGGCCTGTGGCAGGCTGCGCGCAGAGGCCCGGCCCGTCGGAACGCCGGGTCGAAGGCTCAGGAAAGCGCGGCAAAATATGGATATGTCGAATCATTCGGGCCGGGCATCCGCCCCCGCCGTCCACCGCGAGGCGATCGCGGCGGACACCGCGCGGATGGTGGCCATGGTCAAGGGCGCGAACCTGGCAACGCCGGTGCCCGGCTGCCCCGGCTGGACGCTCGCCGACCTCGTCAAGCACACCGGCAGCGTGCAGCGCTGGTTCTCCGCCCTCCTGCGCCAGTGCGTCCAGGAACGGCCGCAGAGCCGTGACGTGGAGCTGGATCTCCCGGACCGCGAGGACGGCTACGCCGATTGGCTCACCGCGAGCGCCGACGTGGCGGCGAGCGCGTTCACGACCGTCGACGCGGATGCGCCGATGTGGGCGTGGGGCGCCGATCAGCACGCCAGGTTCTGGGTGCGGCGGATGATGATCGAGACGCTGGTCCACCGCACGGACGCGGAAGCCGCCGCCGGCGTCCCGTCCGTGATCGACAGCGCCCTCGCCACGGACGCCGTGGACGAGTTCCTGGTCAACCTGCCGTACGCGGCCTTCTTCGCCCCCAAGGTGGCCGACCTGCGGGGCGACGGCGAGACCCTGCGCTTCCACAGCACCGACACCGGCGGCGACTGGCTGGTCCGCCTGCGCCCCGACGGCTTCGGGCTCGAACCGGACGCGGCCGACGCGCACGCCGACGCCACCGTCCAGGGCACCGCGGCGGACCTGCTGCTGCTCGTGTACGGCCGCCGGGACCGCTCCTCGGACGCCTTCGAGGTGTCCGGGAACGAGGACCTGCTGACACGCTGGTTCGCCAACTCCGCGTTCTGAGGCGCCGGGACGGGCAGTGTCACGTCGGCGCCGACGACCGGAAGGAAGGTCCGTGAACGCTTTCCGTGGCACTCTCGTCTCCCTCACCACCGTGGTCGCCCTGACCGCCGCGACAGGGCCCGCCCCGGCGGGCCCGCCGCCCGACCCGCCCTCGGCCGGGGCCCCCGGCCTCGGTGACCCGTTCTTCCCCCTGGACGGCAACGGCGGTTACCACGCCCTGCACTACGGCCTCACCCTCGACTACACACCGGCCGACACCCATCTCGACGGTCGGGCGGTGGTCACCGCGCGCGCCACCCAGAACCTCTCCCGCTTCGACCTGGACCTGTCCGGGCTCACCGTCCGGTCCGTGCGGGTCGGCGCGGCGCCCGCCGCGTTCCACCGCGTCGGCCAGGAGCTGATCGTCACCCCGCGCACCCCGCTGCACCGCGGCGAGGTCTTCGACGTCACGGTGGCCTACGACGGCTCCCCGCAGGCGATCAACGTGCCCGGGGATCCGTACGACGGCTGGAACATCACCGACGACGGCGCCTTCGTGGCCGGCGAACCGCAGGGCAGCCGCACCTGGTTCCCGCTCAACAACCACCCGCTGGACAAGGCCGCGTTCGACTTCACCATCACCGTGCCCGAGGGCTACACCGCGGTCGCCAACGGCACGCTCGCCGGACAGCGCACCCGGCAGGGCCGCACCACCTTCCGCTGGCACAGCCCCGAGCCGATGGCGGGCTATCTCGCCACGGCCACCATCGGGAAGTTCAGCACCGACAGCTACCGCACGCCCTCGGGGCTGCCGGTCTTCACCGCGGTGGACCCGCGCGAGGCGGCCGCCTCGGCCCCTGTGCTCAAACGGCTGCCGGAGGTCGTCGACTGGGAGAGCCGGCTCTTCGGCCCCTACCCGTTCGGCGCCGCCGGCGCGATCGTGGACCACGCGCCACAGATCCCGTACACGGCCCTGGAGACGCAGACCAGACCGCTGTACGCCCACGCGCCCGAGATCGTCACGCTGGTGCACGAGACGGCGCACCAGTGGTTCGGGGACTCCGTCAGCCTCGCCCGGTGGCAGGACGTGTGGCTCAACGAGGGCTTCGCCACCTACGCGGAGTGGCTGTGGGCCGAGCAGCACGGCGGGATCCCCGCCCAGCAGGCGTTCGACGCCTATTGCGCCAAGCCGGCGAACGATCCCATATGGGCCTTCCCGCCCGCCGCCCCCGGCGACTTCAGCCACCTCTTCGACGCCCCCGTCTACGACCGCGGGGCGATGGCGCTGCACGCGGTCCGCACCGTCGTCGGCGACCGGGCGTTCTTCCGCCTGCTGCGCGCCTGGGCCGGGCGGCACCGCGACGGGCACGGCACGACCGAAGAGTTCACCTCCCTGGCCCGTACGGTCTCCCCCAGGGACCCGGGGCCCGCCCTCGCCACATGGCTGTACGGCAAGGGCAAGCCGGTTCAGTCCTGCTCGCCCGCCACGACGAGCCGGTAGCCGTAGTCGTACGTCCGCAGCGTGCGGAGGTGTCCGTACCGGGCGTCCCACGTACCGCGCGCGAGGTCGGTCCGCAGCCGCCGGACCCCGCGCGCGGCGGCCGCGGGCGGCAGCTGGGCGAGGATGGACATCCCCGCGCGGACGGCGGGGTCGAGGAACGCCTCCGGCCGGTTCCAGTAGGCGCCGACGAACCCGTCGGTGCAGTCGGCGGGCACCGGTACGGCCTCGACCGCCCATACGCTCAGGTGCTCTCCGATGTCGGCGACGGCGGGGGCGTGGGCCTCGCTGGGCAGCGCGAGCGTCTCGGGGAAGTAGCGGGTCAGCCAGAACCGGCGGCCGATCTCCGGTTCGGTCATGAGGATGACCTGCCGCCGGGCCACTCTGCGCAGCTCGGCCAGGCCCGCGGCCACGTCGTGCCACAGGTGCACGGTGAAGGTGGCGAGCGCCGCGTCGAAGGCGGTGTCGCCGAAGGGCAGGGCCTCCACCACGGCCCGTACGGCCGGGGCGGCGCCGGGCGGCCGCTGGGCCAGCATCGCCGCGGCGGGCTCGACCGCGACGACGGTGCGGTCGTCGGGCTCGTAATTGCCGGTCCCCGCTCCCACGTTGAGCAGGGTCCGGGCGCCCCGCAGAGCGCTGCGGACGCGTGCGGCGATGCGCGGGTCGGGGCGGCGCGTGCGGGCGTATCCCGGGCCGATGCTCTCGTAGAGCGTGCCGTCGGTCATGCCCGCCTCCCTCCCTGGGTCCGAAGGTCACCGTCGTTCGACGGCCGGGCGCGGGGCACCGTAGCCGGGGACGAGGCCGCCGAGAAGCCCCGGCGCCGCCCGACGGCCCTCTTTCGGCCGCGTGTTTCGAAACAGAGGTCCGGGGAGAGGTTCTTGCAGGTCCTTGGCGTTTGACGGAACGAAGGCAGGCAGATGGCGCAGTCGGTGATCCGCAATCCCGCCGATGTGTGGATGCTGGTGCGGGCGCACCCGATGCCCCTGAAGCGCTCGACCGGGGAACTGGCCGCCGCGCTCGGGGAGATCCACGGGCCGCGGTTCGCCGTCTGGCACACCGACGAGCTGCTCTTCGGCGTGCGCGAGGGGAGGCTGTTCCTGCGCACGCTGGCCGGCCTGGACGTGCCCGCGCCGAGCGTGGTCTGCGTGCGCCAGGTGCCCGGCACCCAGCACCACGACCGCGAGGTGACCCTCCTGCGGCACCTGGAGCGCATGGGCGCCGTGCTCCTCAACCCGCTGGAGGCCCAGCTCACGTGCCACAACAAGTTCTGGCAGCTGCAGGAGCTGGCCCTGGCCGGGCTGCCCGTGCCCGATTCCCTGTCGTACGCCACCGCTCCCCTACCGGGTGTCGTCCGCAGCGCCGCTCCCGACATGCCGTGCGTGGTCAAATCCGTCAACGGGCTGGGCGGCAACGGGGTGTTCCTCGCCCAGGACACCCGCATGCTGCACGACGTGGCCGGAAGCCTCGCGCAGGAGGTGCCCTACCTCTTCCAGGAGTACGTGGCCCCGTCCCACGGCCGTGACCTGCGCGTGGTCGTCGTGGACGGCGAGCCGGTCGCCGCGGAGGTGCGCACGTCCCGGGACGGGGCCCTCGCCTCCAACCTCGCGCGGGGCGGCCGCGCCGAACTCTGCCACGGCCGCTACCCCGAGGCCGAGGCGCTGGCGGTCCAGGCCGCCAAGAGCGTCGGCCTCGCCATCGCGGGGGTGGACCTCCTCTTCGGCGCCGACGACTCCTACACCGTCTGCGAGGTCAACGCCGTCCCGGCCTGGCGCCCGGCGATGACGGGGGTGGTCCCCGCCATCGCCGCGTGCGTGGCCCGGCATGCGGCCGCACGGAGATGAGGCCGGTGACTACCGGCGCACCGCGTGCAGTTTCCACATGGGGGCCAGCGCCCTGCCCGCGTCGTCGGTGCGCAGCGCACCGGGCTCGACACTGATACCCGCCTTCTCCAGGTCCGCCTGGTGTTCCTGGAGGTACTGACGCGTGAAGGCCGTGGCATAGTCCATGAGCTCGATCCCGCTGATCTGCCAGTGCTCGTCCAGGTGTGCGTGCAGGTCGTCCTGGGAGACGGTCATCACGGGCAGGCTGAAGCCGGGCCACGTGACGTCGGCGAAGCAGAAGAGGTGCAGCTGTGCGCCCGGGCGGGTCACGCGGTGCAGCGCAGCGGAGTACGCGGTGCGCTGGACGCCGTCGAGGCAGTGGTAGAGCGCGCTGTCGACGACGGTGTCGAATTGCTGCTGGACGCCGTCGAGGGTGGTGGCGTCGGCCTGGACGAACGTGACGTCGAGACCGCGGGAGGCGGCGCGCGCCCGCGCCTGCTCCAGCGCCCCGGACGCGGCGTCGAAGCCGGTCACCCGGTGGCCGCGCCCGGCGAGGTAGAGCGCGTTCTCGCCGAGCCCGCAGCCCGCGTCGAGGATGTCGCCGGACAGCCGCCCGCTCTCCTCGAGCGCGACCAGGACCGGCTGCGGTCCGTCGATGCCCCACGGCACCACGTCGAGGACGAAGCCGGTCCCCGGCAGCGCGGCTCCCCCTCGGTAGAAAGCGTTGAAGTCGATGTTTCCGGGGGAGAACGCCCCGTCGTCGGATCCGTTCGGCATGTGCGCCTCCATGGCCGGTGACTTCCGGGCACACGCGTGCCCGCGAACACCCCTCGGACTCTACGCCGCCAAGGACCCATATTTCAACGCCCGTTGAACCATGCGTGTATGCCGATCGGGGCAAGGTGACCACCGGCGCGCCGTGGACGGCCGTCAGCGCGGGCCGTCGCCGAACGGCAGGGGGAGGCGTCGCATGCGCAGCCGCGGGTGGCCCGGTTCGCCAAGGACGATGCCGGTGCCGGTCCAGCCCTCCTGGAAGGCGCGCTCCAGTTCGCCGGTGGCCGAGCATGCGACGGTCCTCTCCGGCAGGCCTCCGGGGGCCGCGGGCCATCGGGCCGGGCTGGGCCGGTAGAGCAGGAACCGCAGCCTGCCGCCGAACTTTCTTACAAGAGCTACGGGTTGGAAGCCCGCCTCCAGCAGTGTGCGCACACCGTGCGGATTGGCCGGTGAACTGGTGGCGAACAGATGCCGGATGTCGGCGTCCGCCAGCTCGGCGAGGGCGCGCGTGTTCATCAGCCGGGCCAGTCCGAAACCGCGCCACTCGGGCAGCACCGCGACGGTGTCCCAGTGACCGACGCGGTGGTACTCGGCCGGCGGCAGCGCGGTGTCCTTCGCCAGGTTGAACTCGCGATCGCGGGGGAAGTAGACGATCCGGTACGCGACGGTCTCACCGTCACGCACGACGCCGTAGCAACGGCCGCCGTCCGCAAGGCAGTACGCGATGAACTCGGGCGTGCTGGTCTGGAAGACGGACGGGTCGGGCAAGGCCGAGCCGACCCTCTCCTGGAGGTCGAGCAGCAGCCCGAGATCCCCGGGACCGAGCCGGCGGACGTCGAAGGTCATGCCGCTGTCGCCGGGCTTCACGTGTGGCGCCCCGGGCGGCGGCCGGGGATCGCCTCCTTCGACCTCGACGCCCCGTTGCCCATCACAGCTATGCGCATCACCCAACTCCCCCTGGAACCATGTGCAATGCAGCCCGACAGCACGCTAACCGCCCCCGGGTGCACAGGCAAGATCAAGAATGCGGAGCGCCGTGCTCAAGAAAGCACGGCGCTCCTTTCACAGCATCAGACGGTGATCTGGACCGCCTCCAGCCGGAGCGAGGCTCCCGTCGTGCCGACGGTCACCGAGTTGCCGCTCTGCCAGCCCATCCAGCCGTAGTTCTGCACATGGGCCTGGGCGCTCACCGAACCCGAGCGGGGGCTGAGCCAGAGGGCTTCCATGCGCCGCGACTCGCCCGTGGTGCCCACGGTGACGTTCTGCAGATCGCCGCCGCAGCGTATGCCCTGCCACCCGATGTCGGCGGCGTGTGCCTCCACACAGATCCCGCCGACACCGGACGTCGAGACCTCCAGCGCCTCGATGGCCCTGCTCTGCCCCGTGGTACCCGCCACCTGGCCGTTGCAGACGGGGCTCTGCCAGCCGATGCCGGCGACGTGGGCGCGGTAGCAGACCACGCGGCCGTCCGGTCTCGCCTGTGCGCCGCGCTCGCCCACCATGGCCTTCACCGCGTCGGCCGCGGTGCGCGCCGTCCCGGTGCTCCCCGCACGCTCCTGTGCGTGCGCCGTCCCCATGCCCGCCGTGCCGAGCACGGCCGCGACGGAGAGAGCGAGCATTGCCTTCGCGCTCCTGGTGACAAAGCCGTTCACAGCGGTTCCCTCCTGTTGACTGACTGGTCGTCACCATGTCTAGCGCGTCACGGTCCGGGACGTGACCGTGTGGACGGCAATGGCCGGGAAGGAACGGCGAACCGTCCATCCGAGGCCGTTCCATGACACACCGTCAGCCAAGGAAATCCGCGTCGAAGAAGTTCCGTACGTGCTCCAGGCCCTCGACCAGCGCGTCGACCTCGCCGGGGGTGGAGTACAGATAGAACGACGCTCGGGTGGTCGCGGGAATTCCGTACCGCAGGCAGACGGGCCGTGCGCAGTGGTGTCCCACGCGGACCGCGATGCCCTGTTCGTCCAGTACCTGGCCGACATCGTGGGGGTGGATGTCGCCGAGGGTGAAGGAGATCGTCGCTCCGCGGTCCTCGGCCGTGGTCGGGCCGATGATGCGCAGGTCGGGGACTTCCTGGAGCCTGCGGACCGCGTATTCGGTGATCGCGTGCTCGTGGCGGGCGATGTTGTCCATGCCGATCGAGGTGAGGTAGTCCACCGCGGCACCCAGGCCGACGGCCTGGGCGATCGGGGGCGTGCCGGCCTCGAACTTGTGCGGGGCGGGGGCATACGTCGAGGAGTGCATCGAGACGGTCTCGATCATCTCGCCGCCGCCGAGGAAGGGCGGGAGGTCTTCGAGG
>NZ_BAAABW010000011.1:0-69437 GCF_039521185.1 Streptomyces blastmyceticus | reverse complement strand
GTCCGGGTGCCGCCCTTCGGCGTATGTGCTGTGCCGCGTTACTTGCGCATGACCTCGGGCTCGTGGCGGCGCAGCAGCCGCGCGACCACGAAGCCGCAGAGCACGCCGAGGGCGATGAGCACGAGCACGTCGATGCTCCACTGGCCCGCGGTGTGCGCCCACAGCGGGTCGACGTTGTTGCGGTCGTTCTTGTCCATCGGCGCCATGATGTGCGACAGGTCGAGCGTCGCGGCGGAGGCACCGATGGCCCAGCGGGAGGGCATCAGCCAGGCGAACTGCTCGATGCCCGGCGAGTCGTAGATCTTGAACATGATGCCGGTGAAGACGACCTGGACGATCGCGAACATCACCAGCAGCGGCATGGTCTTCTCGGCGGTCTTCACCAGGGAGGAGATGACGAGGCCGATCATCATCGAGGTGAAGCCGAGCGCGATGATCACCAGGCAGATCTCGACGGCCGGGAGGTTCTTCACGATCAGGCCGTGCTCGGGCAGCTTGCGGACCGAGAAGCCGATGGCGCAGATGAGGGCGCCCTGCACCGCGGTGATCGCGCCGAGGACGATCACCTTGGACATCAGATACGCGGAGCGGGACAGGCCGACGGCGCGTTCCCGTTCGTAGATGACCCGTTCCTTGATCAGCTCGCGGACGGAGTTGGCGGCGCCGGAGAAGCACATGCCGACCGCGAGGATCAGCATGATCGTGCCCGCGTCCTGGTTGAAGTGCCCCTTGTCCGGCGCGCCGAGGCCGTAGTCGGAGGGGATCACACAGCTCACGCCGCCGAGCACGGCGGGCAGGATGAGCATCAGGCCGATGAAGCCGCGGTCGGAGGCGATGACCGAGGCGTAGCGGCGCATCAGGGTCCACAGCTGGGAGCCCCAGCTCTGCGGCTTGGGCGGGCGGACCATCTGCGGCTGGACGTGCACGGACTGCGGGGCGACGGCGTCGATGTCCGCGGCGTACATCTGGTAGTGCTGCGAGCCGCGCCAGCGGCCCGACCAGTCGTAGTCGCGGTAGTTCTCGAAGGCCGAGAAGACGTCCGCCCAGGTGTCGTAGCCGAAGAAGTTGAGCGCCTCCTCGGGCGGGCCGAAGTAGGCGACCGAACCGCCGGGGGCCATCACCAGCAGCTTGTCGCAGATCGCGAGCTCGGCGACGGAGTGGGTGACCACCAGGACCGTGCGGCCGTCGTCGGCGAGGCCGCGGAGCAGCTGCATCACATCGCGGTCCATGCCCGGGTCGAGGCCGGAGGTGGGCTCGTCCAGGAAGATCAGCGAGGGCTTGGTGAGCAGCTCCAGGGCGACGGAGACGCGCTTGCGCTGACCGCCCGAGAGGGAGGTGACCTTTTTGTCCTTGTGGATGTCGAGCTTGAGCTCGGCGAGCACCTCACCTATCCGGGCCTCGCGCTCGGAGGCCGCGGTGTCGCCGGGGAAGCGGAGCTTGGCGGCGTAGCGCAGCGCCTTCTGGACGGTGAGCTCCTTGTGCAGGATGTCGTCCTGCGGGACCAGACCGATGCGCTGGCGCAGCTCGGCGAACTGCTTGTAGAGATTGCGGTTGTCGTAGAGGACGTCGCCCTCGTTCGCCGGGCGGTAGCCGGTGAGCGCCTTGAGCAGCGTGGACTTGCCGGAGCCGGACGGGCCGATGACGGCGATCAGCGACTTCTCGGGGACGCCGAAGGAGACGTCCTTGAGGATCTGCTTGCCGCCGTCGACCGTGACCGTGAGGTGGCGGGCGGAGAAGGAGACGTCGCCGGTGTCGACGAACTCCTCCAGCCGGTCGCCGACCAGGCGGAAGGTGGAGTGACCGACGCCCACGATGTCGTGGGGGCCGATGATCTGCTGACGGACCGGCTGGCCGTTGACGTAGGTGCCGTTGTGGCTGCCGAGGTCGACGATCTCGAAGCGGCCGTCGGCGGTGGCCCGGAACTCGGCGTGGTGCCGGGAGACCTGGAGGTCGGAGACGACCAGCTCGTTCTCCAGGGCACGGCCGATGCGCATCACACCGCGGCCGACGGCCATCTGATGGAAGCTGGTCGGGCTGCGGTCGCCGTAGACCGGCGGATTGCCGCCGCCCTGCGGCGGGGTGCCACCGTGCGCCGGGGGCTGCTGCGCGGGCTCCGGCGCCTGCTGCGGGACGTACGCCTGCTGCGGGTGCTGCTGGTGCGCCTGCGGCTGGTGCTGCTGCCAGGCGTCCTGACCCTGCTGCTGGTACGGGGGCTGCTGCCAGCCGGCCCCGGGCTGCTGGTGCTGCGGCGGCTGGTGGTGCGCCGGAGCCTGCGGCGCGGCCATCGCGGTCTGCGCGCTGTAGAGGTCGGCGGCCGGGGCTCCGACCCCGGCACCGGCTCCGGCAGCGGCGAGATTCAGCCGCGGGCCGTCCGTGGCGTTGCCCAGGTGCACGGTCGAACCGGGGCCGATTTCCATCTGGTGGATCCGCTGCCCCTGCACGTATGTGCCGTTGGTGCTGCCGTGGTCCTCGATGACCCAACTGCGCCCGCCCCAGCGCACGGTGGCGTGCCGCCACGAGACGCGGGCGTCCTGCAGCACCATGTCACCCTGCGGATCGCGCCCCAGGGTGTACGACCTGGACGGATCGAGCGTCCAGGTCTGTCCATTCAATTCCAGTACGAGTTCCGGCACTCCATGCCCCACTACTTGTCCCCCGATGAGCCCCCTGCACAGGGAGTCTAGGGATGGCGAACATCGGGAGGAACTATTTCAGGCACAGTCCCCGAACCAAAAGTCGGGGAAGGGCGCAACCCGGTAACGGGCGCCGTTGACGGACCCGAAACACACCCTGAGAGTGGTTACCGCCACGGATACGTACGGATCATGCGCATCCGGGCAGCGTGGCGGGATCGGGGGGTCCGTGATGATCGGCGAAAAGCGTGGGCGCGGGGGCGGCGGAATCTCCGCCGCGGAGCTGATTCTTACCTCAATAGCCGCTGTGAGCTGGGCTTTTCTCGCTATGGCGGGAATTGCGGCACTGGGACTGCATTTACTCGGTGCGGATACGGCGGGTGCGCTGGGGCCGATGACCGCGGCCGCCGTTGTTCTCGCGGTGGGCGGCTCCGTCACTCCTTCGGGCGATCTGGAGGCATTCGGTCTGAAGGGCGCGGCGGCGCACAGCGCCATCGAAATCGCGCCACTGGGCGTGAGCCTGGCGGGCGCGCTCCTGCTGGGCCTGGTCTTCGCGCGGTCGCTGCGCACGGCCGGTGCCACGCTGTCCGTCCGCGAGCTCGCCGTGCGGGCGGGCACGGTGGCCGTGCTCTTCCTGCTGCTGCTCGGCGGGCTGGCCTGGGTCGGCTCGGACACGGTCACGATCGACGGGAGCGGCCTGGGCCTCGGCGGCACGAGCGGCGGCGGCCTGGTGATCCCCGGGGTCGGGGACATCGGGAACATCGGCGGCGGCCTGCCCGACCGGCTCGCCGGACTGGCGCGCGCCAAGGCCTCCGTGGGCTTCTCCGTGCGGACCGGCCCCTCGCTGCTCGGCGGCGCGGTGTGGGTGCTCGGCGTCCTGCTGATCACCGTGCTGGCGGCGCGGCGGGCACCGCTGCCGCGCGGCTGGGAGGTGCTGCACCGGGGGGTGCGCCCGGCGGTCTCGGCGCTGTGCGCGGTGCTGGTCGTGGCGGTCGGCGCGGGGCTGGCGGCGGCGCTGTTCGCGGCGGCGAGCGACGCCCACGCGAAGCGGGTGCTGGGCGCGGCGCTGCTCGGGACGCCCAACGGGGTGTGGCTCGCGGTGCCGCTGGGGCTCCTGGTGTCCTGGCGGGGCACGGCCACCGGGGCGCTGGTCCAGGTACTGCCCTCGCCGCTGGACGAGTTGCTGAGCGCCAAGGCCGACGAGCCGGTGACGCTGGGACGCCTCGCCGAACTCGACGGGCGGGTGTGGCTGCTGGGGTTCGCCTGCGCCCTGATGATCCTCGGGGCGGGGGTGCTCACCGCGGTCCGCACACCCCGGGGCGAGCTGGGCGTGCTCGCCTTCGCGGGGCGCTGCGCGATGTCGCTGGGGGTGGCGACCGCACTCGCGCTGCCGCTGCTGGTGCTGGCGACCCGCGTCAAGGCGGACGCCGGGCTTTCGGTCCTGGGCTTCGACGCCGTGGGGGCGGGCCTGGAGCTGACGGGCGACGCCCCGATGGCCCTGGGCCTGGGCGCGCTGTGGGGCACGGTCGCGGGGGCGGCCGGGGGGCTGCTGGCCTGCGCGGTCGGGGCGGCGGGACGGCGCGCGGCGGGCCCCCGTCCCCGTACGGGCGCCGGCGGCGCTCGTACGTACCCCGACCTGGCCTATCTGCCGGGCCCGTACAACCCCTCTCCGCCCCACCGGCCCGCGCAGGACGAGACGAATCCATACAAGCGCGACGAGGCGAACCCCTACCGCCGGCCACCGGCCGCCGACCACTTCAGCGCGCCCACTCAGCCCGGGACACCTCTGCCCCCGCCCCGGCCGCGCCCCCGGCGGGGGTACGGATACGGTGCGCCCGCTCCGGAAGAGGGGCCGCCGCCTCCGGGACCGCCGCCCGGCCCGCCCCCGGGACCGCCGTACGGACAGCGTTAACGCGCCGTAGTCCGTCTCTTCGCCGTCCGGTCGGCGGGACAGGTGTACGGATCACCCGCGGGGCCGGATACGGTGGGAGCACCATGAGCGCATCGCAGACCTCGCCTGCCACCGCCGCCACCGGCGACGACGTACCCACCCTCCTCGTCAAGATCTTCGGGAAGGACCGGCCGGGCATCACCGCCGGACTGTTCGACACGCTCGCCGCGTTCGCCGTCGACGTCGTCGACATCGAGCAGGTCGTCACCCGGGGCCGGATCACCCTCTGCGCGCTGGTCACCGCCCCGTCGGGCGGGGGTCCGATGGAGGGCGAGCTGCGGGCGACGGTGCACAGTTGGGCGGACTCGCTGCACCTCCAGGCGGAGATCATCTCCGGCCGGGGCGACAACAGGCCGCGTGGCACCGGGCGTTCCCACGTCACGGTGCTCGGCCATCCGCTGACCGCCGAGTCGACGGCCGCGATCGCGGCCCGGATCACCGGCACCGGCGGCAACATCGACCGCATCTTCCGGCTCGCCAAGTACCCGGTGACGGCAGTGGAGTTCGCGGTCTCGGGCACCGAGACCGAGTCGCTGCGGACCGCGCTGGCCATGGAGGCTGCGGCGCGTGGGGTGGATGTGGCGGTTGTGGCGGCCGGCCTCCAGCGGCGGGCGCAGCGCCTGATCGTCATGGACGTGGACTCGACGCTGATCCAGGACGAGGTCATCGAGCTGTTCGCGGCGCACGCCGGGTGCGAGGCGGAGGTCGCGGAGATCACCGCGCAGGCGATGCGCGGCGAGCTGGACTTCGAACAGTCGCTGCACGCCCGGGTCGCGCTGCTGGCCGGGCTGGACGAGTCCGTGGTGGACAAGGTGCGGGCCGAGGTCCGGCTCACCCCGGGCGCCCGGACCCTGATCCGGACGCTGAAGCGGCTCGGCTATCAGGTGGGCGTGGTCTCCGGTGGGTTCACCCAGGTCACGGACGACCTGCGGGAGCGGCTTGGCCTGGACTTCGCGTCGGCGAACACCCTGGAGGTCGTCGACGGCCGGCTGACCGGCCGCGTCACCGGGGAGATCGTGGACCGCGCGGGCAAGGCGCGCCTGCTGCGGCGCTTCGCCGCGGAGGCGGGGGTGCCGCTCGCGCAGACGGTCGCGATCGGGGACGGGGCGAACGATCTGGACATGCTGAACGCGGCAGGTCTCGGGGTCGCGTTCAACGCGAAGCCGGTGGTGCGGGAGGCGGCGCACACGGCGGTGAACGTGCCGTTCCTGGACACGGTGCTCTATCTTCTGGGCGTCACTCGGGAAGAGGTCGAGGCGGCCAACACTCACGAGTAGCCCTGCGGGCCGCACCCGGGATACGAGGGGGGCCTGTTCGCTTCCGGGTGCCCCGCCGTTGCCGCAGTGCGGGCCGCGCTAGCCGTGCGGCGGCCAGAAGGCCACCAGGCTGCCGACTCCGTGCTCCACCGACTTCCATGAACCCGTGAACGTGAGCACCGCGATCGACGCCGTCGGGAAGCCGGAGCGGTTCATGCGCGCGAGCGTGTCGCCCTCCGCGCTTCCCGCGAGGGCGTCCGCCAGTCCGTGCATCCCCGGGTTGTGCCCCACCAGGAGCAGGTCCGCCACGTCTTCCGGGGTTTCGTTGATCACGGCGATGAGCTCGCCGAGCGAGGCCTCGTACAGCCGGTCCTCGTACACCGTGCGCGGGCGCTGCGGCAGCTCGTGGACCGCGAGCTTCCATGTCTCGCGCGTGCGGGCGGAGGTGGAGCAGAGGACGAGGTCGGGGACGATGCCGGAGCCGGCGAGCCTGCGTCCTGCGACGGGGGCGTCCTTGCGGCCGCGCTCCGCGAGGGGACGCTCGTGGTCGTCCACGTCGGACCATTCGGCCTTGGCGTGGCGGAGAAGGACGATCCTGCGGGTCGGTTCGGCGCTCATGCTTTCCAGCTTCGCATGAAAAGGGCGGCGAGGCGCGGGGTGTTGGGAGGCCGTTCCCTCCTCGGTGGCACGCGCCGACTACCCGCCGAGCGTGTGCTGGACGAACTGCACGACGCGCTCGAGCGAGCCCGTCGCACCGGCCGCCGTGCCGGACTCCGCCGACGCGGGCGAGGACAGCAGCAGGAAGAGGGTCACGAAGGCCACCGCGGGGAGCACCAGGCCCCACCACGGGAGCCTGGTCTGCACGGTGCCGTACGTGCGGTGCTTCGTGCCGGCGGACATGGGATCGCCTCCGAGTGGGTCCAGGGCCACCGCGCCTTCGCGGTGTACTACGAACCTACGGACGGCGGCGTCCCGGTCCCATCCGGTGAACCACCCACTTGCCCCTGACTCGGCCCCCCTAGGGGATGGGGGGTTAACCCCACCCTCCGCCGGAACGGCGCGTCGGGGATCAGGGTGAGGCGAGGGTCGCGATCACCGCGATGACGACGGTGATCGCGAGCATCACACCGAGGATGGTGATCAGCGTCTTCTGGCCGTTCTTGGGATTCGGGTCGAGCACGGGCTGCTGCATGGCACCAGTGTCGCACCCCCGTCGGCGGCTTTTCGGCCGGGTCAGATCTCGTCCTCCACCGTGCGGTCGCGCCCCGCGAGCACCCCCGCCACGATCTGAGGCACCATCAGCGAAGCCATCAGGGCGATCGGCCAGTTCCAGCCACCGGTGCTCTCGTTGAGCCAGCCCACGAGCAGCGGACCGGGGATGGAGATGAGGTAGCCGATGCTCTGGGCGAAGGCGGACAGCCGCACCATGCCCGCGCCGGTGCGGGCGCGCATGCCGATCATGGTGAGGGCGAGCGGGAAGGCGCTGTTGGAGACGCCGAGGAGCACCACCCACAGCCAGGCGCCGCCCTTGGGGGCCAGCCACAGACCCGCGTAGCCCGCGAGGCCGAAGACGGCGAGGGTGACGGCCAGGACGCCCTGGTGGGGCAGGCGGGCGGCGAGGCGCGGCAGCAGGAAGGCGATCGGGACGCCCACCACCATCGTCGTCGCGGCCAGCAGACCGGCGGTGGAGGCGGAGACCCCGGCGTCCCGGAAGATCACGGGCAGCCAGCCCATGACGATGTACGCGCCGGTGGCCTGGAGGCCGAAGAAGACGGCCAGCGCCCAGGCGGTGGCGCTGCGGGTGATGCTCCTGCCGCTGGTCTCCCGCACGGCACCGGCGGCGGGCGCGGCATCGCTTTCCGTCCTGCCGCGGGCGCTGATGGCCAGCCAGGCCAGGGCCGCCGCGGCGGCGAGGACGGCCCATGCGGCGAGGCCGTACTTCCAACTGCCGCCCATGGCGTGGGTCAGCGGGACAGTGACGGCGCCCGCGACACCGGCGCCGCCGGAGAGCGCCATGGAGTAGAGGCCGGTCATCGGGCCGACGCGGTCGGGGAACCAGCGCTTGACGACGACCGGCATCAGGACGTTGCTCAGGGCGATGCCCGCGAGCGCGAGGGCGCTCAGGGCCAGGAAGGCGGGGACCCCGCCGCCGAAGGGACGCAGCGCGAGCCCGGCGGCTATCGCCGCCATCCCGGCGCAGACCACCGGGGCGGGTCCCCAGCGCCGGGCCAGCCGGGGCGCGGCGAGGCCGAAGACCGCGAAGCACAGGGTGGGCACGGAGGTGAGCAGCCCGGCGAGGGCGCCGCTCATGCCGAATCCGGCCTTCACCTCCTTCATCAGCGCACCGAGGCTGGTGATCGCGGGGCGGAGGTTGAGGGCGGCGAGGACGAGCCCCACGGCGAGGAGCAGGGTCCGCGGGCGGGCGGGTCCGCGCGCCGGGGCAGGAGCGGGCGTGTCGGTGGCCGGTGCCGGTGCGGCCGCGCCGGCCGTCGTGAGATCTTCGTCTGCCGTGTGTGCCATACCGGCATCATAGAATCATGGGATGAATGGAGCACGACAATGGCGCCTCTGACATCTCCCCGGCGTTCCCCCCTCGTCGACCAGGTGATCGCGGAGCTGCGCAACCAGATCACCTCCGGCGAGTGGCCCGTCGGCTCGCGCATCCCCACCGAGCCCGCGCTCGTGGAACAGCTCGGCGTGGCCCGCAACACCGTGCGCGAGGCCGTGCGCGCCCTGGCGCACAACGGCCTGCTGGACATCCGCCAGGGCTCGGGCACCTATGTCGTCGCCACCAGCGAGCTCGCCGGGGTGATGAACCGCCGCTTCGCGCAGGCGGACCCGCTGCACGTGGCGGAGCTGCGCAGCGCCCTGGAGACGCAGGCGGCCCGGCTGGCCGCCCGGCGGCGCACCGAGCACGACCTCGCCCAGCTGACGGCGCTGCTGGAGCGGCGCGAGGAGGCCTGGCGCTCGGGGGACGCGGAGCAGTTCGTGGAGGCCGACGCCACCCTGCACACGGCGGTGGTCGCCGCGGCGCACAACGAGGTGCTGGCGGAGGTGTACGCGGATCTGGGCGGGGTGCTCCGCCAGTTCCTGCGCGCGGACGTCGGCACGGAGCTGAGGCCCGAGGGGCTGGCCGACCACGGCAGGCTGGTGGCCGCGATCAGGGACGGTGACGAGCGGACGGCGGAGGAGGAGGCGGGCCGCTATCCGTACGGCTGCCGCGGCGTGCGCTGAGGGCGGGCCCGTCAGCCGGGGGTGTGCGTCACCCAGGCGTGGCGTATCCCCAGCCAGCAGCGCTGGGTGAGGGAGACGTGGCGGGCCGGGGTGACCGCGACGGGCGCGGTGTCCATGTCCGGGTCCCACCAGCGGACGCACTCGATGTGCAGCTGTACGCGATCGATGGTGGAGTTGCCGTTGAAACAGTCGGCCGTGGCGTGCGAGCCGCGGACGCGGGTGCTGCACTCTGCTTCGAGCGTCGCGTCCGGCCCGGGCGCCGCGGAGGCGGGCGGGCACACGGCACCGGCCAGGGCGGCGGTGGCGAACAACAGGGCCGCCGTTCGGCGGAGCGGGCAGTTCATGTCCGTACCTCCTCCCGTCCCCAACAGTGTGCGGGCGGAGGCCGAGGTTCTCGACTCGGGCGCTCACGCCCGGTGTGCGCATACGCGAAGGCCGCGCCGCTGCCCACCGGACAGCGGCGCGGCCTTCGTACGCCTCGGGGCCCTGGCTCAGGCGCCCATCATGTGCACGCCGCCGTCGACGTGGACGATCTCGCCCGTGGTGCGCGGGAAGAAGTCCGACAGCAGACCGACGACGCCGCGGCCGGCCGGCTCCGGGTCGGTCAGGTCCCAGCTGATCGGGGCGCGGTGGTTCCACACGTCCGCGAGCTCCTCGAAGCCCGGGATGGACTTCGCGGCGATCGACTTGAGCGGACCGGCCGAGATCAGGTTGCAGCGGATGCCCTTGGGACCGAGGTCACGGGCGAGGTAGCGGTTGGTGGACTCCAGGGCCGCCTTGGCCACGCCCATCCAGTCGTACTTCGGCCAGGCGATCTGCGCGTCGAAGGTCAGACCCACGATCGAGCCGCCCTCGCGCATCAGCGGGAGCAGGGCCATGGCCAGCGACTTGTAGGAGTACGCCGAGACCTGGACGGCCGTGCCGACGTCCTCCCAGCTCGCCTCCAGGAAGTTGAAGGCGCCCTGCGGGCCGAAGGCGATGGAGTGCACGATGCCGTCGAGGGCCACGCCCTCGCCGAGGTGCTCGCGCACCTTGTCGGCCAGCCCGTCGAGCTGCTCCTGGTTGCTGACGTCCAGCTCGATCACCGGCGCGGGCTTCGGCAGCCGCTTGGCGATGCGCTCGACCAGGGAGAGCCGGCCGAAGCCGGTCAGGATGACCTCGGCGCCCTCGTTCTGGGCCACCTTGGCCGCCTGGAAGGCGATCGACTGCTCGGTCAGGACACCCGTGATCAGGATGCGCTTGCCTGCGAGGATTCCACTCATGACGTTCAGTGACCCATGCCCAATCCGCCGTCGACAGGAATGACGGCTCCAGTGATGTATGCGGCCTCGTCGGAGGCGAGGAAGCGGACCGAGGCGGCGATCTCCTCGGGCTGTGCGTAACGCGTGAGCGGCACCTGCTTCACGATGTTCGCCCGCTGCTCGTCGCTGAGCGCCCGGGTCATGTCGGTGTCCACGAAGCCGGGCGCGACGACATTGATCGTGATGTTGCGGGAGCCCAGCTCACGGGCGATCGAGCGGGCGAAGCCGACGAGGCCCGCCTTGGAGGCGGCGTAGTTGGCCTGGCCCGCCGAGCCCAACAGGCCGACGACGGAGGAAATCAGCACCACGCGGCCCTTGCGGGCCCGCAGCATGGCCTTCGAGGCGCGCTTGACGACCCGGAAGGTGCCGGTGAGGTTGGTGTCCACCACGGAGGTGAAGTCCTCCTCGGACATCCGCAGCAGCAGCTGGTCGCGGGTGATGCCGGCGTTGGCCACCAGCACCTCGACCGCGCCCTGCTTCTCCTCGATCTCCTTGTAGGCCTGCTCGACCTGCTCGGGGTCCGTGATGTCGCACTTCACGGCGAGGCAGCCCAGTTCCATGAGCGCCTCCGGCGGCTCACCGGAACGGTAGGTGATGGCGACCTTGTCCCCCGCCTCCGCGAACGCGCGGGCGATGGCGAGGCCGATGCCCCGGTTTCCTCCGGTGACGAGAACCGAGCGGCTCAAGGGATCACCCTTCCGTTTCTTTCATGGTGCTGCTGACTACACCGAAACGTATCGGTAGTGGTCATCGAAGAGAGAATCGACCTGCGACAGGGGCACGCGGCACACACTGTTGGATCTCTACAGAACCGGTCGTCCCCCGCACCCGGCCCGAGGAGCGGAAACGCGGTGCGTGGGCCACCCGTCAGGCGGCATGATTCACAGCGACGACCCTCGGGAGGACCCTGTGCCCCATTCCACGCCCCATTCCATCGACGACTCATTCCTCGCGCTGCCGCTGCGGCCGCTCGCCGACGCCGCGCTCGCCCGCGCCCGCGCGCTCGGTGCCGACCACGCGGACTTCCGGTTCGAGCGGGTGCGCAGCGCCTCCTGGCGGCTGCGCGACGCCCGGCCCGCGGGCTCGACGGACGCCACCGACCAGGGCTACGCGGTGCGCGTGGTGCACGGCGGGAGCTGGGGGTTCGCCGCGGGCGTGGAGCTGACGATGGACGCGGCCGCGCGCGTGGCCGGGCAGGCCGTCGCGATGGCGAAGCTGTCGGCGAAGGTGATCGCGGCGGCGGGCTCCGACGAGAGGGTGGAGCTGGCCGCCGAGCCGGTGCACGCGGAGCGCACCTGGGTCTCCGCGTACGAGGTCAACCCCTTCGAGGTGCCCGACGCCGAGAAGACGGCCCTGCTCGCGGACTGGAGCGGCCGGCTGCTGGCCGCGGACGGGGTGTCGCACACCGACGCCACGCTGACGACCGTGCAGGAGAACAAGTTCTACGCCGACTCGGCGGGCACCACGACCACCCAGCAGCGCGTCCGCGTGCACCCGCAGCTGACCGCGACCGCGGTGGACCCGGCGACCGGCGACTTCGACACCATGCGCACCATCGCGCCGCCGGCCGGCCGCGGCTGGGAGTACCTCACGGGCACCGGCTGGGACTGGGACGCCGAACTGGCGGAGATGCCGGGGCTGTTGGCCGAGAAGATGCGCGCGCCGAGCGTCCGGGCCGGCACGTACGACCTGGTCGTCGACCCGTCCAACCTGTGGCTGACGATCCACGAGTCGATCGGCCACGCCACCGAGCTGGACCGGGCGCTGGGCTACGAGGCGGCGTACGCGGGCACGTCGTTCGCGACCTTCGACAAGCTGGGCAGCCTCCGCTACGGCTCGAAGATCATGAACGTGACGGGCGACCGGACCGCCGAGCACGGCCTGGCGACCATCGGCTACGACGACGAGGGCGTGCAGGCCCAGTCCTGGGACCTCGTCAAGGACGGCGTCCTCACCGGCTACCAGCTCGACCGCCGGATCGCGAAGCTCACCGGCTTCGAGCGCTCCAACGGCTGCGCGTTCGCCGACTCCCCCTCGCACGTGCCCGTGCAGCGGATGGCGAACGTCTCGCTCCAGCCGGCGCCCGGCGGGCCGTCGACGGAGGAGCTGATCTCGGGCGTCGAGAACGGCATCTACGTCGTGGGCGACCGCTCGTGGTCGATCGACATGCAGCGGTACAACTTCCAGTTCACCGGGCAGCGCTTCTTCAGGATCGAGAACGGGCGGCTGGCCGGGCAGCTGCGGGACGTCGCCTACCAGGCGACGACGACGGACTTCTGGGGCTCGATGGCGGCGGTCGGCGGACCGCAGACGTACGTCCTGGGCGGCGCGTTCAACTGCGGCAAGGCCCAGCCGGGCCAGATCGCCGCGGTCTCCCACGGCTGCCCCTCCGCGCTCTTCACGGGCGTCAACATCCTGAACACGACGCAGGAGGCGGGTCAGTGAGCGCGCAGCACGGATCCGGCCGGGGGTCCGGGGGTCGTCCCCCGGGCAAGCACAGTCTGAACACGACGCAGGAGGCGGGTCAGTGAGCGCGCAGCACGGGCCCGGCCCGCGGAAGCACAGTCTGAACACCACGCAGGAGGCGGGTCAGTGAGCCCTCGTAGCAGGAACAAGCCGCACGAGATCGTCGAGCGTGCCCTGGAGCTGTCGCGCGCCGACGGCTGTGTCGTGATCGCGAGCGAGGACTCCACCGCCAATCTGCGCTGGGCGGGCAACGCGCTCACCACCAACGGCGTCACCCGCGGCCGCACCGTCACGGTGATCGCGACCGTCGACGGCGCCGAGGGCACGGCCTCCGGGGTCGTCTCCCGCTCCGCGGTCACCGCGGACGAGCTGGAGCCGCTGGTCCGGGCCGCCGAGGCCGCCGCCCGGGAGGCGGGCCCCGCCGAGGACGCCCAGCCGCTGGTGACGGGCGTCCCGCACTCCCCCGGCTTCACCGAGGCGCCCGCCGAGACCTCCCCGGCGGTCTTCGACGCCTTCGCGCCCGCGCTCGGCGAGTCCTTCGCCCGGGCCCGCGCCGAGGGCCGCGAGCTGTACGGCTTCGCCCTCCACCGGATGGACTCCCACTACGTGGGCTCCTCCGCCGGGCTGCGGCTCCGCCACGACCAGCCCACCGGCACCCTGGAGCTCAACGCCAAGTCCCCGGACCGCACGCGCTCCGCGTGGGCGGGCCGCGCCACCCGTGACTTCACGGACGTGGACCCCGCGGCGCTGGACGCCGAGCTGGCCCGGCGGCTCGCCTGGGCCCGTACGAAGGTCGAGCTGCCGGCCGGGCGGTACGAGACGCTGCTCCCGCCGACCGCCGTCGCCGACCTGATGATCTACCAGGCGTGGTCGGCGACGGCCCGGGAGGCGGCGGAGGGCCGTACGGTCTTCTCCAAGCCCGGCGGTGGCACGCGAATCGGCGAGAGGCTGTCCAAGCTGCCGCTGTCGCTGCGCAGCGACCCGGCGTACCCCGGCCTGCAGTGCGCGCCGTTCGTGCTCGCGGGCAGTTCCGGCGAGGACGCGTCGGTCTTCGACAACGGGCTGCCGCTCTCCGCCACGGACTGGATCCGCGAGGGGGTGCTGGAGCGGCTGGCCACGACCCGCCACACCGCCGGGCTGACGGACCTCCCGGTCACCCCGGCCGTCGACAACCTCATCCTGGACGCGGGCGGCACCCGCTCGCTCGACGAGATGGTCGCCGACACCGAGCGCGGGCTGCTGCTGACCTCCCTGTGGTACATCCGCGAGGTCGACCCGGCGTCGCTGCTGCTCACCGGGCTCACCCGGGACGGCGTCTATCTGGTCGAGAAGGGCGAGGTCGTCGGCGAGGTCAACAACTTCCGCTTCAACGAGTCCCCGGTCTCCGTGCTCTCCCGGGCCACGGAGGCGGGCCGCACCGAGCAGACGCTGCCGCGCGAGTGGGGCGACTACTTCAGCCGGGCGGCGATGCCCGCGCTGCGGGTGCCCGACTTCAACATGAGCTCGGTCAGCCAGGGGGTGTGACGGCCGGGCGGGGGTGGGACAGCCAGGGCGCGCGACCGGGCCGAATAGACTGGGCGCGTCCGTCCACCCCCTCTCGTCCCCTCTCCTTCTTTTCCTTTCCTCGTCCGTCCCCTCGATCCCCAGGAACGTCATGACACGCCTCGGCGAATCCGTCGCCCGCGCCAGCGAGCTCCTCGCGCAGGACCTCTCCTCCGACCAGACCGTCCAGCGGCTGCTCACGGAGACGGGCTCGCGGAGCTATCTCGACCTGACGGATCTGTCGGCGAAGGAGCAGGCCGAGCTGATCGCGGCCCGCACGGTCGAGGTGCTGCCGGGCGTGGACAAGCTCGCCGCGCGCATCGACGAGCGCCGGGCCGCGGGCAAGGGCCTGAGCATCAAGCTGGGCATCGACCCGACCGGCAGCGACGTGCACCTCGGGCACGCCGTGCCGGTGATCATCCTCAGCCGCTTCCAGCGGATGGGCCACGACGTCACGCTGCTCATCGGCGACTTCACCGCCAAGATCGGCGACCCGACGGGCCGTACGGCGGAGCGCCCGCCGCTCACCGACGAGGACATCGCGAGGAACCTGGCGGGCTACCGCGAGCAGGTCCGGCCGTTCTTCGACTTCGAGAAGGTCAGCTTCCGGCAGAACAGCGAGTGGCTGGCGCCGTACACCTTCCCGGAGCTGCTGGCCCTGCTGGCGCACGTGCCGGTCTCGCAGCTGCTCCAGCGCGAGGACTTCCGCACCCGCCTCTCCTCGGGCTCCGGCCTGACGATGACGGAGATGCTCTACCCGATCGCGCAGGGCCTGGACTCCGTGGCCCTGGAGTGCGACGTGGAGCTGGGCGGCGCCGACCAGCTGCTCAACCTGCAGATGGGCCGCAGGCTCATGGAGCTGAAGGGCCAGAAGCCGCAGCTCGTCGTCACCATGCCGCTGATCGAGGGCACGGACGGCACGGGCGCGAAGATGTCCAAGTCCAAGAACAACTACGTCGCGATGTCCGCGCCCGCCGACGACGTCTTCGGCAAGATCATGTCGGTGCCGGACCGGCTGATGGAGCCGTACCTCAAGGCGTGGACCGAATGGACGGACGAGGAGATCGCGCTCGTCCTGGCCCGCGTGGCGGAGCGCGCCCTGCACCCGATGGACCTCAAGAAGGTCCTGGCGGGCGAGGTCGTGACCGCGCTGTACGGGGTCGAGGCGGCGATGGCGGCGCGCGCCGGCTTCATCGCGCAGTTCTCGAAGAAGAGCTTCACGGACGTCGAGAGCCTGCCGGTGGTGGAGCTCGCGGAGCACGGTTCCGAGGCGGTGACGGCCGTGCTCAGCCAGGTGCTGGGCTTCCAGCCGAGCGCTTCCGCGGCGCGGCGGGTGGCGAAGCAGAACGGTCTGCGACTGATCGTCGAGCACGGCGAGGGGCAGGAGGCCGTCGTGCTTCCCGAGGCCGACGCGATCCGCCCGCTGGGCGAGGTGGTCGCGGAGACGCTGGCCAAGGCGGCGGTTTCCGCGTCCGGTGTGTACCTCAAGGCCGGCCGCAAGGTCGCCGAGATCCGCGGCCTGTAAGCAGGGCTCCGGTCCTCGTACGCCGGACGGGCTGACTCGCTCAGCCCGTCCGGCGTTTTTCACGCGCGGGTCTTCTTCCCTCCCCGCATCGCCACCCACAGGCGGTCGCCCACGCCGACCACGAGCACGGCCCCGGCCAGCTGCAGCAGATGGCGGCCCCAGTCGATGCCCTTGGTCTCGTTGATGCCGAGGCCCGTGGCCGCCCAGTTGCCCAGAACGCTGCCGATCATGCCGAAGATGATCGTCAGCCAGAGGGGGATCTGCTGCTTGCCCGGCAGGATCGCCTTGGCGATCAGGCCCAGCACCAGTCCGACGATGATGGCCCACAACCAGCTCATGTCGCCTCCTCGTGCGGCGCGATATGGCGTGCCCCGCCATTCTGGGGCCGCTCGCGGTACGGCGCACTTCGGACCGGCGCCTACGCCGGGTGCATGAGAGAGATGCAGGTCGGGACGGGGGCCTGTGGGCCGCCCCCGGTCTCGTACGCGGGCCGGGGGCGGCGTAACGTTGAATACGTCCTGGACAAATGGCGTGTCCTGGTGGCGAGCGGGTGGTGGAACGTGATGCGGAAGCTGGGCCGGCCGGAGGTCGTCAGGATCACCGGGGCCCGACGGGGTCTGGCCGAGGACGTGCGCGGCCGCCAGCGGCGGTACGTCTTCTCGATGCTCGTGCGCACCCTCTCCGTGGTGCTGACCGTGGTGCTGTGGAACGTCGAGCGCTATGTGGCCATCGGCACGCTGATCCTGGGCGCGCTGCTCCCCTATGTGGCCGTCGTGATCGCCAACGCGGGCCGGGAGAACGTCCCTTCGCTGCCCGGCACGTTCGTCCCCGCGCCGACCCGGCCGGTGCTGATGCCCGGCCCCGCGGTGCACCCGGCGGAACCCTCGGCGGAAGCGGGCCACGGCGACGGCCGGCCGTCTTCCGGTGATCAGGGGCGTGACCACAACTGATGTGCGGGCGTGGGCGCGCGGGCCGGTGCGCGCGCTGCCAAGCTCAAGAAAACCTCAGATCAATCATGTGGTTTCAGTGCCGCTCGCCGGTCACCCCGTGACATACTTCCTAAGCGCTCCGCATCCCCCGTCGGAGCGACAGACCGACGCCGGGCGGCTCCCCCCGTGGCTGCCCGGCGTCGCCGTGTCCGCGTGGCCCGGGGCCGTGCCGGTGGTCGTAGAGTCTGGGTGTGAACTCCCCCGATACCGCTGTGATCTGTTCCGCCAAGGGCTGCCGAGCCGCCGCCGTGTGGGTGCTGGCGTGGAACAACCCCAAGCTGCACACGCCCGATCGCCGCAAGACATGGCTCGCGTGCGACGAGCACCGCGAGCACCTGTCCAACTTCCTTGATCTGCGCGGCTTCCTGAAGGACGTGGTGACCCTCGAGGAGTGGGAGTCAGCCGCCGATCGCTGACATCGGGCGCCGGGGCTGGAGGAAGGCGGGGTCGTCCAGGCCCGAGCCGGCCTTCTTGCCCCACGTCGCGCGCCGCCAGAAGTCGGCTATCTCCTCGTCGGAGGCGCCCGAGCGCAGCACGCCCCGCAGGTCCGACTCCTCACGCGCGAACAGGCAGGTGCGGATCTGCCCGTCGGCGGTGAGCCGGGTGCGGTCGCAGGCGGCGCAGAAGGGGCGGGTCACGGAGGCGATCACTCCGACGCGGGCGGGCCCGCCGTCGACGAGCCACCGCTCGGCGGGTGCGGAGCCGCGCTCGTCGCCGCCCTCCGGGGTGAGGCGGAAGCGTGTGCGGAGGCTCGCGAGGATGTCCTCCGCGGTGATCATCCCGTCGCGTTTCCAGCCGTGTTGGGCGTCAAGGGGCATCTGCTCGATGAAGCGCAGCTCATAGTCGTTCGCGACGGCCCAGGCGAGGAGGTCGGGGGCCTCGTCGGCGTTGAGGCCGGGCATCAGCACGGCGTTGACCTTCACGGGCGTGAGACCGGCGGCGCGGGCGGCCGCGAGGCCGTCGAGGACGTCCTGGTGGCGCTTGCGCCGGGTCAGGGTGTGGAAGACGTCGGGGCGCAGGGTGTCGAGGGAGACGTTGACGCGGTCGAGCCCGGCGGCCGCGAGGGCGTGGGCGGTGCGCTCCAGGCCGATGCCGTTGGTGGTGAGGGACAGCCTCGGGCGCGGCAGGAGGGCCGCGCAGCGCTCGACGATGGAGACGAGGCCGGGCCGCAGCAGGGGCTCACCGCCGGTGAAGCGGACCTCGGTGACACCCAGTGCCGTGACGGCTGTCCGCACCAGGCGGACGATCTCGTCGTCGGTGAGGAGGTCGGGCTTGGCGAGCCACTGGAGGCCCTCTTCGGGCATGCAGTAGGTGCAGCGGAGGTTGCACCGGTCGGTGAGGGAGACGCGCAGGTCGGTTGCGGCGCGACCGTAGGTGTCGATGAGCACGGTTGCGGCCCCTCCTGCGGACTGGAACGGTGATTCGTTCGGTGTTCCGCAGCGTACGCGATGCCCCTGACGTTCAACAGTTCGTTGAACGCGGGGCAGGCGTACGGTCCCTGCCGGGACGAGGGGCCGTCGGGCGGGCCGGGGTCAGTGCGCCCCGTGGCCGGTGAGGGCGCGGACCTCCAGCTCGGCGTACTTCCGCGGGTCCGGCTGCTCCTTGGACAGCAGCGAGCCCAGCCAGCCCAGCAGGAAGCCGAGCGGGATGGAGACGAGGCCGGGGTTGCCGAGCGGGAAGTAGTCGAAGCTCATGCCGGGGAAGAGCGCCTTGGGGTTGCCGGAGACCACCGGAGAGATGATCACCAGGGTGACCGAGGAGACCAGCCCGCCGTAGATCGACCACAGGGCGCCCTGGGTGGTGAAGCGCTTCCAGAAGAGGCTGTAGAGGATCGTGGGGAGGTTGGCGGAGGCGGCGACCGCGAAGGCCAGGGCGACCAGCGCGGCCGCGTTGAGGCGGTGGGCGAAGATGCCGAGGACGATGGAGATCGCGCCGATGACGACGGCGGCGCACTTGGCGGTGAGGATCTCCTCCTTCTCGCTCGTGCGGCCCTTGCGGATGACGTTGGCCCACAGGTCGTGGGCGAAGGACGCCGAGGAGGCGAGGGTGAGGCCCGCGACCACGGCGAGGATGGTCGCGAAGGCGACCGCGGAGATGACGGCGAGGAGCACCGCGCCGCCGGTGGACCCGGCGCCGCCGCCGACCTCCTGGGCGAGCAGCGGGGCCGCGGTGTTGCCGGACTCGTTGGAGGCGATGATCGCCTTGGGGCCGACCAGGGCCGCGGCGCCGAAGCCCAGCGCGATGGTCATCAGATAGAAGGCGCCGATGATGCCGATGGCCCAGTTCACGGACTTCCGGGCGGCCTTGGCGGTGGGCACGGTGTAGAAGCGGATCAGGATGTGCGGGAGCCCCGCGGTGCCGAGGACGAGGGCGAGGCCGAGCGAGATGAAGTTCAGCTTGGAGGTGCCGTCCTTGCCGTACTGCAGGCCGGGTTCGAGGAATGCCTTGCCCTTGCCGCTGGCGTCGGCGGCGCGGCCGAGGAGCGTGGAGACGTTCCAGCCGACCTTGTTGAGCACGAGGACGGTGATCAGCAGGGTGCCCGCGATGAGCATGACCGCCTTGACGATCTGCACCCAGGTGGTGCCCTTCATGCCGCCGATGGTCACGTACAGCACCATGACCAGGCCGACGAGGCCGATGATCCAGCGGCGCGAGCCCTCGCCGGTGGCGCCGAGGAGCAGGGCGACCAGTGCGCCCGCGCCGACCATCTGGGCGAGCAGGTAGAAGATCGAGACGACGATGGTGGAGGTGCCCGCCGCGGTGCGTACGGGCCGCTGCTTGAGCCGGTGGGCGAGCACGTCGGCCATGGTGAAGCGGCCGGAGTTGCGCAGCGGTTCGGCGACCAGGAGCAGGGCGACCAGCCAGGCGACGAGGAAGCCGATGGAGTAGAGGAAGCCGTCGTAGCCGAAGAGGGCGATGGCGCCGGCGATGCCGAGGAAGGACGCCGCGGACATGTAGTCACCGGAGATGGCCAGGCCGTTCTGGAAGCCGGTGAAGGAGCGGCCGCCGGCGTAGAAGTCGGTGGCGTCCTTGGTCTGCCGGCCGGCCCAGATGGTGATGCCGAGGGTCGCGGCGACGAAGACCGAGAAGAGCGTGATGATCAGGGTGCGGTGGTCACTGGCCGCGCCCGCGGCGAGAGGCAGGCTCATTCCCCTGCCTCCAGACGGGTGCGCAGGGCCTCGGAGCGGGGGTCGAGCTCGGCGGCCGCGTGCCGGGAGTACCACCAGGCGATCAGGAAGGTGGTGAGGAACTGGGCGAGGCCGAAGACGAAGGCGACGTTGATGTTACCGACGACCTCGGTGCCCATGAAGCCGCCCGCGTAGTTGGAGAGCAGCACGTAGAGCAGGTACCAGGCGATGAAGGCGACGGTCAGCGGGAAGGCGAACGAGCGCTGGGCGCGGCGCAGTTCGCCGAATTCGGCGCTCGCCTGCATCTCGGTGTAGCGGTCGGGTTCGGCGGAGGAGACGGCGAGGTCGGGGCTGCCCGGCTCGTCCGGTTCCTGCGCGGTGGTCGGTGCGGTATCCACGGTCTCTCCTGACGGGGTGTTGCGGGGGCGCGAACCGTTGACCTGTGATCCGGATCACGCATCGTAGAGGCAGGTCGCAGTATGCGACAGGGGGGCGGACGGCGATTTCGGGGAGAGCGGGCGCGCGGTGCGACACCGGCCGCCCGCACCCTCGTTGACCCTGGTGTGAGCGATGCGCCACCACCTCCCCCGCCGTTCCCCGGTCGACGACCGTTCGGGATCGTCAGGTTGACGGCACCCATAGCGGCGGTGTCGACCGGCCGGCCGGCCGCGATCCCGGGAGCGGGCCGCTGGTACGGGCCGCGGGTGCCGCTGCCCCCGCTGAGCATCGACGGGTTGCGCGACCCGAGCCTGCCGCCGCCTTCTTGACGCATCGTCATATGCGCCGGTGTGCGACCTTATCCGGGCTTTGTGCCGGCGATTCATTGCCCGGTGCGAAGATCGGCGCTAGCTTCACTCGTCATGTACCCGTCCGTGCGCGGCAAGGCGCCCGGCGGTTTTCGGATGATGTGGAGAACCCATGGCCCATCTGCGCTCCAGACGTCGCCACTCCTTGTTGGCCGTCCCCGTCGGGCTCGCCCTCACCGCCTCGCTCGGCTTCCTGCCCGGCGCGGCCTCGGCCGCCCCGCAGGGCACACCGCAGGCGAAGGCCCCCGTCACCACGGGCGGGCCCCTGCTGTCGTACGTCGTCAACACCACCGCCGACCGGGCCACCGTCGCCCGGGTGGGCAAGGCCGTCACCGCGGCCGGGGGCAGCGTGCTGACCTCCTACGAACGGATAGGCGTGATCGTCGCCCACTCCTCCAACCCCGGCTTCGCGGCGGCGCTGCGCGCGGTGCCGGGCGTGCAGTCGGCGGGCGCCACCCGCACCGCGCCCATCGTCCCGGCCGCCACCACCGACATCGGCCCGCCCGAGAAGGTGAAGCCGCCGAAGAGCAGCTCCCTGAGCGCCTCCCGCTCGCTCGCCTCCGGCAAGGAGCCCCTGGAGAGCCTCCAGTGGGACCTGCCCGCCATCAAGGCCGACCAGGCGGCGAAGGTCAACGGCGGCAGCCGGAAGGTCACCGTCGGGGTCATCGACACCGGCGTGGACGACACCCACCCCGACCTCGCCCCGAACTTCTCCAGGAGCCAGTCCGCGAGCTGCGTCAGCGGCAAGGCCGACACCAGCGCCGGGGCCTGGCGCCCCTTCGACCCGGCGAAGGACTACCACGGCACGCACGTGGCGGGCACGATAGCCGCCGCCCGCAACGGCATCGGCGTGGCCGGTGTCGCACCCGGCGTCAAGGTCTCCGCCATCAAGGTCTCGCAGCCGAAGACCAGTTCCTTCTACGCGGAGAGCGTCGTCTGTGCCTTCGTCTTCGCCGCCGAGCACAACATCGCGGTGACGAACAACAGCTATTACGTCGACCCGTGGATGTTCAACTGCACGACCGACCCGGACCAGAAGGCCATAGCCGAGTCCATCGGCCGCGCCACGAAGTACGCCGAGAGCAAGGGCACGGTCAACGTCGCCTCCGCGGGCAACTCCAACTTCGACCTGGCCGCCAAGGAGATCACCGACGCGTCCAGCCCCAACGACACCAAGCCGCCGGTGACCCGCAAGATCGACCCCTCGGTCTGCCTCGACGTCCCCGCGCAGCTCCCCGGTGTCATCACGGTCGCCGCGACCGGCGCCAAGTCGGCGAAGTCGTACTACTCCAACTACGGCCTGGGCCAGATCGACGTGGCGGCCCCCGGCGGTGACCAGTTCCAACTGCCCGAGCTGCCCGGCAAGGACGGCCGCATCCTCTCCACGCTGCCCGGCGGCGACTACGGCTTCCTCCAGGGCACGTCGATGGCCGGCCCGCACGTGGCGGGCGTGGTGGCGCTCCTGAAGAGCACGCACCCCAGGTCGACGCCGCAGGAGATCCAGTGGATCCTCAAGGCGCAGGCGCACAACCCTGGTTGCACGGCGGCGGACAAGGCGTGCGCGGGCACCGCGCAGGTGAACGGCTTCTACGGCTACGGCATCGTCGACGCGCTCGCCGCGGTCCAGGACTGAGGTTCCCGAAGCGGCTGCGCCGCTTGTCCTCAATCGCCGGACGGGCCGGTTCCGGCCCGTCCGGCGAACGCCTCACGTCACGGTTTGATGAGCACCTTCAGCGCCGTACGGTCGTCCATCGCCCGGTAGCCGTCCGGGACGCCGTCCAGGTCCACCGTCATGTCGAAGACCGGTGACGGGTCGATCGTGCCGTCCAGGACGTCCGGGAGCAGCTCGGGGATGTAGGTGCGGACGGGGGCGACGCCGCCGCGGACGGCGATGTTGTTGTCGAACATCAGCCGCAGGTCCAGCCCGCTGCCGCTGCCGTGCGGGACGCCGACGTAGCCGACGGCGCCGCCGGGCCGGGTGATGCCCAGCGCCGTCCGCATGGACTGCTCCGTGCCGACCGCCTCGATCACGGCGTGCGCGCCCTGACCGCGCGTCAGCTCCCGCACCGCGGCTATCGCCGCCTCGCCGCGCTCCGCGACCACGTCGGTGGCGCCGAATTTCCGCGCGATGGCGGTGCGCGCCTCGTGCCGGCCGAGGGCGATGATCCGCTCCGCGCCGAGCCGCTTGGCGGCCAGCACCGCGCACAGGCCGACCGCGCCGTCACCGACGACGGCGACCGTGGCCCCGGGCCGTACGCCCGCGCCCAGCGCCGCGTGGTGGCCGGTGCCCATCACGTCGGAGAGGGTGAGCACCGCGTCCAGCAGCCGGCTGTCGCCGTACGGGGTGTCGGGGGCGAGCTCGGCGGGGATCCGCACCAGCGTGGCGTCGGCGAACGGCACGCGGACGGCCTCGCCCTGGCCGCCGTCGGAGCCCGGCGCGCCCCAGAAGCCGCCGTGTTCGCAGGAGGTGGTCAGCCCGTCGACGCAGTAGTCGCACACGCCGTCCGACCACATGAAGGGCGCGAGGACGAGCTCCCCGGGCTTGAGTCCGGTCACCTCGGGGCCGGTCTCCATGACCATGCCGAGGAACTCGTGGCCGATGCGCTGCCCGGGCTCCCGGGCGGCCTCGCCCCGGTAGGCCCACAGGTCGCTGCCGCAGATGCAGGCCCGCATCACCCGCACGACGGCGTCGCCCGGCCGCTGGATCCGGGGGTCCGGGACGTCCTCGATCCGGATGTCGTGGGGGGCGTGGATGGTGGTCGCGCGCATGGTGCTGTTCCTTGCCTGCTCAAACCGTCATGCTCAGGAGGTCGTACGGATCTCACGGTACGCCGGGGCCTTCGGGGCCGCTGATGCGGGCACCGCCCTGAGCAGCCCCTCCGCCAGCAGGTACTGCGCCCCGAGGTACGTCAGCATGACCCAGAACTGCGGCACCGGCGCCTGCGGCCAGTCGGCGAGCCCGGTGGCGAGGAGGGTGTCCGACAGCAGGAACAGCAGCCCGCCCACGGCGGTCGCCACCCGGGCGCGGGTCGCGCCGAGCGCCATCGCGGTCAGCAGCAGGCTGTAGAGCGCGACGGGGATCCGCAGCCGTGCCTCCAGGTCGGGCCACAGCAGCGCCACGGTGCCGAGCCAGGCCGCGGCGTACGCACCGGCGAGGCCGTACGTCCGCCTGCCGGGCGCGCTGCCGTGCCGGGCCCAGAGCGCGAGGTAGCAGACGTGCCCGGCGGCGAAGGAGCCCATGCCGAGCAGGAAGACGGTGTCCCCGCCGACGCCCAGCAGGGTGTCACCGCCGCAGCCGAACAGCAGCGCCACGGCGAGCAGCCGCGGCCCGCCGCGCGCGAGCACGGACGCCGCGAGGAGCGGCATCAGCGCGGGCTTGGTGACGGGCGCGACGCCCGAACCGGCGAGCAGCGCGCAGAGGTGGGCGACTGCGACGGCGAGGAAGGCCGCCTGGAGCACACGGGCGGTACGTCCGCCGCTCACGCGGCCCGCTCACGGGCGGGGCCCGGCGCCCCGGCCGGCCGCTCCGGCGCCCGCGGCGGCGGCCCCGGCTGCCAGCCCGGCCCGCGGAACACCCGCCCGGCCCGCTCCCGCCAGCTCCGCGCCGCCCGCAGGTCGCGGAGGATGGCCGCGTACTCGTGGGTGGCCACGCGCAGGGGGTTGTACGTGTCGATGTTCTTGGTCAGCCCGTAGACCGGCCGCTCCGTCTCCGGCACGAACGAGCCGAAGATCCGGTCCCAAATGATCAGAATGCCACCGAAGTTGCGGTCCAGATAGCCGCCCTGCGAGGCGTGGTGCACCCGGTGGTGGGACGCGGTGTTGAGGACGTACTCCAGGGGCCGGGGCAGCTTCCGTACGCGCTCGGTGTGCACCCAGAACTGATAGACCAGGTTGGCCGACGCGCAGAACGCCAGCGCCGCCGGGTGCACCCCCAGCGCGATCACCGGCACATAGAACGGCCACACGGTGAGCGTGGTCCACGGCTGGCGCAGCGCGGTGGTGAGGTTGAACTTCCGGCTGGAGTGGTGCACCACGTGGCACGCCCAGAGGATCCGCACGACGTGGTGGCCGCGGTGGGACCAGTAGTAGAAGAAGTCCTGGACGAGCAGCATCAGCGGCAGCGTCCACCAGAGCACGGGCACGCGCAGCGGGGTGAGTTCGTAGACCGCGGTGTAGACGGCGACGATCGGGATCTTCCACAGAGCGTCGAAGACGAGGCTCCCGAGGCCCATGCCGACACTGGTGGCCGCGTCCTTGACCTCGTACCCCGCGGCACCGCTCTCCTCGGCCGGGCGCAGCCGGTAGCTCACCAACTCCAGTGCGGTGAGCAGGAGGAAGGCGGGAACGGACCACAGCACGACATCGGGAAGGTGCGGCATGGCGGCACGATAAGCGCGCCGCCGGGTGGGGCGCTAGGGGTTGTTACCGACGGGTTACCGGTCGGTGTTACCGGGAGTTCCCCCAACCCTCTTCCGAGTGACCCAAATCACCCCCGCCTCTCCCAACCCGCCTCGTTCCCGCCCCACTCCACCCCCGGTGTCAGTGCGGCCCCGTATTCTCTGTGACCATGCTCGTAGACCGTGCCGCCGACGAATCGCCGACCCCGTGGCCGGCCGCGTATCCCGAGGGGTATGCGGTCGTCGACGTGGAGACCACCGGGCTCGCCCGTGACGACCGGATAGTGTCGGCCGCCGTCTATCAGCTGGACGCGCGCGGCCGGGTGGAGGATCGGTGGTACACGCTGGTCAACCCGCAGCGTGATCCGGGCCCTGTGTGGATCCACGGGCTCACCACCGAAGTCCTCGCCGACGCGCCGCTCTTCCCGGAGATCGCCGACGATCTGGCGAAGCGGCTGGACGGGCGGGTGCTCGTCGCGCACAACGCCGCGTTCGACTGGTCGATGCTCGCCCGGGAGTACGCGCGCGCGAAGGTCACCGCTCCCGTGCGGCAGCGGCTGTGCACGATCGCGCTCTCCAAGGAGCTGGGGCTGCCGCTGCCCAACCACAAGCTGGAGTCGCTCGCCGCGCACTACGGCGTGGTGCAGCAGCGCGCCCACCACGCCCTCGACGACGCCCGCGTGCTGGCGGAGGCGTTCCGGCCCAGCCTGCGGCTCGCCGCCGAGGCGGGGCTGCGGCTGCCGCTGCTGGCCTGCCAGCCGCTGACCGAGTGGTCCGACGCGCCCGCCCCCACGCAGTCGGCGGGCATCGGCTACCAGCCGTCGTACCGCGCCGCGACCTGGCGGACGAGCCGTAAGCGCCCGGCGTGCCCGTACCCCAACCCCGGCAGGTACAAAGAGGGCGAACAGCTCATTCAGGGCATGCGGGTGGCGATCTCGGGCGACACCTCGGTCGACCGCGAGCTGCTGGAGGACCGGGCCATCGACGCGGGGCTGCACATCGCCTCCAGCGTGTCCCGCCTCACCAGCCTGCTGGTGACCAACGACCCCGGCTCCCCCACGTCCAAGACCGCCAAGGCGCGTTCCTTCGGCACCCCGGTGATCGACGAGGCGGCGTTCATGCAGCTGCTCCTGCATGTGGTCCCGGCGCAGCAATCCAAGTGAGCACCCGATGCCCGGTGGGCGAACCCCGCCAGGTACCGTCAAATGCGTGTACCGCTTCCTGCTGTCCCGGCAGTGGGTGATCCTCACGCTCGTGGGGCTCGTCCTCATCCCGGTGATGATCAAACTGGGCTTCTGGCAGTTCCACCGCCATGAGAGCCGGGTCGCGCACAACGACCTGGTGGCCCGCAGCCTGACCGCCGAGCCGGTGCCCGTCACCGAGCTGACGAAGCCCGGCCGGCCCGTGCCGGGCGGCGACGTGTGGCGGCAGGTCACGGCCCGCGGGACGTTCGACACCAAGGACGAGGTCGTGGTCCGGCAGCGGACCGACAAGGACGGGCAGCGCCAGGGCTACTACGTCCTCACCCCGCTGGTCCTGGACGGCGGACAGACCGTCCTCGTCAACCGCGGCTGGATCCCGCCGGGCGACGACCTGACGAAGTTCCCCGAGGTGCCCGCGCCGCCGTCCGGCAAGGTCTCCGTCACGGGCCGCCTCAAGGCCGACGAGACGGACTCCAGCGGCATCAAGAACACCAAGGGCCTGCCGCCCCGCCAGGTCATGCGCATCAACAGCCAGACCCAGGCGCAGGCACTCGGCCGACCGGTGCTCGGCGGCTATGTCGAGCTGACCGAGCCCGACCCGGGCACCAAGGGCCCCCAGGTCGTGCCCGAGCCCGACCACGACAGCATCGGCCCGCACATGGCCTATGCCGTGCAGTGGTGGCTGTTCGCCGCGTTCGTGCCCGTCGGCTGGGCGATCCTGGTCCGCCGCGAGCGCCGGGACCGGGCCGAGGAGGCGGCCAAGGCCGCCCGGGCCGCGGCCGCCGCCGACGGGCCGGACCCCGAGGTGGCCCGCACCGCGCCCGCCGCGGAGTAGCCGCCCCGGAGGCCCTCCGGCAACTGGTCGGCTTTCCCCCGGCGTTCGGCCGCGTCCGCCCGGCGCGCACGGCAGACTGAACGCATGGATCTTGGACTCAAAGACCGGGTGTACGTACTCACCGGCGCGAGCCGCGGCCTGGGCAACGCCACGGCGCGGGAACTCGTCGCCGACGGTGCGCAGGTGGTGATCACCGGGCGGGACGAGAAGTCCGTGACGGCCGCCGCGGAGGAGCTCGGCCCCCGGGCGCTCGGTGTCGCCGCGGACAACGCGGACCCCGCGACCGCCGGCCGCGTCATCGCCACCGCGCGCGAGCGCTTCGGCCGCTTCGACGGCATCCTCATCAGCGTGGGCGGCCCACCGCCCGGCTCCGCCGCGGACAACACCGACGAGCAGTGGCGGGCGGCCTTCGAATCCGTCTTCCTCGGCGCGGTCCGCACGGCCCGCACGGCCGCGGCCGAGCTGACCGACGGCGGCGTGATCGGCTTCGTCCTCTCCGGCTCGGTCCGCGAACCGATCCCGGGCCTGACCATCTCCAACGGCCTCCGCCCGGGCCTGGCCGGCTTCGCGAAGTCGCTCTCCCTGGAGGTGGGCCCGCGCGGCATCCGCGTCGTCGGCCTGCTCCCCGCGCGCATCGACACCGACCGCGTACGCGAGCTCGACGCGCTCTCGGGTGACGCGGCGCGGGTGCGGGCAGAGAGCGAAGCAACGATTCCGCTGCGGCGGTACGGGACGCCGCGGGAGTTCGGCAGGGCGGCGGCGTTCCTGCTGTCGCCGGCGGCGTCGTATCTGACGGGTGTGATGCTTCCTGTGGATGGCGGCGCGCTTCCTTAGCAGTCTGCTGCCCCTTTCGCCTGGGTGCGGGTGCGTTGCCGCCTGCGGCGGGCTTTGTCCCCTGTCCCGCCCCTTCCCGAAACTGGGGCTCCGCCCCAGACCCCGAAGCACGCTTCGCGCGCTGTCCTCAAGCGCCGGACGGGCTGATTCAGCCCGTCCGGCGTTTGAGGACGCGCCCGCAGGGCGCCCCCGCCGCAGGCGGCAACGGACCCGCAGCCGGGGGTCTGGGGCACGCGCCCCAGTTGCGGGAAGGGGCGGGGCTGGGGAACAAGCAGCCGTCAGCCCACCCGCTCAGCCCTATGGCGCAGCACCCGAAGCCGCACCCGCGCCGGCAAGCGTGCGAGCCCCGCCGACGAACGCGCATGCGCCAGCACCTCGTCCTCCAGTACGCCCAGCGCCGCCGATGGAGACGCGTGGGGAGCCAGTGTCAGGGACGCGTCCACCTCCGGCGCCGTGCGGCGGCCGCTCAGGAGGATCAGGGCGTGGTCGACGCCGTGCAAGGACTCCGTCTCGGCGGAGAGCGCCTCTTCCAGTGCGCGGCCGCGCAGTACCGCCCCCTCGCCGCCGCCGCTGTCGACGAGCACCTCGCGCAGCCGGCGGCGGCGCAGTTGGGCCAGCAGCCACCACAGGGACAGCAGCACCACGGCGCCCAGCGCGGCGAGCACGACGGGCCACCACCAGCCTTCCGCCCGCCACTTGTGCCGGGAGGCGGTGCTGAGGAGCACGTCGTGCGGTCCGTCGAAGGGCCAGGCGGACGGCAGGGAGAGGTTCCAGCGGCGGCGCAGGTCCAGCGCGCCGACGAGCACCGCGGCGCCGAGGGCGACGAGCACGACCCCGGCCAGACCCATGAGGACCCGGTTGACTGTTTTCAGCACCGCGCGTTCACCTCTTCGCCGGGCGTCGCACGTGCACGGAGAGGCCGGGGCTCCGGGCGAGTCCCAACTGCCGTACGCCGTCGGCCAGTACGGTGCCAAGGTCGTCGCGCACGTCGTCCAGGTCACGGAAGTGCGCGACGGCCCGGGCCCGGATCCGGTGGCGGCCGACGTCGACGCGTACGGACTGCACGCCGGAGACCTCCATCGCCCGGTCCCGGAGGACCAGCGCCGCCGCCCGGCGGTCGAGCCCGGCCCGCACCTCGGGGGTGCCGCGGCGCATCGGCAGCACGCCGCGCAGCCCCGGCGTGGCCGCGAGCGTGATCAGCCAGAGCCCGGCGAGCACGGCGACGGCCGCGCCGGTGACGACCCAGGCGTCGTCGAGGTGCCGGGTGGCCAGTTCGTGGGCGAGGTGCCGGCGCCAGCCCATGGCGGGCCGGTGGGCGCGTACGGCGGCCACGTCGTAGAGGAAGATCCCGGCGGTGCCCAGCACCACCGCGGCGACCAGGGCGGCGGGCAGCCGCCGCGCGGACCAGAAGCGTCCGGAGCGGCCGGCGTCGTCCGGGGCCTCGGCGGTCTCCACCGCGGGTGCGGCGTCCCGCGCCCCGGTGTCGAGCCCGTTCCCGCTCACAGCACCCTCTCCCGCCCCGCGCGCCGGGTGTGCGCCGAGTGCAGCCGCTCGACGGTGACGGCCACCTCGGGCACGTCCATGCCCGCCAACTCCCGTACGCGCTCGGCGATCCGGCGGCGTACCGCACCGCACTGCGCGCCGATGTCCGAGGGGTAGCCGAGCTCCACCGAGACGCGTACGCGGGCGGAGTCCTCGTGCACGGCGACGGTGGCGTACGGGGGTGTGTGGTCCTCCCCTCCCGGGTGCCGTCCGCCCGCCCCCGGCTCCGTGCCGTTCAGCGCCTCGCGCGCCGCCTGCGAAGCGATCTTCGCGACGACGCGGTCGGCGATATGGGTCGCACCGCGCTCAGCAGCTTCCACCACGCGCCCTTCCCGCACCCCTCGCCCGCTCCACGTGCCCGTCACCGCCGCCGGTCGTCCCGCTCCCGCGAGCGGAAGAGGTCGCCGGGATCCAGATCGCCGTCCAGGAAGCGCCCCACGACGAAGCCGATCGCACCCAGGGCGGCCACCAGCAGAAACGCTCCGAACCCACCGAAGTACCCGGCGAATGCGAGCGCCATGCCGGCGATCATGCCCACCATGGCCATGCTCATCGTGCGCTCCTTACTGGAGCCTCGGCTCCGGCTCGTCGTCTTCCTCATCGGGCAGCTTGACGTCGCTCACGGCGATGTTGACCTCGACGACCTCCAGGCCGGTCATGCGCTCCACCGCCGTGATGACGTTTTCCCGCACGGCGCGGGCGACATCCGCGATGGCGACCCCGTAATCCACGACGATCTCCAGATCGAGCGCGGTCTGGACCTCACCGACCTCGGCCTTCACCCCCCGGCCGACGGCCTTCGCGCCGCCCGGCACCCGGTCCCGCACGGCGCCGAAGGTGCGCGCGAGGCCGCTGCCCATCGCGTGGACGCCGACGACGTCACGGGCCGCAAGCCCGGCGATCTTCTCCACGACGCCGTCGGCGATGGTCGTACGGCCCCGGTCGGCCGGTGCGACCGGCGGCTCCTTCGATGCGCTCTCGGTCATCGTCGATCGCCTCTCTCCCAGCGGAGGAAATAACGTCTACGGCTCCCTTTGCCACCTTAGGCGGGGTGCACCCGCCCCGCTCGGGACATCCGCGGAAGCGCGGGCCGCGGCCGCCGCCCGAGTGAGTCGTATGCCCCGGCACCCCGGTGTACGGCAGGCTGGGACCGATGTCCCACCTGACGGCTGAGGGGTGACGGTGGTCGCGGACCGATGGGCACAGGCGGTGCGTCGGCAACTCGGATTCGGCAGGCTGCTGCCGCTCGGCGGCGCCGCGGACGGGGCCTGGATCGTGGAGTCCGCGGCGGCGGGCGTGCTGCGCCGGGCGGCGGCAGCCGCGGTGCCGGACGCCCGCGTCGACGGGCTCCGGATCTCCCTCGCCGACCCGGCGACGGCCGCCCCGCCCGCCGTACCGCCCCCGCCGAGCGCCCTCCCGGTGGGGCCCCTGCGCGTGACGGCGGACTTCGCCGCCACACCGGCCCGGCCGTTGCCGGTGGTCGCGGACGGCTTGCGCACCGCCGTGTGGGCGGCGGCTTCGGGAGCACTGGGGCTGGCGGTCGAGGCGGTCGACCTGCGGGCGACGGCGCTGCTGGAGAACCTGACGGCCGACGTGCCCCGTACCGACGACGTGGGCGCGACGACCGCTGCCGAGGGGGACGCGGAGGTCGTCCGGGCCGTGTGTTCCGTGCCGGGGGTGGTGGGCCTGCTGCCGCTGTTCGGGCAGGCGGTACGGATCGACGACGGCACGCATGCGCAGGTGCAGTTCGCCGTGACGGACCGGCGCGGTGTCCTGGAGACCGTGCGGGAGGTGCGGACGGCCGTGGCCGGGGTGCTGGCGGGGCGCACGTCCGGGCCGGTGACGGTGGCCGCGGTGGTCACGGGGATCCTCGGCGCGGATCTCCCTCGGTAAACTTCCCCGCGTTGTTGATCAAGGGGGGATTACCGATGGCCCGAAGACGGCCGCATCCGCATCAGCCGCAGTGGGGACCGCGGGTTCCACCGCCGCCCCAGATACCCGACGTGCTGAGCCGCCGTGGTGGATGCCTCGGCGCGTTCCTCCGGTCCGCGCGGGCCAAGGCCGATTCGATCTTCACCGCCTCCGGCCCCGGGCGTGTCATGGACCCGACGATAGACAGTGTGCAGAAGTGGCGAGCCATCGGCGGCGCGGTGGCTTCGTTCCTGCTGATCTGGACGTACGGCATAGACGGCGGCTGGAGCGGGGTCTTCAAGGACGGCGTCGGCAAGCTCTTCATGGCCCCGCTGATCCTCATCCTGGTGGGGCCGCTCGTGATCCTGGGCTTCATCTGGTACGCCCCGGCGGAGCGCCGTCCGCTGCTGCGGTCCCGGCTGCGCCATCCGCTGAAGGCCGTCGGCTGGTACGTGGGCGCGGTGGCCGGCTCCGTGGCCTGCCTCTATGCGGGCGCCCAGGGCAGCTCCCTGGGGTCGGTGCTCGGCGGGACCGTGGGAATGATGGTCGGGGGCGCGCTGCCGCTGGTGCTGCTGCCGGTGCTGCTGTGGATGGTGGCGTTCCTGTTCTTCTCGTCCGGTGCGGCCGCGCGGTACGCCTTCAACACCGCCGATGTGCACGCGGCTCTCCCGGCGGTGCTGACCGTGGTGCTGGTCTGGGTGCTCAACTTCGTGTCACTGGGCGACGGGCTGCCGAACGGCCCGGTGCTGGTGAAGATCGCCGCGTTCCTCGGCGGGCCGCTGTCGGTGACGGCCGTCTCCTGCTGGGAGCTGCACTACCTGCGCACGCGCCACCGGGTCCGCATACGGGGCTGAGCGCGCGGGGGCCTCGCGCCCCCGCGCGCCCGGGTTCACTCCCCCAGCCCGGCGAGGTCCCGCAGCCGGCGGGCCTGGGCCTGGCGCTCGGCGGCGCGCTGCGCCTCGTACGTGCGGCCCGCGGCGTCGCGCAGCAGGGCCTTGGTCTCGACGACGGCGTCGCGGGGCGCGGCCAGGAGGGCCGCGACCAGGTCCGAGGCGGCGGCGTCGAGCTCGGCCGCCGGGACGACCAGGTTGGCGAGGCCCGTGCGCTCGGCCTCCTCGGCGTGGACGAAGCGGCCGGTGGCGCAGATCTCCAGGGCGCGGGCGTAGCCGACCAGCGACAGCAGCGGATGGGTGCCGGTGAGGTCGGGGACCAGGCCCAGGCTGGTCTCGCGCATCGCGAACTGCACGTCGTCCGCGCAGACCCGCAGGTCGCAGGCGAGAGCGAGCTGGAAGCCCGCGCCGATGGCGTGGCCCTGCACGGCGGCGACGGAGACGATGTCGTTCCGCCGCCACCAGGTGAATGCCTCCTGGTAGGTGGCGATCTCGGCGTCGAGTGCCTCGTCGGTACCGCGGGCGAGATCGAGGAAGGACGGCTCACCCTCGAAGCCCTCGGGAGTGAAGGCCTGCCGGTCGAGGCCCGCGGAGAAGGACTTGCCTTCCGCACGCAGCAGCACGACCCGCACGCTGCCCGGCAGCAGCCGTCCGGCCTCGGCCAGCCCCCGCCACAGCGCGGGCGACTGAGCGTTGCGCTTGGCGGGGTTGGTGAGGGTGACGGTGGCCACCGCGTCATCCACGGTGAGCTGTATGCCGTCCTGGTCGAGCAGGGTCTTGGGGGCGGTCATCGGGGCCTCCGAATCGGCAGCAGTCGCGCAGTGATCAGCGCTATGTTGACTGCACAGTAACCACCCGGTCGACTGCTCGACCGACCGGGTGGCACTGCCCACACCGACGGTGCCCTTGGGATGCGTGGCGTCAGGCCGAGGCGGCCTTCTTGCCGCGCGTCGCTCCGCCGCGACCGCGAAGGATCACGCCGGATTCGCTGAGCATCCGGTGGACGAAGCCGTAGGAGCGGCCGGTCTCTTCGGCCAGCGCCCTGATGCTCGCACCGGAGTCGTACTTCTTCTTCAGGTCTGCCGCGAGCTTTTCGCGCGCGGCGCCGGTTACCCGGCTGCCCTTCTTCAGAGTCTCGGCCACCCGTGCCTCCTCATGGGAGATGCGCCTCTTGACTCTCATGATCACCCCTTGACGGCCTCCTGGCCACCCATTCGACAAGGTCCATGAGATGAGGTTTCCGCGATTTCGGGCGGTGCCGGGGCCTGGAGCAGGCGATTCCGAAGAGTCCCGCTCGTACGGCCGTACGGGTGGCGGAGCGAAGGGGCAGGTCAGGCGGGGCACCGGCATCCCATGGTGCGAACACCCCGGCGCACGGCACTGGGCGTGCGCCGGAGCGCTCGACGGCACCGCGGTACGAGCCGTACTCACTCAGATGATGGATCACCTGTCGGCCGAATGATCGGGACAGCACTGATCGAGCGCCGAGCGGACGCCGATCAAGCGCCCGCCGGGGCCGCCGCCGGGCCCCGGCCGACGGGGTCCGCGGGGGTCAGGCGAGGGCGACGAGGTCGGCGTAGTCCGGGCCCCAGAGGTCCTCGACGCCGTCCGGGAGCAGGATGATCCGCTCCGGCTCCAGCGCGTCCACCGCGCCCTCGTCGTGCGTCACCAGGACCACGGCGCCCTTGTAGGTGCGCAGCGCGCCCAGGATCTCCTCGCGGCTGGCCGGGTCGAGGTTGTTGGTGGGCTCGTCCAGCAGGAGGACGTTGGCGGAGGAGACGACCAGGGTGGCCAGGGCCAGGCGGGTCTTCTCGCCACCGGAGAGCACGCCCGCGGGCTTGTCGACGTCGTCGCCGGAGAAGAGGAAGGAGCCCAGCGTCTTGCGGACCTCGACGAGGTCGAGGTCGGGGGCGGAGGAACGCATGTTCTCCAGGACCGTGCGGTCCGGGTCGAGCGTCTCGTGCTCCTGGGCGTAATAGCCGAGCTTGAGGCCGTGGCCGGGGGTGACCTGGCCGGTGTCGGCCTTCTCGGCGCCGGCGAGCAGCCGCAGCAGCGTGGTCTTGCCCGCGCCGTTGAGGCCCAGGATGACCACGCGCGAGCCCTTGTCGATGGCCAGGTCGACGTCGGTGAAGATCTCCAGCGAGCCGTAGGACTTCGACAGGCCCTCGGCGGTGAGCGGGGTCTTGCCGCAGGGCGCGGGCTCCGGGAAGCGGAGCTTGGCGACCTTGTCGGAGGCGCGCACCGCCTCCAGGCCCGAGAGGAGCTTCTCGGCGCGCTTGGCCATGTTCTGCGCGGCCACGGTCTTGGTGGCCTTGGCGCGCATCTTGTCGGCCTGCGAGTTGAGGGCCGCGGCCTTCTTCTCGGCGTTCTGCCGCTCGCGCTTGCGGCGCTTCTCGTCGGCCTCGCGCTGCTGCTGGTAGAGCTTCCAGCCCATGTTGTAGACGTCGATCTGGGAGCGGTTGGCGTCCAGGTAGAAGACCTTGTTGACGACCGTCTCGACCAGGTCGACGTCGTGGGAGATCACGATGAAGCCGCCGCGGTAGGTCTTGAGGTAGTCCCGCAGCCAGGCGATCGAGTCGGCGTCGAGGTGGTTGGTCGGCTCGTCCAGGAGCAGGATGTCGGCGTCCGAGAAGAGGATCCGGGCCAGCTCCACGCGGCGGCGCTGACCACCGGAGAGGGTGTGCAGCGGCTGGGCGAGGATCCGGTCGGGCAGTCCGAGGCTGGCTGCGATGGTCGCGGCCTCCGCCTCGGCGGCGTAGCCGCCCTTGGTGAGGAACTCCGTCTCCAGGCGCTCGTACTTCTTCATCGCCTTCTCGCGCGTGGCCCCCTTGCCGTTGGCCATGCGCTCCTCGTTCTCCCGCATCTTGCGCAGGACGGAGTCGAGGCCGCGGGCGGAGAGGATCCGGTCGCGGGCCAGGACGTCGAGGTCGCCCGTGCGGGGGTCCTGCGGGAGGTAGCCGACCTCACCCGAGCGGGTGATGGTGCCGCCGGCGGGCATGCCCTCGCCCGCGAGGCACTTGGTGAGGGTGGTCTTGCCCGCGCCGTTGCGGCCGACCAGGCCGATGCGGTCACCGCGGGCGATGCGGAAGGAGGCGGACTCGATGAGGATGCGGGCGCCGGCGCGCAGCTCGATGCCGGAGGCGGTGATCACGGGAATTACTCCTGAGCGGGATGGACGGCGGTGGGGACGGGGGTGAACACACCCGCGCGCGGCTCACCCGCGCGGTCATGCGCGGGGCGGGCGACGGATGGGGACCGGCGCCGTCTAATGCACGAGGAGGAATGCCATACGGACCAGTCTAACGGGGGCGCGCAAGCCGGTTTCCCGGTGCGTCCGTGGCGGTTCCGCGGCCCGTGCGGGTAGGCATGGGCGCGGCGGCCGCGGGCACGCGGCGGACCGCGCACCGATACTCGGGGTGAAAGGCGGTGGGTGCATGCAGTTCGACGACGACGCGGACCTGGACACGTCCCAGGTGCAGGACTCCCGGGGCAGCCGGATCCCGGGCGGCGGCGTGACCGTCGGCGGCGGGATCGTGGGGCTGATCGCCCTGGTGCTCGGGCTGTTCTTCGGCATCGGCCCGCAGGAGCTCGGCCTGACCTCCGGGCCCGCGCCGTCGGCGAGCGCGAGCACCGGCGAGCAGGTCTCGCAGCACTGCCGCACGGGGCGCGATGCCAACACCAAGGAGGACTGCCGGATCGTCGCCGTGGTCAACAGCGCCCAGTCCTTCTGGACCCAGGAGTTCGCCCGCCGCTCGCGCACCTACACCCCGGCGTCGACCGTCTTCTTCACCGCGCGGACCAATACCGCCTGCGGGCCCGCGACCTCGGAGGTCGGCCCGTTCTACTGCCCCGGAGACCGCAAGGTCTATCTCGACCTGGGCTTCTTCAACGAGCTGCACAGCAAGTTCGGGGCCAGTGGCGGGCCCTTCGCCCAGGCGTACGTCGTCGCGCACGAGTACGGACACCACATCCAGAACCTGCTGGGCACGCTCGGCCGCGCCCAGGACCGGCAGACCGGCGCCGGGAGCAACTCCGTCAAGGTCGAGCTCCAGGCCGACTGCTACGCCGGTGTCTGGGCCAAGCACGCCACCTCGACGCCCGAGAAGTCCACCGGCCGCCCGCTGCTCACCCGGCTGACGAAGGCGGACATCGACGACGGCCTCTCCGCGGCGGCCGCGGTCGGCGACGACCGGATCCAGGAGAAGTTCCAGGGCCGGGTCACACCGGAGAGCTGGACGCACGGCTCGGCGGCGCAGCGTCAGCAGTGGTTCACGACGGGTTACAACACGGGCGATATGGCGCGCTGCGACACGTTCCGCTGACCACTCGGGCTGGAAAATCCAGCCCGTCCGGCGTTTGAGGACAACGCGGCGAAGCCGTGTTGCGGGGTCCGGGGCGCAGCCCCGTGCAACGGACCCGCGCCCCCGGTCAAGCCGAGGGCACCGGTCACGCCCCGCCCATGTGGACCTGGAAAGCCGCTCGGCGCATCGCCTTCGCCAGTGCCGGGTCCGGGTGGGCCGCCGCCAGGGCGACGAGGACCTGGACCGTGCGGGGGTGCCCAACCGCCCGTACCTCCTCCAGCAGCCCCGGCACCGTGCCCTGCACCGCCGAGTCCAGGTGGCGGACCAGCAGCCGGCTCTCCCCGTGGTCGGCGACGGCCGCGGCCGTGTCCACCCACAGCCAGGTCGCCTCCTCGCGGGTGAGGACCTCCGCCGCCTGGTCGGGGTCCCGCCCCTCGTGCTCGGCGAGCCACAGCAGCGCGTACGGGCGCAGGCAGGGTTCCTCGGCGGCCGCCCGTACGGCGGGCTCGGCGGGCGCGCCCACCGCGCGCAGGGCCTCGAAGGCCAGGCCACGGACGAGGGCATCGTCACCGCGCGCGGCGTCGAGGAGCTCGCTGAGGGCGCTGCGCGTGGGCCGGGCGGCGAGCCAGGCGCGGTACTCGGCGCGGGCCGGGCCCGGGGTGAGGTCGGCGCAGCCGCGCAGCATGGCCTCGGCGGACAGCTCGATGTGCCCGGCCGGGCTCTGCGCGGCCACACAGATCTGTTCGAGCTTGACCCAGACCGCCCAGTTGCCGAGCGGTGTCAGGAGGGCTTCCCGGGTGTCGCCGACGGCGGCGCCGGGCGTGCCGGCGTCCCGCATGACGAGCGCGCCGACGGAGGCGAGCCCTTCGAGCGCCCAGTCGAGCAGCCCGGCGAGCGGGTCGCCGCCGTCCACGGGCACGGGCGCGGCGGGTTCGGCGGCCGGCCGCGGCCCGTCGTACGGGACCTCGCAGCGCTCGGCGCGGATCTCGGCCACGCGCTGCTGGAGGAGGTCGAGGAGCATCGCCACGGAGACGGGCCCGGCCGAGAGGTGCATGACGGACAGCAGTTGCGGCGCGGCCTCGACGACCTCGGCGGCGATCGTCGCGTCCGTGCCCGCGGGCACCGGGTGGGCGAGGGACCACGCGTCGAAGAGGGCGACCCAGCCGCGGAGCACGGCGCCGTCGTCGCGGTCCCACGCCTGCAGGCGCCAGCCGGGGCGCGCGGTGTCGCCGTGCAGCTCGATGAGCCCGGCGAGGCGGGCGCGGTCCCAGTCGGAGCGCACCTGGCAGGCCGTCAACCGCAGGGCGTCGGCGGCCCGCTCGGCCGCCGTCTCCGCGAGGCCCCCGGCCGTGGCCGGGCGCAGGGTCGAGCCGCGGCCGCGTTCGTCGGCGGCCCAGCGGGCCACGCGGACCGCGCCGGTGAGGCCGCCTCTCGCCTGCCGGGCGAGTTCCGCCGGTGCCGGAGTGCCCGCGGGCGGGCGGGGCGCGGGGCGGGAGCCCCGGTTCGCCACGGCCCGGCGGGCAGCGGCGATCGGCTGTCGGGGGACCAGTCTGAGCCGGGAGTCGCGCGGAGTACGGGACGTCACAGGAGCAGTCTTGCCGTTGACGCTCCGAAAACCCAATCGGAATCAACTGTCCGGTCCCGGACCAGCACCGGAAGGCGTTCGGAAAGGGCCGGTAACGGCCGGTGGAACCGCTCACATCAGGGGCGTGAGGAAGCGGCGGAGAGCCTCTTCGTAGGCCGCCGGGTTGACGTTCCACATGGCGGCGTGCGGGGCGTGCCGGACGGCGCGCAGATGTATCAGTTCCGGCCGCCGCGCGACGAGTTCGCGGGAGTGCGACCACGGCGCGAGGGTGTCGTCGGGGCCGTGCAGGAGCAGCACGGGCACGGTCAGCCGGGCGGGGTCGGTGGCGGTGAAGAGGGTGTCGGCACCCAGCCCCGTCCGGCCCTCCGCGGCACGGACCGCAAGCGGAAGCAGCGCCGCCGGGGTGCGGCGATAAGCGGCGCAGGTGCGGACGAGGGCCTGCCAGTCGAGCACCGGCGAGTCCATGACGACGCCCGCGACGCGCGGCGACAGCGCCGAGTCGAGGGCCGCGAGGAGGCTCATCGTGGCGCCCGTGGACCAGCCGTGCAGGACGATCCGGCGGGCGCCGTAGCGGACGGCGTAGCGGATCGCGGCGTCGAGATCGCGCCATTCCGCGGCGCCGAAGTGGCTGATGCCTTCCGGTGGACGGGGGGCGCCGGGGTCGCCGCGGTAGCCGAGGGCCAGGACGGGCAGGCGCAGCCGGTGCAGGAACGGCAGGACGACCATGGGGTGCTCGCGGGTCGTGCCGAGCCCGTGGACCGCGATCACCCACGTGCCGCGGTCGCCCGGGACGAACCAGGCGGGCAGCGGGCCGAGCTCCCCGGGCACCTCGACGTCGGCGTGGTCGAGGCCGAGGGCGTCGCGGGGGTTGCCGACGTGCACCTGCGGGGTGAGCCGGACGCGGGCGCCGGGCTCCAGCACGCCGTGCGTCACGCGCTCCAGCCGGCGTACGACGCAGTCGGCGGGGTGCGGGGTGTCTGCGACGGGGCCGACGACGGCGTGCAGGCCGGGCGCGGTCATCCCGTACGTACCGGGGCGCTGCGACTCGACGCTGCGGGTCAGGGTGACGGTGTCGTTGCCGACGGCGTGGACGGTGAGCTCCGGCACGTCCGGCAGCGGGCGGCCGGGCGGGGGCTTGAGCGCAGCGTCGGCGGCGTACCGTCCGGCCGCTATGGCGGCCGCTCCGGCACCGAGTACGGTCGTGGCGGCCAAGGCGGCCGCTCTCGCCGGGTGCACGTCTTCAGTGTGAGCGCGTGGTGAGGCTCTGGCCAGTGGGGACGAGGTGGGGGGCGCGCTCCCGGGTGCGGGTCCATTGCCGCCTGCGGCGGGAGCGGCCTGCGGCCGCGTCCTCAAACGCCGGACGGGCTGGATATCCAGCCCGTCCGGCGTTTGAGGACAAGCGGCGCAGCCGCTTCGGGGGTCTGGGGGTCTCCCCCAGTTTCGGGAAGGGGCGGGGTAGGGGAACAAACCCGCCGGGCCGCACCCGAACGCGGGTCGGTTACCCGCGCGGCTGGCCGTACCCGCTGAGTTTTCGCGTCGCCTCGGCGAGCTGGTCAAGAGTCAGCAGCGCCGGGCTGCCGCCGGGCACCGACGCCGACGTCAGCCACACGCGGCACATCCACTCCAGCTGAGCCGTCCGGTCGTACGCCTGGTCGAGGCTCGCCCCGTACACGACCGTGCCGTGGTTCCGCAGGAGGCATCCCGTGCGCCCCTCCAGGGCCCGCAGCATGTTGTGGGCGAGCTCGTCCGTGCCGTAAAGCGCGTAGTCGGCGACCCTTACCGGGCCACCGAGCGCCCCCGCCATGTAGTGGACCAGCGGCAGCTCGTCGACCAGGCCCGCGACGGCCGTCGCGTGGACGGCGTGGGTGTGCACGACGGCCGCCGCGTCGGTGGAGCGGTAGACGGCCAGGTGCATGGGGAGCTCGCTGGTGGGGGTCAACTCGCCGAGGACCTGGCGCCCGTCGAGGTCGACGCCGACCGCGTCCTCCGGTCCCAGCCGGTCGTACGGGACCCCGCTGGGAGTGACAAGAACGACATCTCCGACTCGCGCGGAGACATTGCCGGAGGTGCCCACCACCAGCTCGTCCGCGGTGGTGCGGCGGGCGGTGGAGACGACCTCGGCCCAGGCCCGCCCGACATCCCCGCCCATGTCGCCCTTGTCGTCGTGTGCTGTGTTCGATATCCGCATAGCCCTCTGCCTCCGGTTGGCGTCACCACTCGGTCCGACCCAGTTCACCTTCCGTTCACCCAGGGTCTTTACGGTCACCGCTGTACTGACCATCGAGCTGATTGCCTGGGTGAATGGAACACATCACGCTTCTCATCGGGATCGTGATCGTCACGGCCTTGGTGTTCGACTTTACGAACGGCTTCCACGACACGGCCAACGCCATGGCCACCACCATCTCCACCGGGGCGCTCAAGCCCAAGGTCGCGGTGGCGATGTCGGCGGTTCTCAATCTCGTCGGCGCGTTCCTGTCCGTCGAGGTCGCCAAGACCATCTCCGGGGGCATCATCGACGAGAGTGCCGGCATCAGACCCGAAGTGATCTTCGCGGGCCTGATCGGCGCGATCGTCTGGAACCTGCTGACGTGGCTGGCCGGACTGCCCTCCAGTTCCTCGCACGCCCTCTTCGGCGGCCTGATCGGCGCGACCATCGTGTCCGTCGGTTTCAACGCGGTGAACGCCGACAAGGTCGTCATGAAGGTCCTCATCCCGGCGGTCGCGGCGCCCGTCGTGGCCGGCATCGCCGCCATGGTCGCGACCCGGCTCACCTACCGGCTCGCCAAGGGCCGCGACGAGAAGGAGACCGCCAAGGGCTACCGCGCCGGGCAGATCGCCTCGGCCGCCCTGGTCTCCCTCGCCCACGGCACCAACGACGCCCAGAAGACGATGGGTGTCATCACCCTCGCGCTGGTCACCGGCGGTGTCGTCGCCCCGCACTCCGACCCGCCGCTGTGGGTCATCGTCTCCGCGGGCCTGGCCATCGCGCTCGGTACGTACCTGGGCGGCTGGCGCATCATCCGCACGCTCGGCAAGGGCCTCACCGACATCCAGCCGCCGCAGGGCTTCGCCGCCCAGACCGGCGCCGCGACCGTGATCCTCGCCTCCTCGCACATCGGCTTCGCCCTCTCCACCACCCAGGTCTGCTCCGGCTCGATCATGGGTTCCGGCCTCGGCCGCAAGGGCGGCGTCGTCCGCTGGTCGACCGCGGGCCGGATGGCCATCGCCTGGTGCCTGACGCTGCCGGCCGCGGGCCTCGTCGCCGGTGGCGCCGCGTTCCTCGCCGACCAGGGCGACTGGGGCGTCACCACCGTCGCCGTCCTCGGCCTGCTGGTGTCCGGCGCGATCTACGCCGCCTCCCGCCGCAAGCCCGTCACCCACGACAGCCTGGACGAGGTCCCGGACGCCGAGCCGGCGGGCGTGGTCACCGCCGCGCTCCAGGCCGTCGCCCCGCCGCCGGCCGGTCCCGTGGCCGCCGCCCCGGTGGTCGCCGTCTCCTCCGAAGCCGGGCGCACCCCCGCCGCCGCGGCGAGCTAAGGAATCCACACCATGCAGATCGACTGGGCAGCTCTTGGGCAGGTCTTCGGCGTCAGCCTCGTGGTGACCGTCGGATTGGTCGGCGTCTTCACTCTGGGGATCGTCGGCACGTCCTCCGCCTCCGCGGCGGGGACGCGGCCGGGTTCGCTCGCCCGCACCGGCGCGTACGCGTGCTTCGCGCTGTGCGCGGCCGCGGTGGGGTACGGCATCTACTTGATCGTCGCGTAGGTCGCGGCTGCGCCGCTTGTCCTCAAACGCCGGGTGGGCCGGATATCCAGCCCGCCCGGCGTTTTGGGTGCGCCCCCGAGGAACGAAGGCCAGCTCAGGACGGAAGTTGACGCCCGTTCACACCCCATGGTGGACTTCCGGGGCCAAACGGCGACAGCAGAGGAAGCCGGTGCGAGTCCGGCGCGGTCCCGCCACTGTCACCGGGGAGCGTCTCCCCCACCGGAGAGCCACGGCCCGCGCACGCGGGCGGGAAGGCCGGGGCGACGTCGATCCGGGAGCCAGGAGACTCTGGTCGCCGGTCACGTCGAACCAGGGCGCGGACCCTGAGTGAGGACACATCGCCATGCCCGGCTGCCGTCGACCATCCCGAACCCTCGTCCTCAGGTATCGCACGACGGCGGTCTGAGCCGATGCGCGCCGATCACCTCGGTTTCGCGTGCGGTGCCGCCCTCGGCTTCCTCGGCGACCTCGCCCTCGGCGACCCCCGCCGCGGCCACCCCGTGGCCGCCTTCGGCCGTGCCGCGCAGGCGGTGGAGCAGCGGCTGTGGCGCGACCACCGCGGCTACGGCGCCCTGCACACGCTGCTGTGCGCGGGCGGCACCGCGGCCGCCGCCGGAGCGCTGGCCCGTACCGTACGCCGTTCCCGCACCGCCGGCGTCGCCCTGACCGCCGCCACCACCTGGGCCGTGCTGGGCGGCACCTCGCTGGGCCGCGAGGCGCGGGCCATCGGGGGCGCGCTCGCCGCCGGTGACATCGAGGTCGCCCGGGAGCGGCTGCCGCACCTGTGCGGGCGCGACCCGCAGGCGCTGGACGGCGCGCAGATGGCGCGCGCGGTCGTGGAGTCCGTCGCCGAGAACACCTCCGACGCCGTCGTGGGCGCCCTCGTCTGGGGGGCGCTGGGCGGGGTGCCGGGGCTGGCCGGGTTCCGTGCCGTCAACACCCTGGACGCGATGGTCGGCCACAAGTCGCCGCGCTACCGGCGCTTCGGCTGGGCCTCGGCCCGGCTCGACGACGTCGTCGGCTGGCCCGGCGCGCGGCTGACCGCCGCCCTCACCGTCCTCGCCGGTCCCGACCCGCGGGGCGCCTGGCGGGTGGCCCGGCGCGACGCGTCCCGGCACCCGAGCCCCAACGCGGGCCCGGTGGAGGCCGCGTTCGCCGGGGCGCTCGGCGTGCGCCTCGGCGGCACGCTCGCGTACAAGGGCCGCGTCGAGCACCGCCCCGTCCTGGGCGCGGAGAACCGCCCCGTGGAGACCGCCGACATCGAGCGCGCCGTGCGGCTCTCCCGACGCGTGTCGCTGCTGGCGCTGGGCGTCGCGATCGGGGTGCGGGCCGCCGTCTCCCGGGGCCGTGCGGCGGGCAGCCTTTCCCCAGATCGCCTTACGAGGAGGAACCGGTGACAGCGGAGATGAGCGGGCCCCCGGGCCCGCTGGGCGGGGGCCTGCTCGTGGCCGGGACGACCTCGGACGCGGGCAAGAGCGTGGTGACCGCCGGGATCTGCCGGTGGCTGGTCCGCAAGGGCGTCAAGGTCGCGCCGTTCAAGGCGCAGAACATGTCGCTCAACTCCTTCGTGACCCGCGAGGGCGCGGAGATAGGCCGCGCCCAGGCCATGCAGGCGGCCGCCGCCCGGGTCGAGCCGTCGGCCCTGATGAACCCCGTGCTGCTCAAGCCCGGCAGCGACCGCAGCAGTCAGGTGGTGCTGATGGGCAAGCCGGTGGGCGAGCTCAGCGCCCGCGGCTACCATTCGGGGCGGCAGGAGCAGTTGCTGGGGACGGTCACCGACTGCCTGGCCGAGCTGCGCCGCACCCACGACGCGGTGATCTGCGAGGGCGCGGGCAGCCCCGCCGAGATCAATCTGCGGCGCACCGACATCGTCAACATGGGCATAGCCCGGGCCGCGCGGCTGCCGGTCGTCGTGGTCGGCGACATCGACCGGGGCGGGGTGTTCGCGTCGTTCTTCGGTACGACGGCGCTGCTGTCCCGTGAGGACCAGGCCCACATAGCGGGCTATCTGGTCAACAAGTTCCGGGGCGACGTGACGCTGCTGGAGCCCGGTCTGAAGATGCTGCGGGACCTGACCGGGCGGCCCACCGTCGGCGTGCTGCCGTTCGCCCACGGCCTCGGCATCGACGAGGAGGACGGCCTGCGGGTGTCGATGCGCGGGGCCGTGCGGGAGTCGGTGGTGGCCCCGCCGCACGGCGCGGACGTGCTGCGCGTCGCGGTGTGCGCGGTGCCGCTGATGTCGAACTTCACCGACGTCGACGCGCTCGCCGCCGAACCGGGCGTCGTCGTGCGCTTCGTGGACCGCCCGGAGGAGCTGATCGACGCCGACCTGGTCGTCGTGCCGGGCACCCGCGGCACCGTACGGGCGCTCGCCTGGCTGCGCGAGCGCGGGCTGGCGGACGCGATCGCGCGGCGCGCGGCGGAGGGCCGGCCGGTGCTGGGCGTCTGCGGCGGCTTCCAGGTGCTGGGCGAGCGCATCGAGGACGAGGTCGAGTCGAAGGCGGGCACGGTCGAGGGCCTCGGCCTGCTGCCCGTACGGGTGCGGTTCGCCCGGGAGAAGACGCTGGCCAGACCGGTCGGCGAGGCGCTGGGCGAGCGGGTGGAGGGCTACGAGATCCACCACGGCGTCGCCGAAGTGCTGGGCGGCGACGAGCCGTTCCTGGACGGCTGCCGCTCGGGCGCGGTGTGGGGCACGCACTGGCACGGCTCGCTGGAGAGCGACGGCTTCCGGCGGGCGTTCCTGCGCCGCGTCGCCGAGGCCGCGGGCCGGGCGTTCGTACCGGCGCCGGACACGTCGTTCGCGGCGCTGCGCGAGGAGCAGCTGGACCGCCTGGGCGATCTCATCGAGGAGCACGCGGACACGGACGCGCTCCTGCGGCTGATCGAGGACGGCGTGCCGGCCGGCGCGCCCTTCATCCCGCCGGGCGCGCCGTGAACGCCCCCGCCGCGCGGACCAGTCAGAGCAATTCCCTCGAAGGGGGTACCCGTTGATGGCCTCGGCCACCTATCCGTTCACCGCGGTCGTCGGGATGGACGACATGCGCCTGGGCCTGCTGCTCAACGCGATCTCCCCGTCGATCGGCGGAGTGCTCGTACGGGGCGAGAAGGGCACCGCGAAGAGCACGATGGTGCGCGGCGTCGCCGCGCTCATGCCCGCTGTCGACGTCGTCGGCGGCTGCCGCTTCTCCTGCGCTCCGGACGCCCCGGACCCGGCGTGCCCCGATGGCCCCCACGAGTCGGGGGCGGGCGACACCCGGCCCGCCCGGATGGTCGAACTCCCCGTCGGCGCCTCCGAGGACCGGCTCGTCGGCGCGCTCGACATCGAGCGGGCCCTGTCCGAGGGCGTGAAGGCCTTCGAGCCGGGCCTGCTCGCGGACGCGCACCGCGGAGTGCTCTACGTCGACGAGGTCAATCTCCTCCACGACCACTTGGTGGACCTGCTGCTCGACGCGGCGGCGATGGGCGCCTCGTACGTCGAGCGCGAAGGCGTATCCGTACGCCACTCCGCCCGCTTCCTCCTCGTCGGCACCATGAACCCCGAAGAGGGCGAGCTGCGCCCGCAGTTGCTCGACCGGTTCGGGCTGACCGTCGAGGTCGCGGCCTCGCGGGAGACCGAGGAGCGGGTCGAGGTCGTGCGGCGCCGGCTCGCGTACGACGAGGACCCGGCCGCCTTCGCCGCCAAGTGGTCCGCCGAGGAGGAGACGCTGCGCGAGCGGATCGCCGCCGCGCGGGCGCTGCTGCCGGACGTGCGGCTGGGCGACGGCGCGCTGCGCCGGATCGCCGCGGTGTGCGCCGGTTTCGAGGTGGACGGCATGCGCGCGGACATCGTGACCGCGCGGACGGCCACCGCGCTGGCCGCCTGGGCGGGGCGTACGGACGTGACCGCCGAGGACGTGCGGCAGGCGGCCCTGCTGTCGCTGCCGCACCGGCGACGGCGGGCCCCCTTCGACGCGCCCGGCCTGGACGAGGACAAACTCGACGAGATCCTGCGGCAGTTCGAGGACGACGAGCCGGAGCCCGAGCCCGACCCGGAGCCGGAGGGTCCGCAGGACGGCCCGGGCGACGACGGCCCCGGTGGCGGCGAGCCGCCGCAGGGCGCGGACGGGCCCGGCGCCCCGGACGTCCCGGCGCAGCGCGAGTCGCAGGAGAACACCCCGGCGCAGCAGGAGAGTTCGGCGCCCGAGGCACAAGGCGGGCAGGGCGGGCAGGAGCGCCCGTCCGAGGGCGGGGACGCCCCGGCGGTCGCCGCCGCCGACCCGTTCCGTACGCGCAAGCTCGACGTCCCGGGCCTCGGCGAGGGCGCGGACGGGCGGCGCTCGCGGGCCCGTACCGCGCACGGCCGCACGACGGGGGCGCGGCGCCCCCGGGGCGCGCTGTCGAAGCTGCACCTGGCGGCGACCGTGCAGGCGGCGGCGCCGCACCAGCGGGCGCGCGGGCGCAGCGGGCCGGGGCTGGTCGTGCGCCGTGACGACCTGCGGGAGGCGGTGCGCGAGGGGCGCGAGGGCAATCTCGTGCTGTTCGTCGTGGACGCGTCCGGTTCGATGGCGGCGCGCAAGCGGATGGGGGCGGTCAAGGGCGCGGTGCTGTCGCTGCTGCTCGACGCGTACCAGCGGCGCGACAAGATCGGGATGATCACCTTCCGGGGTGCGGGCGCGGAGGTGGCGCTGCCGCCGACGTCGTCGGTGGACGTGGGCGCGGCGCGGCTGGAGCGGCTGCCGACCGGAGGCCGTACGCCGCTCGCGGCGGGCCTGCTCCAGGCGCACGAGGTGCTGCGGGTGGAGCGGTTGCGCGACCCGTCGCGGCGGCCGCTGCTGGTCGTGGTGACCGACGGGCGGGCGACCGGCGGCCCCGAGCCCCTCGCGCGGGCGGCGCGGGCCGCGCGGCTGCTGGCGGGCGAGGGCACGGCGTCGGTGGTCGTGGACTGCGAGGCGGGCCCGGTGCGGCTCGGGCTGGCGGGCGAGCTGGGCCGCGAGCTGCGCGGCCCGGTGGTCACGCTCGACGAACTGCGCGCGGACAGCGTCTCCGCGCTCGTACGTACCGTGAGGAACACAAGCTCCAGGAGGGCCGCATAAATGCCACAGGGACAGCCGACCGTCGTTCCGGACGACGGTCTCACCACGCGCCAGCGCCGTAACCGGCCGCTGGTCTTCGTCCACACGGGCATCGGCAAGGGCAAGTCGACGGCCGCCTTCGGGCTGGCGCTGCGCGCGTGGAACCAGGGGTGGCCGGTCGGTGTTTTCCAGTTCGTGAAGTCCGCGAAGTGGAAGGTCGGCGAGGAGCGCGCGCTGAAGGTGCTCGGCGACTCGGGCGAGGGCGGCACGGTCGCCTGGCACAAGATGGGCGAGGGCTGGTCCTGGGTGCAGCGCGACATCTCCTCCAGCGAGGAGGCGGCGCGCGAGGGCTGGGAGCAGGTGAAGCGGGACCTGGCGGCGGAGTCGTACAAGCTGTACGTGCTGGACGAGTTCGCGTACCCGATGCACTGGGGCTGGATCGACACGGACGAGGTGGTCTCGGTGCTGCGCGACCGCCCCGGCACCCAGCACGTGGTGATCACCGGCCGCAACGCCCCGCAGAAGCTGATCGACTTCGCCGATCTGGTGACGGACATGTCCAAGGTCAAGCACCCGATGGACGCCGGTCAGAAGGGCCAGCGGGGCATCGAGTGGTGAACGTCCCCCGTCTCGTCATCGCCGCTCCGGCCTCCGGCAGCGGCAAGACGACCATCGCCACCGGCCTGATGCGGGCCTTCACGGACGCCGGGCTCGCGGTCTCGCCGCACAAGGTCGGTCCCGACTACATCGACCCGGGCTACCACGCGCTGGCGACCGGCCGCCCGGGCCGCAACCTGGACGCCTATATGTGCGGGCCCGAGCGGATCGCCCCGCTGTTCCTGCACGGTGCGGCGGGCTGCGATCTCGCCCTGGTCGAGGGCGTGATGGGCCTGTACGACGGGGCGAGCGGGCAGGGCGAGCTGGCGTCGACGGCACATGTCGCGAAGCTGCTGAAGGCACCGGTCGTCCTCGTCGTGGACGCGTCGTCGCAGTCGCGGTCGGTGGCGGCGCTGGTCCACGGCTTCGCGTCGTGGGACCCGGAGGTACGGGTCGCGGGCGTCATCCTGAACAAGGTCGGCTCGGACCGCCACGAACACCTGCTGCGCGAGGCGCTGGAGGAGTCGGGGGTGCCGGTGCTCGGCGCCGTGCGGCGCGCGCGGACGGTCGACACGCCCAGCCGCCACCTGGGCCTGGTCCCGGTCGCGGAACGCCGCCCCGAAGCGGTGGCGGCTGTCGCCGCCCAGGCCGATCAGGTGCGCGCGGGGTGCGACCTCCAGGGCCTTCTTGCGCTGGCCCACAGCGCACCGCCGCTGGCGGACGATCCGTGGGACCCCACGGGGATCGCCTGCGGCGGGCTTCTCCCCCACCCCGCCCCTTCCCGAAACCGGGGGGCTACGCCCCCCGGACCCCCGAAAACCACCGGTTTGTGGGCAGGCGTTCCGCAGGGCGGAACGGGTGGGCACAAACCGACCACCGGGCCGCACCCGACCGTCGCCCTCGCCGGCGGCCCCGCGTTCACGTTCTCGTACGCCGAGCACACGGAGCTGCTCACCGCCGCCGGTGCCGAGGTCGTCACATTCGACCCCCTGCGGGACGAGCAGCTGCCGGAACACGCCGCCGCCCTCGTCATCGGCGGCGGCTTCCCCGAAATGCACGCCGCCGAGCTCTCCGCCAACGAACCCCTGCGCAAAGCCGTCGCCGCCCTGGCGGAAAGCGGTGCGCCCATCGCCGCCGAGTGCGCGGGCCTGCTCTACCTCTCCCGTTCCCTGGACGGCAGGCCGATGTGCGGCGTGCTGCCCGCGGACGCGCGGATGTCGGAGCGGCTCACCCTCGGCTACCGGGAAGCCGTCGCCATCGCGGACAACCCGCTGGCCGCGGCCGGCACCCGCGTGCGCGGGCACGAGTTCCACCGCACGGTCGTCGAGCCGGGCACCGGTGCCGCCCCGGCGTGGGGGATGACGCACCCGGAGCGCCGTACCGAGGGGTTCGTGCAAGGGGGCGTCCACGCCTCGTACCTGCACACGCACTGGGCGGGCTCCCCCGGCACCGCGCACCGCTTCGTGACGGGCCTGTCCCGGCGGTGACGTCAGCTCGTGAGGCCCACCATGAGCCAGACGAACGCCACTCCGGCCACCGTGCAGGCGAGGGTGGAGCGGGCGGGGTGCCGGTGGTGGGCCTCGGGGAGGATGTCGGAGGTCGCCAGATAGAGCAGCACCCCGCCGAAGAATCCGAGGTAGATGCCGAGGAAGTGCTCCGGAAGGGTGAACAGCAGGGTCGAGGCGGCCCCGGCGACGGGCGCGAGCGCGTCGGCTCCGAGCATCAGGAGGGCGCGGTGGCGCTCGTTCCCGTACAGGTCGGTGATCGTGTACGTGTTGAAGCCGTCGGCGAAGTCGTGGGCGATGACGGCGAGCGCGACGGCGGCGGCCATGCCGCTGTCGACCTGGAAGGCGGCGCCGATCGCGACGCCGTCCATGGCGCTGTGCCCGACCAGCGCGGCCGCGGCGGTGAGCCCCACCTGGGGGACGCGTTCCCGGCCGACGATGCCGTGGTCCGCCCGGCGGACGGCGAGGAGCCGTTCGACGAGGTGGGCGGTGAGGAAGCCGAGGACGAAGCAGAGCAGGGCGGCCGGCACGCCGAAGACCTTGCGCCGGGCGGCCTCCAGCGCCTCCGGGAGCAGGTCGAGGCCGACGACGCCCAGCATGAGCCCACCGGCGAGGCCCAGGATGAGGTGGCGGCGGTCGGTGACCCGCTGGGCGGTCCAGCCGCCGAGCAGCGTCATCAGGAACGCGCCCAGGGCGACGACGACCGGCACGGGTCCACCCTTCTCACGGCTGCACTGCTTCCTGCTTACTGGTACGCGGGCGTCGGCGCCCGCCGGGGCGTGGGGGCGGACGAGGTGCTGGCGCTGATCGGCGAGGCGCTCGCCGAAGCGGGCGGCGGGGCGCTCACGGCGCTCGCCACCGCCGGGGCCAAGGCCCGCGAGCCCGGCCTGGTCGAGGCCGCCGCCCGGCTCGGCGTGCCCCTGCTGTCGTACGGCGCGGAGGCGCTCGCCGCCGTCACGGTCCCGAACCCCTCCCCCGCGGCGCTCGCCGCCGTGGGCGCGCCCGGTGTCGCCGAGGCCGCGGCACTGCTGGCCGCCGGGCCGTACGGGGTGCTGGTGGTCGACAAGCGGAAGTCGGCGCGGGTGACCTGCGCCGTCGCGCGCGGACCCGGGTGAGGGCGGCGGGCGGGCCGTCAGTACGGTTTCCGGGTCGGGCCCTCGCACCGGCCCCGTCGGCGTCAAAGAATGAAGAGAAGGTGGCCCGCGGCCATGCATACACCCAGTGAACCCGATCTGCGGCACCACGGCGACGCCGAAGTGCGCGGCGGCGGGGCGGAGTTGACCGATCTCGCGGTCAATGTGCGCTCGGGTACGCCTCCGGAGTGGCTGCGGGAGCACATCGCCGGGTCGCTCGACGGGCTCGCCGCCTATCCGGACGGGCGGGCCGCGCGGCGCGCGGTGGCCGCGCGGCACGGGCTGCCGGAGGAGCGGGTGCTGCTGACGGCGGGCGCGGCGGAGGCGTTCGTGCTGCTGGCGCGGGCCCTCCCGGTGCGGCGGCCGGTGGTCGTGCACCCGCAGTTCACCGAGCCGGAGGCGGCGCTGCGGGCCGCCGGGCACACGGTGGAACGCGTGCTCCTCGACGCGGAGGACGGCTTCCGGCTGGACCCGCGCGCGGTGCCCGGCGACGCGGACCTGGTGGTCGTCGGCAACCCCACCAACCCGACGTCGGTCCTGCACCCCGCGCAGGCGCTGGCCCAGCTCGCCCGCCCGGGGCGGACCCTCGTCGTGGACGAGGCGTTCATGGACGCGGTACCGGGCGAGCGCGAGTCCCTGGCGTCCCGTACGGACCTGCCGGGCCTGGTCGTGCTGCGCAGCCTCACGAAGACCTGGGGTCTCGCGGGGCTGCGCATCGGCTACGTCCTCGCCTCGCCCGGCGCGATAGCCAAACTCGAGCGGGCCCAGCCGCTGTGGCCCGTCTCCTCCCCCGCCCTCGCGGCGGCGGAGGTGTGCAGCGCACCCCCGGCCCTCGCCGAGGCCGCCCACGCGGCACACCACCTGGCGTCGGACCGGGCCCATCTGGTCGCGGCCCTCGCGGAGTTCGAGGGTGTGCGCGTGCACGGCCCGGCGGCGGGCCCCTTCGTCCTGATACACCTGCCCCACGCGGTGACGGTCCGCTCCCGCCTGCGCGGCCTGGGCTTCGCGGTCCGCCGCGGCGACACGTTCCCGGGCCTGGGCCCGGACTACCTCCGCCTGGCGGTCCGCGACCGCGCGACGACGGACCGCTTCGTGGAGGCCTTGACGCTGGCGCTGGCCGATCTTTAAGGGGTTCCCGCCGTTACCGCCTGCGGGAAGGGGCGGTGGGGGAAAAACTAGCGACGGGCAGCCGCACGACGACGGGCCACAACCACCGCTCCCCCACCCGCCAGGACCAGCACCGCACCCGCCCCCACCACATACGGCGTAGCCGAGCTGCCCCCCGTCTCGGCCAGATTCTCCGCGTGCTTCGCGGCAACCGGCTCCGCGGCCGTCTGCGGCTTGGCACCACCACCGGACGTACCAGACGTACCGGACGCCTCCCCGGCCACAGGGGCCTCACAGGTCGCCTCCGCCAGGGTCACCTCGCCCGAGACCTCCGCGACGTTCAGCTTCAGCGGATTGACGGCGACGCGCAGCGAGAGCGCGCTGGCGGCGGCCGTCCGCGAGGTGGTCGCCGTGCGGGAGAGGTCCAGCCGTACCTGCCCCACTCCGGGCACGTCGACCTTCGTGGGCCCGCCCGTGGTGACCGTGACCTTCCTGCCGAGCACCGAGACGCTGCCCAGCAGATTCGAGGTGGCGGTGGGCTTCCGGCCGGCCTCGCACACGGCCGTCGATGTGACCTGCTGGACCTCGATGAGCGAGAGGAACGGCAGTCCGGGGACGTGCACCCGGGCGTGGACGAGGTTGGCGTAGCCCTCCGCCCTGTTCCGGTCGGTGGTGGCGCGGGCGGTGGCGGCGTCGGCGCGCAGGACGTCGACGGGCTTGCCCTGCTCGACGCCGTCGAGCGTGACGGTGAGGGCGGTCTTGTCGGCGTCGGCCGGTGCGTGCACCTCGTTCAGGGAGGCGTTGAGCGGGACGTGGACGGTCTTGTTGAGCAGGGCGACGTCGAGTCCGGTGCGGAGGACGGCCGCGCCGGACTTCCCTTGGTCGCCGGAGCCGCCTCCGGTGGCATACGCGGGCCCGGCGACGACGGTCGCGGTCGCGGCGGCGGCAGCCGCGACCGCGGCGAGACGGCGTACGGGCATGCCGAAGGAAGGGCTGGTGGTGCTGTACACGTGTGTGGAACCCCCACAAGAGGCTTGGTGCCGTCGGCGCGGTCGATGGGGGACAGCGCCGCGCCGACGGCGGGACCCCGCCATATTTGACCCCGGGAGAGTGAACGGGCAGCCCCCTTGGGTCAGTTCACCCCAACGAGTAGGTTTCGCAGCCACATTCGATTCGTCCGGCGCGTGAGTCGATCCTCGTCACCCGCGTTACCCCTGTTCGGTGGGGGCAGTGATCGCTAAGGTGCCGCCGTATGTCAACCGAGCGGATATCCCCGAAGCCCGTCGCAGCTCAGGGCGGCCCCACCGCCGACCGGACGGCGCGGCTGGCCGTCACCGTCTTCCCGCTGCTGGTGCTCGCGGCGGGCGGCGTGGGGCTCGCGGCCCCCGCGCACTTCACCGGCTGGGCCCCTGCGGTGCCCTATCTGCTGGGCGTCGTGATGTTCACGATGGGCCTCACCCTGACGCCCCCGGACTTCCGGGCCGTCGCCAAGCGGCCCTGGGCGGTGGGGCTGGGCCTGGTCGCCCACTATGTGATCATGCCGGGGCTGGGCTGGCTGATCGCCACCGTGCTCGACCTGCCGCCGCAACTGGCCGCCGGGGTCATCCTGGTGGGCTGCGCGCCCAGCGGTACGGCCTCCAATGTGGTCACCTACCTGGCGCGGGGCGACGTCGCGCTGTCCGTCTCGGTCGCGACGGTGTCCACGCTGGTCGCCCCGCTGGTGACACCGCCGCTGACCCTGCTGCTCGCGGACCGCTTCCTGGACGTGGACGCGGGGGCGATGGTCGGCGACATCCTCAGGACGGTGCTCGTCCCGGTCCTCGGCGGGGCGCTCGTCCGCGCTTTCGCCGGGCGGTACGTCGACCGGGTGCTGCGCGCCCTGCCGTGGGTCTCGGCGCTGACGATCTCCGTCATCGTGCTCGTCGTGGTGTCCGGCAGCGCGGCCCGCATCAAGGACGCCGCCGGCCTGGTCCTCCTGGCGGTCGTCCTGCACAACACCCTCGGCCTGGCGCTCGGTTACGCCTCGGGCCGGCTGGCCCGGCTGGGCTGGCCCGCGAGCCGGGCCATGGCCTTCGAGGTCGGCATGCAGAACTCCGGCCTCGCGGCGTCCCTGGCCACCGCGCACTTCAGCCCGGCAGCGGCCCTGCCCGCCGCGGTCTTCTCGGTCTGGCACAACGTCTCGGGCGCGGCGGTCGCGGCGTGGATGTCCCGCTCGCGGCGCGCTTGACGGCGGCGGTCACATGGTCGTCCCTGGAGATGCGATTCATACGACCAGGGTCCTGGGCACGAGCGCCCGGCGCGTCGGCCCCAGCGGCGGACCCTCTCCGCCGCAGGGCTGATCCTTTTCTCCTTCCCGAGGCAGAACGAGGCGCGCGAACCTCGCCCTTGAGGAGGACGGGCGGCACGGCCCCGCCCCGGACCCCGGACGGGCCGGGGGTGGCGGGAGGGGGCGGGACGCGCAGGGGTGACGCGGGACGTAAAGCGAAGCAGTCCCGTGTTACCCCGGAGCGTCCCGCCCCCGCACCCGACAACGAAGGCCGGCCAAAACCAGCCCGTCCGGCGTTTGAGGACGCTCCCCCAGACTCCGTCCGGGGGGACCCCCAAGGGCGCCCCCGCCGCAGGCGGCAACGGACCCGCACCCGAACCCGGTCAGGGTCCGGGGGTTCGCCCCCGCCGTCACACCACCCGCGTGAAATCTCTCGCGCCCACGAACTCCGGCCTGCGCACCGGCGCGGCGAACGGTTCCGTCGCCGCGTTCTCCACGCTGTTGAAGACGATGAAGACGTTGCTGCGCGGGAAGGGCGTGATGTTGTCGCCGGAGCCGTGCATGCAGTTGCAGTCGAACCATGTCGCCGACCCGGCCGGCCCGGTGAACAGTTTGATGCCGTGCCGCTCGGCGAGGCCGGTCAGGGCCTCGTCGGACGGTGTGCCCGCGTCCTGCATGCGCAGCGACTGTTTGTAGTTGTCGCGCGGGGTCGCACCGGCGCAGCCGAGGAACGTCCGGTGCGAGCCGGGCATGATCATCAGGCCGCCGTTGGTGTCGTGGTTCTCGGTGAGGGCGATGGAGACGGACACGGTCCGCATGCGCGGGAGCCCGTCCTCGGCGTGCCAGGTCTCGAAGTCGGAGTGCCAGTAGAACCCGGAGGCGCCGAAGCCGGGCTTGACGTTGATCCTGGACTGGTGGACGTAGACGTCCGAGCCGAGGATCTGCCGGGCCCGGCCGACCACCCGGGGGTCGCGCACGAGCGCGGCGAAGACCTCGCTGATGCGGTGGACCTCGAAGACCGACCGTACGTCCTGCGACTTCGGTTCGACAACGGAGCGCTCGTCGGCGCGTACGGCCGGGTCGGCGATCAGCCGGTCGAGTTCGGCGCGGTAGCGGGCCACCTCGTACGGGCCGAGGAGCTGGTCCACCGTCAGGAAGCCGTCGCGGTCGTAGCCCTCCAGCTCGGCCGCGCCGATCGGGCCCGGGGCGCCGGGGCGGGACCAGACGACGGGGTCCTGGCGGGGGACGGACACTTCTTGGGGGCCGCGGGTGGGGTAGAGGTCGGTGGCCGTGGCGGTCATCGGTCAGCCCTCCTCGGTGAGCAGGGGGTAGACGCCGTTCTCGTCGTGGTCCTCCCGTCCGGTGACCGGCGGGTTGAAGACGCAGACGCAGCGGAAGTCGGTCTTCGGCCGCATGGTGTGCCTCTCGTGGCCGTCCAGGAGGTACATCGTGCCGGGCGAGATCCAGTACTTCTCGCCGGTCTCGTCGTCGGTGAGTTCGGCCTCGCCCTCCACGCACAGGACGGCCTCGATGTGGTTGGCGTACCACATGGAGGTCTCGGTCCCGGCGTAGAGCGTGGTCTCGTGCAGGGAGAAGCCGACGCGTTCCTTGGCGAGGACGATGCGCTTGCTCTCCCAGGTGCCGGACTTGGCCTTGACGTGCCGGTCGGTGCCCTCGATGTCCTTGAACGAGCGGACGATCACGGTGCTGCCTCTTTCTGTCGGGGGTGCGGTGCTGGTCGGGTCAGGCGGTCTCGCGGACCGCGCGGGCGAGGATCCGCAGGCCCTCGTCGAGGTCCTCGGGGGTGATGGTCAGGGCCGGGAGCAGCTTGACGACCTCGCTCTCGGGGCCGGAGGTCTCGATGAGCAGGCCGAGTTCGAAGGCCCGCGCGGCGACGGCGGAGGCGCGTGTCCGGTCGGTGAACTCGAGGCCCCAGACGAGGCCCCGGCCGCGGTACTGCGCGCCCAGCTCGGGGTGTTCGGCGCCGATCGCCCGGAGGGCCTGCGCGACCTGTTCGCCGCGCGCGAGGGTCTGCTTCTCCATCTGGCCGTCGGTCCAGTAGGCGTTCAGGGCCGCGGCGGCGGTGACGAAGGCGGGGTTGTTGCCGCGGAAGGTGCCGTTGTGCTCGCCGGGCTCCCAGAGGTCGAGCTCGGGCTTGAAGAGGGTGAGCGACATCGGCATCCCGTAGCCGCCGATGGACTTGGAGAGGGTGACGATGTCCGGGGTGATGCCCGCCTCCTCGAAGGAGAAGAAGGCGCCGGTGCGGCCGCAGCCCATCTGGATGTCGTCGACGATCAACAGCATGTCGCGGCGCTCGCAGAGCGCGGCGAGGGCGCGCAGCCACTCGGGGCGGGCGACGTTGATGCCGCCCTCGCCCTGCACGGTCTCGACGATGACGGCGGCGGGGGTGTTGAGGCCCGAGCCCTGGTCCTCCAGGAGCCGCTCGAACCACAGGAAGTCCGGGACGCGTCCCTCGAAGTAGTTGTCGAACGGCATGGGCGTGCCGTGCACCAGCGGGATGCCGGCCCCGGCGCGCTTGAAGGCGTTGCCGGTGACGGCGAGCGAGCCGAGCGACATGCCGTGGAAGGCGTTGGTGAAGGAGACGACGGACTCGCGGCCCTTGGCCTTGCGGGCCAGCTTGAGCGCGGCTTCCACGGCGTTGGTGCCCGTGGGGCCGGGGAACATCACCTTGTACGGGAGGTCGCGCGGCCGGAGCACGACGTCCTGGAAGGTCTCCAGGAACGCCCGCTTGGCGGTCGTCGCCATGTCCAGGCCGTGGGTGACGCCGTCGCGTTCCAGATAGTCGAGCAGGGCGCGTTTGAGCACGGGGTTGTTGTGACCGTAGTTGAGTGCCCCGGCGCCGGCGAAGAAGTCGAGGTAGGTGTGGCCGTCCTCGTCGTACATCCGGCTGCCGTGGGCGCGGTCGAAGACGGCGGGCCAGCTGCGGCAGTAACTGCGCACCTCCGACTCCAGGGTCTCGAAGACGCTCAGTGCGGGCGGGGTGATGGTCACGGCGGGCTCCAGAAAGGGGGTGTCGGGGCTCGGGTGGGCGGTCAGGCCGCGAGGGGGCCGATGCGGTGGAGCACCTCGGGCGCGTGCCCGGCGTCGGGGAACAGGCCGTCGTCGAAGAGCACCTCGCGCTCCACGGGCGCACCGTGCCGCTCGGCGAAGGAGGCGAACAGCCGGTTGGAGGCGGTGTTGTCGGGCGTGACGGTGGTCTCGACCCCGCGCACGCCGAGGTCCTGGGCGGCGCGGGCGACCAGGCCGTCGAGCAGGGCGGCGGCCAGGCCCCGGCCGCGGTGCGCGTGGTCGACGGCGACCTGCCAGACCACGAGGGTCCGGGGCCGGTCGGGACGGACGTAGCCGGTGACGAACCCTGCCGGCTCCCCGTCGGCGCCGCGGGCCACGGCGGAGGTGGCGGCGAAGTCGCGGCACCACAGCAGGTAGCTGTACGAGGAGTTGAGGTCCAGCACCTCCGAGTCACGGGCGATCCGCCAGATCGCGGCCCCGTCCTCGACGCGTGGGGTGTCGAGCGTGAGCCCCTCCGGCATTTCCGGGAATTCGCTGCGGGCACGTACAAGGTCTGCTTGTGCGGCGGTCATGCGGAGTGAATTTACCGAGGCGAATCGAAAAATGCATGGGGGGACGACCTTTACGGACTCGACGGTTCCGTGTTATCGCGCGGGTATGGGCGGGCGCGCAAGCCGCCCAGAAAATGCCCCCATTTATCCGGCATTACCGGGCATTACGGATGGATTTGTGGGGTCGGTCACAGGATCGGTCCGCATGTTGGGAAGTCATTGAAATTCCCCGGTTTAGGGTCGGGAAGGGAGGGCAGGCGAAGGCAGGGAATTTGCATTCACGTATATCTGGAGGAAATTGGAACCGGAAAAGCCGGCGCCATGCGAAACGAGCCCGCCCGGAATCCGCGGACCGGGGCCCGGGTCAGCTCCCCGGCAGCGGCGCCGCACCCGAACAGGCCCGGGAATACAGTGGCGACCATGAGCGACAGCGAAGTGCTGCACATCAAGGGGCGAGTGCTCACCGGCCCGGACCCCGACCACGGGACGCGCGACGAACTGTGGGCCGTGGACGGCCGGATCACCTTCGACCGCCCGACGGGGGTGCGCGACGTCACCACCGTCGAGGGCTGGGTCCTCCCCGGTCTCGTGGACGCCCACTGCCACGTGGGGCTCGACGCCCACGGCCCGGTCGACGAATCGACCAGCGAGAAGCAGGCGTTGACGGACCGCGACGCGGGGGCGCTGCTGCTGCGGGACGCGGGTTCCCCGTCGGACACCCGGTGGGTCGACGACCGCGAGGACCTGCCGCGGATCATCCGCGCGGGCCGCCACATCGCCCGTACCCGCCGCTACATCCGCAACTACGCGCACGAGATCGAACCCGAGGACCTGGTCGCCTATGTGGCGCGCGAGGCGCGGCGCGGGGACGGCTGGGTCAAGCTGGTAGGCGACTGGATCGACCGGGAGACGGGCGACCTGTCGCTGTGCTGGCCGCGCGGCGCGGTGGAGGCCGCGATCGCGGAGGCGCACCGGCTGGGGGCGCGGGTCACCGCGCACTGCTTCGCCGAGGAGTCCCTCGCGCCGCTGGTCGAGGCGGGCATCGACTGCGTCGAGCACGCCACCGGGCTGACCGAGGAGACGATCCCGCTGTTCGCCGAGCGGGGGGTGGCGATCGTGCCGACGCTGGTCAACATCGCGACGTTCCCTGGGCTCGCGCAGGGCGGTGAGGCGAAGTTCCCGCGCTGGGCGGACCACATGCGCCGGCTGCACGCGCGGCGCTACGAGACGGTGGGCGCGGCGTACGACGCGGGCATCCCCGTCTACGTCGGCACGGACGCGGGCGGTTCGCTCGCGCACGGCCTGGTGGCCCAGGAGGTCGCCGAGCTGGTCAAGGCGGGCATCCCTGCGACGGCGGCGCTCGCGGCGGCGTCCTGGGGCGCGCGGGAGTGGCTCGGCCGCCCTGGTCTGGAGGAGGGCGCCCCGGCGGACCTGGTGGTCTACGAGAGCGATCCCCGGGAGGACGTCAGGGTGCTGGGCGCCCCCCGACGGGTGGTGCTCCGGGGGAAGGTGGTGCGCTGAGGCTGTCCCCGGGCGCGCGCCCGGGGACAGCAGGCGCTCAGCGCGCGGACGCGCAGTCGTACACCGCCTGGGCGAGGCGGGCGGTCTCCGGGGCCGGGCCGCCGGGGAAGGCGAAGCGGCGGCGGTTGTAGCCGAAGGCGAGAGCGCGGCTCGGGTCGGCGAAGGCCAGCGAGCCGGCCGCGCCGCCGTGTCCGAAGGACCGTCCGCCCAGGAACGGGTAGGCGTCCGAGACCGGGGAGAAGCCCAGGCCGAAGGTCATGTGCTGACGCAGGACCACGTCGTATCCCACGGAGTGGATCTGGGCGAAGTCGGCGGCGGTCGCGGGCGTCAGCAGCGGCTCCTTGCCGTCGACGGGACTGATGGCCGCCGCGTACAGCCGGGCGAGGCCGCGGGCGGAGGCCATGCCGCCGACGGAGGCGGGGCCTCCGGCGCGCACGACACGGGAGTTGGGCAGCTCCTCCAGCACGGTCGGCACGGCGTGGTTGATGTTGAACGCCACGCCCTGGAGGCTCTCCGGCCCGCTGTGCCCCTCCGCCAGGGCCCGCTTCTGCTCGGGCGTCGGGTCCATGGGCTGGGTGTGCAGCACCCGGTGCTCCTGGTCCTCGGGCAGGCCCATGTAGAAGTCGATGCCGTACGGGGCGCGGATCCGGGTCTCGTAGAACTCCTGCATGGTCAGCCCGGTCACGCGCCGGACGACCTCGCCGGTGAGGGCGCCGATGACCAGGGCGTGGTAGCCGAAGGTGCTGCCCGGGCGCCAGAGCGGGCGCTGCGCGGCCAGCCGCTCGGCTATCACGCGGTCGTCCGCGAGCTCGTCCAGGGTGAGACCGCCCTCGACACCGGGCAGGCCGGCGCGGTGGGCGAGCAGTTCGCGCAGCGTGATGTGTTCCTTGCCCGCGGCGGCGAACTCGGGCCAGTAGTGGCTCACTTCCCGGTCCAGGTCGAGGGTGCCGTCCTGGACGAGCAGCGCCACGGCGAGGTGGGCCGCGCCCTTGGTCGAGGAGAAGACGCCGGTGAGCGAGTCCGCCTCGATCCCGGGCCCGCCCCACAGGTCGACCACCTGGCGGCCGTCCACGTAGGCGGCGAGCTGGGCGGAGTGCCCCGCGCGCTCCTCCGCGAACGTGGCCTCGAACTCCTCGCGCACCGCTTCGTAGCCCTTGGCGACGGTCCCCCGGGCGACGGCCTTCTCCGACATGATTCGCACTCCCTCGAAGCTCGATGATCTTCCGCTGGGGAGTGGAGCGACGGGAGCCGCCCGGATATTCCGCCCCGGCCCGGGGAATGCGGCCGCGGTTTCGGGGAGGGGCGGGGCCGGGGAAGGAGAACCCATGGCCACCCGCAGCAGCATCCTGCTCACCGGCGCCGCAGGCAACATCGGCACGTTCCTGCGCGACCGGCTGCCCCAACACGGCTACCGGCTGCGGCTGTTCGACAGCCGCCCCGTCGAGGGCGAGCCGGACGCCGTCACCGCGGAGCTCCACGACCGCGAGGCGCTGCGCGCGGCCATGGCGGGCGCCGACGCGGTCGTCCATCTCGCGGCGATCCCGCTGGAGGCGCCGTTCGAGGAGATCCTGCACGCCAACATCGAGGGCACGTACCGCCTTTACGAGGCCGCGCGGGAGGCGGGCGTGCGGCGGGTCGTCCTCGCGTCGAGCAACCACGCCGTCGGCTTCACCCCGGTCCCGGCCGAGGGCGCGCCGCTGATCCCCGGCACGGTCCCGCACCGCCCGGACACCTTCTACGGGCTCTCCAAGTGCTTCGGTGAGGACCTCGCCGCCCTCTACTGGGACCGGCACGGGATCGAGTCGGTCAGCCTGCGCATCGGTTCCTGCTTCCGCGCGCCGCGGTCCGTGCGGATGCTGTCCACCTGGCTGAGCCCCGACGACTGCGCCCGGCTGGTGCACGCGGCGCTGACCGCCGAGGGGGTGGGGCACACCGTCGTGTACGGCAGCTCCGCCAACACCCGCCTGTGGTGGGACCTGTCGGGTGCCCGCGCGCTCGGCTACGAGCCCCGGGACGACTCGGAGCCGTACGCCGCCGCGCTCCTCGCGGCGGAGGGCGAGGGTCCGCAGCCCGGTGACGCCTGGCTCGGCGGGGCCTTCTGCACGGACAGCCCGCCCACCCGCACGCCCTGACCGACGGTGGGCGACGACACCCGGCGGCTGTACGGGAATCCGACGTTCGGTAATGGAACCGTAAAGCGCGGCCACTCGTTACCCGGGACATGACCGCTATGACACCCGGCTCGAACATCCCTCTCTCCGTCGCCCGCGTGACGGTGGACGTCACCGCACCGGTGCGGCTCGACGTCTCGGGCCTGCTGCTCACCGCCGACGGCAAGGTGCGCTCCGACGACGACTTCGTCTTCTACAACCAGCCCGGCGGGCCGGGCGTGACCCACCGCGCCGCGTCCGGCGGCACGCCCGACTCGATCACCGTGGACACCGGCGCGGTGCCTGCGGAGATCGACAAGATCGTGGTGACGGCCAGCCCGGACGCCGCGGGCGCGACCTTCGCGGGCACCGAGCCGACCGCGACCGTGCGCAGCGCGGACGACGGTTCCGTGCTCGCCACGTTCACCCCGCCGCAACTGGGCTCGGAGACGGCCCTGGTGATCGTCGAGGTCTACCGACGCGCCGGTGCGTGGAAGGTGCGCGCGGTCGGCCAGGGCTATGCGAACGGCCTGGCGGGCATCGCCACGGACTTCGGCGTGAGCGTGGAGGAGCCCGCGGCCCCGGCGCAGCCCGTCGCCCCGCCGCCGTCGGCCCCGCCGGTCGCCCCGCCCGCGCCCGCGCAGGCACCGCCCGCCGGCCAGTGGGGCGCCCCCGTCGCTCCCGCCGCCCCCGCCGCGCCGCCCGCGTTCCCGGCCGCGCCCGGCAAGGTCAATCTCGACAAGGGCCGGGTCAGCCTCCAGAAGAACCAGACGGTCTCCCTCGTCAAGGGCGGCCGGCCGCTGACCCAGTCCGTGCGGATGGGCCTGGGCTGGGAGCCCGCGTACGGCAGCCGGGCCATCGACCTGGACGCCTCGGTGATCGCCTACGGCCCCGACCGCAACATGATCGACGCCTGCTACTTCGGCAAGCTCCAGATCCTCAACGGCGCGATCCAGCACTCCGGTGACAACCTCACCGGCGAGGGCTCGGGCGACGACGAGTCGATCACCGTCCACATGGACGGCCTGCCGCCCGAGGTGACCGGCCTGGTCTTCACCGTCAGCTCCTTCAACGGCCAGAAGTTCACCCAGGTCGCCAAGGCGTACTGCCGCCTGCTGGACGCCCGTACGGGTGAGGAGCTGGTGCGCTTCGACCTGACGGGGGCCGAGCCGAAGACGGGCGTCCTGATGTGCAAGTTCATCCGGCAGTTCTCGGGCGAGTGGGAGATGACGGCCCTCGGCGAGTACGTGAAGTCAAAGACGGTACGCGACCTGGTCAAGCCCGCCGCCCTGGCCCTGTGAGGCGGCCGCCGGCAGCCCGGCGAGGCGGGCCAGCCGGCGGTAGGAGCCGAGGAGCTCCGACCGGTCGTGGGAAGCGGTGGTGACCAGCACCTCGTCGGCGCCGCTGCGCTCGATCAGCGAGTCGAGCGCTGCGGCCACCTCGTCCTCCGTGCCGTGGATGTGGCCGCGCAGCCCGGCCTCGTAGAAGCCGCGCTCCCGGTCCGTCATCGCCAGGGAGTCGATCTCCTCGGACGGGGTCAGCGGCGGGAAGACGCCGTGCGTACGGGAGTAGGCCAGCGCCCAGGCCTCCGGCATCAGCAGCCGGCGGGCCGACTCGGTGGTCCCCGCGACGGCGACGTTGCCCGCGACGACGACGTAGGGGCGCTCGCGCAGGGCGGACGGGCGGAAGGCCGCCCGGTAGCGGGCGACGGCGGCGAGCATCTTCTCCTCGCCGCCGAGTCCGCCGATGACCAGGGCCGCACCGGCCTCGGCCGCGAGCCGCGCGCCCGCCTCGTTGGCGAGGACGAACATCGGCACCCGCAGGCCCTCAGCTGGGCGGGCGTGCACCTCGGGGTGGGCGCGGGGGCCGCCGGTGAAGTACGCCGTGAGTTCGGCGAGCTGTGCGCCGAAGTCCCCCATGGCGTCCTTGTCCGTGCCGAGCGCCCGGCGGATACCGTCGGTGAAGCCCACGGAGCGGCCCAGGCCCATGTCGATCCGGCCGGGGAAGAGGGATTCCAGCACGCCGAACTGCTCGGCGACCACCAGGGTGCGGTGGTTGGGCAGCATCACGCCGCCGGTGCCGACGCGGATGCGGGAGGTGGCGGCGGCGACGGCCGCGGCCAGCACGGTGGGCGCGGAGCCCGCCACTCCGGGCACGCTGTGGTGCTCCGACACCCAGAAGCGGTGATAGCCGAGCGCCTCGGCCTCCCCCGCGAAGCGCACGCTCTCGCGCAGCGCCTCCCCCGGCTCACGCCCCTGCCGGGTGCGGGAGCGGTCGAGAACGGAGAACTTCGTCGCGCGTATCCGTGCGGTGGTCACCTGTGGTTCAACGCTGACGCGTGCGGATGATTCCCGGCCCGGGCAGGTGGGCCGTGGCCCACCCGCCCGGGGAAGAGGACCCGGTCAGCGCCGGGAGCGGGCCTTGAAGGCCGCCTTGCGCGCCTCCTTGGCCGTCTTCTTGTCCGGGTGCAGGCGGCCCATCGCCTCCAGGACGTCCGCCGTCGACGGGTGGTCCACCCGCCAGGCCGAGTCGAAGAAGCCGCTGTGCCGGCCCACCAGGTCCGTGACCAGGTCGCGCAGCTCGTCCGAGTCGCCGTCGGCGGCCAGTTGCGCGGCGATCGTGTCCACGGTCAGCCAGAAGACCATCGTCTCGTCGGGCTCGGGGATGTCCGCGACGCCGTGCTCGGCGAGCCAGACCCGGGCGAGGCCGCCGAGTTCGCGGTCGTCGAGGACCTCGCGCAGCGCGGGCTCGGCCTCGGGGCCGAGGAGGGAGAGCGTCTGCTGGCAGGACAGCCGGCGGCGCGGCGCCTCCTCGTCCGCCCCGCGGGCGGCGGCGACCAGCTCGCGGGCGGCGTCGAGCGGCGCGCGGCGGGCCAGCCACAGCTCCGTCTCGGCGCGGGCGGCGGCGCCCGGGTGGCCGGGGAGCGCGGCGAGGAGGACATCGGCGCTCGCCTCGGCCAGGTCGCCGACGACCGGGGCGTCGATCCCGGCTTCGAGCATCCGGGTGCGCACCGCGTGGACGCCGAGCGGGGTGAGGGTGACCAGGCCGTAGCGGCTGACGTCCTCGTCCTCGGGGTCGTCGGAGTCCACCCCGTCGACGGACTCGCGGATGTGGCCCTCGCCGTCGACCTCCTCGATGAGGGACTCGTCCACGGGCCGGTACTCCACGATCCCGGTGGGCGCGAGCATCCGGAACTGGTCGTCCAGGCGCATCATCGCGTCGGAGACCTCTTCGAGGATGTCGTCGGTCGGCTCGTCCATGTCATCGGGGACGATCATGGAGGCGGCGAGCGCGGGCAGCGGCACGGGCCGCTCGGCGGCGCTCTCGTCCAGCGCGGTCAGCAGATAGAGGTTGCCGAGGACGCCGTCGAGGAAGTCGGCCTCCTCCTCGGGGTTCCAGTCGAGGGAGTCGAGATCGAGGTCCCCGCCCTCGGAGATCTGGTCGACGATGTCGCCGAGGTCGGGGGCCGCGGCGTCGGCCAGGACGCTCTCCACGCCGCCGAGCCACAGTTCGAGGATCTCGGCGGGGCTGCCGGAGGTGAGGGTCTCCATCTCCTCGCCCACGGTGGCGACCTCGACGGGGTGGTCGGCGTCCTCGGGCTGCTCGGCGAGGAGGCCGGACTCCACGAGACCGGTGTCCAGCGCGTGCTGCCACGCCTCGGCGGCGTACGCGGTGCCGTCCTCCTCGTCCGCGAGGCCCAGGAGCCCGGCCGCGGTGTGCAGCTGCTCGACGAGCAGCTCGCCGCCCGCGCCGACAAAGATGCCCTTCTCGCCTGCCCAGCGGGCGAGCTTCGCGGCGCGGGCCAGCAACGGCGTGGACAGCGCGTCACGCGCGAGCTCCGCGTCGGAGTGGAGCCGCACCGGCGGCATGGTCGGGCGGTCTCCGGACATCAGGGGGTTCATCTCCTCGTCGTGACGGCCGCGCCGCGGTCGTTGGGGCGCGCGATGCCCAAGCGTAGACGGGTTTTCCCCACCAGCGCCCGGCCCACCGGCCCACCGGCCGCCACATGCTTGCGCAACCTTGACAACTGCCTTGACCACACAAGGGATTGATGCGCGTAGATCCACCCGGACCGGCCGGACGCCCCCGGCGACCACGACCCGCACATGCGGCACCGGACTCCGTAGCGCCTCTTAGCGGTTGCGGCGAGAACATTTAAATAGACCTGTACGGCCGAAGGGGCCAGACTCCCGGGGACAGCACCAGTACCGGAGAGTGACACGATGACCAGCAGCCCCTTCGGCCGCACCGTCTGCGCGATGGTGACCCCCTTCACCCCCGAAGGCGAGCTCGACCTCGACGGCGCGCAGCGTCTCGCCGACCACCTCGTCGGAGCGGGCGGCTGCGACGGCCTGGTGCTCAACGGGACGACGGGCGAGTCCCCGACGACCTCGGACGAGGAGAAGAGCGCGCTGGTACGGGCCGTGTCCGAGGCGGTCGGCGACCGGGCGCGGATCACGGCGGGCGTGGGGTCGGCCGACACCCGGCACACGGTCGCCCTGGCGCGGGCGGCGGAGGCCGCCGGAGCGCACGGGGTGCTGGCGGTGACGCCGTACTACAGCCGGCCGCCGCAGGAGGACATCGCGGAGCACTTCCGCACCGTCGCGGACGCGGTCGGGGTGCCGGTGATGCTCTACGACATCCCGGGGCGGACGGGCACCCGGATCGAGCCCGGCACCATGCTGCGGCTCGCGGAGCATCCGCGGATCGCCGGGGTCAAGGACTGCGCGTACGACCTGCTCGGCAGCTCGAAGGTGATCGCAGAGAGCGGGCTCGCCTACTACTCCGGCGTGGAGGAGCTGAACCTTCCGCTGCGCGCGGTCGGCGCCGTCGGCTGCGTCAGCACGGTCGCCAACGTCGCGGGCCCCGCAGTGGCGGCGGTCCTGGACGCGTTCGACCGCGGCGCGACGGCGGAGGCGACCCGCCGCCACCAGCGCGTACTGCCGCTGGTCGAGCTGATGATGGCCGCGGGCCTGCCCGGCACGGTCACGGCGAAGGCGCTGCTGAACGCCCTGGCACTGCCGGGAGGGCCGGTCCGGGCGCCGCTGCGGGCGGCGGGCAGCCGGCGCGTACAGGAGCTGGTGACGGCGCACAGGGCGGCGTCGGAGGCGTGACGCGCCCGAGGGGCGGGAAGGGGAGGTCCCCGGCCCGCCTCTCGGGCGCCGCGGCATCAGTTGTGGCTGTGCAGCGCCTCGTTCAGGCCGCCCCAGGAGCCGGAGCGCGGGAGGGCCTCGACCCGGCCCGAGGTGGAGTTGCGGCGGAAGAGGAGGTTGTTGGCGCCGGAGAGGTCCAGCGCCTTGACGACCTCGCCGTCCGGCAGCGTCACGCGCGTGCCCGCGGTGACGTACAGACCGGCCTCGACGATGCAGTCGTCGCCCAGCGCGATGCCGATGCCGGCCTCGGCGCCGAGCAGGCAGCGCTCGCCGATGGAGATGATCTGCTTGCCGCCGCCGGACAGGGTGCCCATGATCGACGCGCCGCCGCCGATGTCGGTGCCGTCGCCGACGACGACGCCCGCGCTGATCCGGCCCTCGACCATGGACGTGCCGAGCGTGCCGGCGTTGAAGTTGACGAAGCCCTCGTGCATGACGGTGGTGCCGGGCGCGAGGTGCGCGCCGAGGCGGGCCCGGTCGGCGTCGGCGATCCGGATGCCGGAGGGCGCGACGTAGTCGGTCATGCGCGGGAACTTGTCGATGCTGGTCACCTGGAGGTGCAGGCCCTCGGCGCGCGCGTTCAGGCGGACCTTCTCGACCTGGTCGACGGCGACGGGGCCGAGCGAGGTCCAGGCGACGTTCGCGAGCAGGCCGAAGATGCCGTCCAGGTTCTGGCCGTGCGGCTTGACCAGGCGGTGGGACAGCAGGTGCAGCCGGAGGTAGGCGTCGTGCGCGTCGAGCGGCTTGGCGTCCAGCGAGGCGATGACCGTACGGACGGCGACGACCTCGACGCCACGGCGCGGGTCGGGGCCGAGCGCCTTGAGGGCGCCCTCGCCCAGCAGCTCCGCGGCACGCTCGGCGGTCAGCCGCTCGGTCCCGGCCGGGCCGGGCTCGGCGACCAGCTCGGGGGCCGGGAACCAGGTGTCGAGGACGGTGCCGTCCTCGGTGATCGTGGCGAGGCCGGCGGCGACGGCGCCACCAAGACGGGCATCGGTACGGGAAGCTACTGCATCGGTCATGGTCGAAAGCTAACCGGACACAGCCGCTCAATGCGAACCGATCCGCCGACGATCATTGCGGCGCGCGCACCCACCGTGGCGACGCCGTCACCCACCGGTGGACCGAGTTGGGTCATTGTTGACCAAATCCCAGGCGAACGCTGGCAGTTGTCGACCGTATGGTCTGCCGCATGTCCCCCGACCCCACACGGAGACCGGCCCTGCCGGTGCTTCCCTACCGCAAACCCACCCCCGGCCGGGACTACTGGGTGCTGGACGACGTGCTGCCCGGCGTGGACGCCGTGCGGGAGCGCTGCCTCGCCAAGGACGACTGGGTCGAGGGGTATCCGCACAAGCCCGAGAGCTGGCCCGGGCTGCGCACCATGCCGGGGCTGGAGCCGGACGAGCTGGAGCGCGTGGAGCGGCTGGTGCGCAAGGCGACCGGCGCGCGGCGCATCTGGCGGGAGACCGCGCCCGGCGGCGGGACGCTGAACCACAACTGCATCCAGGTCGTCGGCGAGGGCGAGTCCGAGCCCCGCCCGCACACCGACTCGCGCTCGCTGTGCCGGTACGCAGCAGTGCTCTACCTCAACCCCCACGTGCCCAAGGACTGCGGGACCAGCTTCTACCGGCAGCAGCTGCCCGGCGGCAGGCTCGGCGGCAACATGGTGACGGCGCCGCACAACAACATGGTCGACGCCCTGGGCACCCGGTTCGTCCCGCCGGACTCCTTCACCGAGGACGTCCGCGTCCCGCACCGGTACAACCGGCTGCTCCTCTACACCGCCAACATGCTGCACAGCGCCACCGGCTACTGGGGCAGCACCCTGGAGGACAAGCGCATGACTGCGGTCTTCTTCTGGATGGCGTGACCGGACGCCGTCCTGTGGTCACCGAGAGCTCGCCACGCAGCAGCAGCCCGCTCCCTGACCTGGTCAGGAAACGGGCTGCACGGGAACGGCGGTCTCAGACGTTGAAACCGAGCGCCCGGAGCTGCTCGCGGCCCTCGTCCGTGATCTTGTCCGGGCCCCACGGCGGCATCCAGACCCAGTTGATCCGGAGCTCGTTGACGATGCCCTCGGTGGCCGACTTCGCCTGGTCCTCGATCACATCGGTCAGCGGGCAGGCCGCCGACGTCAGCGTCATGTCGAGGGTGGCGATGTTGGCATCGTCGACATGAATGCCGTAGATGAGGCCGAGGTTGACGACGTCGATGCCCAGCTCGGGGTCGACGACGTCGTACAGCGCCTCGCGCACCTCCTCCTCGGAGGCCGGCTTCGTCGTCACGTCCACGTTCTCACTCATGCGGTCTTCCCTTCGGACAGCGCCTGCGCCGTCGCGTCCTTCCACGCCATCCAGCTCAGCAGCGCGCACTTCACGCGTGCCGGGTACTTGGAGACACCGGCGAACGCGACCGCGTCCTCCAGCACCTCCTCCATCGCATCGTCCGGCTCGATCTTGCCCTTGGACTGCATCAGCTCCAGGAAGGTCTCCTGGATCCGGCGGGCCTCGGCGAGCTCCTTGCCGACCAGCAGCTCGTTGAGCACGGAGGCGCTGGCCTGGCTGATGGAGCAGCCCTGGCCCTCGTACGAGACATCTTCAATCGTCTCGCCGGAGAGCCGCACCCGCAGCGTGATCTCGTCGCCGCACGTCGGATTGACGTGGTGCACCTCGGCGTCGCCGGTCCGCAAGCCCCGCCCGTGCGGGTGCTTGTAGTGGTCCAGGATGACGTCCTGGTACATCGAATCAAGCTTCACAGTCAGCAGCCTCGTCCGTGTCAGCCGAAGAAGTTCCGTACGTGCTCCAGGCCCTCGACCAGCGCGTCGACCTCGCCGGGGGTGGAGTACAGATAGAACGACGCTCGGGTGGTCGCGGGAATTCCGTACCGCAGGCAGACGGGCCGTGCGCAGTGGTGTCCCACGCGGACCGCGATGCCCTGCTCGTCCAGTACCTGGCCGACATCGTGGGGGTGGATGTCGCCGAGGGTGAAGGAGATCGTCGCTCCGCGGTCCTCGGCCGTGGTAGGGCCGATGATCCGCAGGTCGGGGACTTCCTGGAGCCTGCGGACCGCGTATTCGGTGATCGCGTGCTCGTGGCGGGCGATGTTGTCCATGCCGATCGAGGTGAGGTAGTCCACCGCGGCACCCAGGCCGACGGCCTGGGCGATCGGGGGCGTGCCGGCCTCGAACTTGTGGGGGGCGGGGGCGTAGGTGGAGGAGTGCATCGAGACGGTCTCGATCATCTCGCCGCCGCCGAGGAAGGGCGGGAGGTCTTCGAGG
>NZ_BAAABW010000010.1:0-85300 GCF_039521185.1 Streptomyces blastmyceticus | reverse complement strand
CGGCCGGCGTTTGAGGCCGCCCGCCGCTGGGGGCACCTCTGGGGGCACCCCCGGACGGAGTCTGGGGGAGGTAGCTGGGGGAGCGACGGAGCCGCACCCATCAGAAAGCGCGCCGCAGGCGCTACGCGCGCCCCGCGCTCCGCTGCGTGCGGCGCGACACCGAGTCGATCACGACCGCGGCCAGCAGCACCGCACCGGTGATCATGTACTGGACCGCCGACGCGATGCCCAGCAGTGCCATCCCCGACGCGATGGACTGGATGACGAGCACGCCCAGCAGCGCGGACCACGTCTTGCCCCGGCCGCCGAAGAGGCTGGTGCCGCCGATGACGGCCGCCGCGATGGCGTTCATCAGCAGGCTGCCCGCGCCGGAGGACTGGTTCGCGGCGTTGATCTGCGAGGCCAGGAACATCCCGCCGAGCGCCGCCATCGTCCCGGAGAGCGCGAAGACCGAGATGCGGATCGCCGAGACGTTGATGCCCGCCCGGCGGGCCGCCTCGACGCTGCCGCCGAGCGCGAAGATCTTGCGCCCGTACGACGTGCGGCGCAGCACGAAGTCGAGGGCGACCACGACCCCGAGGAAGATCACCACGGCCAGCGGCAGGCCCTTGTACTGGTTGAACAGCCAGGCCACCACATAGGCCGGCACCGCCAGCGCCACCGTGCGCAGGACGATCTCGCTGAGCGGCCTGCTGGGGACGCCCGCCGCCTCGCGGCGCCTGCTGTCGCGGAAGGACAGCAGGAAGAACGCGGCCACGCCCAGGGTCGCCAGGCCGTAGGCCGCGGAGATGTCGGTGAAGTAGTGGTTGGTGAGGTCGGCGACGAGCCCGGAGTCGTCGAGGTTGATGGTGCCGTTGGAGCCGAGCACCTGGAGCATCAGACCGTTCCAGCCGAGCAGGCCGGCCAGGGTCACCACGAACGCGGGCACGCCGATCCGGGCGAAGAAGAAGCCGTGCAGCGCGCCGATCACCGCGCCCGAGAGGATCGCGAGCACGAACGCGAGCCATTCGGGCATGCCGTGGTTCACGTTGAGGACGGCGAAGACGGCTGCCGCCAGGCCGCTCACCGAGCCCACGGACAGGTCGATCTCGCCGAGGATCAGGACGAAGACGATGCCGACCGCGATCAGGCCCGTGCCGGCGGCGGTGACGAAGAGGTTGGAGAGGTTCTCCGCGCCCAGGAAGGCCGAGTCCCTGAGCTGGAAGACGATGGCGATGATGATCAGTCCGACCACCACGGGCAGCGAGCCCAGCTCTCCGCTGCGCAGCTTGCGGCCGAACTCGCTCCAGTAGCCGGCGAACCCTTCCTGCCTGACCAGCAGGCGGGGGTCGACGGCGGTGACGGCGCCCTCGGCGGGTGCCTGGCCGTTGCCGTTGGCGGGCCGGGTGCCCTGGGACTCGGTCGGATTCGTGCTCACTGGTTCCCCTCCGCGGTCTCGCTGTCGCCCTCGCCCTGCCGGCGGGCCTCACGGCGGGTGACAGCGTTGTCGGTGGCACCGGTGATGGCGGAGATGATCTCTTCCTGCGAGGTGGCGCGCACCTCGAAGGTGCCGTTGTTTCGGCCGAGGCGGAGCACGGCCACGCGGTCGGCGACGGCCTTCACGTCCGCCATGTTGTGGCTGATGAGAATGACCCCGAGGCCGCGCTCCCGCAGCCGTTCGACCAGGTCGAGTACCTGCGCGGTCTGCTCGACGCCCAGCGCCGCGGTGGGCTCGTCGAGGATGACGACCTTGGGCTCGCCGAGCAGCGAGCGGGCGATGGCGACGGTCTGCCGCTGCCCGCCGGAGAGCGAGGCGACGGGGATGCGGACACTGGGGATCCGGATGGACAGGGTGGCGAGCAGCTCGCGGGCGCGGCGCTCCATCTCGACCTCGTCGAGCACCCCGGCGCGGACGATCTCCCGGCCGAGGAAGAGGTTGCCGACGACGTCGAGGTTGTCGCAGAGCGCGAGGTCCTGGTAGACGGTCGCGATGCCCAACTCCTGGGCGGTGTGCGGCCGGTCGACGGTGACCTGCCGCCCTTCCCACTCGATCACGCCGTCGTCGGCGGGGCCGACTCCGGCGATGGTCTTGACCAGGGTGGACTTGCCGGCGCCGTTGTCGCCGACCAGGGCGACCACCTCGCCGGGATGGATCTCCAGCTCCACGTCGGTGAGCGCCTGCACGGCACCGAACCGCTTGGAGATCCCGCGCAACGCCAGCACGGGCGTAGCGGACACGTTCATCATCTCCTTCACCGCCTTCAACGGCGGGACGCTGGGGCTTACTTCAGTCCGGCCTTGTCGCACTGCGCCTTGTACTTCGCGGTGCAGATCTCGTCCAGGTTGAAGAAGCCCTCCTTGCCGACGTACTGGGCGATGTCGGGCTTGGTGAGGGCGAAGGGGGTGACGATGACGGAGGGGATCTTCTTCTCGGAGCCGCTGTCCACGGTGGACTTGGCGATGCCGTCGAGCTTCTTGCCCTGGGCCAGGACGACCGCCATCTCGGCCGCGGCGTCGGCCTCGGGCTTGTACGGCTTGTAGACGCTCATGAACTGCTCGTCGGCGAGGATGCGCTGGACCGCGGAGAGCTCGGCGTCCTGGCCGGTCACCGGCGGCAGCTTGTCGAAGCCCGCGCTCTTGAGGGCGGTGATGATGCCGCCTGCCATGCCGTCGTTGGCGGAGTAGACGCCGACGATCTTGTCCTTGCCGAGCGAGGAGATGGCGCCCTTCATGTTCTCGTTGGCGTTCTCCGGCTTCCACTCCTTGGTGTCGTACTCCTTGCCGATCGTGACCTTCCCGTCGAGCACGGAGTGGGCGCCGTCCTTGTACATCTTGGCGTTGGGGTCGGTGACGGAGCCGTTCATCATGACGATGTCGCCCTTGGCGGCGTTGTCGCCGAGCTCCTTCAGCAGGGATTCGCCCTGGATCTTGCCGACGCGCTCGTTGTCGACGGAGGTGTACGCCTTGATGGGTCCCTCGGCCAGCCGGTCGTACGCGACGACGGGAATTCCCTTGTCGTTCGCCTTCTTCACCGAGCTCGCTATCGACTTCGCGTCCACCGGGTCCACGATCAGCGCGTCGACCTTTTTGGTGATCATTGTGTCGACCTGCTGCTGCTGGACCGACGCGTCCTGCTTGGCGTTCTCGTAGAGGACCGTCGTCTGCGTGCCCGCGAGTTCCCTGATCTTCTTTTCGATCAGCGGTTTGTCGAATCGCTCATATCGGGCGGTCTGGTTTTCCGGCAGAAGGAGGCCGATGGTCAGCGAGCCCTTCGATTCCTTCTTGTTCCCGCCACCGGCTTGCTTGGCGCTGCCACAGGCGGCGAGACCCGCTGCCATCGAGACGGCCGCCACGGCCACGGCAGCACGCCGCAGATGCGTGTTCACTTGCAGATACCTCCCTGACGAGGCCGCGTCGTTGCGGCCGAGGTGGCTGGAAGTCAACTCGGCCCCCAAGGGGGCGTCAAGAAGTAAATCCTTAACGAGATGGCAACGATGCCATTCGTTATCTGCGTGAACTCAAGATACGTGCGCGGCGTGCCATCGGAAAACGCTGACGGCCGTCAGGACGGCACCGGGGCGTCCGCCGGCCCGGAATCGTCGAGCAGCGTCGAATCGCCCATCTCGCTCAGGACGAGCGCCAGCGCGCCCAGCACCTCGGCCCGGCCGCCCAGCGCGCCGGGCACGACCTCCAACTGCCGGGCGGCGCTGGGGATCGCGTACCGCGAGACGGATTCCCGGATCGGTGCGAGCACCAGCTCGCCGGAGTCCGCGAGATCGCCGCCGAGCACCACACGGCTGGGGTTGAGGAGGTTGCAGAGGTTGGCCACACCGCTGCCGATGTGCCGGCCGACGTCCCCGATCACCCGCCGGCAGCCGGGGTCGCCCGCACGCGCGAGCTCCACCATGCGGGCGACGGTCAGATCCGTGCCGTGGGCCGAATGGAGCAGGGGCAGCACATAGCGGGCCGCGGTGAAGGTCTCCAGGCAGCCGCGGTTGCCGCACCGGCAGACCGGGCCCGCCTCGTCCAGCGTGATGTGCCCGATCTCGCCGGCGGTGCCGCCCGGGCCCCGGTAGATCTGCCCGTTGATCACCAGTCCCGCGCCCACGCCGCTGGCGACCTTGATGTACGCGAGGTCGGTGGCGCCCCGGCCCGCGCCCCAGACCAGCTCGCCGAGGGCGCCGAGGTTGGCGTCGTTGTCGACGTAGACGGGCACGCCGATCCGGGCCGCGAGGTCGTCGCGGGGGTTGGTGCCCGCCCAGCCCGGCAGGATCGCGGTCGAGCCCAGGGTGCCGGAGGCGACGTCGATCGGGCCCGGCACGCCGAGACCCACCCCGACGATCTTGGCGGGGTTGATGCCCGCCTCCTTGATCAGCCGCTTGACCAGGTGCTCGGCCCGGTCCAGGCCCTGTGCGGCGGAGGCGTCCACGTCCAGCGGCTCGGCGTCCTCGGCCAGCACCCGGTGCGCGAGGTTGCCGACGGCCACCCGCAGGTGGGTGTGCCCGAAGTCGACCCCCACGACGATCCCGGCGTCGCCGGACAGGGAGACGCTGCGGGCCCGGCGCCCGCCGGAGGAGGTGGGGGTGACCTCGACCGTGCCGCCGTCCTTCAGCTCCCGCACGATGTTGGAGACCGTGGCCGCCGACAGGCCCGTGGCGCGGGCGATCTCCGCCTGGGTGAGCGAGCCCGCCATGCGCACGGCGCGCACGACCCGCTCCAGGTTGGCCCGGTGCAGCGACGACTGCGACCCCGGAGTCTCCACGCCCATTCACTCCCGCCTCGCCGGGTACGGCACGACCGCCGCCCCGCGGCCGGGCCACAGCACTGGAGCCCAGCCATCCGTACAACATATGAACTCTAAGCTGAGCCGTCCGGGGTAACTCCCGTCAAGGCCTCGAACCCTATCGAGCTCCCGGGTGCGGGGGTCGGGCGGGCCGGTGACCGTCCAGGGCGCCGGACTTCACGGCCCGCAGCAGGGCCGCCCAGGCGGCGGCTGCGGGCGTCAGCACGGTACGCGGCCGGTCGCTCTCCCGGAAGTACGTCCCGCCGGGGCCTGCGGCGGCCTCCAGGCACTCCTGGCCGCCCCCGCTGCCGGAGAACCGGGACCGCTGCCACCGGAGCGGGCCGCCGGGCGCGGCGGGGCGCCGGGCGGTCACGCCCGTACCGCCAGCTTCTTGATCATGACCAGTGAGGGGCCCGGGTCGAGCGCGAGGGAGCGCAGCGAGCCGAAGAGCGCCCGGTAGCGCCGGACGTCCTCCTCGCGGTCCAGATAGGCGGCCGCGGCGAGGCTGTCCGTCATCACCACGTCCATCCCGGACGCGAGCAGTCCGTAGACGGTGAACGGCCCGTCCAGGCCGCCGTGCACGCCCGCGTCGAAGGGCAGCACCTGGATCCGCGCCCGCTCGCTCTCCACGAGGCCGACGAGGTGTCCCAGCTGGCCCCGCATCACCTCCGGCCCGCCGACGCTGCAGCGCAGTGCCGCCTCGTAGACCACCGCGGTGAGCTCGGGGGCGTCCGGCTTGTCGAGCACCGCCTGCCGGGTGGTGCGAGCCGCCACGCACCGCTCGGTCCCGGTGTCGTCGTAACCGTGCCGGCCGCCCCTGAACAGCGCGCGCATATAGCCGGGGGTCTGCAGGAGGCCGGGCACGAGCACGGTCTGCCAGACCTGGACGGACACGGCCTTGGACTCCAGGTGCGCGAGGTCGGCGATGCCGGGGAAGGCGCTCACGTAGTGGTTCCACCAGCCCTGGCGGCGGCCCTCGCGGGCCAGGTCCACCAGCGACTCGACCAGCGCCCGATCGGTCACCCCGTAGGCCTTCAGCAGGCCACGTAGCTCGAACGGGCGAATCCCGTTGGTGCCGGTCTCGATACGGCTGATCTTGGCCTGTCCGCACTCCAGCGCCTCTGCGGCATCTTCACCTGACATACCCGCCGCTTCACGGAGCTTGCGGAGCTCCGCACCGAGGCGCTTCTGGCGGATAGTTGGGGGCTTCTGCGGCATGACAATCCTCCCTTCCTTTGGGCAGAGAGTCTGCCTGCACACACCCGGTGAGCACAGTCACTCACAGGGACGAAAGCCCACCGAATTTATGCACTCGCGGTCGATCCCATCCCACTCTTGAATCCACCCCCCGAACGGAGCCCGCAATGTGCGAGGACCCTCAACTGGCCACCGCCGACTGGTGGTACACACTCCGGATCCCTGCCCAGCCCTGGATGATCGGCATCGTGCGCAGCTCTCTCCGGCTCGCGCTGCAGCAGCACGGGCGCCTCGATCTCGCCGACACCGCCTGTCTGTTGGTCACGGAGCTGGTCACCAATGGTGTAGTGCACACCAAATCCCCGGTGACCGTGGACCTCAGCTGCCGCTCGCGTGTCCTGCGCGTCGATGTGCACGACACCAGCCCCGAGGTCCCGGCCCGCGTCAACGCGGGCTGGGAGGACGAGTCGGGCCGCGGGCTCACCCTCATCGACAGCTGCGCGAGGGCCTGGGGCGTCCGCCCGGCCGCGCAGGGCCCCGGCAAGGCGGTCTGGTTCACGCTCCACTGACCGCCCGGCCCGGTGGCGGTACCCCGCGCCCGCGCACTGCCGACGGCTATTTCAGCGCGCCCGCCGTCAGGCCCGCCTGCACCTGCCGCTGGAAGAGGAAATAGACGACGAGGACCGGCAGCATGGCGATCACCATGCCCGCCATCAGACCGCCCCAGTCCCCGTCGTAGCCCTGCTGCAGGGCGATCTGGGCGAGGCCCTGCGTCAGGACGTAATGGTGCTCGTTCTGATTGAGGACCATGGGCAGGAGGTACTGGTTCCACTGGCCCAGGAAATTGAAGATGCCGATGCTGATCAGACCCGGCTTGGCCATCGGGAGCATGACCTGGAAGAACGTCCGGGTGTGCGAGGCCCCGTCGATCATCGCGGCCTCGGCGACCGAGGTCGGCAGCGTACGGAAGAAAGCCGTCATGAAGAAGACGGTGAACGGCAGCGAGAAGGCGATGTAGACCAGGATCAGCCCGGGGTACGTCGCCAGCAGGGTCACTCCGGGAAAATCCCGCAGCACGAAGAACAGCGGAATGACCAGCATGAAGACCGGGAAGGACATCCCGGCCACGAAAAGGTAATAGATGAAGCGGTTGCCGGGGAAGGAGAAGCGGGCCAGCACATAGCCCGCCATCGAGCCGAGCACCATCGTCCCGATGACCGAACAGCCCACGACGATGATGGTGTTGCCGAAATACCGGCCGATACTGGCCCGCTCCCAGGCGTGTGCCCAGTTCTCGAAGTGGAACGAGCGCGGCAGCGACCACGGCGAGCTGAGGATGTCACCGCTGCTCTTGAAGGAACTCCACAGCACCCAGATCAGCGGCAGACCCACCATGAGCGCCCAGACGATGAGAATGCCGTGCGAGAAGACATTGAGCACCGCGCCCTCCGGGCGGCGGCGCCCCGTCTCCCGGCCGCCCCGCCGCTCGGCCGCGGCCGATTCCTTCGCGGGTACCGCGCCTGCTTCCGTCGTCATTTCGTCGTACCCCTAGAACTCGATCCGCTCACGACGCGCGAAGCGCATGGTGAGCACGGCGAACAGCAGAGTCACGATGAGCATGGCGATGCCCATGGCCGACGCATAGCCGAATTGGCTGTCGCGGAAGGCGGTTTGGTAGAGCCGCAGCGGGACGACGTCCGTCGCGCCGTCCGGGCCGCCCATGTTCACCGACATGATCTGCACCAGCGCGAAGGCGTCCATCGCGATGATGCCCATGTAGACCCAGCCGGTCTGCACGGTGTCCCACAGCAGCGGCAGGGTGATCCGGAAGAAGGTGTGGGCGCGGCCGGCGCCGTCCAGCAGCGCCGCCTCGTAGATGTCCCGCGGGATGGAGGCCATGGCCGCCGAGAAGAGGACCACGTAGAAGCCGACGTTCGCCCAGATCATCACGAGCATGATGCAGGCCAGGGCGATGCTCTTCTCCCCCAGCCAGGCGCTCTGCAGGGAGTCCAGACCCACCGCCCCCAGCAGGGAGTTGAGCATGCCGTCCGAGGGATCCGGATTGTAGATGTTGAACCAGATCACCGAGATGATGGTGATGGAGATGACCTGGGGGAAGAAGAAGACGAATTTATAGAACTTCGACCCCCGCACCCCGGTGACCACCGCGCCCCGCCGGGACCTGCCGCCGACATTGAGCATGAAGGCGAAGAACAGCCCGAGCGCCAGCGTCACGATCGGGACGAGCACCAGCATGATGACGTTGTGCTTGAGCGCGTTCCAGAACTCGTCGCTGTGCACGAGCTTGTCGTAGTTGTCGAACCCGATGTATTTCGCCGCGCCCTTGAGACCGCTCCAGTCGGTCATCGCGATCTGGAACGCCTGGACGAACGGCGAGATCACAAAGATCGCGTAGACGGCCAGCGGCAGGGCCAGGAACCCCGCGATGAACCGGTACTTGCCGTGCTGCATGCTGCCTCCCGGCCCTTCCGAGTCGGCCGCCGGACGCGTCAGGCCGACCGGTGGAACTTGGTGACGGAGCTGTCCTTGGCGGTCTCGTCCGCGTACTGCTGCGTCTTTTTGATCCACTCGGCGGCCTTGAGGTCACCGGTGAGCAGCTGGCTGGTCAGGCCGCCCATCTTCTCGTCCGTCAGCTTGGGGTACCACTCCTGCAACTGGATCATCAGCAGGTTCTGATTGCCGCCCGCGTCCTTGACGGCCTTCGCCGCGGAGGCCAGGCCCGGGGAGAGCGAAGCACCCTCGGCACCCTGCATGTTGCTGGTGAGGGAATGGACCTTCTGCGCGAAGTTCTGCGCGTGCTTCTTGGAGAGCATGATGCGCAGCAGCTCCATGCCGCCCACGGGGTTCTTGCCGGCCTTCGCCACGATGAACGGCTCGCTGGGCTCGGCGCGCACCGTGCCGTGCGGCATCTTGTCGCCGGAGCCGCCGTCGAAGAGCGCGCCGACGGCCATGCCGAAGTCCTTGGGGGTGGTCGGGGTCGCCTCGTTCTCCACCCAGGAGCCGTTGGGGATGAAGACGGCCTTGCCCTTGGTCCAGGAGGTCTGCGCCTGAATGTGCGTCAGCCCCTGGCTGCCCTCCAGGAAATAGCCCTTGGCCGCGAGCTCCTCGTAGTGCCCGATGACCTGCTTGACCGCGTCGTTGGAGGTCCAGGCGTTGGGCTCCAGATTGTCGATCGCGATCCACTTCTCCAGGCCGCCGATCTTGGCGATCTGCGGGAAGATGTTGAAGTGGACGTAGTACGGGTATTTGCCCGGGTAGGTCCAGGGCGCGATGCCCGCCTTCTTGATCTCCTCACAGAGCTTGATCATGTCGTCGAAGGACTTCGGATAGGCCCAGCCCTTGTCGCTCAGCAGCTTCTGGGAATACCAGGTGCCATAGACGGTGAAGGCGTAATAGAGGACGTCGAAGGCGTCCTTGTGCTTGCCCTTCTCGATGGCGCTCGGATAGAGGATGTCCCGGATCTTCTTCTTGGGATCGTCCGGCGAGGCCGCGTCGAGGAGTGGGGTGAGGTCGAGCAACTGCCCTTGCGAGGACAGCTTGTTCATGTCCAGGTGGTCGGCGCCGGAGTTGTCGATGACATCCGGCGGATTGCCACCGGCGAAGCGGGGCTGGAGCTTGGGGCCGACCTGCTGGGTGCCGGTGTGCTTGACCTCGGCGCCGTACGTGGCCTTGTAGTCGGCCTCGGCGTCCTTGGCGTACTGATCGCCGAGGCCGCCCTTGAAGATGAACGCGTCGAGCGGGGCGCCGTTCTTGACGCCGAGCGGGTTCTTCTCCGACTTCTTGCCCTGATCGCCCTTGTCGGCACTGCTGTTGTCGTCGCTGCCGCCCCCGGTGGCGCATGCGGTGAGCACGCTCATCGACGGCACCGCGATCAGACCGAGTGCCGCGGTCCGCTTGACCAGATCGCGCCGGCTGAATGCTGAGGTGGATCCCATGCTCAAGTCCTCGCCTTCTCCAGGACTCAGGCGGTGTGGCGGTCTCCCCTTGCGAACCGTGCGAACCGTGCGAACCGGCCATGGACGAAGGGCCCGACACCGCGGGTCAGTTGAAGCTTGGTGTGCTGGGTGTGCGCCGGGATCGGTGCCGCTCCCACGGCGCCCCCGGCCGCCGCTCTCCCCCGGATCCGCCGCGACGGCCTGCGGCCGCCCCGGACGCCGACAGGTATAGTCCACTTCACATCAACTGGGCAAGATCGAAAGCGGCTTTGACCGTCAGTCTTTCCCGAGTTGAGACCTCCCCAACCTACGCCGTCCCACGGCGACACCAACATCCGAACCCTTGACACCACTGACGTCTCACGCCCTACTTGTCTCTGCGCTACTCGGTTGACAACGTTGTCGGTTTCGTGGAGAGGCAAGGGATGCGGCAGAGTCGGCGACAGGGATCCCGCCACCGGTGGCGTACAATCACCCGCCCCCTGGCCCTCCTCGCGGCCGCCCTGGTGGTGACGACCACTCAGACCCCGCAGGGCGCCGCGGCCCTGGCCTCGGCGGCCGCCGTACGGGCCGATGCCGCGTCCCAGCGCTTCAGCTCCTCCTTCGAGCCGGGTGAGCCGCAGCCCGATTGGCGCAACGCGGTCGAGACCGGCCCCGACGGGCGGCGGCGGGCCGCCGGGATAGACGGCAGCGACACCGCGGGCATCCCGGGCAATGTCACCGACAAGGTCACCGCCGTCCGGGCGAGCGGGGAGAACGCCGCGGCCGGGGAGGTCAAGGAGAACCTGATCGACGGCGAGCCCACGACCAAGTGGCTCGTCTTCGAGCGGACCCCCTGGCTGGAATTCGAGCTGTCCGAGCCGGTGACGGCCGTGCGCTACGCGCTGACCTCCGCCAACGACGCCCCCGGCCGGGACCCCAGGGAGTGGACGCTCCAGGGCTCCGACGACGGACACAGTTGGACGGTCCTGGACAGCCGCAAGGACGTCTCCTTCGAAAAGCGCCTCCAGACCAAGGAGTTCTCCTTCACCAACCGCGCCCCCTACCGGCAGTACCGGCTGGACATAATCCGCAACGGCGGGGACGGCATCACCCAGCTGGCCGAGCTCCAGCTCGCGACCGCGGACACCGGCGGCCCCCCGCCCCCGGACATGCGCAGCTACGTCGACAGCGGGCCCACCGGCTCGCCGACGGCCAAGCCGCGCGCCGGCTTCACCGGCACCCACGCCCTGCGCTACGGAGGCAGACACCGGGCCACCGGGCATGCCTACGCCTACAACAAGATCTTCGCCGTGAAGGTGAAGGTCACCACGGAGACCCTGCTCTCCTACAAGATCTTCCCCTCGATGCCCGAGGCCGACCCGCGCTATCCGGCCACCCATGCCGCGCTCGACCTCGCCTTCACCGACGGCACCTATCTGAGCGGGCTGGGCGCGGTCGACCAGCACGGCGCACCCCTCACACCGCAGGGGCAGGCCGAATCCAAGACCCTCTATGTCAATCAGTGGAACGCCAAGGAATCGCGGATCGGCGCGGTCGCCGCGGGCAAGACGGTCGCCCGGGTACTGATCGGCTACGACTCCCCCGTCGGCCCGGCGAAATTCCGCGGGTGGGTGGACGACATCTCGCTCGCGCCCGCCCCCGCGGAGCATCCCGCGGCGCACCCGGCGGACTACGCCCTCACCACGCGCGGCACGCACTCCAGCTCGACCTTCTCCCGCGGCAACACCTTCCCCGCCACGGCCGTGCCCCATGGTTTCAACTTCTGGACCCCCGTCACCAACGCCGGCTCGACGGACTGGCTCTACCAGTACGCCGCCGCCAACAACGCCGACAACCTCCCGACCATCCAGGCGTTCAGCGCCAGCCATGAGCCGAGCCCCTGGATGGGCGACCGGCAGACCTTCCAGATCATGCCGTCGGCCGCCACCGGCACCCCGGATGCCGGGCGGACGGCCCGCGCCCTCCCCTTCCACCACTCCCGTGAGATCGCGAAGCCGCACTACTACGGCGTCACCTTCGACAACGGGCTGAAGTCGGAGATCGTCCCCAGCGACCATGCCGCGCTGATGCGTTTCACCTTTCCGGGTGAGAACGCCAGCGTCATCCTTGACAACGTCCGGGATCAGGGGGGCCTGACCCTCGATCCCGACCACGGCGTGATCACCGGCTACTCGGATGTGCGCAGCGGGCTGTCCACCGGCGCCGGCCGGCTCTTCGTCTACGGCGTCTTCGACGCGCCCGTCACCGCCGGCGGCAAGCTGGGCGGGCCTCCGGACCTCCCGGGCAGCGCGATCAGCTCGGCCGACCCGGACGGCGTGCAGCGCATGGGCGGCGAGGGCACCCGGGGCGACGGCGTCACCGGCTATCTGCGCTTCAAGCCGGGCCAGGACCGTACGGTCACGCTGCGCATCGCGACCTCCCTCATCGGCGTCGACCAGGCCAAGGCCAACCTCGACCAGGAGATCCCGGCCGGCACCTCCTTCGCGGACGTCCACGACCGGGCCCGCGACGCGTGGGACGCCGTCCTCGGCCGGATCGAGGTCGAGGGCGCGAGCCGGGACCAGCTCACCACGCTCTACTCCAGCCTCTACCGCCTCTACCTGTATCCCAACTCGGGCTTCGAGAACACCGGCTCGACCGCGCACCCGCGCAGCCGGTACGCCAGCCCCTTCGCCCCGCCCGCCGGCGAGTCCACCCCGACCCGTACCGGCGCGAAGATCGTCGACGGCGAGGTCTACGTCAACAACGGCTTCTGGGACACCTACCGCACCACCTGGCCCGCGTACGCGCTCCTGACCCCGAAGCGGGCGGGGAAGCTCGTCGACGGTTTCGTCCAGCAGTACAAGGACGGCGGCTGGATCTCCCGCTGGTCCTCCCCCGGCTACGCCGACCTGATGACCGGCACCAGTTCGGACGTCGCCTTCGCCGACGCCTATGTGAAGGGCGTCCCGTTCGACGCGGAGGCCGCGTACGAGGCGGCCCTCAAGAACGCCACGGTGGCGCCCCCCAACCCCGGCGTGGGACGCAAGGGCATGGAGACCTCCACCTTCCTCGGCTACACCAGCACCACCACGCGCGAGGGCATGTCCTGGGCGATGGACGGCTACATCAACGACTTCGGCCTCGGGCGGATGGGCCAGGCCCTCTACGAGAAGACCCACAAGGCCCGCTACCGGGAGGAGTCCCACTACTTCCTGAACCGCGCCCGGAACTACGTCAAGCTCTTCGACCCGGCCGTCGGCTTCTTCCAGGGCAAGGACCCCTCCGGCGCCTGGCGGCTGACGCCCAAGCAGTACGACCCGCGCGTCTGGGGCTACGACTACACCGAGACCAACGGCTGGAACTTCGCGTTCACGGTCCCGCAGGACAGCAGGGGGCTGGCCAACCTCTACGGCGGCCGCGACGGCCTGGCGCGCAAGCTCGACGCCTTCTTCCGCACGCCCGAGACCGGGTCGCCCGAGTTCGCCGGTTCGTACGGCGGCGTCATCCACGAGATGACCGAGGCCCGGGACGTCCGGATGGGCATGTACGGCCACAGCAACCAGCCCTCGCACCACATCGCCTACATGTACGACGCGGCGGGGCAGCCGTGGAAGACGCAGGAGAAGGTCCGCGAGGTGATGTCCCGCCTCTATCTCGGCAGCGAGATCGGCCAGGGGTACCCGGGCGACGAGGACAACGGCGAGATGTCGGCGTGGTACGTCTTCAGCGCCCTCGGCTTCTATCCGCTGGTGATGGGCAGCGGGGAGTACGCGGTCGGGTCCCCGCTGTTCACCAAGGCCACCGTCCATCTGGAGAACGGCCGCGACCTGGTCGTGAAGGCGCCGGGCAACAGCGCCCGGAACGTCTATGTGCAGGGGCTGCGGGTCGACGGCAAGGAGTGGACCTCCACGGCGCTCCCGCACTCCGTGGTGGCGAACGGCGGGACGCTGGAGTTCACCATGGGCCCCCGGCCCTCCGCGTGGGGCAGCGGCCGGGACGCGGGCCCCTCCTCCCTGACCCGGGGCGACGCGGTGCCGGAGCCGGAGGGCGATCTGACGGCGCCGGGCACCTCGCCCCTGACCGACAACACCTCGGCCACGGAGGCGTCCTTCACCGTGGCCCCCCTGGAGGTGCCGTCCGGCTCGCGCGTGACCTCGTACACCCTCACGTCGGCCGACCGCGCCAAGGCTCCGGGCGGCTGGGTCCTCAAGGGCTCGACGGACGGAGAGAGCTGGACGGAGGTCGACCGGCGCACGGGAGAGTCCTTCGCCTGGGACCGGCAGACCCGGGTCTTCACGGTGCACACCCCGGGCTCCTTCCACCACTACCGCCTGGAGACATTGGCCGGTGAGGGCACACTCGCAGAGATCGAGCTGATCGGTCCGGGATCCACACATGGTGATTGACAGGTAAAGAAAATGTGAAAGATCATGGGGTTCGGCGGCGGTCCCGGATTGGGGCCGCCGCCTTCACCTGAGACTTTCTGGAGACCCACGTGGCTCATCTCCCCGGCCGTACGCGCGGCGTCGCCGCACGCCGCATCGCGACCGCGGCCATAGCCGCCGCCCTGCTCGGCACCACCGCCGGCACGGCCATGGCCGACAGCCCCTCCTCCTCTCCCGCCTCGGGCGCGGCCAAGTCCGCGGCCAGGCTCTCCGCCGACACCTCCGCCAAGCACCTCCTCGAGGCGCTGCGCGGCGAGGCGAAGTCCGGCGACTACCCCAAGTCGGGCGCCCAGGCCCCCAAGGCCGGTGCCCCGCGCCTGGCGGCTCCGCGCGGCAAGGTCAAGGCCGACGGCCCGACCGCCGAGGCCCCGTTCTTCCCGCTGAGCGCCGTCAACTCCGACGACCTCTACTTCTACTGGCCCGACGGCAAGGGCGGCATCACGCCCAAGGAGTACGTCACCAACGGCTGGAGCAAGATCAACGCCGCGGCGCGGGTCGACCACGACCGGGACGGCCTGAGCGAGTCGCTCTACGTCCGCGACAACGCCCAGAACATCATCTACGCCACGGCCAGCAGCTCGAAGATCGTGGCGGACGACTGGGGCCAGTACGACCAGTTCATCTCCCCCGGCAACCTGGGCGGCGCGGGCGAGTCCGACATCCTGGTCCGCGACCGCGAGGGTGTCCTCTGGCTCTACCTGGCCTACCCCGACGGCACCCTGACGGGCCGCAAGAAGGTCGGTCCCGGCTGGAACCAGTACACCGAGATCCAGGGCCGCGGCGATCTCACCGGTGACGGCAAGACCGACATCGTCGCCCGCGACAAGGACGGCGTGCTGTGGCTCTACAAGGGCACCGGCGACTACACCAAGCCGTTCGAGACCAAGCAGCGCATCGGCGGCGGCTGGAACCAGTTCAACAAGCTGGTGGCCACCGGTGACGTGGACCAGGACGGCAAGGCCGACCTGATCGCCCGCGACAACGACGGCGCCCTGTGGCTCTACCGCGGCACGGGCAAGGCGTCCCAGCCGTTCGAGTACAAGGTCAAGATCGGCAACTCCGGCTGGAACCAGTTCCGGATGCTGTTCTGACGGAGCGTCGCTTGAGGTGACCTCCCGCGCGGCCCGGACGCCTTCCACGGATCCGGGCCGCGCCCATGCCCGCCGTGTTCATGCGGCGCGGCGGCGCAGGGCCAGGCGGAGAAGCGAGCGCGCGGGCCGCCACAGCGCCAGCGCCAGTCCGGCGACGGGAAGCGTGAGCAGCACGATCTGCAGGCATGCCGAGACCAGGCCGAGGGCGGGGTAGCCGGCCGTACCGGCCTTCTCCACCAGCAGGTTGACAGTGCGCCAGTCCGCGCGGAGCAGCTGGGGCAGATTGACGATCATCATGCCCAGCTGGAGGACGAGCACCGGCACCAGGAACACGACCCACACCGCGACGACGATCTGCGGCCATCGCTTGAGCGCCCGCAGCCGGTCGTCCTGCGGGCGGCGGAGCACCAGCCGCTTGAGGATGGGCGCGATGTATTTGAAGAGGTCGGGGATGCCGACCAGGTCCGCGACGATGTAGTAGCCGTCGAACCGCAGCGTGGGCAGGAGTTGCTGGATCATCTCCAGGTGGACGGAGATGATCGCCACCAGGAGCAGCGGGCTGCCGCTCGACGTGTACAGCGCGAGCAGGCCGAGGACGAAGAGCGCGTTGAAGTAGACGCCGCCCAGGTCGGCCCGGATCCGCCCGGCGCGCCCCAGCCGGTAGGAATCGGTGATGTCCGTGTAGAAGGCGGGCCACACCAGATAGATGCCGCAGCCCATCGCACCCGGCCGCGCGCCTCCGTAGCGGCAGGCCGCGCCGTGGCCCATCTCGTGGAACACGCAGGAGGCGATGGCCAGGAGGACGACGAGCAGCACGTCGGCCGGGGAGGAGAGGACGGCCCGCAGGGCGATCCCGGTGTCCTGGGTCATCCACAGCCATACCTCGCCGCCGACGAACGTACCGAGAGCAGCGAGCACCAGCACCGGCTGGAACAGCCAGGCGAACAGGCCGGAGAGAAACCACGTGGCGCGCTGCGGCAGTACCGCCAGCCGGAAGCGGAAGGCCAGGAAGGGGTCGGTCTTCCGCATGGGCGGGGGCGGTGAGCCGTCGCTGTAGGTCGTCAGGCCGAGCGGGACGAGCTTCTCGTCGATGAGGAAGACGATGTGTTCCGCGGTGAAGCCCCGCCCCGTCTCCCGGCTGAGCTGCTCGGCGACGCGTTCCAGTGGCTGCCCGTCGAGCGCGCGGGCGACTTGGTAGAGGAGGGAAGGCAGGCGCACGACCTGCCCGTCCGGGCGGCAGACCAGGTGGGGCGGCTCGCGGTAACCGGAGTCCTCGAACTCGCCGACCAGTTCCGTGCCGGGCACCAGCGCGGGCAGTGACATGGGCGCTCTCCGTAGGGGGACAGAGTGCGGGGGAGGGCCGGACGCGCCCGGCCCTCCCCCGTGCGTACGACGTGCGGGTGACGTGCGTACGACGGACCGCTATGCGATCAGTGGCTGGAGATGGCCGCCGGGGTGCAGGTCACACCGGAGGCGGGATTCTCGGAGCCCAGGCCGAGCGAGCCCAGCAGACCCGGGGTGCCCTGCCGGTCGATGGACTGGCAGGACGAGAGGATCGTGGTGCCGTGGTCGCTCGGGGCGGGGGCGTTCACGACTCCGCCGCCGGCCGACGCGGAGCTGCTGCTGGCGCTGCCGGCACCCGAGCCGGAGCCGCCGTCGCCGTCGCCGAAGCCGAGCGGGGTGGCCATGATGCCCATGACGGTCCGCTCGGGCAGCACCTCGCCCGTCACGTTGCCGAGTTCCTCGAAGCTGATGGCGTTGTCCATTCCATTCCCCTTCTGTAAGTGCCTGAATGGCTCAATGACTGGAGATGGCCGCGGGAACGCACGTCGCCGTATAGCCGGGGTCCCGTGAGGCGAGTCCCAGGAAGACGAGGAGCGGAGGATTTCCCGCGTGCTGCCGGTACTGGCAGGCGTAGGCGACCGTGGTTCCGTGGTCGGACTTCACCATGGCCGGATACACCGGCTGGTCGGATCCCGCCGACATCACCCTCGACAGCACGAGCCGCGGGGGGAGCTCCTCGCCCGAAAGGCGTGCGAGCTCCCCGAAAGTGACGGCGGTACCCATGAATATTTCCCTCCCTGGGGAGCGATGTCTCCCGGCATCGACCCCTGCCGGAGACTAACCAGGAGCACAATGCCCGACACTTCCCCAACGCTCCGATCACCCTTACGAGTTGGGACGCCTCACGAGGTTGCCGAACGCGACGAGGGCCGCACCCCGTACGAGACGGGGTGCGGCCCTCAACTGGCCCTGCGGAACCGCTTACTTGCGGATCAGGTTGCGCAGCACGTACTGCATGATGCCGCCGTTGCGGTAGTAGTCCGCCTCACCGGGGGTGTCGATGCGGACGACCGCGTCGAACTCGACGCCCGTGTCGGTGGTGACCTTGACCGTGCGCGGCGTGGTGCCGTTGTTCAGCTCGGTCACACCGGTGAAGGTGAAGGTCTCCTCGCCGGTCAGGCCCAGGGACTCCGCCGAGGCGCCCTCGGGGAACTGCAGGGGCAGGACGCCCATGCCGATGAGGTTCGAGCGGTGGATGCGCTCGTAGGACTCGGCGATGACGGCCTTGACGCCGAGCAGCGCGGTGCCCTTGGCGGCCCAGTCGCGGGACGAGCCGGAGCCGTACTCCTTGCCGGCCAGGACGACCAGCGGGGTGCCCTGCTCGATGTAGTTGCGCGAGGCGTCGTAGATGAACGACACCGGGGCGCCGTCCTTCGTGAAGTCGCGCGTGAAGCCGCCCTCGGTGCCCGGCGCGATCTGGTTGCGCAGGCGGATGTTGGCGAACGTTCCGCGGATCATGACCTCGTGGTTGCCCCGGCGCGAGCCGTAGCTGTTGAAGTCACGACGCTCGACACCGTGCTCGGTGAGGTACTTGCCGGCCGGGGTGTCGGCCTTGATGGCACCGGCCGGGGAGATGTGGTCGGTGGTGACCGAGTCGCCCAGCTTGGCCAGGACGCGGGCACCGGCGATGTCGGTGACCGGGGTGGTCTCCATCGTCATGCCCTCGAAGTACGGGGGCTTGCGGACGTAGGTGGACTCGGTGTCCCACTCGAAGGTGTTGCCGGTCGGGATCGGCAGCGCCTGCCACTGGGCGTCGCCCGCGAAGACGTCCTGGTAGGACTTGTTGAACATGTCCTCGCCGATGGCGTTGGCCACGACGTCGTTGACCTCGGCCTCGGAGGGCCAGATGTCCTTGAGGAAGACCGGGTTGCCGTCGGTGTCGGTGCCCAGGGCGTCCTTGGTGATGTCCACCTTCATGGAGCCCGCGAGGGCGTACGCGACGACCAGCGGCGGGGAGGCCAGGTAGTTCATCTTGACGTCGGGGTTGATGCGGCCCTCGAAGTTGCGGTTGCCCGAGAGGACGGACGTGACCGCGAGGTCGTGCTCGTTGACGGCCTTGGAGACCTCCTCCGGCAGCGGGCCGGAGTTGCCGATGCAGGTGGTGCAGCCGTAGCCGACGAGGTTGAAGCCGACCTTGTCGAGGTAGGGGGTCAGGCCCGCCTTGTCGAAGTAGTCGGTGACGACCTTGGAACCCGGGGCGAGCGTGGTCTTGACCCACGGCTTGCGGGTCAGGCCCTTCTCGACCGCCTTCTTGGCCACGAGCGCGGCGGCGACCATGACGTAGGGGTTCGAGGTGTTGGTGCAGGAGGTGATCGCGGCGACGGTGACGGCGCCGTGGTCGATCTCGTACGTGGTGCCGTCGGGGGCCGTGACCGTGGTCGGGCGCGACGGGACGCCGTTGGCGGCGGCCGGGGAGTCGGAAGCCGGGAAGGACTCCTTGCCCGCCTCGTCGTCGTCCTCGACGTAGTTGCGGACGTCCAGCGCGAACTGCTGGGCGGCGTTGGCCAGGATGATGCGGTCCTGCGGGCGCTTCGGGCCGGCGATCGACGGGACGACCGTGGAGAGGTCCAGCTCGAGCTTCTCGGAGAAGTCCGGCTCGGCGGCCGGGTCCAGCCACAGGCCCTGCTCCTTGGCGTACGCCTCGACCAGCGCGACCTGCTGCTCGGAGCGGCCGGTGAGCTTCAGGTACTTCAGCGTCTCGCCGTCGATCGGGAAGATCGCGGCGGTGGAGCCGAACTCCGGCGACATGTTGCCGATGGTGGCGCGGTTGGCCAGCGAGGTGGCGGCGACGCCCTCGCCGTAGAACTCGACGAACTTGCCGACGACACCGTGCTTGCGCAGCATCTCGGTGATGGTCAGCACCAGGTCGGTGGCGGTGGTGCCGGCCGGCAGCTCGCCGGTCAGCTTGAAGCCGACGACGCGCGGGATCAGCATGGAGACCGGCTGGCCGAGCATCGCGGCCTCGGCCTCGATGCCGCCGACGCCCCAGCCCAGCACGCCGAGGCCGTTGACCATCGTGGTGTGCGAGTCGGTGCCGACGAGGGTGTCGGGGTAGGCCTGGCCATTACGGACCATGACCGTGCGGGCCAGGTGCTCGATGTTCACCTGGTGGACGATGCCGGTGCCCGGGGGGACGACCTTGAACTCGTCGAAGGCGGTCTGGCCCCAGCGCAGGAACTGGTAGCGCTCCTTGTTGCGGCCGTACTCCAGCTCGACGTTCTGGCCGAAGGCGTCCTTCGTGCCGAACTTGTCGGCGATGACGGAGTGGTCGATGACCAGCTCGGCCGGGGCCAGCGGGTTGATCTTCGCCGGGTCGCCGCCGAGCTCCTTGACGGCCTCACGCATGGTGGCGAGGTCCACGACGCAGGGCACGCCGGTGAAGTCCTGCATGATCACGCGGGCCGGCGTGAACTGGATCTCCTGGCTGGGCTGGGCCTGGGAGTCCCAGCCGCCGATCGCGCGGATGTGGTCGGCGGTGATGTTCGCGCCGTCCTCCGTGCGGAGCAGGTTCTCCAGCAGCACCTTCAGGCTGTAGGGAAGGCGCGCGGCGCCCTCGACCTTGTCCAACCGGAAGATCTCGTACGACTCGTCGCCCACGTGCAGCGTGCTGCGGGCGTCGAAGCTGTTCGCCGACACGACAGTCTCCTTCATGCATGAATTCGCGTACTGCGGCAATCCTGCCGTCACGGGTTCGCGCCAATCCGATAAGGTGTGCCTTAGTTAGGCATGCCTTACTGGCGCGACAGCGGTACGCCTCTCGGCAGATATCTCGATGTCGAGATAACTCTAGTACATCGCCGAGGGGCGGTCATGTCCCGGCAGGCACCGAAAGGCCCCTGCGGGCCGTCACCGGCTGTCGTCGGAGTCGTCCCGGTCAGCGCGCGAGCCCTCGTCGCCCGCCTGCCGGCCGCGCTGCCGCTCCTGCTGCCGCTCCTGCCGGTGCTGGCGCTCCTGACGCTCCTGTTCCTGCGCGCCGAGCGTCTCCTCCGTCATGTCGTCCACGTAGCGCGGGTCGCGTTCCCTGCCGGCCATGCCTGCCCTCCTCTGCGGGGTGGATCAGGTGGGGCGGGCTCCGCCCCGGATCAGCGTGGCACGGGGGCCTTCGGGTGCGCATTTCGGGCGATCCCGCGCCCCGCGGGCCGGCCGCCCCCGGCGCACGGCAGCGGGCCCCCGCTCGCGGAGGTGCCCGGTGCGCCCGACGGACGGGAAAGAGGTGACGGCCGCGTCTGGCCGCAGGTCACACAGGGAAAGCAAAGACCGTCAGGAATACGACACAACACGGCCGGGCAGGCACGGGAACCGGCCCCAGCAGGTAGAGATCTCATATCTGAGATACCGTCTGACTCATGACAGACGCCTACCTCGCCCGCATCGGCAAGCTCATCCGTGACGCGCGGCAGCACCGCGGCTGGACGCAGTCCCAGCTCGCAGAGGCGCTCGGCACCAGCCAGAGCGCCGTCAATCGCATCGAGCGGGGAAATCAGAACATCAGCCTTGATATGATCGCCAGGATCGGTGAGGCCCTGGACAGCGAGATCGTCTCCCTCGGGTACGCGGGCCCCATGCATCTGAGGGTCGTCGGCGGCCGCCGCCTCTCCGGCGCCATCGACGTCAAGACCAGCAAGAACGCCTGTGTGGCGCTGCTGTGCGCGACCCTCCTCAACGCGGGCCGCACGACGCTGCGCCGGGTCGCCCGGATCGAGGAGGTCTACCGCATTCTGGAGGTCCTCGGCAGCATCGGCGTCCGGGCCCGCTGGATCAACGACGGCAACGACCTGGAGATCGTCCCGCCCGCCGAGCTGGACCTCGCCGCGATGGACACCGAGGCCGCCCGCCGCACCCGCAGCGTGATCATGTTCCTCGGGCCGCTGCTGCACCGGATGGACCACTTCAAGATCCCGTACGCCGGCGGCTGCGACCTCGGCACCCGGACCGTGCAGCCGCACATGACGGCCCTGCGGCACTTCGGCCTGGAGGTCACCGCCACCGACGGCACCTACCACGCGCAGGTCGACCGTTCGGTCGCACCCACCCGGGCGATCGTGCTGACCGAGCGCGGCGACACCGTCACCGAGAACGCGCTCCTGGCGGCCGCCCGCCACGACGGCGTCACCGTCATCCGCAACGCCAGCTCCAACTACATGGTCCAGGATCTCTGCTTCTTCCTGGAGGAGCTGGGCGTCAAGGTCGAGGGCATCGGCACGACCACCCTCACCGTGCACGGCGTGGCCACCATCGACCGGGACGTCGACTACGCGCCCTCCGAGGACCCGGTGGAGGCCATGAGCCTGCTGGCCGCCGCCGTCGTCACGGAGTCCGAGCTGACGATCCGCCGTGTCCCCGTGGAGTTCATGGAGATCGAGCTCGCCGTCCTGGAGGAGATGGGCCTCGACCACGAGCGCTCCCCCGAGTACGCGGCGGACAACGGCCGTACGCGCCTGCTCGACCTGACCGTGCGCCCCTCCAAGCTGCGGGCGCCGATCGACAAGATCCACCCGATGCCGTTCCCCGGCCTCAACATCGACAACGTGCCGTTCTTCGCCGCCATCGCCGCGGCCGCGCAGGGCCAGACGCTCATCCACGACTGGGTCTACGACAACCGCGCCATCTACCTCACCGACCTCAACCGCCTCGGCGCCGACGTCAAGCTCCTCGACCCCCACCGCGTCCTCGTCGAGGGACCGACCCGCTGGCGCTCGGCGGAGATGATGTGCCCGCCCGCCCTGCGCCCCGCCGTGGTCGTCCTGCTGGCGATGATGGCGGCGGAGGGCACCTCCGTGCTGCGCAACGTCTATGTGATCAACCGCGGTTACGAGGACCTCGCGGAGCGGCTCAACTCGATCGGCGCGCAGATCGAGATCTTCCGCGACATTTAACGCCGGATTCGACGCCGACCCGGCCCGGGTCAGGGCAGGACCGCGATCCCGTCCAGTTCGACCAGCGCCGCCTCGTCCCAGAGCCGGGTCACGCCGATGAGCGCCATGGCCGGGTAGTCCCGGCCCGCCGACCGGCGCCAGATGCGGCCGAGTTCTGCGGCGTGGGCGCGGTAGGCCGCGACGTCGGTGGTGTGGACGGTGACCCGGGCGAGGTCGTGCGGGGCGCCGCCGGCGGCGCGGAGCGCGGTGAGGAGGTTGGCCAGCGCCCGCGCGAACTGCTCCGGCAGCCCGCCCGGCACGATCGCGCCGTCACCGTCGAGCGCGGTCTGCCCCGCGAGGAACACCAGCCGCCCGCCGGTGGCCGTCACCGCGTGGGTGAAACCGGAGGGCGGCGGGAGCTCCCCGGGGTTGACCCGGCGCAGGGCCGGTTCCTCCGCGGGCCGTGCGGTCATCGGTACAGCTCCTTCGCGATGATGGTGCGCTGGACCTCGGTGGCGCCCTCGTAGATCCGGGGGGCACGGACCTCGCGGTAGAGGTGCTCCAGGAGGTGGCCGCGCTCCAGGGCGCGGGCGCCGTGGATCTGGACGGCCGCGTCCACCACGTACTGCGCGGTCTCGGTGGCGAACAGCTTGGCCATCGCCGCGCGGGCCGCGATGCCCGGCTCCCCCGCGTCGTGGGCCGCGGCCGCGGCGTACACCAGCAGGGCCGCGGCCTCGGTCCGGGTGGCCATCTCGGCGAGCTGGTGGGAGACGGCCTGGAGGTTCCTCAACGGGCCGCCGAACGCCTGGCGTTCGCCCGCGTGGGCCACGGCGGCGGCGAGCGCGGCCCGCGCCATGCCCACGGCGAACGCGCCGACGCTCGGCCGGAACAGGTCGAGCGTGCCCATGGCGACGCGGAAGCCGCCGCCCACCTCCCCGATGACGTCGTCCGGCTCCGCGCGGACGCCGTCGAAGGTGAGCGTGCCGACCGGGTGCGGGCTCAGCATGTCGAGCGGACGGCCGCCGAGGCCCGGCCGCCCGCCGGGGACGAGGAAGGCGGTGACGCCGTGGGCCCGGGCGCCGGGGCCGGTGCGGGCGAAGACGGTGTGCAGGTCGGCCTCGGGGGCGTTGGAGATCCAGCACTTCTCCCCGGTGAGCCGCCAGCCGCGGCCGTCGGGCTCGGCCCGCAGCTCCAGGGCGGCGGCATCGGAGCCGGCACCCGGCTCGCTCAGCGCGAACGCGGCGACGGCGCGGCCCGCCACGACCTCCGGCAGCCACCGCGCGCGCTGCGCCCCGGTGCCGTATCGCGCGACCGGCACCGCGCCCAGCCCCTGGAGGGCGAGGGCGGTCTCGGCCTCCGTGCACTCCCGGGCGAGGGATTCGCGCAACAGGCAGAGATCCATGGCGCGTACGGGCCGCCCGTCGGGGAAGAGCCGTGCCAGGAGCCCGAGTTCGCCGAGGGCGGCGACGAGCGGGCGGTTGACGCGGCCGGGCCCGCCCGCGGCGGCGAGGGGCCGCAGCCGTTCCGCGGCGAGGGCCCGGAGCTCCGCGCACCAGGCGCGCTGCTCCGCATCGAGGGCGAACGGAGGGGTCACCGGCCGGTCCCCTTCCCGATCGCTTATCGCGATCTGTTGACTGCCGTCACCGACTCGCTACGCTGACAGCGGATCCGTACGGCTGGCAAGACCCCGTTCACCTCCATTCCCCGGCACGAGGGGGCGCATCCGCGATGGAGCTCGAACCGTCGGCCCATGTCGACACCTTCCCGCGCGACCACCTCCCGCCCGCCGACCAGTGGCCCGTGCTCCGCTTCGACCTGGCGGACCGGCCCCCGCTGCGCTACCCCGCCCGGCTCAACTGCGGTGCGGAGCTGCTGGACGCGACGGTGGCCCGGCTGGGCGCGGACCGGCCCGCCGTACGGGACGGGGCGGGCGGCGTCTGGTCGTACGGGGAGCTGAAGGGGCACGTCGACCGGATCGCGCACACGCTCACCGGCGACCTGGGCGTGGTGCCCGGCAACCGGGTGCTGCTGCGCGGCCCCACCACGCCCTGGCTCGCGGCCTGCTGGCTGGCGGTGATGAAGGCGGGGGCCGTGGCGGTGACCGTCCTGGCCGCGCAGCGCCCGCGGGAACTCGCGACGATCTGCGAACTGGCCCGCGTCCGGCACGCGTTGTGCGACACCCGGTCGGTGGACGACCTGGCGCGGGCGTCCGTGACCTCCTTACGGGTCACACCGTACGGCGGGGAGAGCCCGGACGACCTTCTGCGGCTGGCCGCGGACAAACCCCCATCGTACGCGGCGGTTCCGACCTCCGCAGACGACGTCGCGCTGATCGCCTTCACCTCCGGCACCACCGGACGGCCCAAGGGGTGCGCGCACTTCCACCGGGACGTGCTCGCGGTCGCCGACACGTTCTCCGCGCGGGTGCTGCGGCCGCGCCCCGACGACGTCTTCGCGGGCAGCCCGCCGCTCGGCTTCACCTTCGGGCTCGGCGGCCTGGTGATCTTCCCGCTGCGGGCGGGCGCCTCGGCGCTGCTGTCCGACTGGGGCGGCCCCGAGCGGCTGCTGGAGGACGTCGAACGGCACCGCGTCACCGTGCTGTTCACCGCGCCGACCGCCTACCGCGCGATGCTCGCCCGGCTCGGCGCGCACGACATCTCGTCCCTGCGCCGGTGCGTCTCCGCGGGCGAGCACCTGCCTGCCGCGCTCTGGCACGCCTGGCGGGAGGCCACCGGGCTGCGGCTCATCAACGGCATCGGCGCCACCGAGATGCTGCACATCTTCGTCTCCGCCGCCGACGAGGCCGTCCGCCCCGGCACCACCGGCCTGCCGGTGCCCGGTTACGAGGCGCGCGTCGTCGGCGCGGACGGGCTGCCCGTGCCGGACGGCGAACCGGGGCTGCTCTCGGTGCGCGGGCCCACCGGCTGCCGCTACCTCGCCGACGCCCGGCAGCGCGCGTACGTGCGGGACGGCTGGAATCTCACCGGGGACACCTATGTCCGCGAGAGCGACGGCTACTTCCGCTATGTCGCCCGCGCCGACGACATGATCATCTCGGCCGGCCACAACATCGCGGGGCCCGAGGTCGAGGAGGCGCTGCTGCGCCATCCCCAGGTGCTGGAGGCGGCCGTCGTGGGGCGGCCGGACGAGCGGCGGGGCGAGGCCGTCGTCGCCCACGTGGTGCTGCGGCCGGGCGTGCCGCGCACCGCGGAGACCGTCGCGGAGCTGCGGGAGTTCACCAAAAAGGAGATCGCCCCGTACAAGTGCCCTCGCGAGATCGAGTTCCACGACGCCCTCCCCCGCACGCCCACCGGCAAACTCCAGCGCTTCCGGCTCCGCAACGGAGCTTTACAGTTTCCCCGTGACTGACCAGCAACCACTGCACACTCCTCGGTCCCTCATCGTCACCTTCTACGGCGCGTACGGTCGCACCCGCGCCGAACAGCCGGCCGGCCGCACGGTGCCGATCGCGGCACTGATCCGGTTGCTGGCCGCCGTGGGCGTGGACTCGCCCTCGGTACGGTCCGCCGTCTCCCGCCTCAAACGCCGCGGACTGCTCGTCCCGGACCGCGCCCCCGGGGGCGCGGCGGGGTACGGGCTGTCGGACGCGGCCCGGGAGCTGCTGGACGACGGCGACCGGCGCATCTACGGCCGGATGTCGACGCGTTCGGCCGGCGGGTGGCTGCTGGCCGTCTTCTCGGTGCCCGAGGAGGAACGGCACAAGCGCCACCTGCTGCGCTCGCGGCTGGCCCGGCTGGGCTTCGGCGCGGCCGCACCCGGGGTGTGGATCGCACCGGCGCATGTGCACGAGGAGACCCGGCACACCCTGGAGCGCCTGGAACTGTCCTCCTACGTCGACCTGTTCCGGGGCTCCCACCTCGGGTTCGAGCCGACGGCGGAGGCGGTGGGCCGGTGGTGGGACCTGGATGCGCTGGCGGACCGGCACCGCGTCTTCCTCGCCGCGCACGAGCCCGTGCTGCACCGCTGGGCGCGGCGGCGGACCGTCCCCGCGCAGGACGCCTACCGCGACTACCTCCTCGCGCTGGACTCCTGGCGGCACCTGCCCTACGCGGACCCCGGCCTGCCCGTGACCCTGCTGCCCGCGGACTGGCCGGGGGTGCGCTCGGCGCGCGTCTTCGCAGGGCTGCACGCGCGGCTGCGCGGCGCGGGGGAACGCTTCGTGGACGCGGCGCTGGCGTGAGCCCCCCGCGGGCGGGCCGGTCAGGCGCCCCGGCCCGTCGGCGGTCTGCGGCTGCCCGCGCGGTACGGCGCGGGCCAGGGCGCGGGCGTGCCCTCGTAGCCCTGCTCCGCGGCCGCGTGCAGCGTCCAGTGCGGGTCGTAGAGGTGGGGGCGTGCGAGGGCGCAGAGGTCGGTGCGGCCCGCGAGGATCAGGGAGTTGACGTCGTCCCAGGAGGAGATGGCGCCCACCGCGATCACCGGGACGCCCGCCTCGTGGCGGATCCGGTCGGCGAAGGGCGTCTGGTAGGAGCGGCCGTACGCGGGCTGTTCGTCGGGGACGACCTGGCCGGTGGAGACGTCGAGCGCGTCGGCGCCGTGAGCGGCGAAGGCGCGGGCGACGGCGACGGCGTCCTCGGCCGTGGTGCCGCCGTCCGCCCAGTCGGTGGCGGAGATCCGTACGGTCATGGGCCGGTCGGCGGGCCAGACGGCCCGTACCGCGTCGAATACCTCCAGGGGATAGCGCAGCCGGGCGGCGAGGGTGCCGCCGTAGGCGTCGGTGCGCCGGTTGGTGAGGGGGGACAGGAAGCCGGAGAGCAGATAGCCGTGCGCGCAGTGGAGTTCGAGCAGGTCGAAGCCCGCACGGGCGGCCGCGGCGGCGGAGAGCGTGAACTGTTCGCGTATGCCGGTCATTTCGGCGGTGGTCAGGGCGTGCGGGATCTGGTTGACGCCGGGCCGGTAGGGCAGCGCGGAGGGGGCGACGAGGGGCCAGTTGCCGTGCGGCAGCGGCTGGTCGATGCCTTCCCACTGGCGGCGGGTGGAGCCCTTGCGGCCGGAGTGGCCGAGCTGGATCCCGATGGCCGTGCCGGGTGCCTGGGTGTGGACGAAGTCGGTGACGCGGCGCCAGGCGGTCTCGTGTTCCGGTGCGTACATCCCGGTGCAGCCGGGGGTGATGCGCCCCCGGGGGCTGACGCACACCATCTCGGTCATCACCAGGGCGGCGCCGCCGAGGGCGCGGGCGCCGAGGTGGACGAGGTGGAAGTCGCCGGGGGTGCCGTCGACGGCGGAGTACATGTCCATGGGCGAGACGACGACGCGGTTGCGCAGGGTCAGCCCGCGCAGCCGGAAGGGGGTGAACATCGGCGGGGTGCCGGGCGGTATGCCCGCCTCGTCCTCGACGGAGGCGACGAACTCCGGGTCGCGCAGCCGGAGGTTGTCGTGGGTGACGCGACGGCTGCGGGTGAGGAGGTCGAACGCGAAGCGGTACGGCGGCCGGCCGGTGTGGACGGCGAGGTTCTCGAACCATTCGAGGCTGGCGCGGGCGGCGCGCTGGGTGGACTCCACGACCGGGCGGCGCTCGGCCTCGTACGCCGTGAGGGCCCCGTCGACCGGGGCGCCGTCCTGGAGGCGGGCAGCGAGGGCGACCGCGTCCTCGACGGCGAGTTTGGTGCCGGAGCCGATCGAGAAGTGGGCGGTGTGGGCGGCGTCGCCGAGGAGCACGGTGTTGCCGTGCGACCAGCGGGCGTTGACGACCGTGCGGAACGCGGTCCAGGCGGAGCGGTTGGCGCGCAGGGGGCGGCCCTTGAGGAAGCCGGCGAAGTACGCGCCGCACCGCTCGACGGAGGCGGCCTCGTCGCAGCGGTCGAGCCCGGCACGCCGCCAGACCTCCTCGCGCATCTCGACGATGACGGTGCTCGCGCCCGCGGCCGGGTGCGGTCCGCCCGCCGAGGGGGCGGCGTAGGGGTAGGCGTGGAGCTGCATGATTCCGTGCTCGGTCTCGGCGATCTCGAAGCGGAAGGCGTCGAGCGCGAAGTCGGCGGAGAGCCAGATGTAGCGGCACCGGTGTGTGATGAGGGTGGGGCGGAAGTGGTCCCGGTGGGCGTCGCGGGTGGTGCTGTGCACGCCGTCGGCGGCGATGACGAGGTCGTGGGAGCGGGCCAGTTCCGCGGCGGGCGGCGCCTCGGTGGAAAAGCGGAGGTCGACGCCGAGCTCACGGCAGCGGGCGTGGAGGATCTCCAGGAGCCGGTGGCGGCCGAGGGCGGCGAAGCCGTGGCCGCCGCAGGTCAGGGTGCGGCCGCGGTGCACGATGTCGATGGCGTCCCAGCGGACGGACTCGGCGCCCAGGGCGGCGTGGACGTCCGGGTCGGCGGTCTCGATGCCGCCGAGGGTCTCGTCGGAGAGGACGACGCCGAAGCCGAAGGTGTCGTCGGGGGCGTTGCGCTCCCAGAGGGTGACGACGCGGTCGGGGGCGAGACGCTTCAGCAGGGCGGCGGCGCAGAGGCCGCCGGGGCCGCCGCCGATGACCGCGACCCGCATGCTCACCGCCCTTGCCAGACCGGCGGCCGCTTCTCGGTGAACGCGGCGTGGAACTCGGCGTAGTCGGCGCTGTTCATCAGCAGCGCCTGGGTGGCGGCGTCGAGCTCGACGGCCGCCGCGAGGGGCATGTCGAGTTCGGCGGTGAGCAGGGCCTTGGTCTGGGCGTGGGCGAGGGCGGGCCCGGCGGCGAGGCGGCGGGCGAGGGACTGCGCCGCCGCGGCCGCACCGCCCTCCTCCGTCAACTGGCTGACGAGTCCGATGCGTTCGGCCTCGTCGGCGCGTACGGGCTCGCCGAGCATCAGCAGCCGGGTGGCGTGGCCGAGGCCGACGACGCGGGGCAGGAGGTAGGCGGCGCCCATGTCGCCGCCGGAGAGGCCGACCCTGGTGAAGAGGAAGGCGAAGCGGGCGGTGGGGTCGGCGACGCGGAAGTCGGCGGCGAGCGCGAGGACGGCGCCGGCGCCCGCCGCGACGCCGTGCACGGCGGCCACCACGGGGAACGGGCACTCGCGCAGGGCGCGGACGACCTGTCCGGTCATCCGGTTGAAGTCGAGGAGGCGCCCGGTGTCCATGGCCAGGGTGGCCCCGATGATCTCGTCGACGTCACCGCCGGAGCAGAACCCGCGGCCCTCGCCGCCGAGGACGAGGGCCCGTACGCAGCCGTCCCGGGCGAGCTCGGGCAGCAGGTCGCGCAGGTCGGCGTAGGCGCCGAAGGTGAGCGCGTTGAGCTTGCCGGGGCGGGAGAGGGTGACGGTGGCGACACCGGAGTCGACGCTCAGACGCAGGTGCTGCCATTTCTCGGTGCGGGGTGCGGAGCCGGTGAACGGGGCCATGGTGCGCACTCCTTCAGCCTGGGGGCTGGTGCATGCTCCGTGAAGTTATCACCGCACTGTGACTGTCGTCACGGGGTCGCGATAGAGATCCGGGGCCCCCGGACCGCACCGATGCCCGCCGCCCTCAATCGGCCAGCATCGCCACCAGCACCGCCTTGATCGTGTGCATGCGGTTCTCCGCCTGGTCGAAGACCACCGAGTGCGAGGACTCGAAGACCTCGTCGGTCACCTCCAGCGAGGTCAGGCCGTGGCGCTCGTGGATCTCGCGGGCGACCGTCGTGCCGAGGTCGTGGAAAGCGGGCAGGCAGTGCAGGAACTTCACCGCGGGGTTGCCCGTCGCGTTCAGCACGTCCATGGTGACGGCGTACGGCGCCAGCAGCGCGATCCGCGCGTCCCACACCTCCTTGGGCTCGCCCATCGACACCCATACGTCGGTGGCGACGAAGTCTGCGTCGCGCACGCCCTCGGCGACATCCGCGGTGAGGGTGATGCGCGCGCCGCTCGCCTCGGCCAGGCGCCGGGCCTCGGCGACGATCTCCGGGGCGGGCCAGAGCTCCTCCGGCGCCACGATGCGGACGTCCATGCCGAGGAGGGCGCCGGTGATCAGATAGGAGTTGCCCATGTTGTAGCGGGCGTCGCCGAGGTAGGCGTAGGCGACGTGCTCCAGCTGCTTGGCCGTGTGCTCGGACATGGTGAGCACATCGGCGAGCATCTGGGTGGGGTGCCACTCGTCGGTGAGCCCGTTGAAGACCGGCACCCCGGCGTTGACCGCCAGCTCCTCCACCACTTCCTGGCCGTGGCCGCGGTACTCGATCGCGTCGAACATCCGGCCGAGGACCCGGGCGGTGTCCCGGACGGACTCCTTGTGGCCCATCTGCGAGCCCGCGGGGTCGAGGTAGGTCGTGCGGGCACCCTGGTCGGCGGCGGCGACCTCGAAGGCGCAGCGGGTGCGGGTGGAGGTCTTCTCGAAGATGAGCGCGATGTTGCGGCCCTGGAGGCGCTGCCGCTCGACGGCCTCCCGCTTCGCCGCCTTGAGCTCGGCGGCGAGCTCGACCAGACTGCGGAACTCCTCGGCGGTGAAGTCCGTTTCCTTGAGGAAGTGGCGGCCCTTGAGGTCTGTCGCCATGGGGTGGGCTCCTAGCTCACGACTGCGGGAAAACGGAAGCATATACGATTAACCGCATTGCTATGCGAAGAGGTGGGCTCAGCTTCGGGGGACCGCGTCCCGTTCGATGGGACAGCTCATGCAGCGCGGCCCGCCCCGGCCGCGGCCGAGCTCGCTGCCGGGGATGGTGATGACCTCGATGCCGTGCTTGCGCAGGTAGGTGTTGGTCGTCGCGTTGCGCTCGTAGGCGACCACGACGCCCGGCTCGATCGCCAGCACGTTGCAGCCGTCGTCCCACTGCTCCCGCTCGGCCGCGTGCACGTCCTGCGTCGCGGTCAGCACGCGGATCGAGTCGAGGCCGAGCGCGGCGGCGATCGCGCGGTGCATGTGCTCCGGCGGGTGGTCGGTGACCTTCAGCTCACGCTCGCCCGCCCCCGGCTCGATGGTGTACGAGCGGAGGCCGCCCAGCCCGGCGTACTGCGTGAAGGTGTCGCCGTCCACCATCGTCATCACGGTGTCCAGGTGCATGAACGCGCGCCGCTTCGGCATGTCGAGTGCCACGATCGTGCGGGCCGAGCCGGTGGCGAAGAGCCGGTGGGCGAGCATCTCCACGGCCTGCGGCGTGGTCCGCTCGCTCATCCCGATCAGCACGGCGCCCTCGCCGATGACGAGCACGTCGCCGCCCTCGATCGTGGACGGGTAGGCGGCCTGCCCCTCGGACCAGACGTGGAAGCCGTCCTCCTCCGTCCCCCGGTCGAAGCCCGCCGCGAACAGCGGGTGGTGGCGGTAGACCGCCTCGTAGTGCACGGTCTCGTGCCAACGGGCGGGCCAGCGCATCGCGTTGACGCACACCCCGTCGTAGACCCAGGCGGAGGTGTCCCGGGTGAAGAGGTGGTTGGGCAGCGGGTTGAGCAGGAAGTCGTCCAGGTCCATCGCGTGGAAGCGGACCGAGACCGGCTCCGGGTAGCGCTCCAGGAACTCCCGCTTGGTCATCCCGCCGACCAGCCAGGAGCCCAGCTCGGGCGCCCGCATCCCGTCGAACGCGGCCCGCAGCCGGCCCGTGGCGAGCGGCCCGTACTCCTTCTCGTCGAAGACCCGGTCCAGCACGTGGGAGCGCGCGCCCGGCACCGCCAGGCTCTCCTCCAGCAGGTCCTGGAAGAAGTGCACCGCCACCCCGCGCTCGCGCAGCACGTCGGCGAACCCGTCGTGCTCGGCGCGCGCCCGCCGCACCCAGAGCACGTCGTCGAAGAGGAGCGCGTCCTTGTTGGACGGCGTCAGCCGCTTGAGCTCCAGTCCCGGGCGGTGCAGTATGACGCGGCGCAGCCGGCCGGCCTCGGAGTCGACATGGAATCCCATCCTTCCATCCTGGCCTGGATCACCCGAGATCACGCGGTGCACCACGGCGGAACATCACCGCGGCGAGCAGGGCGAGGGCGGCCGCGACCGCGGCGAAGACCCAGCCGGCCCGCAGCGCCCCCGCTCCCGTGTGCGGCTCCCCGCCGCCCAGGGCGACGAGGACCGCCACGCCGAGGGCGGTGCCGCACTGGCGCGAGAGCATCAGGACGCCCGAGCCGAGGGACATCCGGTGCGCGGGCAGGGCGCCGGTCGCGGCGAACATCACGGGCTGGTAGAGGCCCGTGCCGATGCCGCAGAGCACCAGGCCGGGCAGGAAGCGCGTGGCGTAGTGCGGGTCCTGCGCGGCGGTCAGCAGCCACCACAGCGGGGCGGCCACGAAGCACAGGGCGCCGAGGGCGGCGCCGCCGCGCTCCCCCAGCAGCCGCACGATCCTGCCGGAGAGGGCCGAGACGACGAGGACGGTGCAGGGCCAGGGCGCGAGGGCCAGGCCGGCGTGCTGCACGGAGTAGCCCCAGACGTCGGTGAACAGCACGGAGGTGGCGAGCAGCAGCGTCTGATAGGCGAGGAAGTAGGCGAACAGCCCGGCCACCGCCGTGGTGAAGCCCCGGGTGCGGAAGAGGGCGGGATCGATCACGGGGTCGGAGGTCCGGCGCACATGGACGGCGCACAGCGCGGCCGCGGCGACCCCGGCGGCGAACGCGCCGAGGGTGAGCGGTGAGCCGTAACCCCACTCGCCCGCCTGCGCCAGCGCCGTCGTCGGACCGCCGATGGCGACGAGCACCAGGGCGGTGCCGAGGAGGTCGGGGCGGTGCCGCGCGCCCGGCTCGGAGCGCGGCAGCAGGCGGACGCCCGCGACCACGGCGGCCACGACGACGGGCACGTTGATCAGGAAGATCCAGCGCCAGCTGGAGGCGGCGAGCAGGCCGCCGATCACCGGCCCCGAGCCGGCCGCGAGCGCGCTGACCGCGGTCCAGACGCCGACCGCGGTGGCGCGGTCGCGGGCCGGGAAGGCGGGCAGGGCCAGGGAGAGCGAGGTGGGCACCAGGACGGCGGCGCCGATGCCCTGCGCGACCCGGGCCGCGATCAGCCAGCCCAGGCCGGGGGCGAGGCCGCAGGCGGTGGAGGCGAGACCGAAGAGGGACAGGCCGAGGAGGAACGAGCGCCGGCGGCCCGTCCCGTCGGCCAGCCGGCCGGCCGGGATCAGCAGCGCGGCGAGCGTGATCGTGTAGGCGTTGAGCACCCAGGACAGCGCGCCGGGCGAGGCCGCGCGGAAGTCCTCGCCGATCAGGGGGAAGGCGATGTTGACGGCCACCACGTCGAGCACGGCGAGGAATTGGGCGATGGACGCCACCGCCAGGATCAGCCAGCGGCGCGGGTCGGGCAAGGGTGCGGGGGCGGGGGCCGCGGACACACCGCTCCCCGGGGAGGTCGTGCGGGGGATCGTCATGTCGATCCAGCATCGGGGCAACAGCGGACGATCACGAGTGGCAGGACCGACAACACCCGCTACATTACTGCCATGCCCACGATCGCGGTGGCGGTGACCGACGGCCTGCCCTTCTTCGAAGTGGCCATCCCCTGCCACATCTTCGGCACGGACCGGCCCGAGACCCCGAAGGGGTGGTACGACCTGCGCGTCTGCGCCATCGGCACGGACGGCGACGCGGCCGCCCGTTCGTGGTTCCGCACCCGGACGCCGTACGGCGCGAAGGAGTTGATCGCCGCCGACACCGTGCTGGTGCCCGCCTCGGCGGACGTGCGCGGCGACCCGCCGCCGGAGCTGGTCGACGCCCTGCGCGCCGCGCACCGGCGGGGCGCGCGGCTGGTGTCGCTGTGTTCGGGCGCGTTCACGCTCGCGGCCACCGGGCTGCTCGACGGCCGCACGGCCACCACCCACTGGATGTACGCCCCGCTGCTCGCCGAGCGGTTCCCGGCCGTCCGCGTCGATCCGGCGGTGCTCTACGTCGACCACGGCGACATCGTCACCGGGGCGGGGTCGACCGCGAGCATCGACGTCTGCCTGCACCTGGTGCGCGAGGACTACGGCAGCGAGGCGGCCGGCACCCTGGCCCGGCAGCTCGTCGCACCCGCGCACCGGCCCGGCGGCCAGGCCCAGTACATCGACACCCCGCTGCCGGAGCGCCGGGACGACTCCCTCGCCCCGCTGCTGCACTGGGCGGTGGAACGGCTCGACCGGCCGCTGACGGTCACCGACCTGGCGCGGCAGGCGCACACCAGCCCGCGCACCTTCGCCCGCCGCTTCCTTGCGGCCACAGGAACAACCCCGATGCGCTGGCTGCAGACGCAGCGGATCGGCCGGGCGCGGGAGTTGCTGGAGGGTGGCGACCTGCCCGTGGACCGGGTGGCGCGGCTGTGCGGGCTGGGTACGGCCGCGAACCTGCGGCGGCACTTCACCAAGGCGATGGGGGTGCCGCCGCAGGACTACCGCCGTGCCTTCCGCGCCCGGCGGTAGTCCTGCGGGCGGGCCGCCCCTACAGCCGCGGGTCCACCGGCTCCGACTCCAGGGCGAGGACGGCGAAGACCGCCTCGTGGACGCGCCACAGGGGCTCGCCGTCGGCCAGCCGGTCCAGTGCCTCCAGGCCGAGGGCGTACTCGCGCAGCGCCAGGGAGCGCTTGTGGCCGAGGTGGCGCACGCGCAGGCGGGCGAGGTTCTCCGGGCGGGTGTACTCGGGGCCGTAGACGACGCGCAGGTACTCCCGGCCGCGGCACTTCACGCCCGGCTGGACGAGGCGGCCGCCCGCGCCCTTCACGTACGCCTGGAGGGGCTTGACGACCATGCCCTCGCCACCGGCTGCGGTGAGGTCCAGCCACCACCGGACGCCCGCGGCGACCGACGCCTCGTCCTCGGTGTCGACGACCAGCCGGCGGGTGGGGGCGAGCAGGCGGTTCATGTGCCGCGCGCCGTCGTGGTGGCCGCTCGCGGACTCCTCCTCCGCGATCATCCGGTCGATCAGGGCCAGTTGTCCGTCGTGCGGGAGCGCGGCCAGGCTGCGGCCCTCGGCGGCGAGGAACTGGAACGGCGCCAGGCGGATGCCGTCCAGGCCATCGGTGTCCTCGATGCCCTCCGGACGCGCCGGGTCGCCGACCGGCCAGCAGTAGCGGCGGTACGCCTCGGTGAAGGCTTCCGCGTCACCGGCCCGCTCGCGCTGTCTGCCGAGCAGACCCGCGACGTCCACACCGCGCTCGGCGGCGGCCTCCAGGGCCGCGATCGCGTCCGGGAGGACGGACCGTGAGGCGGCGCCGACGGCGGCGTACTGGCTGCGCAGGAGACCGGCGGCCTTGAGGGACCAGGGCATCAGCTCGGCGTCCATGAGCAGCCAGTCGGTGCCGAGTTCCTCCCAGAGGCCGGCGCCCCGGACGCAGCCGGCCAGCCGGTCCAGGACGCGTCCGGTCGTCTCCGGGTCGTCGAAGAACGGCCGTCCGGTGCGGGTGTACAGCGCGCCGCGCACGCCGTCCGCGGCACCGAAGCGCTCGCGCGCCACGTCCGCGTCCCGGCAGACGAGGACCACCGCACGCGACCCCATGTGCTTCTCCTCGCACACCACTTGGCGCACGCCGTCGCCGCGGTAGGCGGCGAACGCCTCGGCGGGGTGCTCCAGGTAGCCCTCCTCCTTGGAGGTCGCGCAGGGGGCCATCGTGGGCGGGAGGTAGGCGAGCAGCCGGGGGTCGACGGCGAAGCGGCTCATCACCTCCAGCGCGGCGGCGGCGTTCTCCTCCTTCACCGCGATCCGGCCCATGTGCCGGGTCTCCACGACGCGGCGCCCGGTGACGTCGGCGAGGTCGAGCGGCCGGCCGTCGCCGCCGCCCGGCGCCTCGGCGACGAGCGGCCGCACCGGCTCGTACCAGACCTGTTCTGCCGGTACGTCCACGAGCTCGCGCTCGGGCCAGCGCAGGGCCGTCATCCTGCCGCCGAACACGGCACCGGTGTCGAGGCAGATGGTGTTGTTCAGCCAGGTCGCCGACGGGGTCGGGGTGTGGCCGTAGACCACGGCGGCGCGGCCGCGGTAGTCCTCGGCCCACGGGTAGCGCACGGGGAGGCCGAACTCGTCGGTCTCCCCCGTCGTGTCGCCGTACAGGGCGTGCGAGCGGACCCGGCCGGAGGTGCGGCCGTGGTACTTCTCCGGCAGCCCGGCATGGCAGACGACGAGGGTGCCACCGTCGAGGACGTAGTGGCTGACGAGGGAGTCGATGAACTCCCCGACCCGAGCGCGGAACGCCTCGTCCTCCCTCCCCAGCTGCTCGACCGTCTCGGCGAGACCGTGGGCGACCTTGACCTTGTGGCCCTTGAGGTGGCGGCCCAGCTTGTGCTCGTGGTTGCCGGGGACGCACAGCGCGTGCCCGGCCGCGACCATGCCCATGACCAGGCGCAGCACGCCGGGGCTGTCCGGTCCGCGGTCGACGAGGTCGCCGACGAAGACGGCCGTACGGCCCTCGGGGTGCGCGGCGTCCACCGGGCGGCCGGAGGCGTCGCGGGTCAGGGTGTAGCCGAGCCGCGTCAGCAGGGTCTCCAGCTCGGAGCGGCAGCCGTGGATGTCACCGACGATGTCGAAGGGGCCGGTGAGGTGGCGCAGGTCGTTGAAGCGGCGCTCCCGGACGACTTCGGCGGACTCCGCCTCGGCGACGCTCCGCAGGACGTGCACCGTGCGGAACCCCTCGCGCTCCAGGTGCTTCAGCGAGCGGCGCAGTTCGCGCCGGTGGCGCTGGACGACGTGGCGTGGGAGGGCGGCGCGGTCGGGGCGGGCGGCGTTGCGGGCCGCGCACACGTCCTCGGGCAGGTCGAGGACGATCGCGACGGGCAGCACGTCGTGCTCGCGCGCCAGCCGTACGAACTGCTTGCGGCTCTCCGGCTGGACGTTGGTGGCGTCGACGACGGTGAGCCGCCCGGCGGCGAGCCGCTTGCCCGCGATGTACTGCAGGACGTCGAAGGCGTCGCCGCTGGCGCCCTGGTCGTTCTCGTCGTCGGCGACGAGCCCGCGACAGAAGTCCGAGGAGAGCACCTCGGTGGGCGCGAAGTGCCGCGCGGCGAAAGTGGACTTGCCCGATCCGGTGGCGCCGACGAGCACCACGAGGCTGAGGTCGGGCACAGCGAGGGTACGGACTCCGTCCGCTGTGGTGCCGGTCATGCGGCCTTCGCCTCCTTCACGGTCTCGTTCCTGCGGAAGACGGCCAGTTGCGTGGGCGGCCCCACTTCGGGGTCGTCGGGTCCCACCGGGGCGAACTCCACCCCGTATCCGTACCGTCCGGCGACCTCCGCGGCCCAGGCGCGGAACTCCTCGCGGGTCCACTCGAAGCGGTGGTCGGCGTGGCGGACGTGTCCGGCGGGCAGGGATTCCCAGCGCACGTTGTACTCCACGTTCGGGGTGGTCACCACGACGGTGGCGGGGCGGGCCGCGCCGAACACCGCGTACGCCAGGGCGGGCAGCTTCGGCGGGTCGAGGTGCTCGACGACCTCGCTGAGCACGGCCGCGTCGTAGCCGGTCAGCCGGCGGTCGGTGTACGCGAGGGAGCCCTGCAGCAGCGTCACCCGGGCCGCCTGGCGCTCGCCCATGTGCTCCAGGCGCAGCCGCCGCGCGGCCTCCTTGAGCGCGCGCATCGACACGTCCACGCCGACGACCTCGGTGAACCGCACGTCCTTCAGCAGCTCCCCGACCAGCTGTCCCTGGCCGCAGCCGAGGTCGAGGACCCGGGCGGCGCCGGCGTCGCGCAGCGCGCCGAGGATCGCCGCACGCCTCTGCACGGCGAGCGGCACCGGCTTCTCCTCGGTGTCCGCCTCCTCGTCCACCGCGTTGTCGAGCTCCTCGGCCTCGCTGTCGTCGGCCTCGGCGAGGCGGGCGAGCGCGAGCCGGTCGAGGGCGTCACGCGTCAGGGGGCGGCTGCGGGCGAGATAGCGGCTGGTGATCAGCCGCTGCTCCGGGTGGTCCGCCAGCCAGCCGGCACCTGACCGCAGCAGCTTCTCCACCTCGTCGGGCGCCACCCAGTAGTGCTTGGAGTCGTCGAGCACGGGGAGGAGGACGTACAGGTGCCGCAGGGCGTCGGCGAGCGTCTGCTCGCCCTCCAGGACCAGCCGTACGTACCGCGAGTCGCCCCACTCCGGGAACCGCTCGTCCAGCGCCACCGGCTGCGCCGTGACCGTCCAGCCCAGCGGCGCGAAGAGGCGCTCCACCAGGGCCGGGCCGCCCCGCGCGGGCAGGGCGGGCACCTCGATACGCAGGGGCCGCGGCCGTCCGGGCAGTTCGGGACGGGCCTCGCACCGGCCCTTGAGCGCGGTGGAGAAGACGGCGGCGAGCGCGACGGCCAGCAGCGAGGACGCCGCGTACGGGCGGTCGTTGACGTACTGCGCGAGCGCCGAATCGGGCGCCCCGCCACGCCCCTTGGCCCGGCGCACCAGCGCCACGGGATCGACCTCCAGCAACAGCGCGGCCGTGCAGCGCTCGGCGGTCGCCTCGGGGTAGAGGACGTGCGCGACGCCGTGCGAGGTCGAGAACCGCTGCGCCTTGTCGGGGTGCTTGTGCAGCAGGAACCCCAGGTCGGTGGCGGGGTCGTCCACGGTGCCGGTGGTGCTTATCGTCAGGAACACGCGGTCGAGTATCGCCCCATTCGTACGGTGTCCCCTAATTGTTTTCCCACTGGGCAGGTCGGACGGCGGGGTCGCCCAGCAGGCCGCGCAGCCACGCGCGGGTCAGTGCCGCGATCGTGAACGCGCAGGTGATGGCCCCGTCGGCGATCATCTGCGCCACCTCCGGCCACGGCAGCGTGACCGTCCGCCGGATCCCCTCGGCGGCGTCGAGCGCCCCGATCCGCTCGATGCGGGCCGCGTACAACTCGACGTGGTCACCGAGCAGTCCGCTGTCCGGATGCACCCGCCCCAGCGGGATCAGCTCCGTGGGCCGCGTGCCGAGCTCCTCGGCGAGCTCGCGCGCGGCGGTCTGCGCACCACAGGCCCCGGCCAGGCCCATGCCGCGCGGCACCTCCCAGTGCCAGGCGCGGGTGGCGTGCCGGTAGTGCTCCACGAGGACGACGCCGTCGGCGCCCACCAGGGGGAGGATCACTGCCCCGGGCCCGGTGGCGGTGGACAGCATCCGTACGTACAGCCCGAGCGCGCCGCCGGGGAAGCGGACCGCGTCGCGCACGAGCGTGACGAAGCGGTCGGCGTAGACGACGCCGACCCGCTCGTCCTCGCCGCAGCCGGTGCTGCGCCGCGCCTCCTCGACGGCGTCCGGGTCGAGGAGGATGTCGATCCCGCCCGGGTCGTTGCCGAACAGCTCGGGGCGGGCGGCGCGCAGACGGTCGTACGCGGACGCGGCTTCTTCTCGCACTGCGATCAGTACTCCGGGATGTCGTCCTGGACGGTGGCGGAGCTGGTGGCCGCCCGGGAACCGCTCTGCTCCCGGTATCCGGGGAGCCGGCGCACCATGCTGTGGAACTGTTCCCACTCCCGCGCGCTGTCGAACCGGACCGCCGCGATCTCCCGGGCGAACTTCTGCTCGCGCCGCCCCTCCCGCCTGTTGCGCAGCACCAGTTGCACGGAGCCGCCGGCCTTGGCCGACACCGCCCCGACGTCCCCGACGACGCCCCAGGTGTCGTCCCCGGTGATCGCGCTGAACACGGCGCCGCCGACGATGACGACCACTTCGATGACGGGGGCCCATTTGCCGGCCTTCGCCCGGCTCGCGCGGCGGCCCGCGGCGACGCGGACGATCTCGGAGTTGAGGCGGACGTACCGGTCGAAGACGCGCCCCACCCGGTCGTGGAAGGCGGCCGGGTCGGCGGTCAGCGCGTCGAAGGCCCGCATGTACTCGTGCCAGGGCTCGCTCTGGCGCAGGGTCCAGATGTCCTCCAGGGTCAGGGTGTCGACCGCGGACGGCGTCAGCCGGTCCTGGACGGTGGAGAACGCCTGCCGGCGCAGGAACAGCAGCAGTTGTTCGGGGTCGGTGACCACGCCGCTGGGGGCCGTCCGTACGTCCCGCCACTCCTGGAGCGCGATTCTCCGGAGGCCGCCGGACGGTGTCAGCGGGTACATGCCGAGCGCGTCGGCGAGGTTGACGTTGTAGATGAGGTCGAGCAGTTGCTTGACCTCCCCGGCGAACGGCTTGTTCCTGTCGTAGCGCACGTCGGAGGCGGGCAGACCGGGCACGGACACGAACTCGTCGTAGAGCACCCTGCGGGAGACGAGCTCGCCGCGGGTGCGCCGGTCGCTGCTGAACCCGACGAGCTCGTGGAGCCGCGCGCCGAACTGCGCGGTCCGCTCCGGCGGGACGCCGACCTGGGCGGCGAGCAGGGGGATGTCCGTCGCGGTCAGGCGCTGCACCTGGCCGGCGAAGGGGTTGAAGAGTCCGTTCCTGGTGGCGTCGCGGTTCTCCTGGTCCTCCCAGGACATCCGGACGCAGGTGATGCGCGAGCTCGCCGGCATCCCCTCCACGGTCTCCTGCCAGGCGGTGAACGCCTGCTCGTCGACGGTCATGTTCGGCGGGCGCTCGGCCGGTTGATGCTCATTGACGAGATAGGGCACCAGCGAGCCGTCCCCCAGCAGCTTCTGGTGGGCGCGCCGGGCGGCACCGCCCTCCACGAGGTCGCAGCTCACGGCCCGGTTGTTGTAGAAGAACACCCGGTTGACCACCACCTGCCGGGTGTTGAGGAGGCTGCGGAAGTATTCGGCGCGCGCCTCCTTGCCCCGGATCTTCTCGACGTCCCGGAGCGAGGTTCCCTTCTCGATCATTTCCTTGGTCAATTGCGCGTTGACCCACTCGTTGTCCAAGGACTGCGCGACCACCGCTCCCGGTGACAGCTCCGTCGGCCGCTTCCTGGCTATCGCGTCCTCGGTGTCCTGAGTAGTCATGTTCACCACCCGATCGTCCGGACTCCTGGGCCGAAGGGGACCCAGACCCCCCGTTCCGCACACGGTTTCCCACGCCTTCCACGCTATCGGTGAACCCGTGGCCCCGGGCTGTGGTTGACGTAACTGGTAGACGCATCAGGCGAGTTACGGCGTGCGGCCCGGCGGGGCCGGTTCCGGCGGTGAAGGCTCCAGGACGCGGGCCAGCCTCGCGATCTCCGCGGGGCCCACGCGGCAGCAGCCGCCGATGAGACGGGCGCCCGCCGCCCGCCATGCGGCGACGCGGTCGGGGTCGAAGGTGGGGCGGCCCCGCCAGGCCCGCGCCTGCGCGTCCCACAACTCACCGCTGTTCGGGTAGACCACGACAGGCTTCCGGGCGACCTCCGCGGCGAGCTGGACGGCCGGGTAAGCGTCGTCGGGCTCACAGCAGTTGACGCCGACCGCGACGACCTGGTCATTGCCGTCGGCGAGCGCGAACGCCTCGCGCAGGGGCTGCCCCGCCCGCGTACGCCCTCCGGCCACGCTGTACGAGAGCCACACGGGCACCCCGCACCCCTCGACCGCCCGCAGCAGCGCTTCGGCCTCGTCCACGTCCGGCACGGTCTCCAGGGCGAGGACATCCGGCCCGGCCCCGGCCAACGCCTCGATCCGCGGCCGGTGGAAACGCTCCAGCTCCGCCACGCTCAGCCCGTACCGGCCGCGGTACTCACTGCCGTCGGCGAGCATCGCGCCGTAGGGCCCGACGGAGGCGGCGACCCATGGGGGGCCTCCCCCCTCCCCTCCCTCCCCCGCCCCCGCCCTTCTCGCCAGTGTCACGCTGCCGCGCAGCAGTTCCGCCGCCTTCGCCCGGCCGATGCCACGGGCGGCGAATCCCTCGAACGTCGCTTGGTAGCCGGCCGTGATGAGCACCCGAGCGCCTGCCCGCACATAGGCCGCGTGTGCCCGCTCGATCTGTTCCGGCCCGTCGGCGAGCAGCCGGGCCGACCACAGGGCGTCGGACAGGTCGCAGCCCTGGGCCGCCAGTTGGTTGGACAGACCTCCGTCCAGGACGAGCGCTCCCCTCGCGAGCGCGTCGGCGAATGGGACGGCGGGGGCAGGTGTCACGGGTGCTCCTCGTCTCCGGGGACGGGTCGGGGACGTCAGCTCAGCTGGGACTGGACCTGCGAGGAGATCAGTTCCAGGTGGTCGAGGTCGTCGAGGTCCAGGATCTGGAAGTAGATCCGGGACGAGCCGATCGCCGCATACCGGCCGATCTTGTCGACGACCTCGGCCGGCGAGCCCGCCAGCCCATTGGCCTTCAGCTCGGCCACGTCACGGCCGATGACCGCCGCCCGTCGCGCCACCTCGGCGTCGTCCTTGCCCACACAGGCGACCAGGGCGTTGGAGTACACCAGGTCGCCGCCCTTGCGGCCGGCTTCCTCGGCGGCCGCGCGGACCCGGCCGAACTGCCGCTCGCTGTCCTCGATGGAGGCGAAGGGGATGTTGAACTCGTCCGCGAACTTCGCGGCGAGCCTGGGTGTCCGTTTGGCGCCGTGGCCGCCGATGAGCACCGGCAGCTTGTCCTGGGCGGGCTTGGGCAGGGCCGGGGAGTCGGTGAGCTGATAGTGCGTGCCGTGGAAGCTGAAGGTCTTGCCGACCTCGGTCCCCCACAGTCCCGTGACGATCTCCAGCTGTTCTTCCAGGCGCCCGAATTTCTCCTTGGGGAAGGGGATGCCATAGGCCCGGTGCTCCTCCTCGAACCAGCCCGCCCCCAGCCCCAGCTCGATCCGTCCGCCCGACATCTGGTCGACCTGCGCCACCTGGATGGCGAGGACGCCGGGCAGCCGGAACGTGCCGGCGGTCATCAGGGTGCCGAGGCGGATGCGGCGGGTCTCCCGGGCGAGCCCGGCCAGGGTGATCCAGGCGTCGGTCGGGCCCGGCAGACCGTCGGCGGAGCCCATGGCCAGATAGTGGTCGGACCGGAAGAAGGCGTCGAAGCCGAGGTCCTCGGTGGCCTTGGCGACGGTGAGCAAGGTGTCATAGCCGGCCCCTTGCTGGGGCTCGGTGAAGATACGCAGATCCATGCCCCCATCCTGCACTGCCGCACGTGCGTCAACCGTCCGTACCCTCCTTCGCACCACCCACCCCGGTCGGGTGAAATTCGGTCGTCGGCGCCGGGTGGGAAGTGTCCGCCGGGCCCGGTGGTCGTTGGCTCGGGCGGAGCCGGACCGCCCGGCCCGCGCACCGGTGTCCGCTGCCGGAGGCGACGACCGCAACGCCGCCCGCCCGCACCGGGAGGGCCAGGGCCGAGGAGGCCGCGATGACCCAGGAAGCCGTGCCCGACGGATCGGTGCCCGCACAGTCCGCTCCCCCGCAGCAGGGTGCGCCCAAGGGGCTGCTTCAGCAGATGGAGGAGCTGATGGCCGCGCTGAACGCCGATCTGTCGCAGCTCGACGCCGATTTGCAGCCGCCCGCGCAGTCGCCCGGCGAGCGGCCCTCGTCCGGCGGAGGCGGTGCGGGCTGACCGTCGGCGCTTCACGCGGCGCCTCCTTCCCGCTCGCGGAGCGCGAGCCGTCTCTGTAACCAGCGCACCCGGTCGCTCGTCTCGTCGGCGGCGTCGATCGCTTCGATGCACTGCCAGTAGAGGGCGTCCTCGTCGGAGGAGCAGGCGACGCCCACCAGGGCTATGCCGACCTCTCCGAGGAGGACGCAGAGCCCGGTCAAGGTGCTCCAGTGGTCGCGCACTTCGGTCAGCTGCGCGGCCCTGGCCGGGCCGGTGCGCAGGGTCTGCCGCAGCGCGCCGGAGGCGTGGGTGCCCGCTTCGCTGAGGCCGTCCGCCGCGGCCCGGGCCTCGAAGGGCCCGTGGACCGCGAGGTGGCTGCCGATCGCGCCCGCCAGCGCCTGGCTCTGCCAGGCCTCGGTGACGATGTCCTGAACGGCCCTGGCCTGCGCCAGGGCCGTTCGCGTGGCCCCGATGAGCCGCATTGCGTCCATGTCCGGTCCCCCACTTTTCCGACTGCCGCTTTGCCGTCTGTGCGTCCGTCACTTCGTCACTACCCAGAGTGATGACTAACCGCCGGAAAAGCCAGGGGAATTCAGAAATCTGTGGATACCAGATGCGGTGTGGATAACTCAATCACTCCGGAGAGTGACGGATGGGCGAATCCGGAGTGGATTCTTCCGGTACTGGGAAGCGGTGTTCGTTGCGCTCGATCTTCGCCGCGAGCGCCGCGGCGGCGTCGATCCCCAGGACCTGGCAGAACTGGAGGAGGTACGCCAGGACGTCCGCGACCTCGTCCTCCACCCGCCCCGCCGTGCCGGGGCTGTCCATCACCCGCGCCGACTCCTCCGGCGTCAGCCACTGGAAGATCTCGACCAGTTCGGACGCCTCGACGCTCAGCGCCACGGCGAGGTTCTTGGGTGTGTGGAAGGGCTGCCACCGGCGGGCCGCGGCGAAGTCCGCCAGCCGCCGCTGGAGTGCGTCGAGCTCGCCGCCCGGCCGCGCCGCGCGCGAGGAGTCCTCGCACCGCTCTCGCGACGGCCCGCCGGTCCGCCCTGGTTCCTGATGATGTTCTCCGCTCACACGCCCAGGTCTACCATCGACGCCGCCACCGTCTCCTCCTCGGCCCCCCGCGGCTCCTGGTCCACGTCGCCCCGCACGGTGCCCACCAGGCGGACATGCCCGCGCTCGCACATCCGCGCCGCCAGGCCCAGCAGGGCGCGGGCCTGGCGGGGGTCGAGGCAGCGGTCGAAGCCGTCGGCCAGCACGGTGAGGGCCTGCCGGGCGGGCAGCACCTCGGCGACCGGGTCCATGTCCAGCACCCCGGGGCCGGTCAGCAGCACCAGGCTCAGGGCCAGATAGCGCAGTTCGCCGTCGCCCAGCCGCTCCAGCGGTGTGGCCGCGCCCGTGTCCCGGGCCAGCACGCCCCGTACAAAACCACCGGTCAGGCCCTCGACGGACAGGCCCTCCACCGGGCCCCTGCAGCCCTCGCCCACGGCGGCGACCAGGGCCGCGTGGCGGGTGACGCATTCGTTGCGGGTGCGGCCGAGCACGGCGGCCACGTTGTCGCAGGCGCCCCGCAGGAGGCCGTCGCGCGCGGCGACCGGGGTGCGCATCAGCTCGGGCCGGGGGTCGCAGGCGAAGACGGAGCGCAGCGCGACCACGACCTGTTCGGCGGCGTCGAGGACCAGGCGCTGGCCGGCGGTCTTGCCCGCGACGCGGAGCGGCAGCAGGGCGGTGCCCAGTCTGTCGTCCGGCAGGGGTGCCCGGGTGACCGGCACGGTGCCTGCGGTGTGCCAGGCGGCCTCGACCGTGCGGAGCCCGGGGTCGCGCAGGGCGGTGGACAGCAGGGTCCGGCCGGAGCCGGTCAGCCGTTCGCCGACGACGCGGAGTTCGGGCTCGGCCTGCACGGCCACGTCGAGCCGGACGGTGCCCGCGGGCCCGTCGACGGTGCAGCCGATCCGGAATCCGCGCCGCCCCTGGGCGTCGGGTCTCGCCCGGTGGGGTACGCAGGCGGGGGCGCCGCCGGCGACGGGGGTCAGGGCCTCGTCGAGGCTGTCGCCGCCCGCGAGCCGGGCCAGCGCCTCGTAGGCCTGGAGAGCGCTGGACTTGCCGCTGCCGCTCGCGCCGCGGAAGAGGGTCAGCGGGCCGAGCGGGAAGACGGCGTTGCGGTGGGACTTGAAGGCGGAGAGCCGGAGTTCGGTCACCGCGGGGCGCTGGGAGTGGGGGGCGGCGGCCGGTCGGGCACGGTGTGTGTCCATGCCCGGACCGTATGCGGCGGCCGCTCAGCCAAACCGTTTCAGCTGATCACTCTTCCTACGATCGGGGTACCCCGAGGCCACCTCGGTGCCTTCGGGCGCGAGGAGGAAGACATTGGTGTCGACGCGGTGCATGCCGCTGCCCAGGCCGAAGACGACGCCGCTGGAGAAGTCGAGGATCCGCTTCGCGACGTCGGTGTCGGCGCTGGTGAGGTCGAGCAGCACCGGGATGCGGGCCATCAGGTGCTCCGCGACCTCGCGGGCGTCCGCGAAGATCTGGACGCGCAGGACGACGAGCTGACGACGGTTCGGCTCCGGCTCCTCCTCGGGCAGCGCCCGGTGGTTGGGCCAGGACGGCCAGGAATGGTGACCGCGCAAGGGGACGACCTCCGCAAGGCCCTCCCATTGCTCGTCGGTGGCCTCGGACCTGTTCACCGGATCACCCCTCCGGGGAACGTGCTGGCTATGTACATCCCGCAATCCTAGGGACAAGGACTCGGCGTTACTCCGAATGACACGCGTGGGGGCTTCGGTCATGCCGGCACGGGCCCGTGGGTCGCCGCGCCGGCGCACGTCGCGTCTCCGGAAGGGCGGCAGCCGGGAAGGGGTCGGATGTACATCCCTTCAGAATACCAGCAGGTCAGATGCGGTGACGGTGGATTCGTGACAGTCGCCGCCGGCCGGGCGTCCCCGACGGCCGGTCAGGCGGCGCGCTGGTGCCAGGCGTCCTGGAAGTTCCGCCGTGCGCGGTGCAGCCGCGACCGTACGGTGCCGACCGGCAGGGAGAGGGTCGCGGCCATCTCCTGTTCGTTCATGCCGTAGACGGCGCGGAGGGTGAGGATCTGGCGGTGCTGGTCGGGCAGCCGGTCCATGACGTCGGAGATGTGGACGGTGTCCAACGGGTCGGCGTCCTGGGCCAGGTCGGGCAGGCCGTCGGCCGAGCCCTGGCTGAGCCGCTTGGAGGTGCGTATCGCCTCCCGCACGGTCACGGCCCGGACCCAGCCGTAGAAGGCCGCGGGTTCGCGCAGGCCCCGGATGCCGCGGTAGATCGCGAGCATGGCCTCCTGCGCGGCGTCGGAGCTGTGCCCCTGGGCGATGGGCAGGCAGAGCCGTCCCACATAGGGGGCGATGTGCAGGAGGAGGTCGTTCATGGCCTGGCGGTCACCGGCCTGCGCGCGGCGCAGCAGGGGGGTGACGGGAGGGGCACACGGGTCGTTCAGTGTTCTCACTTCAGGCGCGCTCCTGGACTCAGCCTGATGATGGGGGTGCTGTGCGTGCGGGCGGCGTCGTGTCAGCCCGCGACGGCCGCTTCGCCGTGCGCGGCGAAGGCGAGCAGGGCGGTGTGCACGTCGTCGCGGATCTCGCGGATCTGGTCGTGGCCGAAGCACTCGGTGCTGTAGGGCAGTTCGATGGCGAGGCGGCCGTCGAAGGAGACGACGCATCCCATCACGGGCCCTCGTCCTGCCTGGGGGTAGTAGTTGTCGCGGACGGGGATGAGGCGTACGTCGGTGAGTTCCAGGCCGCGCGGGGCGGGTGGGGCGGGGACGCGGCCCATGTTGGTCACGATGACGCTGGTGGCGAGCAGGGCGGGGTTGCGGATCACCTGCGCGAGGATGCGTGTCTCGTGGATGAACTCGCTTCGTTCGATGGCTCCGTGCAGGTTGGCGGTGACCTGGCGGCCGAGTTCCAGCGGGTCGGTGTCGTCGGCCACGTCCACGACGTCCAGGCAGGAGGTGACGGCGGGCACCATGACCTCGCGTCGCAGGGGCGGGGTCACGCGGGAGCGGAGGTCGACGGGTGACATGCAGCCGAGCGCCTTGGTGCCGTCGCTTCCGATGCCGCGGCGGACGGCCTTGAGCAGGGCCGCGCTGACGAGTCCGTGCACGGAGACGCCGGTGGCCTTGGAGTGGCCGAGGAGGGCGGTGGTCTCCTCGGGCCGGAGCAGGACGCGCTGGACGGCGACCTTGTGCTCCCCTTCCGGGCGGCGCGTGCCCGCGGCCGCGTAGGGCAGGGCGGTGATGGGGAGGCGCCGGGTGCGCTCGGTCCGGCGGGCGAGGTAGCGCTCGGTCTCCTCGGGGTCGGCCGGGGGCAGCAGGTCGGTGGCGGGTGCCGGCCAGTCGTACGCCCCGGTCGCGGGGGCGGCGGCCTTGCCGTCGGCGAGTGCCGCGTAGGTGCGCCACAGTGCGTCGTAGAGGGCGATGGCGCTGTGGCCGTCGGTGATGGTGTGGTCGACGCTCAGGACGACGGTGTGCTCGCTCCCGCCGCGGAGCAGGGCGGCCCGTACGAGGGGGCCGCCGTCCGGCAGCGGGGTGTTGTGCTCGTCCATGAGGGCGGTGGGGCCGCCGGGCCGTACGACGAGGCGGGGCAGGTCGGCCTCGTCCAGCGGCCGGAGGGCGTACGCGTCGCCTTCCTGGCCGATCCGGGAGCGCAGGGAGGGGTGTTCGGCGACCTTGGCGGCGAAGGCGGCGGCGAGGAGCTTCTCGTCGAGGTCGCCGCGGACGGTGCACGAGAGCACGGCGCGGCTCCGCTGGGCGACGTAGAGCGTCTCCGCCGGGCACAACTTGCGGTGCATACCACTTGCCTTTCATGTTTCAGTCTTCAGTGGCCGGAAAACACCGGTCCGGCGAGGGAGATCCGGCCGGACGTTGGCCGAAAATCGATGCTGCGGTGGGGGCTTGTGCTCGGATCGCCTCGCCCGCTGAAGCGGAATCGCGGTTTCAGTGAAGCGGGATTTCCGCCGTCTTTCAAGAGGCTTCGTACGGGCCCCCGGCGTGGCTTACCTCTCATGACGGTCCGACAGGGTTTCGCTATTCTTTCCCGTATGGAGCCGCTAGGTTGAGGCATTTATCTGATGTCGCGTCAGCCGTACTCGACGCCTTCCATACGCGTTCCGAACACCGGAAGTTCGATCTTTATGCATGCGCCCGCGGCAGGCAGGAGGCCCTGCTTCGGGGTGAAATCAAAGCGAGTTGCCCCCTTGCCGGAAAGTCAAACGGAACTTGGAACGATCTTCCCTTGACTGCCCGAGTTCCCCTCATGCAGGGTTAATGACGGCGGAAGGGCCGCCTCGTCGTGGCGCTCTCAAGGACTGCCCAACGCGTCGCGTCCTGCCGTGTTTTTGCGATTCCTTGAGCATCCGCGTACATACCGTTTCCCGGTCGTGGAGCCGATCGCGAGCGCCCGCCCGACGTCGCCCCGCGCGGTGGTCCCGCGGGACCTTTCTCCGGCCGGAAATTCCATACACCTACTGAGGGTTGGTGCCATGTCTGTTCACGAGGACGCCGGTCGCCCGCTGTCGGGCGCCCAAGAGGGCATCTGGTTCGCCCAGCGGCTCGACCCCGCGAACGCGGCCTACAACACCGGTGAGTACGTGGAGATCCACGGACCGGTCGACGCGGAGCTCTTCGAGACCGCGCTGCGCCGCACGGTCGCCGAGGCGGAGATCTTCGGCCTGCGGATCGCCGGGACCGCCGACGGCCCCCGTGGCACCCTGGCGCCCGCCGGCGACTGGCCCCTGCACCTCATGGACGTCAGCGCCGAGCCCGACCCGCGCGCGGCGGCGGAGGCGTGGATCGCGGCGGACCTGGCGAGGGCCGTCGAGCTCACCGAGGGACCGCTGTTCACCCAGGCCCTCTTCAAGGCGGCGCCCGACCGCCGGCTGTGGTTCCTGCGGGCGCACCACATCCTCCTGGACGGATACGGCTTCAAGCTCGTCGCCCGGCGGCTGGCCGAGACCTACAGCGCGCTCGTGGCGGGGGAAGAGGTCTCCGCCACTCCGTTCGCGCCCGCGGGCGCGCTCCTCGACGACGACGTCTCGTACCGCGCCTCGGAGCGCTTCGCGCGCGACCGCGCCCACTGGACGGGGCGCTTCGCCGACGCCCCCGTGGCCGTCGGGCTCACCGAGGCCGCCGCGGCGCCGTCCGCGCCCTTCCTGCGCCGCACCACGCTCCTGCCGGCCGCCGAGGCCGACCGGCTCTCGCAGGCCGCGGCGCGGCTCGGCGGCGCGCGGGGCGACCTGCTCCTCGCCGCCACCGCCGCCTACCTCCACCGGGTCACCGGCAGCCCCGACGTGATCCTGGGGCTGACCACCTGGAGCCGGCTCGGCTCGACCGCCATGCGGATACCCGGCACGGTGTCGAACATCCTGCCGCTGCGCCTGTCCGTGCGGCCCGGCACCACCGTCTCCGAGCTCGTCCGCGCGGCGGCCGAGGAGCAGCGCGCCGTGCGCAGGCACCAGCAGTACCGCGGTGAGGACCTGCGCCGTGACCTGAAGCTGCTGGGCGGCGGGCGGCGGCTGTACGGGCCGGTCGTCAACCTCATCCCGTTCACCAACGAGCTCGCCTTCGGCACCCACCCGACCACCACGCACCATCTGACGGGCGGTCCGGTCGAGGACCTGCAGATCAATGTGCGGCCGGGTGCCGACGACACCGGCCTGTGGCTCTCCTTCGACGCCAACCCGGCGCTCTACACCGAGGCCGAACTGGCCGACCACCAGGAGCGGTTCCTGCTCCTGCTGGACCGGCTCGCCGACGCCGACCCGGAGCTGCCACTCGCGCGGACGAGCCTGCTGAAGGACGGCGAGCACCCGGCGTACGCCTCCCCCGGCGACGCGGCCGCGGCGCCCGGCGCGACCCTGCCCGCCCGCTTCGAGGCCCAGGCGGCCCGTACGCCGCAGGCGACGGCCGTCACCCATGAGGGCACCGCGCTGAGCTATGCGGAGCTGAACGCGCGCGCCAACCAGCTGGCCCGGTTCCTCGTCGAGCGGGGTGCCGGTCCGGGCCGGATCGTGGCCCTGGCGCTGCCCCGTTCCGTGGAGCTGACGGTCGGTCTGCTGGCCGTGCTGAAGTCCGGTGCCGCGTATCTGCCGCTGGATCCCGACTACCCGGCGGAGCGCATCCGCGCCGTGGCCGAGGACGCCGCTCCGGCGCTGCTGGTGACGGACGCGCGGGTGGCGGCGGGGCTGCCGGAGACCGGGGCCGCGGCCGTGGTCCTCGGTGACGAGGCCACCGACCGTGAGCTGGCGGCGCGTTCGGCCGCCGACCTCACGGACTCCGACCGGCCGGCGCCGCTCACTCCGGCGGACGCCGCGTACATCATCCACACCTCCGGTTCGACCGGGCGCCCCAAGGGTGTGGTGATCCCGCACTCCAACGTCATCCGGCTGTTCGAGACGTCCGCCGCGCACTTCGCGTTCGGTGCGGAGGACGTGTGGACGCTGTTCCACAGTTACGCCTTCGACTTCTCCGTCTGGGAGATCTGGGGCCCGCTGCTGCACGGCGGCCGGCTCGTCGTCGTGCCGCACACGACGTCCCGTTCGCCCGGGGAGTTCCTGGAGCTGCTGCGCCGCGAGGGTGTCACCGTCCTGAACCAGACGCCGTCCGCGTTCCAGCAGTTGATCCAGGCGGACGGTGCGGCAGGTGGCGGTCCGCTCGCGCTGCGCTATGTGATCTTCGGCGGTGAGGCGCTGGAGCCCGCGCACCTGCGCCCGTGGCTGGAGCGGCACGGCGACGAGTCGCCGCGGCTGATCAACATGTACGGCATCACCGAGACGACCGTGCACGTCACCTACCAGCGGGTGACGCGCGCGATCGTCGAGGACGGCCGGGCGCGGAGCGTCATCGGCACCGCGCTGCCCGACCTGCGGGTGTACGTCCTCGACCACTGCCTCCAGCCGGTGCCGCCGGGCTGGGTGGGCGAGATGTACGTCGCAGGCCCCGGTCTGGCGCGCGGCTATCTCGGCCGTCCCGCGCTGACGGCGGAGCGGTTCGTCGCGGACCCCTTCGGGCGGGCGGGCGAGCGGATGTACCGCACGGGCGACCTGGCCCGCCGGTCCGTGGACGGCACTTTGGAGTACGCGGGGCGCGCCGACCAGCAGGTGAAGATCCGTGGGTTCCGGATCGAGCCCGGGGAGATCGAGGCGGCGCTCGTCGCGCACCCCTCGGTCGCGCTGGCCGCGGTCGTCGCCCGGGAGACGGCCGGCGCGGCCGACCGGATGCTCGTGGGCTACGCCGTGCCCGCGCCGGGGCACACCCCGGACCCGACGGAACTGCGGGCCCATCTGGCCCGTCTGCTGCCCGAACACATGGTGCCCGGCGCGTGCGTCGTCCTGGACGCGCTGCCGCTGACCGCCAACGGCAAGCTGGACGCGAAGGCGCTGCCCGCGCCGGACTTCGCGGCGGCGGCCGGTGGCCGCGCACCGGCGACCGCGGCGCAGGCGCTGGTGTGCCGGCTGTACGAGGAGCTGCTGCACCTGCCCGAGGGCACGGTCGGCGCGGACGACAACTTCTTCGACCTGGGCGGCCAGTCGCTGCTGGCGACCCGGCTGCTGACGCGGCTGCGCGCGGCGACGGGTGCCGAGGTGCCGATGGCCGCGGTGTTCACCACGCCCACCCCGGCGGGGATCGCCGCGCACGTCCCCGAGGACGCCGCGGCGGGACCGGCCCGGCCGGGGCTGGCGCCCGCCGAGCGGCCCGCGGTGATCCCGCTGTCCTCGGCGCAGCAGAGCATGTGGTTCCTCAACCAGCTGGACACGTCGGCGGCGACGTACAACATCCCGCTGGTCGTGCGGCTGGATCAGGAGGTCGACCACGAGGCGCTGCGGGCGGCCCTGGCGGACGTCACCGACCGGCACGAGAGCCTGCGCACGCTGCTGCCGCAGACCGACGGGGCGCCGCGTCAGGAGGTGTGCGCGGCGGGCAGCGTGCGGCCGGTGCTCCAGGTCGTCGACTGTCCCGAGGAGGAGGTCGAGGCCCATGTGGCGGGTGCCCTGCGGCACGCGTTCGACCTGACGCGGGACCTTCCGCTGTGGGCGGGCCTGTACGGCACGGGGGCGTCCCGGACGCTGGTGCTCGTGCTGCATCACAGTGCGGCGGACGGCTGGTCGCTGCGGCCGCTGGCGGAGGATCTGTCCACCGCGTACGCGGCCCGCCTTGAGGGCACGGCGCCGCGGTGGGAGGCGCTGCCGGTCCAGTACGTCGACTACGCGCTGTGGCAGCGTGACCTGCTCGCGGCGGCGACGGATCCGCTCAGTCCGGTGGGACGTCAGGCGGCGTTCTGGAGGGAGGCCCTCGCGGGGCTGCCGGAGGAGCTGGCGCTGCCGGCCGACCGGGAGCGCCCGCAGGTGCCCGGCCGGCGCGGCGGCGGCCTGGCGGTCGAGGTGGACGCCGGGCTGCACCGGGATCTGCTGCGGCTCGCCGACGAAGGCGGCGCGAGCCTGTTCATGGTGCTCCAGAGCGCCCTGGCGGCGCTGCTGACGCGGTGCGGTGCCGGGACGGACATTCCCCTCGGCACGCCGGTGGCCGGGCGCGTGGACGAGGCGCTCAACGACGTGGTGGGGCTGCTCGCCAACACGCTGGTGCTGCGTACGGACACCTCCGGGGACCCGGAGTTCCGTGAGCTGCTGGCGCGGGTGCGGGCGTTCGACCTGGCCGCGTACGACCATCAGGACCTGCCGTTCGACCGGCTGGTGGACGAGCTGAACCCGGCCCGTACCCCGGCCCGGCACCCGCTGTTCCAGGTGATGCTGGCGCTTCAGAACAACACGGAGGCGGTGCTGCGGCTGGGTGGCAACCGGGCGCCGCTGGAGCCGCGTTCGACGGGGACGGCCAAGTTCGACCTGTTCCTCGACGTGGTGGAGCGGCGTGACGCCGAGGGCGCGCCGCAGGGTCTGGCGTGTCATGTCGAGTACAGCGAGGACCTGTTCGACCGGGACACCGCACAGCGGCTCGGCGGTGCGCTGCGCGCGCTGCTGACGGCCGTGGCCGCGGACCCGGGGCTGCGGATCGGTGCGCTGCCGTCCGTCGGGGCGCGGCCCGCGCCGGGCGCAGCGGTGGTGGCGGACGGGCCGTTCGACCCGGCGGCGCTGCTGACGGGCGGCGGGATACGGGACGCGGTGACGCTGCCGTCGGACGGCGGTCGTCCGGTGGTCCTCGCCGTGCCCACCCGGGCGGGGGCGGCCGAGCAGGCGGCGAAGGAGCTGCTGCGCACGGCCGCGGACCCGGCGCGGGCGCCGCGGGTGGCCGCCGTGTCGGACCTGCCCAGGAACGCGGACGGCACGCTGGACACCGCCGCCCTGGGCGAGTTGCCGGTGATCGACGCGGAGGCGGCCGGCGCGTGGGAGCGCGGCCTGGCCGCGCTGCCCGGTGTGCGCTCGGCGGCGGTGGAGCTGGAGGACGTGCCGCAGGAGAGCGGCCGGCTGTACGTCGGCAGCGGTTCGACGCGGCAGGCCGCCGCGTCGGACGCCCCTGCCGCGGGCGGTGCCGTGGAGGCCGTGCCCGCGCTCAGCGAGGGCCCGCCGCTGCCCGAACTCGCCGTGCACACCTGGGCGGAGGCGCTGCGGCGGGCCGCCGGGGGCGGGGAGCACGCCGAGGTGGTCCATGTGCGCGCCGACGGCACCGAGACCCGGCGCCCTTACGCCTCGCTGATCGAGGAGGCGTCCCGGGTGCTGGGCGGCCTGCGCGCGCTGGGGCTGCGGCCGGGCGACCAGGTGATCCTGCAGTGCGAGGACACCGAGGACTTCCTGGCCGCCCTGTGGGGCTGCGTTCTGGGCGGTTTCGTGACGGTGCCGCTGACCGTGCCGTCGTCGTACATGGCCGAGTCCGCGCCGCTGGCGAAGCTGGAGGGCGTGTGGCAGATGCTGCACCGCCCGTGGATCGTGACGTCCGCCTCGGGCGAGGCGGGGCTGCGCGACCTGGCGGAGCGGCGGGACTGGCCGGGGCTGCGGCTGACGACCGTGGACGCGCTGCGCGAGGGCCCCTCCGACGTCGACTGGCATCCGGCCCGGCCGGAGGACGTGATCCTCATGCTGCTGACGTCCGGCAGCACGGGCCTGCCGAAGGCGGTGCGGCTCACCCACCGCAATGTGCTGACGCGGGCGGCGGCCACGGCGGCGATGAACTCGCTGTCGGAGCGGGATGTTTCGTTCAACTGGATTCCGCTGGACCATGTCACCGGTGTGGTGATGTTCCACCTGCGGGACGTCTATCTGGGGTGCCGTCAGGTCCACGCGCCGACCTCCTGGATCCTGGAGGACCCGCTGCGCTGGATGGACGTCGCCGACCGGCACCGGGCCAGCGTCATCTGGGCGCCCAACTTCGCGTTCGGCCTCGTGACCGAGCAGGCGCACCGGATGGGCGACCGCCGGTGGGACCTCTCGCCGGTGCGGCTGGTGATGAACGCGGGCGAGGTGGTCGTCGCGGCGACCGCACGGGGCTTCCTGAAGACGCTCCGGCCGTTCGGGATGCCGCAGGACGTCATGCACCCGTGCTGGGGCATGTCGGAGACCTCGTCGGTGGTGACGGACACCGTGCTGCCCGCCGAGGCGCCCGAGGGCGAGGAGCTGTTCGTCAGCTGCGGGCTGCCCTACCCGGGGTTCTCGATGCGGATCGTGGACGACCGGGACCGGGTCGTGGCGGAGGGCACCGTGGGCCGCCTCCAGGTGCGCGGCACGACGGTGACCGGCGGCTACCACGACAACGACAAGGCGAACGCCGAGTCCTTCACCCCGGAGGGCTGGTTCGAGACCGGCGACCTGGCGTTCCTGCGCGCCGGGGAGATGTACATCACCGGCCGCGCCAAGGACGTCATCATCGTCAACGGCGTCAACCACTACAGCCATGAGATAGAGACCTGCGTCGAGGAACTGCCCTACGTCGTGCGGAGCTTCACGGCCGCCGTGGCGGTGCGCAGCGACGCGACGGCGAGCACGGACGAGCTCGCGCTGTTCTTCCACCTGGAGCCCGGCCAGGACGTGGCGGGGGCGCTGCGGGCGATCCGCGGCAAGGTGACCCGGGAGATCGGGGTCAGCCCGGCCCATCTGGTGCCGGTAGAGGCGGCGACGATCCCCAAGACGGAGATCGGCAAGATCCAGCGGACGCAGCTGCGGAAGCGGTTCGAGGCGGGCGAGTTCGACCGGCCGGCGCAGGCGTCGGAGATCCTGCTGGGCACCTCCGCGACCGTGCAGGACTGGTTCCTGCGCCCGGTGTGGCAGCGGGCGGAGCACCTGCACCGGCCGTCCGTGGCGACGGGGCACACGCTGGTGCTCGCCGGGCGGCACACCGCGGCCGCCGAGGTGGCGCAGGCGCTGGCCGCGGGGCTGCGTGCGGCGGGTTCGCTGTGCACGGTCGTCACCGGGGGCGGGGGGTTCGCCCGGGTGGACGCCGCGCGGTACCGAGTCCGCGTCGACGCGGCGGAGGACCACGGGCTGCTGCTCGACGCCCTGGCGGCGGACGGGCGGCCGGTGGACACGGTCGTCCACCTGGGTGCCTTCGGTGCCCCGCAGGGCGAGCCCGGCAGTGTCGAGGAGCTCCTCGACGCGCAGCGGGACGGCGCCGACAGCCTGCTGTGCCTGGCGCAGGCGCTGACGGCCCGGCACACCGGCGACCGGCAGGTGGCCCTGTACCTCGTCGGTGCGGGCGGCCACCGGGTGGTGGACGGCGACGGCGTCCCGTACGCGCACGCCGCGGCCGGTGGTCTGCTCAAGAGCCTGCGGGAGGAGCTGCCCTGGCTGCGGACGGCCAGGCTGGATCTGCCCGCCGGGGACGCGCGGGAGACGGCCGGGCTGCTGCTCGCCGAGATCTCGGTGCCGTCGGCCGATGCCGAGGTGGCCTACCGTGACGGCGACCGCTGGGTGCGCCGACTTGCTCCGCTGCCCGACCCGCTGCCGCGTGCCGCACGGCCGGCCGCGGAAGGGTTCCAACTGATCAGCGGTGGGCTCGGCGGAGTGGCCGTGCGCCTCGCGGAGCACCTGCTGAGGACGCCCGGCACCCGGCTGCTGCTCGTCGGGCGCACCGAGCTGCCCGACGAGCACACCTGGGACGCGCGGGTCGCCGAAGGCGGTCCTCTCGCCCGCCGCATCACGGCGTTCCGGGGCCTGCGGGAGCTGGGTGAGGTCCGCTACGAGGCGGCCGACATCACCGATCCGGGCCAGGTGCGCGCGGTGGTGGACAAGGCGTCCGGCGAGTGGTCGTTGCCGTTGGCCGGGGTGCTGCACCTCGCGGGCGACTTCGACCAGCGGGCCGTGACCGACTACGGCACCGGACAGTGGCGGGCCGCGCTGGCCGCGAAGATCACCGGCGGCTGGGTCCTGCACCGGCTGGCGCTGGAGCTCGGGGCGACGTCGTTCGATTCGTTCTCCTCGGTCAACGGGTTCTTCGGCGGGTCCATGAGCGGTGCCTACTCCGCGGCGAACGCCTTCCTCGACGCCCTGGCCGCGCATCAGCGGCACGCCGGTCTCGATGCGCACAGCCTGGCCTGGAGCATGTGGGACGAGCTGGGCATGAGCGAGGGCTACGGCCTCAAGGCCCTGACGGAGGCGCGGGGTTACCGCGTGCTGGACGCGGCCGCCGCCCTGCGCTCCTTCGACCTCGTGCGGACGCTCGACGAGCCGCACGTGCTGATCGGCGCCGACCGGGGCGCGCCCTGGGTGCGCAGCCATGTGGTGGCCCCGGCGCGTGGTGTGCACCGGCTCGCGGGCCGGGTGGCGCTGGAGGACGGTGCCGATCTCGGTGCCCTGTACCGGGCCGCGGAGGCCGCGGCGCGTGCGTGCGGCGCGGACGGCGCGTGGGTGCTGCGGGCGGCCGGTGCGTCGGCCGCGGCCTCCGGTGGCCCGGCGGACGCGGGCTCCGACGGGGTGCGCCGCCTGGAGGAGTCTCTGGCCGCGATCTGGTGCCGGGTCCTGGGCCGCGACCACGTGGGGGTGGAGGAGAACTTCTTCGACCTCGGCGGTCATTCGCTGCTGCTGGTCAAGGCCCAGACGACCGTCAACCAGGAGCTGGGCTGCGACCTGACCGTCGTGGACCTCTTCGGCCACCCCACCGTCAGGGCGCTCGCGAAGCACCTCGCCCGGGCGGGAGTCGGGGCGGCGGAGGCCGGGCCCTCCGAGGAGACCCCGGCGCAGGCCGCGCCCGCGACCGGTCTGGACCGGGCCCGGCAGCAGGCGGAGCGTCAGCGGGCCGCGCGGGCCCGCCGTACCACCAAGAACACCAAGAACAAGGGGCCCCGCAACGATGGATGAGACAGCAGAGACCGAGTACGGGGCCGATCCGGCCATCGCGGTCATCGGCATGGCGGGGCGCTTCCCCGGCGCCGACTCGGTCGAGGAGTTCTGGGCGAACCTGGCCGCCGGGCGGGAGTCGGTCCGGCCCATAGGTGAGGCGGAGTTCCTGGCGGCGGGCGGCGACCCTGCGGACCTGGACGACCCGGACCTGGTGCGGATGGCGTCCGTCATCGAGGGCATAGACCGCTTCGACTCCGCGTTCTTCGGCTACAGCCCCGCGGAGGCCGAACTCGTCGACCCCCAGCAGCGGCTGCTGCTGGAGAGCGCCTACCACGCGATGGAGGACGCGGGTTACGCGGGCGGCCACGGCGAGCAACAGGTCGGGGTGTACGCGGGTGCCGGCGACAGCCGGTACTACCCGGCGAACATCCATCCGCGGTTCGCGGGGCAGAGCGCCTCGGTGGCCCTGGTGCACGCGGCGACGAGCAACTCGCTGGGCGCGCTGGCCACCCGGATCTCCTACGAGCTGGGGCTGACGGGGCCGAGCCTGTCGTTGCAGACGGCGTGTTCCACGGCCCTGGTCGCCATCCACACGGCCTGCCAGGACCTCATCGACTACAAGTGCGACGTGGCGCTGGCGGGGGCCGTGTCGCTCAATCCGTCGGCGATGCTCGGCTACCGGCACGTGCCGGACGGGCCGTTCTCGCCGGACGGGCGCTGCCGGGCCTTCGCGGCGGACGCCGCGGGCACGTCGTCGGGTGACGGCGTGGGCGCGGTGGTGCTCAAGCGGCTGGAGGACGCGCTGGCCGACGGTGACCGGATCCGGGCCGTCATCAAGGGTTCGGCGATCAACAACGACGGCCGCCGGAAGGTGGGTTTCACCGCGCCGAGCCCCGAGGGGCAGGCCGAGGCGATCCTGGCCGCGCAGGCGGCGGCCGGGGTCGGCGCGGACTCCATCGGGTTCGTGGAGGCGCACGGCACGGCCACCCGGATCGGCGACCCGATCGAGGTGACCGCCCTGACCCGGGCGTTCCGGGAGAGCACGGACGAGCGGCAGTTCTGCGCGCTGGGATCGGTGAAGACGAACATCGGCCACCTCGGCGCGGCCGCCGGCATCGCCGGGTTCATCAAGTCCGTGCTGGCCCTTGAGCACAAGCAGATCCCGCCGAGCCTGCACTTCGACGCGCCGAACCCGCTGATCGACTTCGCGTCGGGCCCCTTCCGGGTGCCGACGGAGCTGGAGGACTGGGAGGCCGGCGCACAGCCGCGCCGGGCCGCCGTCAGCGCCTTCGGCGTCGGAGGCACCAACGCCCACGTCATCCTGGAGGAGGCGCCGCCCACCGACCGGGGGGCGCCCCGGGCGGACGAGGAGCCGCGGTGGCGGGTGCTGCCGCTGTCGGCCCGTACGCCGGCCGCACTCCAGGGGCAGGCGGGCAACCTCGGGCGGCACCTGGCGGCCCACCCGGACCTCGCGCTGTCCGAAGTCGCCCACTCGCTGCGGACGTTCCTGCCCGCGATGCCCCACCGGGCCGCGGTGGTCGCCCGGACCACCGAGGACGCGGTACGGGTCCTGGGCCACCCCGTGCCCGTACGGCCGGAGGTGCGGGACGGCAGCACCCCGGCGGTCGCGTTCCTGCTGCCGGGCGGCGGCACGCAGTACGTGGGGATGGGCGCGGAGCTCTACCGCGACCACCCGGTCTACCGGGACGCCGTCGACCGCTGTGCCGCGATCCTGCGGCCCGTCCTGGGCCGCGATCTGCGCACTGCGCTGTACGAGCACGCCGACCCCGGCAGCGTGGACGCGTTCCTGGCGCTGGTCGTCACCGAGTACGCCCTCGCCGTGACCCTCATGGAGCAGGGGGTGCGCCCGGACGCGCTGATCGGGCACTCGCTGGGCGAGTACACCGCGGCCACGCTCGCGGGGGTGATGTCCCTGGAGGAGATGCTGCCGCTGGTCGCCGAGCGGATCCGGCTGATCGCCTCGGCGGGCGGCGCCACCGTCGGGGTGGCGCTGGGCGAGGAGGAGCTGCGCGGCTATCTGACCGACGACCTGTCGCTGGCCGCCGTCAACGGTCCGGCGGCGTGCACGGTCGCCGGGCGGGAGGAGGCGGTGGCGGAGCTCGAACGGCGGCTGCTGGCCGACGAGGTGACGTTCCGCCGGCTGCGGATGCCGGCCGCCGCGCACTCCCATGTGCTCGACCCCGTGCTGGGCGCGTTCGAGGACGCGCTGGCCACGGTCACGCTCCGGCCGCCGCGGATCCCGTTCGTCACCAATGTGACGGGCACGTGGATCACCGACGAGCAGGCGACGAGCCGCAGGCACTGGATCGACCACACCCGGCGGACCGTGCGGTTCGCCGACGGGATCGCGTCGGTGTGGGAGCGCGGCAACCCGCTGCTCGTGGAGATCGGTCCGGGCGACGTGCTGGCCAAGCTGGCCGCGGCCCGGCTCGGGGACGAGCCGCCGGTGACGGTGGCGACGATGCGGCACGCCAAGGCGGAGCGCCCGGACGGGCAGGTGCTGGCGGAGGCGCTCGGCCTGCTGTGGACGGCCGGTGCCGAGGTGGATCTCACCGCGGCCGGTGACCCGGCGGAGGCGCGGCGTGTACCGCTGCCGGGCTATGCCTTCGACCGGCGGCGCCACTGGATCGACGCGCCCACGGCCCGGCCCCGTTCGGGCACGGAGGACGACGCGGCCCCGGCCCCCGGCGCGGCGCGGGCTTCCGGGCGTACGCCGCGGCCGCCGCACCTGGCGGCCGAGTACGTCGCCCCCCGCACCCCGCTGGAGCGGACCGTGGCCGGGCACTGGGAGGAGGCCCTGGGCATCGACGGAATCGGCGTCCACGACAACTTCTTCGACCTCGGCGGCGATTCCATGCGGGCCGTCATGCTGGCGGGCCGGATGCGCACCGCCTCCCGGCTGGACATCGCGGCAGCCGCCCTGCTGTCGTCCCCCACGATCGCAGGGGTCCTCGACGGGGCGGGGCGCGCGGGTGCCGGGAAGGACGCGTTCGCCCCGCTGCTGCCGCTGCGCGCCGACGGCGATCAGCGCCCGCTGTTCTGCGTGCACCCCGGCGGCGGCATCGGCTGGCGCTACTCCGGGCTGCTGACGCACCTGGGCGGGCGGCAGCCGGTGTACGGCATCCAGGCGCACGGCCTGGACGGTGCCGGTGCCCCGGCGGCCGACGCGAAGGAGATGGTCGACTCCTATGTCGGGCATCTGCGCGAGGTGCAGCCCGAGGGCCCGTACCGGCTGCTGGGCTGGTCCTACGGCGGCACCGTGGCCCATGCGATGGCCACCGCGCTCCGGCGGGAGGGCGAGCGGGTCGAGCTGCTGGCGATGATGGACGCCCCGCTGATGCACGTCGAGCCCCTCACCGAGGAGCAGGCGGAGCACCAGGTGGCCTCCCTTCTGCTGCGCGTCGCGGGGCTCCAGCCGCCGGAGGGCGGAACCCTGGACGTCTCCCGGGCGCTCGCCCTGCTCGGCGAGGCCGGCACGGCCGCCGTCTCCCTGGAGGAGGCCACCCTGCTCGCCGAGGTCATGCGCAACAACCTGCGGATCGCGCCCGGTTTCGAGCCCGAGGTCTTCGACGGCGACGTGCTGTTCTTCACCGCCGCCGGTGACCCGGCCGGGGTATCGGACGCCATGGCGAAGGCCGAGGAGTGGCGCGCGTACGTCAGCGGCACGGTCGAGGACCACCCGGTGGCGTGCGGCCACTACGAGATGACCGAACCGGAGCCGCTCGCGCGGATCGGAGCAGTCCTCGCGGACGCGCTCCGGCCGTCCGCGGGCTGACGCCCCGCAACGCACCACAGCACCGACGCACAGCGAGGAAAGGCAGAACCGTGCGCAGTCCGTTCGAGGACCCCGGCCGGGGTGAGGAGTCGCACCTGGTGCTCACGAACGCGGCCGGGGAGCACTCCCTGTGGCCCGCTTTCGCCGACATACCGGAAGGCTGGACGGTCGCCCTGCCGGCGTCCGGTCACCGTGCCTGTCTCGACCACCTGGAGCGGGCCGCCGCCTGCCCGCCCTCCACCAGCACGACCGAGCACACCGCCGGTCCCCGTCCCGAACCGTCAGGAGCCCCCCAGTGACCCAGGACCTCTACGAGCTCGGCGACGCGCCCCCGTTGGGGCAGGTGCCCAAGCGGATGTACGCGTCGCTCATCCGGCCCGAGCGCTACGGCATGCCGATCGACGCCTTCCGCACGGAGGTCGTGGACGTGCCGGAGGTCGGGCGCGGCCAGGTGCTCATCAAGGTGATGGCCGCCGGTGTGAACTACAACAACGTCTGGGCCGCGCTCGGCGACCCTGTCGACGTCGTCGCCACCCGGCAGCGGCGCGGCGCGACGGAGGACTTCCACATCGGTGGTTCGGACGCGTCGGGCATCGTGTGGGCCGTCGGCGAGGACGTGCGCCATGTCTCCCTGGGCGACGAGGTGGTGATCCTGGCCAACCAGTGGGACGAGAGCGCCGAGGACATCCGGCTGGGCGCCGACCCCTCCACGTCCTCGTCGCAGAGCGTGTACGGCTACGAGGAGAACTACGGCTCCTTCGCCCAGTTCACGGTCGTGGACGAGTACATGTGCCACCCGAAGCCGAAACGGCTGTCGTGGGCGGAGGCCGCGTGCTACATGGCGACCGCCGCGACCGCGTACCGCCAGCTGTTCGGCTGGGACCCGCACACCGTGCGGCCCGGGGACCCGGTGCTGATCTGGGGCGGTGCGGGCGGCCTGGGCTGCATGGCCATCCAGCTGGTCCGGCGGGCGGGCGGCATACCCGTCGCGGTCGTCTCCAGCGACGAGCGCGGCGAGTACTGCGTCGAGCTGGGCGCCAAGGGCTACATCAACCGGCGGGACTTCGACCACTGGGGCCGGCTGCCGGACACCTCCGACGACGCGGCCATGGAGGTGTGGCTCAAGGGGGCGCGCGCGTTCGGCCGCCGCTTCTGGGAGGTGCTCGGCGAGCGCAGGGCGCCCCGCATCGTCCTGGAGCACTCCGGCGCGGACACCATCCCCACGTCCATGTACCTGTGCGACAACGCGGGCATGGTCGTCATCTGCGGCGGCACCACGGGCTACAACGGCGACGTGGACCTGCGGTTCCTGTGGATGCGGCAGAAGCGGCTCCAGGGGTCGCACGTCTCCAACGCGCGCGAGGCGCGCGAGGTCACCGAACTCATCGGTCAGGGCCTCGTCGACCCCTGCCTGTCGCTGACGCTGGGCTTCGAGGAGATCGGCAAGGCGCATCAGCTGATCCACGACAACGAGCACCCGGCGGGCAACATGGCGGTGTTGGTGAACGCGACCGCGTAACCCCTCCGGGGCTCCGCCCCGGACCCCGGCTCGGGTGCCGCCCGGCGGGCTTGTTTCCCCTACCCCGCCCCTTCCCGAAACTGGGGCTCCGCCCCAGACCCCGAAGCACGCTTCGCCCGCTGTCCTCAAACTCCCCCAGCTACCGCTGGGAGGTGCCCCCACGGGCTGAATTGCGCACCGCGGGGGTCTGGGGGCTTGCCCCCAGTTTCGGGAAGGGGCGGGGTGGGGGAAAAAGTCCAGGTGAACGCGCTGCCAGCCGCATCGTGAGCCCGTACGTCCAACACCCGCCCCGGAACGTCGCGCGGCCACGCGCAAAAGCCGCCCCGCCGCGGCCGCAGGCCGATGCCCGGCAGAAGGGACGGCGCGTCATCGCCGAGCGCCTTGAACGCCGTCTCCTTCGCGGAGAAAGCGAAGAGCAGCCGTCGCACCGACCCCGCCATCCACACGCGCTCGTCCTCCGACAGAACCAGGCGCGCCGCCTCCACCGGCAGCCCGCGCAGTTCCAGATCACACCCCAACGCACGGAAGCGAGCGGCCGGCGCGGCCAAGGCCACGGCCAGGCAGCCGGAGTGGCTGATCGAGCCGACGGAGCCCTCCGGGAAGACGGGGCGGCGGCCGTCGGCGAGGATCTCCCCCGCCGGAAGGCCGGCGGCGCGCAGCGCGCGCCGCGCGGCGAGGCGCCCGGCGAGGAAGTCCCGCCGGCGCGGCGCCGGCATCGCGGACACCAACTCCCGCTCCCCCGGCCCCAAGGGCGGCCCCGGGCCGTCGGCGAGGCCGAGCGCGATGCCGGAAGCGGCGAGGACCGGGCACAGGGAGAGCAGCGCCCGCTCGACCTCGGCCCGGTCCGTGTGCGTCGGCATGGTCAGCTGTGCAGCAGCTTCTTGAGGATCTTCCCGGCCGGGTTCCTGGGGACCTGGTCGATGAATTCGATGCGCCGGGGCCGCTTGTACGGGGCGAGCTGTTCCGCGACGTGGCGCAGCAGTTCGGCGGTGCCGGTGCCCTCGTCGGCGACGACATAGGCGAGGGGAACCTCGCCGTAGTCGGGGTCGGGCGTGCCGACGACGGCGGCGTCGTGGACGGCCGGGTGGGTGCGCAGGGCCCGTTCGATCTCGGTCGGGTAGACGTTCTGCCCGGCGCGGATGATGAGGTCCTTGCTGCGGTCGACGAGGTGGATCAGGCCGCCGCGGTCGATGTGGCCGAGGTCGCCGGTGCGGATCCAGCCGTCGACGGTGATCTCGGCGGTGGCTGCGTCGTTGTCCCAGTAGCCGCGCATGACGCCGGGGCCGCGGACGACGATCTCGCCGATGGTGCCGGGCGCCGCCTCCTCACCCTTGTCGTCGAGCGCGCGGGCGGACATGCCGGGGACGACCCGGCCGGCGGGGATCAGGTCGGGCACGGCGTCCGGTGCGGGGTGTTCCTCGGGGCCGAGGGTGACGAACGGGCCGCCGACCTCGGTCATTCCGTAGACCTGGCGGAAGCCGCAGCCGAGGCGTGCGGCGGCCTCGGCGTAGATGTCGACGGGCATGGGCGAGGCGCCGTAGAGCACTTCGCGCAGGGTCGACAGGTCGGCGCTCTCCATGGCCTTGGCCTGGAGCAGGAAGCGGAGCATCTGCGGGACGAGCCAGATGTGGGTGGCGCGGTGGTTCTCGACGGCGGCGAGCGCGGTCTGCGGCTTGAAGCCGGGCATGAGGACGACGGTGGCGCCCGCGGCCATGTAGGTCAGGGAGACGACCATGCTGCCGTGGTAGAGCGGGCAGCAGTTGACGAGGACCATGTCGTCGGCGGGCCGGGCCACGGCGAGCCAGCCGAGCGCGATGGCCCGGAAGGACGCGTGGTCGACGGTGACGCCCTTGGCCTCGCCGGTGGTGGCCGAGGTGTGCAGGATCGCGGCGGGGGCGTCGTCGGGGAGGTCGGGCAGCTCCGGGAGGGCGGTGCCGTCGGCGCCCAGGGCGGCGAACTCCTCGCTCTCCACGGCGATCCGCAGCCGGACGGGCAGGTCGGGGTGGCGGTCGAGCAGCGCGGCCTCGCCGATGACGGCGACGGCTCCGGTGCGCCGGGCGATGCCGGTGACCTCGGCGGGGGTCAGGCTGTGGTTGAGGGGGACGAAGAGCGCGCCGAGGCGGCCCAGCGCGAAGTACGTCTCCATGACCTCGATGCGGTCCAGGGAGAGCACCGCGACGCGGTCACCTCGCCGGATGCCGAGACCGGCCAGCCCGCGGGCGAGCCGGCCGGTCCGGTCGTCGAACTCGGCCCAGGTGACGGAGCGGTGCTCGTCCACCAGGGCCGTCCGGTCGGGGAAGCACTGGCGGTTGCGCTCCGCCAGCTGGGTCAGCCACATCACGAGCCGTTCGGCTGTGCGGCGGCCCCGCCGCGGGTGGCGACGAAGCGCTCGTAGTCCGCGATGGTGGTGAGCTGCTCCATGTCCTCGGCGGTGACCTCGGCGCCGGTGCGCTGCTCGATGAGGAGGACCAGGCGCACCAGGTCGCCGGAGTCGATGCCGCTGGCGCTGAGGTCGGCGTCGTCGCCGATGCCGTCGGCGAACTCCGGCGTGCCGGTCAGTTCGACGAGCATCTCCCGTACGGTGCTCATGCGTTTCCCTTTCGTCGCGGTGCCGCCGCTGTTCGGTGAGCGGTGTGCCCGCTGAGAGAAGAGTCGGCCGGGCGGCTCCGCTCTCCCTCCCCCTTCCGTGATCTTCGTCACGGCTCCGGGTCGGGTGTGCGGGGATGGAACTCCCCTGCCCCGTACTCCTTATGTCTGGAGGCACCGTCGCCTCCGGCAGTCGAGGACGAAGGAGTGAGTGGGGTGCTCTCAGGGTGACGACCACCGACGCGAGCGGCGAAGAGGGCTTCACCGAGCACTTCGAGGCGCTGCTGGCCGCCGACGAGCGGATCGAGCCTCGGGACTGGATGCCGGACGGCTACCGGCGGATGGTGCTGCGGCAGGTCGCCCAGCACGCGCACTCCGAGATCATCGGCATGCAGCCGGAGGGCGCCTGGCTGACCCGTGCACCGTCGCTGCACCGCAAGGCGAGCCTGCTGGCCAAGGTGCAGGACGAGGCGGGTCACGGGCTCTATCTGTACTCGGCGGCGGAGACCCTGGGGGTGTCGCGCGCCGAGTTGCTGGACGCCCTGCACAGCGGGACCCAGCGCTATGCGGCGACGTTCAACCACCCGGCGCTGACGTGGGCGGACACCGGGGCGATCGCCTGGCTGACGGACGGTGCCGCCGTGGTCAACCAGGTGCCGCTGTGCCACACGTCGTACGGGCCGTACGCACGGGCCATGCGACGGGTGTGCCAGGAGGAGGCGTTCCATGTGCGGCAGGGCTACGACGTGCTGTGGTCGCTGTGCCGGGGAACGCCGGAGCAGCGGGAGATGGCGCAGGACGCGGTGAACCGCTGGTGGCTGCCCGCGGTGGCGCTGATGTTCGGCCCGCCGGACACGACGGCGGGCGGCGCGGACGACCGTACGGCGGCGATGGGTGCCGCGGTCAGCAGGCGTTCGATGGCGTGGGGCATCAAGCGGCACACCAATGACGAGCTGCGGCAGCGGTTCGTCGACAACTGCGTGCCGCAGGCCGAGCGGCTGGGTGTGACCCTGCCGGACCCGGCGATCCGGTGGAACGAGGAGCGCGGGCACTACGACTTCGGCCCGATCGACTGGCGGCTGTTCCGGGAGGCGCTCGCGGACAACTCGCAGTGCGCCCGGCAGCGGCTGGCACACCGGGTGGCGGCGCACGAGGACGGTGCCTGGGTGCGGGAGGCCGTCGACGCCTACGCGGCGGGCCGGTACGAGGAAGGGCAGGGCGCATGAGCGAGCGGACCGCGCGGGTGCAGACTCCGTGGGAGGTGTTCATCCGGCCGCGCCGCGGCCTGTCCCACCAGCATGTGGGGTCGGTGCACGGGGCCGATGCCGACATGGCGCTGGCCAACGCCCGGGACCTGTACACCCGGCGGGGCGAGTCGGTATCGATCTGGGTGGTGCGCTCCGGGGACGTGCGCGCGTCCTCGCCGAGCGAGAAGGACCCGCTGTTCAGCAACGCCGCCGACAAGCCGTACCGGTATCCGGAGCACTACGTGGCCCTGAACGAGGGGGGCGGCCATGACGGTTAGCCGTACGCCGGAGCGGACGCGGGACGTCGCCGCGTATGCGCTGCGGCTCGGGGACGACGCGCTGGTCCTCAGCCAGCGGCTGTGCGCGTGGGTGACGAAGGCGCCCACCATCGAGGAGGACCTGGCGCTGTCGAACATCGCCCTGGACCTGCTCGGGCACGCCCGGACCCTGCTTTCGTACAGCGGTGAGCTGGACGGGACCGGCCGCAGCGACGACGACCTGGCCTACGGCAGGACCGAGCGCCAGTTCCGCAACGCGCTGCTGGTGGAGCTGGACAACGGCGACTTCGCGGTGACCATCGCCCGGCAGCTGGTGTACGCGCAGTACGGCCTGCTGCTGTGCACGGCGCTGGCGGGGGCGGGGGACGCGGGTCTGGCGGGCTTCGGCGCGCGGGCGGCCAAGGAGCTGGAGTACCACCGGATGCACGCCGCGCAGTGGACGGTGCGGCTGGGCCGGGGCACGGCCGAGAGCCACCGCCGGATGCAGGCGGGGCTGGAGCGCGTCTGGCCTTACGCGGGTGAGCTGTTCGAGGCGGACGAGCTGGTGGAGCGGCTGGACGCGGACGGCACGGCGGTGGCTCCGGCGCGGCTGCGGGCCGACTGGGAGCGGGAGGTGGCCGGTGTCCTGGCGGACGCGGGGCTGACCGTGCCCGCGCCGTCGTGGCATGCGACCGGCGGGCGGTCCGGGCTGCACACGGAGGCGTTCGGCCCGCTGCTGGCCGAGTTCCAGTCGGTGCGCCGGCAGTACCCGGGGGGCAACTGGTGAGCGCCGTGACCCGGTTGGCGGCCGACGAGGTCCGGGCGCGGGTGAACACCGTGCCGGACCCGGAGCTGCCCATGATCACCCTGGCCGACCTGGGGGTGATCCGCGCGGTGGAGGTGACGGGGGACGGCACGCTTGAGGTCGTCATCACGCCGACCTACATGGGCTGCCCCGCGATGCCCGAGATCGAGGCCGGGATCCGCCGGGTGCTGGCGGACTGCGGGCATCCCGACGGGCGCGTACGGCAGGTGCTCTCGCCCGCCTGGACGACCGACTGGATCAGCGCCGAGGGCCGCCGCAAGCTCGCCGAGAACGGGATCGTGCCGCCGGGTGCCGCCGGGGCGCCGCTGCCGGTCCGGCTCGGTCTCGGGCTGCCGTGCCCCAACTGCGGTTCCGTGGCGACCCGTCCGCAGAGCGTGTTCGGGGCGACCCGCTGCCAAGCCGTCCTGGTGTGCACCGCGTGCCAGGAGACCTTCGCGCATCTGAAGGCGATGTGACGACCGTCATGACGACATCGGTGAAGAGCGCGACGACCGACACGGCCCCGCACGCGTCCGGGTGGCACCGGCTGCGGGTGACGGAGGTGGAGCGGCTGTCCGGCGAGGCGGTGGCGATCCGCCTGGACGTACCGGACCGCCTGGCCGGTGTCTTCGCCCACCGTGCCGGGCAGCACGTGGCCGTCCGGCACCTCCCGGACGGCGACGGCGGGACGGAGCTCCGCCGCAGCTACTCCGTCTGCCTGCCGCCCGCGGAGCGCTCCGGGCTGCGCCTGGTCGTCAAGCGCCTGGGGCCCGGCGGCTTCGCGGAGTACGCCACGACCCGGCTGGCGGCCGGCGACAGCCTGGAACTGGCGCCTCCGACGGGGGGTTTCGCTCTGGCGGACCATCCGGGCGCGCACCATGTGCTGGTCGCGGGCGGCAGCGGCATCACGCCGCTGCTGAGCATGGCGGCGGCCGCGCTGCGGGACGATCCCCGGTGCCGGGTCTCGCTGGTCTACGCGAACCGGACGGCGGCGTCGGTGCTGCTGGCGGACGAGCTCGCCGACCTCAAGGACGCCTACGTCGACCGGTTCTTCGTGCTGCACGTGCTCTCCCAGGAGACCCGGGAGGCGGAGCTGCTCTCCGGCCGGATCGACAAGGGGCGGCTGACCAAGCTGCTGGCCCTGCTCGGCGCGGAGCCGGACGACGACGGGTTCTTCTATCTGTGCGGCCCCCGGGGGCTGGTCGACTCGGTGCGCGAGGCGCTCACCTGCTGGGGGGCGGACCCCGCGCGGGTGCGCTTCGAGCTGTTCTCGACCGGCGACGGGCCCGCGGAGACCATCGACGGTGACGTCCAGGGGCGGCCGGGGCGGATCACCGCGCGGCTCGCCGGGCGGACCACCGTGGCCGCCATGGGCCCGGACGACCGGGTGGTGCTGGACGCCGTGCTCCGGGCCCGGCCGGAGACCCCGTACTCCTGCCGCGACGGGCTGTGCGGCACCTGCCGGGCCAAGGTGGTCTCCGGCTCGGTGCGGATGGACCGGCAGTACGCCCTCGGCGAGGCCGAGTTGGCAGGCGGCTACACCCTCGCCTGCCGGGCCCGGCCGGAGTCGGACGAGGTCGGGCTCGACTTCGACGCCTGACCGGCACGCGGGCGCCTGCGCACCACCACGCACCGACGACACCACCGCCGCACCACCGACATCGACACGCAGCGACACGTGAGGACAGCGACCATGGGCAGGCTTTCGGACAGGACCGCACTGGTGACCGGCGGCAGCCGTGGCATCGGCAGGAGCATCTCGCTGCGGCTGGCCCGGGACGGCGCGCTGGTGGCCGTCCACTACGGTCACGACCCGGCGCCCGCGGCGGAGACCGTCGCGCAGATCGAGGCGGCGGGCGGCAAGGCGTTCGCGTTCCGGGCCCGGCTGGGTGTGAGCGGGGACGCCGTCGCGCTCTGGGAGGCGTTCGACAAGGGCCTGGCCGAGTACGGTGCCGCGCCCGGCCTGGACATCCTGGTCAACAACGCCGGCATCACCCTCCCCAAGCCGATCGCCACCGTGAGCGAGGAGGAGTACGACCGGGTCTTCGCCGTCAACGTCAAGGCGCCGTTCTTCGTGATCCAGCAGGGGCTGGGCCGGCTGCGCGACGGCGGCCGGATCGTCAACATCTCCTCCGGCGTCACCCGGATCGCCATCCCGCACATCGCCGCCTATTCGATGACCAAGGGCGCGATCAACACGCTCACCCTCACCCTCGCGCAGGAGCTGGGCGCGCGCGGGATCACGGTGAACGCGGTGGCGCCCGGCATCGTCGACACCGACATCAACCCCACGCTCAAGGACCCCGAGGTGCGGGCGCGGTACGCGGCCGTCTCCGCCTTCGACCGGCTCGGCGAGCCCTCCGACATCGCCGACGTGGTGGCCTTCGTCGCGAGCGACGACGCCCGCTGGGTCACCGGGCAGTACCTGGACGCGACGGGTGGTGGCCACCTCGGCGTGTGACCCACCGGTCGTCGAAGCACGGGCCGGGGCGCGGCGCCGGGACGCGACCGCCGCCGCCTGCCCGGGAGTTCACGCGGCGGGCGGACCGCACCGCCCGCCGCGGCCCGAGCACCTTCCCTCAGCCCTCCGCCCGCCGCCACCGGCCGGCGGGGCCCCTGTTCGAGGAGAGACCCCCTATGACTGACAGCACGCTCACGCCCTCCGCCGAGGGCGAGGACTCCCTTCTGGAGTTCGACGGGACGACCCCGTACGAGGACTACGTCCACGCGTCGGTGCTGACCTCCCTCCAGCAGCCGCTCTCCAACGACCCCGGGGAGATGGCCTTCCTGGTCACGACCCAGGTGATGGAGCTGTGGTTCACGCTGATAGTCCACGAGTGGCGCACCGCCCGCGACTCCCTGATGAAGGACGACCTGGAGCGGGCCATGGAGGCCCTGCGCCGCAGCCTCGGCTCGCTCCAGGCGCTCAACGACGCGTGGCGGCCGATCGCGTCGCTGACCCCGGCCCAGTTCAACGGTTTCCGGTCGGCGTTCGGCGAGGCGTCAGGGTTCCAGTCGGCGATGTACCGGCACATGGAGTTCCTGCTGGGCGACAAGTCCCGCTCGATGGTGCAGCCGCACCGCGGCCACCCCCGGGTGCACGCGGAGCTGGAGGACGCGCTGACGCAGCCGTCGCTCTACGACGAGGTGCTGGGCTTTCTGCACCGGCGGGGGCTGCCCGTGCCGGAGCAGGTGCTGGAGCGGGACCGCACCGTGGCCTATCGGGCGGACGCCGGGGTCGAGGAGGCCTGGCGGCAGGTCTACGCGGGCCCGCAGAGCGACCCGCTGGTGGCGCTGGGCGAGGCGCTCACCGACATCGCCGAGCTGGTGCTGCGCTGGCGCAGCGACCATCTGCTGGCCACCCGCCGGGCGATGGGCGCCAAGACCGGCAGTGGCGGCTCCCCGGGCGTGGCGTTCCTGGAGAAGCGCGCCGCCCGTTCCGTGTTCCCCGAGGTTTGGACGGCTCGCAGCTATGTCTAGGACGATTTCCGAGTTCGCGGCCGAGGAGGAGCGCCGGGTGCTCGGCCTGCGGCCGGTCCTCGCGCCCGCCCACCACAAGTACGGTGAGCACCCCAACCAGGTGTACGACCTGTGGCCCGCCGAGGATCCGGACGCGCCGCTGGTGATCCTGCTGCACGGTGGCTACTGGCGGTACGACCGGATGCATCTGACGCCGTTCGCCGCGCACTTGGCGAAGAGCGGCTTCACGACGGTGCTGCCGGGCTTTCGCCGGATGGGCGGCGCGGGCGGCTATCCGGCCACGTTCGACGACATCGCGCTGCTGGTGGACACGATCCCGGCGGGGCGGCCGTATGTGCTGGCCGGGCACTGCTCGGGCGGTCACCTGGCGCTGTGGGCCGCCGCGCGCGGGCTGCTGCCGGAGGACTCGCCGTGGCACACCACCGAGCTGCCGACGGCGGTGCTGGCGCTCGCGCCGATCACCGATCTGGCCGCGACGATCCGCGAGGGCCTGAGCAACGACGCGGGCCTCGAACTGATCGGCCCCGCCGAGCGGGTCGAGTCGCTGCTGCCGCTGGTGGACCCGCTGACGATGCTCCGCGGGCCGGGCACGACCGGTGTGCCGACGGTGGTGCTGCACGGCGAGGTGGACGAGGAGCTGCCGCACGAGCAGTTCACCGACTATGCGGCCGTGCACACGGACGCGGAGCTCGTGACCCTGCCGGGGATCGGGCACTACACGCTCATCGAGCCGGGGTCGGAGGCGAGCGGGTCGGTGGTCGACGCACTGCACCGCATGTCGCGTCCCTGGCGCCCGTAACCGCACCGCCATACAACTCCCGGAGAACAAGGATCACTTGGTGAGCACCGCCTCCCCTGCCCTCGACACCCTGGCGGCCCGCGCGGCCTCGCTCGACGCCGCCGACCCGCTGGCCGCCGTGCGGGAGCGTTTCCTGCTGCCGGAGGGGGTCGTCTATCTGGACGGCAACTCCCTCGGCGCGCTGCCCGCCGCGGTGCCTCCCGCCATGGCGGACGCCGTGCACCGGCAGTGGGGCACGGACCTGATCCGGTCGTGGAACGACAACTCCTGGTGGGACGCGCCCCTGCGGGTCGGGGACGCGGTCGGGCGGCTGATCGGGGCGGCGCCGGGGCAGACGCTGGCCGGTGACTCCACGAGCGTCCAGCTGTTCAACGCCCTCTCCGCCGCGGTCAGGCTGCGGCCCGGCCGTCCGCTGCTGCTGACGGACCCGGGGCACTTCCCCACCGACCAGTACATCGCCGACTCGGTGGCCCGCCTGTTCGGCCTGGAGGTGCGCCGGATGCCGCCGGCCGGACTGCCGCGCTTCCTCGCCGAGGAGGGCGAGCGAGTCGCGGTCGCCGGCTATTCGCCGGTGGACTACCGCACGGGCGAGCTGCACGACATGGCCGCGACGACCCGGGCCGTGCAGCGGGCCGGCGGGCTGATGCTGTGGGACCTGTGCCACGCGGCGGGCGCGCTCCCGGTCGGGCTGGACGAGCTGGGCGTCGACCTGGCCGTGGGCTGCGGCTACAAGTTCCTGTCCGGCGGCCCGGGTGCCCCGGCGTTCCTCTATGTCGCCGAGCGCCACCAGGCGGCGTTCGACCAGCCGCTCACGGGCTGGAACGGGCACGTCGAACCGTTCGGGCTGAGCGGCGACTACGCCCCGGCCGAGGGCGTCGGCCGGGGCCGTATCGGCACCCCGCCGATCCTCTCCATGCTGGCCCTGGAGGCGGCGCTCACGGCCTTCGACGGTGTGGCCATGGAGCAGGTCCGCGCCAAGAGCCTGTCCCTGACGGGCTTCTTCCTGGACTGCGCGGACACCCTCCTGGACGGCCTCGGCTTCACCGCGGTCACCCCGCGTGCCCCGGAGCGCCGCGGCAGCCAGGTCACTCTGCGCCACCCCGACGCCTATGCGCTGGTGCGGGCCCTCGCCGCCCGCGGCGTCATCGGCGACATGCGCGCCCCGGACATGCTGCGCTTCGGCGTCAACGCGCTCTACATCACCCATAGGGATGTCCTGTCCGCGATACGACAGTTGGCGGAGGTCGTCATGTCCGCAGAGCACCGTGACGAACGATTCCGGCACCGGACGACGGTGACCTGACGTCTCTTCCCCCGCCGGTACCGAACGCGCGGTGCGCGGCACGGCGCCAGCGGTTGCCGGGCAGGCCGGGGCGTAGCCATGTGAACGAGCTGCAGTATTTGGTGAAGACGGCCGGGCGGATTCCGTAGGTGTGCAGGAGTCGGTCGGCTTCGGTGAGGTGGCCTGTTGTTTTGGTTTCGACCAGGACAAGTGTGGTGTCGCAGTGGGCGGTTCGGTGGGTGTGGAGGTCGTTGCAGGTGAGTCCGGCGTCGCAGGTGATGCGTTCGCCGTCGGCGACGAAGGTGGCGCGGAGGTAGTCGGTGCTGAGGGAGGGGTGCAGTGCGGTGGGTGCGTCGATGCCGTAGGCGTGGTGGAGGGTTTCGGTGAGGAAGGTGCGGCAGGGGGTGTCGAGTGGGGTGGTGGTGCCGGTGAGGGGGCGGCGGTGTTTGACGGTGTCGCCGCGGCTGCCCTTGAGTTTGATCTCGAACTGCCGCTCTCCGGTGTCCTGGTAGAGGCGTTCGCGGATCTTGAAGCGGAGTCGTCGGCCCTGGCGGTGGTCGTGGAAGGAGCGTAGCCGGGGGGTGTCGTAGTAGACGGAGTGGTAGCGGAAGGTGCGTCTGCCGTCGATGGTCAGGGCCCGGAAGGGGCCGCCGGGCCGGCGTGGGTCGGTCAGGCGTCCTGCCATGCGCAGGAAGACCGGGGCGGGGACGAGGTAGCTGCGGTCGAAGCGTGCGAGCAGTGCGGACCGGGCGTTGACCTCGGCGAGCGGGATGGGTTCCGTGGCGTGGGCGGCCTCGGTGATGGCCCGTACGGCCGAGGGGCTCACACCGACTCCCAGGCGGGTGCCGCAAGGCGCAGGGGCTCGCGGTAGCGGACGTCGACGACCGTCAGGTCACGGACGTAGTCGACCTCCATGACGGTCCAGCGCAGCGGTTCGCCCAGGCGCCGGGCGAGGTCGGCACGGAGGGCCGCGGGGTCGCCGTGCACGGCGTCGAGCGTGACGACGGAACGCCGTGAACCGGCCATCAGCCGCGGGCTGTCGGCGGCCCAGACGACGAGAAGCAGCACGGCGCTCAGCGCCGCCTTGAGGGAGAAGCCCAGATGCGGCAGCGCGCAGACGAGACCGAGCACGAGCGTGGTGAAGTAGTAGGCGACCTCTTCCTGCTGCACCGCGTCGGAGCGGAGCCTGACGATCGACAGCACCCCGAACATCCCGAACCCGAGCACGGCACCGCCCTTGCCGCTCACCGCGGCCAGGGCCGCGACGACGGTGAACAGCCCGGCGTTCAGGGCGAGACAGGCGGGTACGAGGTCACGGCGCCGGTGGCGCGGATAGTAGATCGCGAACGTCAGCAGGCACACGGCGACGAGGTCGAGGACGAGATGGGCGGCGAGGCGCGATGGGGTGTCCATGGATTCCGCTCTCTGTGTGTAACGGAGGGAACACAGACGATAAGTGAATGGCGATCGAACATGCGTACACCTGTGGAGAAACGGTTCACCTCCTCGCCGCCGGACCGACGAACTGCTGCAGGGCCTGCGTGTTTCCGTGTGCGGGCCCTGCGGCGTTCGCTACAGCCCCTGGCCCGCCAGTGCCTCGTTGCCGGCGGTACAGGATTCACGCAGCGCGTCGAGCTCCGCGGGCGGCAGTGCGAGGGCGGAGCCGCAGCGGCCGTCGCCGTCCAGCAGGGCGGTCGCGGCGTCCAGCCAGTCCGGGCGGGCCTCGACGCCGATGAACTCCGCCAGTCTGGTCAGCTCCTTCCGCGGCTCCTCCAGGAGCCGCTCGTACGACAGCGCGGTGCGGATGTCGGCTGGGAGTTCCTCCAGGTGCCGCACCCCGTCGACGATCCACTGCGACCACATCGCCCCGAACGCGGCGAGCGGGATGGGCCGGTCCAGGACCAGGGCCGGATCGTAGTGCTCGGTCAGCAGCGGGGCCAGGTCCGGCGGCAGCTGGGCGGCGTGCTCCGGCGTCAGCTCGTACGGGGACTCCAGACCGCAGCGCTGGGCCATCTCCCACAGCATCGGCAGCATCCGGAAGGCGATGTGGCGGCTCATGGAGAGCGCGCAGTCGGGGCCGTTGCGGAACAGGTGCACAAAGCGCGCCTGCGGGAAGAGGGCGCGCAGCTGGGGCACGCGGCCGAGGGACAGCCCGGAGCGCTCGACGACGGCGCCGGGCCCGCCGAAACGCGCGGCCAGGGTGGCGAACAGCGCCTGCCACTGGAGCGGGGCGGGGCGCGAGGGCCAGGAGTTGACCTCGGGCTCCAGCTCGTCGAGCAGCCCGTCGGGGTCGTCGGTCAGGTGCGGGAGAACCATCATGCTGATGGCGGGTATGCCGGTGGTCGCGGCGGAGTAACGCCACTCCGGGTGGCGGTTGTAGAGGAACTCCGACGGCGGGGCGCCGTTGCGGATCAGGCTGTCGCTGACCCGGTTCGGCCGGGTCAGGAACCCCCAGAACTCCGCTCCGCTCAGCGGCTCTTCGGTCAGCACCGCGGGATCGGAGACACTGGCGAACAACTCGTTGAGGCTGAGCACGTCCGGGTGCAGATTCACCACCGCGGACAACGCCGTCGACCCGCAGCGCCCGGTGCCGACGACAAAGGTCAACTTATCCGTGTGCACGCTGACTTCCTTCCTTTCGTATGCGAGACCAAAGGCCCGCGGCGATGGTGCTGCCGCGGCCCATTCGGCATTGACTCTCACGGTAATAGATGCGGTGAAGCCCCGGGTAAGGTTCGGTCAAACTTGTGCATGGCACAGCCAATGAAGTGGTCGACATCTCACGGCCGGAACGCAACCTTTCCGCTCGTCGGCGACGCCGGAAAGATTTGAGGTCATCAAGGAATTGCCGCCGCCCGGCCCGAGTGACCTGGCACACATTCCGGCGGCCGCCTTCGCCGTTACGCCGAACCTCGGCGTTACGTCAAGATCCCGGGACACTGCTACAGTTGCGCTCACCTCTCGGGGCATCCGGCCCAATGACATGGACCGCCCCATGTCCCGCTCGAGGCCGAACACTCTGACCCAGGGTGTCCTTACTGTCGCACACAGTTCAAGAATGGGCAGGAGCCGGGGGGCTCCCGCGCGGGGAATTTTCTATACGGGGGAGCACCGCATTCTTCAGTCCCCGGTTTCCGTGGACGTATGGATTGCGTAAAGCGTGCGAGGTGCTTTCACCACCCCGGAAAGTCCTATCGGGGTAAGGAGTTCATACAGGTGTTGGTGGAGCGCGACGAGGAGATAACCAGGCTCACGCAGCTCTTCGCCGGGGGAACCGGTGGGAGCGGCGGGGTCGGCGTCATCAGCGGCGTCGTGGCCTCGGGAAAGACCGAGCTGCTCAACAGGGTTGCGGACCTCGCCGTCGCGAAGGGCGTCCGGCTGCTGAGCGCAGTGGCGAGCGCCTCGGAGCAGGAGTTCCCGTACGCGGTCCTGGAGCAACTGCTGCACGGAGTGCCCCCGCGGCTGCTCGGGCCGGAGCTCGACCCGCGGGCCGGGCTCGGGGGGCCGGGGCAGGCTGAGCCCGGCGCACTCCAGGCATTCCACCGCGCCCTCACCGAACTCACCGCCGCCGGCCCGCTGCTGATCGTCGTCGACGACGCGCAGTACGCCGATCCGCAGTCGCTGGAGTGCCTGACGTACGCCGTACGCCACTGCCGCGACACCGCGCTGTCCACGATCGTCACCTATTGTGCGTCGACCGGCTCCGCCGCACTGCACGAGCTGCTCCAGCAGCCGGACGTCCGCCAGGTGCGGGTGGGCCCGCTCAGCGTCGCGGGTGTCACCCGGCTGCTGACCGAGGAGTTGGGCGCGCGCGACGCGCAGCGGCACGCCGCCGCCTTCCACGCCGCCACCGGCGGCAACCCGCTCCTGCTGCGCGGTCTGCTGGAGGACCGCCTCTTCCTGCCCGCTCACGGGCAGGAAGAGGGCGATCAGGAGGACAGTGCCGCCGACGCCCCGGTGGTCGGCGAGTTCTTCCACCGGGCGGTGCTGTCCTGGGTGCACCGCTACGGCGACACGGACCACCTGCGGACCGCCCGTGGCATCGCGCTCCTGGGCGACGCCGGCTCCCTCCCCCTGCTGAGCGGTCTGGTCGGGGTCGAGGAGGGCGTCGTACGGCAGTCCGTCGCCGCGCTCGGCGAGGTGGGCCTCCTCCAGGACACCCGGTTCCGTCGCGACGAGGTCCGGGCGATACTGCTGGACGACCTGCCCCACGAGGAGCTCGGCCTGCTGCACCGCCGGGCGGCCCGGCTGCTGCACGAGCAGGGCGCCGGGCCCACCGAGGTGGCGCGGCAGCTGCTCAGCCACGAGGCGGCGGCGCCGGACGAGGACTGGGTGCCGCGGGTGCTGCGGGACGCGGCCCTGCTGGCGCTCGCCGAGGACCGTGCCGAGTTCGCCGTGCGCTGTCTGCAACTGGCCAGGCGCCACTGTGCCGATGAGCGGGAGTCGCTCATCATCCAGGCGACGCTTGCCGACGCGCTGTGGCGGGTCAAGCCGCTGACCCAGGTCCAGCGGCTGCAGCCGCTGGCGGCGCCGGCCCGCGAGGGGCTGCTGCCGCCGCGGCACGCCCTGCGGGTGGCACTCGGGCTGATGCGGATCGGCTCGCTGGACGACGCGGCCGCCGCCATCGGGCAGGTCAGCAGCACGCTGGCGGAGACTCCGGGCTCCGAGCTCGACGGGGAACTGCGCGCCATCGGCCTCGCGTTGTCCTGTGCCTACCCCGACTCCCCCGAGCTGCGGAGGTTCCAGGAGGCGTGGGGCTCCGCCCGCCGCCCGGACCACGCCGCCGGGACGCCGGACGGCACCACCGCAGAAGGCCCCGGCATCGCCGCGCTCACCGCCCTGCGGGGCGTGCTGAAGGACAGCGCCGACGACGAGGCCGTACGGGACGCCGTGCGGGACGCCGAACAGGTGCTGGACAGCACCCGGCTGAGCGAGGGGACGGCGTACGCGCTGCGCGCCGCGCTGCGGACGCTGATCTACGCGGACCGTCTCGGCACGGCCGCCACATGGTGCGACCGGGTTTTGGTGGAGGCGGCGCGCTGTTCCACCCAGGCGTGGTCGGCCGGCTTCAGCGCCATCCGTGGTCAGATCGCGCTGCGCGGCGGCCGGCTGACCGACGCGGTGCGCCACGGGGAGTGCGCCCTGGAGCAGCTGCCGATGCGCGGCTGGGGCGTGGTCGTCGGCATGCCCGTGGCGGTGCTGGTCAACGCGCACACCGCGATGGGCGACCACGACGCGGCCGGCGAGCTGCTGGCCCGCCCGGTGCCGGAGGCGCTGTTCCGTACCCGGTTCGGGCTGCACTACCTCTACGCCCGTGGCATGCACCAGCTGGCCACCGGCCGCCACCAGGCCGCCCTCGCCGACCTGCGCGGCTGCGGGGAGAAGATGGCCGCCTGGGACCTGGACTCCCCCTCCGTGCTGCCCTGGCGGCTGGGCATGGCCGAGACCTGGCTGGAGCTCGGCAACCGCGAGGAGGCCGCGCGGCTGGCACAGGAGCAGCTCGACCTGGCGCACCCCTCGCTGCCCCGCACGCGCGGCTCGGCGCTGCGCGTGCTGGCCGCGACCCGGCCGGTCGCCGAGCAGCCCGCGCTGCTGCAGCAGTCCCTGGACCTGCTGCGGCGCAGCGACAGCTGGTACGGGATGGCGCGGGCGATGGCCCAGTTGGCGCGGGCGCACAAGCAGCTCGGCGACCTGGACAAGAGCTGGCTGATGACCCGCCGGGCCTGGCGGCTGGCGGACGGCTGCGGCGCGAAGGAGCTCTCCCACTCGTTGCAGCGCCCTCCGGGCCGTGCGACGACTACGGGCGCGGCGACCGCACCGGCGGACGGCGAGGCCGCGGCCGCGTTCGCGGCTCTCTCCGACGCCGAGCGGCGGGTGGCGGCGCTGGCCGCGTCCGGCTACACCAACCGCGAGATCGCGGCCAAGCTGTTCATCACGGTCAGCACCGTGGAACAGCACCTCACCCGCGTCTACCGGAAGATCAATATCAGTCACCGGCAGGATCTCCCGACCAGCCTCGGCTGGGATGTGGCACATACCGCGTGACCCCGCAACGGGGCGTCAACAAGGGTGAATAGGGGTTGTCGCACCAACCGCCGCATGAATAGCGTCGGGTTGCCGTCGGCACGCCCTTGAGAGGTTTCCCTATGACGTCAGCCACCACGGCTCCGACGACAATGCTCGTGCCGGACTTTCCGTTCTCCTACGACAATTGGCTGCGCCATCCGGCCGGTCTCGGTGAACTGCCGTCCGGCGCCGCGGGCACCGAAGTCGCCGTAGTCGGCGGCGGCATGGCCGGATTGACCGCCGCATATGAACTCATGCGGCTGGGGCTGCGCCCGGTTCTCTATGAGGCCGAGCAATTGGGCGGGCGGATGCGTTCGGTCCCGTTTCCCGGTCACCCGGAATACGTGGCGGAGATGGGCGCCATGCGGTTTCCCGCCGCCGCGCGGTCGCTGTTCCACTACATCGACCTGCTGGGGCTGCGTACCCGCCCCTTTCCCAACCCGCTGGCGCCGTCGACCCCGAGCACGCTGATCGACCTGAACGGTGTCCGGCACCGGGCGGGCATCCCGGCCGAACTCCCGGCCGTCTACCAGGAGGTCGCCGACGCCTGGGAGAAGGCGCTGCGGGAGCGCGCCGAGCTCTCCACGATGCGCGACGCCATCCGGCTGCGGGACGTGACGACGCTGAAGGCGGTGTGGAACAAGCTGGTCCGGGAGTTCGACGACCAGTCCTTCTACGGCTTTCTCGCCACCTCCGGCGCTTTCCAGTCCTTCCGCCACCGGGAGATATTCGGGCAGGTCGGCTTCGGCACCGGCGGCTGGGACACCGACTTCCCCAACTCGGTGCTGGAGATCCTGCGCGTCGTCTTCACCGCGGCGGACGAGGACCAGCTCACCATAGAAGGCGGCTCCCAGCAGGTGCCGGGCGGGCTGTGGACGCACCGGCCGCGCGAGCTCGCGCACTGGCCGCGCGGGACCTCGCTGGCCTCGCTGCACGCCGACGGCCGCGCCCGGCCCGCGGTCACCCGGCTGCGCCGCATCCCGGAGGGCATACGCGTCGAGGACGAGAGCGGTACGGCCCGCGACTACCCCGCGGTCGTCTTCAGCCCGCATGTGTGGGCGCTGCTCAACCGCGTCGACTGCGATCCCGCGCTGCTGCCCACCGGCACCTGGACCGCGGTGGAGCGCACCCACTACATGGGGGCGTCCAAGCTGTTCGTGCTCGTCGACCGGCCGTTCTGGCGGGACCGGGCGCCGGGCACCGGCGCGGACGTGATGAGCATGACGCTCACCGACCGGATGCCGCGCGGGGTCTACCTCTTCGACCACGGCCCCGACCGGCCGGGCGTGATGTGCCTGTCGTACACCTGGAACGACGACTCGCTGAAGGTCGCGACCCTCTCCGCCCGGGAACGGCTGGAGGTGCTGCTGGCCCGGCTGGCCGAGATCTACCCGGACGTCTGCATCCGCTCGCACATCATCGCCGAGCCGCTGACCGTCACATGGGAGACCGAGCCGCGCTTCATGGGCGCGTTCAAGTCCAACCTGCCGGGTCAGTACCGTTACCAGCAGCGGCTGTTCACCCAGTTCATGCAGGAGGACATGGACGAGGCGCAGCGCGGCTTCTTCCTGTGCGGCGACGACGTCTCCTGGACCGCGGGCTTCGCGGAGGGCGCGGTGACCACGGCCCTCAACGCGGTGTGGGGCGTGCTGAACCATCTGGGCGGTGCGACGCATCCGGACAACCCGGGGCCCGGTGACCTGTTCCACGAGCTGGCGCCGGTCGAGCTGCCGTACGGCTGAAGCACCGGGACACAAAAAGCGGGACGCAAAAGGGGAGCCGCGACGGTGTGATCCGCCGCGGCTCCCCTTTTGACCGCTACTCCTGGGCCAGCTTCTCCAGTTGCTTCTTGTCCGGCTTGCCGTTGCGGTTGAGCGGGAACGACTCCAGGACGACGACCCGGTTGGGCTGCTCGTAGGCCGGCAGCACCGCGCACAGCCGCTCGCGCCAGTGCTGCGCCTCCTGCATCTGCTCGTCCTCGACGAAGAACACCAGCTGTGTGCCGCGGCGTTCGTCCGGCAGCGGCACGATGCGGGTGGAGATGTGCGACTCGGCGGCCTTGCGCTCGATGAGCTCCGGGTAGAGCGTGTAGCCCATGCGGTGCACGGCGAACTTCCGGCCCAGGACGTAGAGGTTGTCCTCGGCGTCGAGATAGCCGAGGTCGCCGGTGGGCTGCCAGCCGGTCGGGAAGGGGTCGATGCCGCCGTCCTCGGCCAGGTGGCCCTCCAGCGCGTCCGGGGTGTCGATCTCGATCTCACCGGCCTCGCCGGCGGCCATCGGCACGCCGTCCTCGTCCACGATCCGCAGCTTGATGCCGTCCATGGCGCGCCCGCAGGAGACCGGGTTGTCCAGGGTGGCGAAGGCGACGTTGCCGAGCTCGGTGGAGCCGTAGCTGTCCAGCAGCGGCAGTTCGAACTCGGCGACGTAGCGGTCGGAGAGCGCGCCGTCCAGCGGCGCCGCGCCGGAGCAGAACATCCGCACCGGCTCCAGGTGGGCGCGGAGCGCGGGCTTGCGCGTGATCAGGTTGAGGATGGAGCGGTAGCTGGAGGGGGTGGCGTCGACGACGGTGGCGCCGGTGCGCCCGGCCATCTGCACGGCACGGTCGAGCCGCTTGTAGGGGGCGATGACCAGCGAGCACTGCCGTATCCAGGCGATCAGCACCATGGACAGCCCGTACTGATGGGCGAAGGGCAGCAGCGGCAGCAGCACATCGTCCGCGCGGTGCCCCACCTGGTCCGCGTTGCGCTCCAGGTTCTTCAGGAATTTGCGGCCCGACTTCACGGCGCCCTTGGGCTGGCCGGTGGAGCCGGAGGTCCACATGATCAGGCCGTCGGGCCGGTCGGCCCAGGCGTCGAAGTCCAGCCGCTGCCCGGCGGGGAGCGGGCGGCCGGCGGCGGGGGCGATCAGTTCGTAGAGATTGACGGCGCGGGTGTCGTCGTCGATCGGGGCGTCGTCGTCGACGAACGCCAGCTTGGCGCCGGTGCGCAGCGCGATGCGCCGGGTCTCGTCGGCCTGCTCCTGCTGGTCGACCAGCACGATGGAGGACCCCACGTGCATCAGGGCGAACAGCACGCTGACATAGGCGGCGGAGTTGCCCGCCTTGAGGATGACGCGGTCGCCTTCGGCGACCCCGTGCTCACGGATCACATCGGCGACACGCAGCGCGTCCTGCTCGAAATCTGCGAGGGTCTGCACCGAGTCGACTGCAAAGATCTTCGCGGTCATCGATCGTACTCTTTCCTCTTCTTCTGTGCGGAGTACGGGCGGCCGCGGGACCTTGCGGGCCCCCTAGACGCCCTTGTCCTCGGCGCCGATTTCGCATTCGACGTCGAGGGTGGACAGGGAGAGCAACTGGTCGTGGACCAGGTTGACGACTTCTCTCCTGCTCGAATCGAGATAGCCGCGCGATCCGGGGAAGACCTCCAGATCGAACCGCCCGCTCGTACGCCGCCGCCAGGCGCGTACGCCACGCAGCGGGGTCATGGGGTCCTGCTCGCCGGCGAGGGCGACGATGCGGCAGTCGAGGGCCGGCGGGCCCAGCGACATGCCCCCGCGCGCGGTCCTGCCGGAGACGAACAGGGTCAGCAGCCGGGTCTCGGTCTCCCGTTCCAGGCGTTCGGCGACGCGGTAGGCGAGGTCGGCGCCGGGGCCGTGGCCGAACAGCGCGACCGGGCGGTCGATCCACTCCCGCAGCGCCTCGAAGATCCGGTCCGCCAGATCCGGGGAGTCGGCGAGCCTCTCCTCGTCGTCGGCGTCGAGCGGGTACTGGATCGCGAGCACCTCGACGGTGGGCAGCAGCAGTTCCGACAGGGAGAGGTAGTACGCGCTGGAGAGCGCGGACTCCGGAAAGCAGATCAGCCGGAAGCTGCTGGGTGTTTCCGGCTGCACGATCCGGATGAGATGGACTTCATCGGACTCGATCTGGCTCAAGGACTGCAAGCCCCCTGCGGACGCGCCCACGACGGGCGGTGGTGCGCACGGTGTCCCGCGGTGGATCCCACCGCATCCGGGCGGCGTACGGCACCGGGTCTCGGCGCCACTTCCGCAAGGCGGTTGCCGACGGGGCCGGTTGCCCTGTCGGCAATGCCGGTGCCGATGCCAATGGCGTCGGCCGCCCCGGTGGTCGATGTCATGAAATGCCTCGATGCGCTTGCGCCGTGCCCAGTCCCCTACGGACGCCCTACCGTAATTCGAGGGCTCACGTGGCGAGGCTACGAGTTCATCACGCGGGGTCACAACCCCTATCAACCGCTATTCACGATGCGATCGGCACCGGCCCCTAACTCCCCCTAACCACACACCCGTCCCCCTAACGTCGAGGTGTGCCACGACGCCGGTTGGCGGCACGTGTTAGACATGGCGGGCAGGGTCCACGGTCTCCAATCCCCCATTAAAACAGGACTGAATTCCGGACGGACCGAGCAGGACTGAAAGGCTTATACAGACACCATGACGGCATCCGAGCAGCCGACCACCGCCATCGTCTTCCCCGGGATGGGGCCGTCCAGCTTCTCCGAGGTGGGCAAGTTCCTGGTGCTCGACCCCTTCGCCCGCAAGCGGCTGGCGGAGGCCGACGAGGCGCTGGGCTACTCCGTCTTCGACCGCTTCCGCGAGTCCGAGGACAGTTATTCCGAGGCCACCCAGATCGCCTTCCTGGTCAACTCGATGGCCTCGGCCGACCGGGCCGTGGAGGAACTGGGCATCGCCCCCGACATCTGCGTGGGCCCCAGCTTCGGCCAGAAGGCGGCCACCGCGTTCGTCGGCTCGCTGCCCTTCCCCGAACTGGTCAGGCTCACCGCCGAGATGGCCCGTTACGAGATCGCGTACTTCACCGAGGAGTACCAGGACGCGGTCACCCACACCTTCTTCCGCACCCCGCAGGACAAACTCGCGGAGATCCTGGCCGAGTTCGACGAGCGCGGCGAGTGGTACGACTACTCCGGCTATCTCGACGAGGGCTTCTGCATGATCTCCCTGCGCGAGAAGGAACTGGAGGGCCTCAAGCAGCGGGTCAGCCAGATCGGCGGCTACTCGATGTACACCATGGTCCCGGCCGTGCACGCGCCCGCCTTCAAGGAGCTGCGGCGCCGCGTCGAGGAGGACGTCCTCCCGAAGTACGAGCTCGCCGACCCGCGGCTGCCCGTCGTCACCGACCAGGACGGCACGGTCGTCCGCACCGCCGACGAGCTGCGCAGCATGCTGCTCGACACCTTCGACCGGCCGATCCACTGGCCCAAGGTGGTCGCCACGCTGAAGGAGACCGGGGTGGCCAAAGTCTGCATCAGCGGCCCCGACAACCTCTTCCACCGGCTCGAATGCACCAAGTCCAACTTCGAGGTGGTCACGGTGGGACCGGGCAAGCGGCCCCGCGACCGCGCCCCGCGCAAGCGCTGAGGCACGCCTGCGCCAAGCCGAAGGGCCGGTCCCCGCACACTCCTCGGAGTGTGCGGGGACCG
>NZ_BAAABW010000009.1:0-579 GCF_039521185.1 Streptomyces blastmyceticus | reverse complement strand
GTGATTCCGCGCCGACAATGTAGCGGGGCTCAAGCGTACCGCCGAAGTCGTGTCATTCCAGCATGAAGGGCCAACGCCCGCTGGGATGGGTAGGGGAGCGTCGTGTGCCGGGTGAAGCAGCCGCGGAAGCGAGTTGTGGACGGTTCACGAGTGAGAATGCAGGCATGAGTAGCGATACACACGTGGGAAACGTGTGCGCCGATTGACTAAGGGTTCCTGGGTCAAGCTGATCTGCCCAGGGTAAGTCGGGACCTAAGGCGAGGCCGACAGGCGTAGTCGATGGACAACCGGTTGATATTCCGGTACCCGCTTTGAAACGCCCAATATCGAATCCATTAATGCTAAGGCCGTGAAGCCGTCCTGGATCCTTCGGGTGAAGGGGAGTGGTGGAGCCGCTGACCCAAGGTGGTAGTAGGTAAGCGATGGGGTGACGCAGGAAGGTAGTCCAGCCCGGGCGGTGGTAGTCCCGGGGTAAGGGTGTAGGCCGTGTGGTAGGCAAATCCGTCACACATATAAGGCTGAGACCTGATGCCGAGCCGATTGTGGTGAAGTGGATGATCCTATGCTGTCGAGAAAAGC
>NZ_BAAABW010000008.1:192318-621166 GCF_039521185.1 Streptomyces blastmyceticus | reverse complement strand
GCCGCCGAACAAATTTTAGCCTCAGGCCCTGGGTCATAGACCCGGGGCCTGAGGCATTTTTGCGTTTAAGGTGACGTCATGCGCTATGACCTCGTCATCTTCGACAACGACGGCGTACTCGTCGACAGCGAGCCGATCGCGAACCGGATCCTCGCCGCGTACCTCACCGAGCTGGGGCACGCCACCAGCTATGAGGACTCCCTGCGCGACTACATGGGCGCCGCCGTCCACCGCGTCCACGACCTCGTACTCGAGCGGACCGGGCAGCAGCTGCCGGCCGAATTCGACGACACGCTGCACGCCCGCACCTTCGAGGCCTTCGAGCGGGAGCTCCAGCCGATAAAGGGTGCGGTGGAGCTGCTGGAGCAGCTGGTCGCCGAGGGCGTGTCGTACTGCGTCGCGTCCTCCGGTTCGCACGAACGGATTCGTGTCGGGCACCGGCGCACTGGGCTGGACGAGTGGTTCGAGGACGAGTGGATCTTCAGCTCGGACGATGTCGGCAAGGGAAAGCCGGCGCCGGACCTCTTTCTCCACGCCGCCCGCTCCATGGGCGTCGAGCCGGGCCGGTGCGTGGTGATCGAGGACAGCCCGCGGGGCATCCAGGCCGCGGTCGCCGCGGGAATGGATGTGTACGCGCTCACTTCCCTCACGCCGAAGGATCGGCTGACCGGGGCGACCGGGCGGTTCGAAAGCCTCATGGAGCTCCCGCAGCTCCTCGCGTGAAACCGGGGCGCGGCGAATCGTGTGAGCGAGCTACCCAGGGGTAGCCCCGCGCCGTACTCTCATCGGCCATGACGGATGCGCGCTCGCGGCTGAGACACGGTCGGCTGTCCCTGGAGGTCAGCTTCTTCGTCCAGGGCGCGGTCTTCGCTCTCCTGGTGACGCGAATACCGGCGATCCAGACCCGGTACGGGATATCCGACGGGCTGCTGCCCGTCTTTCTCGCCGCCGTGCCGGTCCTCGCCGGAATGGGGAGCATCGGCACCGAGCGCCTGGTGGCGAGGGTGCGGCCCGGGGCCGTGCTCCGCTGGGTGCAGCCCGTCGTCGGCCTCGCTCTGCTCGCGGCCGGCTCGGGCCACGAGTTATGGCAAGTCGCCCTTGCCCTCGGAGTGTTCGGGCTGTCGGTCGGCGGGCTCGACGCCTCGATGAACATGCTCGGGGTGAGCCTCCAGCACGCGTACGGGCGCAGCATCATGCTCGGCTTTCACGCCGCGTACAGCCTCGGGGGCATTGTCGGGGCGACGCTCGCCTGGGTGGGCGCGCACGAGGGGCTTTCGCTGGCCGTGCTCTACGGGCCGGTGGTTGCTGTCGCGGTGCCGACGGCTCTTGTCGCGAGTCGCTGGTACGCGGACCGGGACGATCCGCGCGTGCAGGTCCTCGCCGACGACCGGCTTTCCGGCCGGACCGAAGTGGGCGCCTCCGACCGCGGCATGCGCTTTCTGCTGCCGCTGTGTCTGGTGATGGCGTTCGCCTATATAGGGGACTCCACCGTCTCCAATTGGAGTGCCAAATACCTCCAGGACGTCCTGCACGGTTCGGATCAGGTCTCGACCGTCCCGTACAACGCCTATATGGCAACGACCCTGCTGGGCCGGGCTGTCGGTGATCTCGGGGTGCGGCGTTTCGGGCCGGTGCGGGTGGTGCGGGCGGGGACGGTTGTCGCGGTGTGCGGATTCGGGGTGGTGTCGACGGCGCCCGGGGCGTGGGTCGGGACGGCCGGCTTCACGCTGCTGGGGCTGGGATTGAGCGTGATCGTTCCGCAGACATTCGCAGCGGCCGGTAGGAATGCCGAGGAAAGGCTCGGCGCCGGGGCGTCCGACAGGGCCGTCGCCCGGCTCAATATCTTTAACTATGTGGGTTTTCTTGTGGGTTCGCCCCTCGTCGGTGCGCTCGGCGAGATGTGGAGCTATCGGTGGGCCATGGTCGTGCCCATGATTCTGGCGCTTGCTACTTTCCGGTACGCCCCTTCATTCGGCCCCTCGGGGGCCCGCTACGGTGGCGGACATGAGCGGCCGAGCACAGCTGATGTGGGACGAGGCGGTAACGGGTTATGACTTCGGTCCCGGGCACCCGATGGATCCGGTGCGGCTCGTGCTGACCATGCGGCTGGTCGAGGCGTACGGCCTCGAGCGCGGGCTACGGGTCGTCGCCGCGCCTCCGGCGGGTGAGTCGACGCTGCGGCTGGTCCACCGCGAGGACTACGTGGCGGCCGTGCGGGCCGCGTCGGCCGATCCGGCCTCGGCCGACGGCTCGTACGGGCTGGGCACGGCCGACGACCCGGCGTTCGCGGGGATGCACGAGGCGTCGGCGCTGATCGCGGGCCAGTCGGTGGCCGCGGCGGAGGCGGTCTGGCGCGGGGAGGCGCTGCACGCGGTGAACTTCGCGGGCGGCCTGCACCACGCGATGCCGGGGGCGGCCGCGGGCTTCTGCGTGTACAACGACGCCGCCCTCGCCGTGGCCCGGCTGCTGGAGCTCGGGGCCGAGCGGGTCGTGTACGTGGATGTCGACGTGCACCACGGCGACGGGGTGCAGGCGGCGTTCTGGGAGGACCCCAGGGTGCTGACGATCTCGCTGCACGAGGACCCCCGCACGCTCTTCCCGCAGACCGGCTGGCCCGGGGAGACGGGGGCCGCCCAGGCGGAGGGCGGCGCGGTGAACGTGGCGCTGCCGGCCGGGACGGGGGACGCGGGGTGGCTGCGCGCCTTCCACGCGGTCGTCCCGCAGCTCGTCGCGGCCTTCCGGCCGCAGGTGCTGGTGACGCAGCACGGGGCGGACACCCACTTCGAGGACCCGCTGGCGCACCTGGCCGTGTCGCTGGACGCGCAGCGGGCGGTGGCGGAGGCGTGCCACGAGCTGGCGCACGCGCACACGGAGGGGCGGTGGGTGGCCCTGGGCGGCGGGGGCTACGCGGTGGTGGACGTGGTGCCGCGGAGCTGGGCGCATCTGGTGGGCATCGCGGCGGGCCGGCCGGTGGAGCCCGCGTCCGCGGTGCCGGAGGAGTGGCGGGGGGAGGTCTTCCGGCTCACGCGGCAGTTGGGGCCGTTGCGGATGACGGACGGGGTGGTGCCGTCCTGGCGGGACTTCGACTCCGGGTACGACCCCGGGGACCGGGTGGATCAGGCGATTCTGGCTACGCGGCGAGCGGTTTTCCCGGCGCACGGGTTGTTGCCGTAGGGGCTGGTGTTTCCGGGTTGTTCCCCAGCCCCGCCCCTTCCCGAAACCGGGGAGACCCGCGGCCCCCCCCGAAGCGGCTGCCCCGCACCGTTACGCCAAGCGTGGGATCCCTCTCCGAAAGGGCGCGGCGTCCCCCGGGGTGCGGCAGCATCGGGGTGTGTTGAGTGCTCGTACCTTGCGTGCGCATTTGCTGGCCGCCCGGCTGGCCGGGACCGTGGCCACGACGCGGGAGCGGAGTCTGGGCCGGTATCGGATGTTCGTGGCCCGGGACCCGCGGGCACTGATCGGGCTGGAGCCCGAACGTGACTGGCTTTTGGGGGACTTGTTACAACTGATGTGTCGAAGGTGTGGAGTTTCGGCCGATCCTGATCACGCGTCAGGGCAGGATGTGATCGACCCCGACCGAACGATCGCGGCACTCGATGCCTTCGCCGAGCGGCTCGCGGCCGCGGCCGAGGCCGGCGCTCCGGTGCTGTTCGGCACCGGTCATCCCCATCGACTCCTGGGCTTCTACGCCGGGTTGGCCGCGGCGCTCTCGGCGGCGGGATGCAGTGTCCTCACCCCGGCGCAGGGTCGAAGTGTCGACATAACGACCCGGTTCGGGGTACGCACTTACAACCTTGACTACGTTCGAGGAGTCGCGATGATGCGTGAACCCGGCGCACGGAGAGGCGCAAGTGAGCCGGGCGCACATACGCATTCCCCGCTCCCGCTTCGGGTGGCGCTGGACTCGGCGATGGACGCAGGAGAACCGCTGCCGGCGCTGGTCGTCGGGGACCACGGCTGGGTCTGCGGGGCAGGTCAGCTGGGCATTGAGGCCATCGGCCTGGCGGATTCGGACGACCCCGCGCCGTTCGTCGGAGAGGCCGAGGGGCGGGTGTCCGTCGTCGTTCCGCTTGATGACACTGTGCGGTCTGATTACTACCGACCGCTTACTCGCTATGTACTCAATCGAGCGTGTCTGTCACAGTAGGCGGCCGATGGCTGCTCCTCTTCCCCACTCGCATCACCCGCCCCTAACCTGGGGAGTGAGCGCGCAGCGACGAGGAGTCACCGGAGGGGAAGCCGGTGCGCGTCATGTGCGGAAGGTTCAGGTGTGTCATGGCTGCTGGCGAGAGGCCTCTCAACGAGGTCGTGTTCCTGACCGTGGCGGAAGTCGCCGCGGTGATGCGAGTGTCCAAGATGACCGTGTACCGCTTGGTGCACAGCGGTCATCTGCCGGCGATCCGGGTGGGAAGGTCGTTCCGGGTCCCAGAGCAAGCGGTGCACGAGTACCTCCGGGAGTCCTACGTGGGGGTGGAAACAGCCTGACGGGGACCTCGGATTACGTTGTTCGCCCGGTGCCGGGTAGGCTGGCCCGATGTAGGTCGTGTGGGCTCGGACGCCCCGCACCGAGTGAATCGATGTAAGCGAGGGTAGTCGTGGGCTCTGTTATCAAGAAGCGGCGCAAGCGGATGGCCAAGAAGAAGCACCGCAAGCTTCTCAAGCGCACGCGTGTTCAGCGTCGCAACAAGAAGTAAGCAGCGCCGCTGTGCTCGTCCCGCAGCCCTTCCACCGCTCAGCGGTGGGAGGGCTGCGGTGCGTTGCGGTGAGTAAAGCTTTCGCTACGGCTTGAAATGTAGCTCCGCGCATCGGCTGGTCATCACAGCGCAACAACGACCCGCTACGGTGGCCGCGACAGCACCACTGGCAAGGGGCGGGAAGGAAGGCGCTGATCTTGGGCAAGGTCGTGCTCGTCACCGGAGTCGCACGGCAGCTGGGGGGCCGGTTCGTCCGCCGCATCCTGCGCGAGCCCGATGTGGACCGTGTCATCGGAGTGGACGCGGTGGCCCCCGAGCGCGGTCTCGGCGGGGCCGATTTCGTACGGGCGGACATCCGCCATCCCGCGATCGCCAAGGTTCTGGCCGAACAGGGCGTCGACACCGTCGTCCACATGGATGTGAACGGCACCCCTCTGGGCAAGCGCGGCAGCCGGGCCACGGTCAAGGAGACCAACGTCATCGGCACCATGCAGCTGCTCGGTGCCTGCCAGAAGACACCCTCCGTGAAGCGGCTCGTGGTCAAGTCCAGCACGAATGTCTACGGTTCCGCGCCACGCGACCCCGCGATCTTCACCGAGACCACCCCGCCCAAGTCCCTGCCGAGCGGTGGCTTCGCCAAGGACGTCGTCGAGGTCGAGGGATATGTCAGGGCCTTCGCCCGCCGCCGCCCCGACGTGGCCGTGTGCGTCCTGCGCTTCGCCAACATCCTCGGGCCCCAGGCCGATTCGCCGCTCGCGGAGTACTTCTCCCTGCCCGTCCTGCCGACCGTCCTCGGCTTCGACCCCAGGCTGCAGTTCGTCCACGAGAAGGACGTGATCGAGGTGCTGCGGATCGCCGCGGGGGAGCCCCGCCGGTCCACCTTCAACAGCGGCACCTTCAACATCGCGGGCGACGGCGTGCTGCTGCTGTCCCAGGCCGCCAGGCGCCTCGGGCGCCCCACCCTCCCCTTCTTCCTGCCGACCGTCACCTGGGTCGGCTCCGCGCTGCGCTCGGTCGGCGTGACGGACTTCTCCCCCGAACAGATCCGGCTGCTCACCCATGGGCGCGTCGTCGGCACCACCGAGATGCGCGAGAGACTGGGCTTCGAACCCCGCTACACGACCGCCGGGGCCTTCGCGGACTACGCGAGCAGCCGCGGCCCCGGGCTGCTGCCGCCCGACACCCTCGCCCGTACCGTCGACCGGATCGCCGCGGCCCTGCCTGCCGGCCACGGCCAGAACTGAGGAGCGCACCCACCATGGCGGACGCGAAGGTCATCCCGTTCGGCGAGGAACCGCGGTCCAAGCGGAAGGGCAAGCGGGTGGGCCGTCCCCGTGCGAACCGGACCCAGTCGCCGCTCGCGCCCGTACCGCAGCAGCGCGATGAGGACCCGGCCGTCCCCGAGGAGGACCCGGCGGCGGAGGCGGAGGCCGCGCGGGAGCAGGGCGAGGGCTGGGACCGCAAGCTGGCCCACGGGCTGAACTTCCTGCGGCGGCGCATCACCGGCGAGTACGAGGTCGACGACTTCGGCTACGACCAGGAGCTCGCGGACCAGGTGGTGATGTCCGCGCTCCGCCCGTTCTACGAGAAGTACTTCCGGGTGGAGGTGAAGGGGCTGGAGAACATCCCCGACAAGGGCGCGGCCCTGGTCGTCGCCAACCACTCCGGCACCCTGCCGGTCGACGGGCTGATGCTCCAGGTCGCGCTGCACGACCACCACCCGGCCGGGCGGCACATCCGGATGCTCGCCGCCGACCTGGTCTTCGCCCTGCCGGTCATCAACGAGATCTCCCGGAAGCTCGGGCACACGCTCGCCTGCGTGGAGGACGCGGAGAAGCTGCTGGAGCGGGGCGAGGTGGTCGGGGTGATGCCGGAGGGGTTCAAGGGGATCGGGAAGCCCTTCTCCGAGCGCTACAAGCTCCAGCGCTTCGGCCGGGGCGGCTTCGTCTCCACGGCACTGCGTGCCGGGGCGCCGATCGTGCCCTGCTCGATCGTGGGCGCCGAGGAGATCTTCCCGATGGTCGGCAACTCCAGGACGATGGCACGGCTGCTGGGCATCCCGTACTTCCCGCTGACGCCCACCTTCCCCTGGCTGGGGCCGCTGGGCCTGGTGCCGCTGCCGACGAAGTGGACGATCCAGTTCGGCGAGCCGATCCCGACGGACGGCTATTCGCCGGAGGCCGCGGACGACCCGATGCTGATGTTCAACCTGACGGATCAAGTACGAGAAACGATTCAGCACACGTTGTACAAGCAGCTCGTCCAACGCCGTTCGGTGTTCTTCTGAGTTCGGAGTTCTTCCGACGCGTTGCGCCGGTCGCTCCGGGAACGACGGCGGCCGGTGTTCTCACGAGCCCCTCGATGGGTGAGCTCGGTCCGAGGTGAAGAACACCGACCGCCCTGGGCTGCCGCCCTATTTCTCCGCTTCGCCGTGGAATCCCAGGCCCGGGAGGATGTCCGGGAGGAGCGGCGGGATGGTGATGTCCGGCTGCTTGGACGGCTTGCCGTCCTTGCCGCTGTGCGCCGGGCCGGAGGCGCCGGGGGTCTGCGGGGGCTGGAGCAGGCCCGTGCCCCCGAGGAGCCCCTCGTGCTCCTGGTGGGTGCCGGGGTCCGCCGAGCGCTGCTGACTGCCGGCGCTGTGCTTGCCGTCGGCGGTCGAGGACGCGGACGGGGGCGTCGCGGGCCGGCTGCTCGCCCCGCCGCCGGTGCCGTGCCGGGAGGTGCCGGCCCTGGGCGCCGCGTGCTTGCCCGTGGGAGGGGGCAGCAGCGAGCGCAGCGGGCCGACTTCATCGTCTATGGCCGCGAAGACCGAGCTGACCTGGTTGCTGACGTCGGCCAGTTGGGCTGGCAGCTTCTCGCGCAGCTGGCTCCAGCCCTCGCGGTGCAGCGAGGCGAAGGAGTCGAGCCGCTCCATCGGGCCGAGGGAGCCGTCGCGCTTGTAAGCCGCGTGGAGCAGCCGGTGGCCCTCGGAGACGTCGTGGCGCATGCCGAAGAGCGTCTTGCGGATCTCGCTGAGGGCCTCGGTGTCGAGCGGGCCCGAACGGCCGCGCTCCATCAGCCGGCGCGCTTCGTGGAGCCGGGTCGACGCCTGGTCCAGGAAGAGGCCTCCGCGGGCGGAATCACCGTCGGCCATGCCGAGCCTGATGTCTTCCATGCCGCGCTTCAGGCCGTACAGCGAGTCGCCCGGGAGGGCGTTGGAACTCGCCGCCGCCACACCGCCGAAGGCACCCGCGGCCACGCCCACGGTCAGCCCGCCCGCGGCGAGCCCCTTGGACCAGCGGGACCGGGGCTTCAGCCGGCTCAGCGCGCGGTGCGCGCCCCGCCCTCGGGCCCTGCTGCCGCGCGGCTCGGGGACGGCGGCGGCGGATCCTGAAGCGAACTGGCTCTCCATGGCGGCGATCAGCTGCGCCCGCTGCACGGTTTTGATCTCGGGGTCGAGCTCGGGTGCGGGCAGGCCGCCGAGCTCGCTCGCCAGGGCCAGCAGCTTTCCCCGCTCGGCGTCGTCCGCCGATGGGCCGGGCTGTGTGGCCGCCGCGCCCTGGAGTTCCTGGTCCTCCAGGGCCTGGGCGAAGGCGTTCGCCCGCCGGTGCGCCGAAACGTTCGCGATCACAGGCGGCACCTCCTCTCGTCATGACGGTCGACTCCCCTCAAGACCGGGAGGGTTGCACGCCTTGGACGCATCCACTCGATCGAGTGAGGAGATACGGGCATGACGTGACCGCAGGGAGTCTGCATCCCGCACAACGACTGGCGCGGCGGCCGGGTTACGCGCCCTCGACGATGTGACCGCTGGTGAGTGAACAGGCGCACATAGTTAGCGCGCGTCGTCCGGGAGGAGCCGCGCCAGGGTGCGGACCGCGCGGTACTGGAGCGTCTTGATGGCGCCCTCGTTCTTGCCCATGACGCGGGCGGTCTCGGCGACCGAGAGGCCCTGGAGGAAGCGGAGCGTGACGCACTCCTGCTGCTGGGGGTTGAGCTTGCGGACCGCCTCCAGAAGGGCGGCGTTGGAGAGGGATTCGAGGACGGAGTCCTCGGGGCTGCGCTCGACCTCGTTGGCGTCGAGCATCTCGCCGGTGGTCACCTCCAGCCGGAACCGCGACGACTTGAAGTGGTCGGCCACCAGATTGCGGGCGATGGTCACCAGCCAGGCGCCGAAGTCGCGGCCCTGCCAGGTGAAGGTGCCGATCCGGCGCAGGGCGCGCAGGAACGTCTCGCTGGTGAGGTCCTCGGCCGTGGCCCGGCCGCCTACTCGGTAGTAGATATAGCGGTAGACCGTATCGGCGTACTGGTCGTAGAGCCGGCCGAAGGCCTCGGCCTCGCCGGCCTGGGCGCGCTCGACCAGGTCGAGCATCCGGGCGCTGTCGCTGTCGGCGCTGGGGCGGCGGGTGGTGGTGGACGTACCGGCGCCGGCGCCGCGGCGGGCGCGTCTGCCCACCGCCGCCGCGCTGCCCTCGGCGAGGGCGTAGCAGGGGCCGGCGGGGACGGGTGTGGCGAAGGCGGGGACGGCGTACGCGGTGGGGACGAAGCCGCGCAGACGGTCGAGGACCGTTGCGCGCAGCGTAGCCAGGCCCGAGGCGTCAACCCCGACGTGTGGGTACACGGGACTCCCAGAGGCAGAGCTTCCATCACGTGCAGTACGGAACCGTTCACTCGTCGTAGGGACAAGGGGGTACCGGTTTGCGTCTGAGGAGAATAACGCTTCGTACAGGCAGCGCTACACCGAGTTGCTCAAATCACCGTTTCCGTTCGATCTCTTGCCACTTCGGGATCGATCAAATATCGAACCATGGAGGGAAGTTGACCGAATTCGGTAATGGTGTGGCCGAATGGGCAGCGTGTTGTGGCAATCCGGGTGCGGAAGGACTGGCGGGGGCTGTGTGAGGGTATGACGACAGGATTGCCTGAGGGTGACGAACGGTTACGCGCTGTTGCGGGCGCGCCGGAGCGGCGCGTACGCCGGTGGCGGGATACGCGCGCTGGGTGTTGACGGCAGTTGCGTCGGGCCCCGGGTCAGCGCCGGCGGCGGTGCAGGGCGATCGCCGCGGCCGCGCCGCCCGCCAGGGCGCCCACCCCGGCCGCGGCCGGGATGCCGACCTTGGCCGCCTTGCGGCCCGTACGGTAGTCGCGCAGGCGCCAGCCGCGCTCGCGGGCGAGCTTGCGCAGGCGGCTGTCCGGGTTGACGGCGTAGGGGTGGCCGACGATCGACAGCATCGGGATGTCGTTGGCCGAGTCGCTGTACGCCGCGCAGCGGGCCAGGTCGAGGCCCTCGGCGGCGGCCAGCGCCCGTACGGCCTCGGCCTTCGCGGGGCCGTGCAGCGGCTCGCCGACCAGCTTGCCGGTGTAGACGCCGCCGATCGACTCGGCGACCGTGCCGAGCGCGCCGGTCAGGCCCAGCCGGCGGGCGATGATCGTGGCGGCCTCGATGGGCGCGGCCGTGACCAGCCAGACCTTCTGGCCCGCGTCGAGGTGGGCCTGGGCGAGCGCGCGGGTGCCCGGCCAGATGCGCTCCGCCATGTACTCGTCGTAGATCTCCTCGCCGATGGACATCAGCTCGGAGACGCGGTGGCCCTTGACGATGGACAGGGCGCTGTTGCGTGCGTCCTCGACGTGCTCGGGGTTCTCCGAGCCGACGACGCGGAAGTAGATCTGCTGCCACACGAAGCGGGCCAGGTCGCGCTTGTGGAAGAAGTGGCGTTTGTAGAGGCCCCGGCCGAAGTGGAAGAGGGACGCGCCCTGCATCACCGTGTTGTCGAGGTCGAAGAAGGCGGCTGCCTTCACATCGCCGACGACGGGGAAATCCGGCTCCGCGGATTCCGCGCCCTCTGTGGTCTCCGCGCTCTCGGCGTTCTCCAGAGCGGTCTTACGGGCTGCCTCCGCCGCGGCCTCGCCTGCCAGCACGCTGCGTGCGGTGGCGGAGCGCTTGCGGGGAGTGATCCATCCCAGTGCGGCCATGCGGGGAGCATAGCCAGTTTGTTCGGGGTAACGCTTCCGGGTGCGTGCGGCTTTGGGTGCGGGTTCGTTGCCGCCTGCGGCGGGAGCGGCCTCCGGCCGCGTCCTCAAACGCCGGACGGGCTGAAAGCTCCCGCCTCAGCCGCCCAGTGCCTTTCGCAGGCGTGTCGGGTCCGCTCGCCAGAAGTCGTGCTGGGCGCCGTCCACCAGGATCACCGGGATCTGTTCCCAGTACTTGCGGTGGAGCTCCTCGTCCTGGGTGATGTCCTTCTTCTCCCAGCGGGCGCCCAGTTCGGCGCAGACCTCGACGATGACGGCCTCGGCCGCGTCGCACAGGTGGCAGCCGGGCTTGCCGATCAGCGTCACCGTGCTGTCGGCGGGGTTCTTGCGGGCGCTACGGCGCAGCAGCGGGCTCATGGAGGCCATTGTGCCCGGTGTGGAGGGGGTCTCGTCCGGACCGATTTGGGTGCCTGGGTCGACTACCATCATGTGGCGATTTGTTGGTGTCCGGGGGTATGGCGATGAGGAGTGAGGGCGCGTGTCGCCGTCGGCGTACCCCTGGTGCCGGTGTGGTTGGCGTGACGGTCGCCGTGGGGCGGCCGATGGTTCCCGGATCGGGGCGAAACACCGCGTGACGCCGGTCACTTTGCCCGGACAAAGCGGACACCATCTTTGTGCACGCGTTCACAAAGGCATAGCCTGCGGGGGACGGGGCGGTCCTGGGACGAGGCGCCGCCCGCAGCCCCGCTCTACCCGCAGGAGCACCGTGGCAACTGGCCGAACTCACCGACCGGCGACCCGAAGCCGAGGGATTCCCGAGGCCACCGTCGCCCGGCTACCGCTGTATCTGCGTGCACTGACCGCGCTCTCCGAGCGCTCGGTGCCCACGGTCTCCTCCGAGGAACTCGCGACCGCGGCGGGCGTCAACTCCGCCAAGCTGCGCAAGGACTTCAGCTACCTCGGCTCGTACGGCACCCGCGGTGTCGGCTACGACGTCGAGTACCTCGTCTACCAGATCTCCCGTGAGCTCGGCCTGACCCAGGACTGGCCGGTCGTCATCGTCGGCATCGGAAACCTCGGTGCCGCGCTCGCCAACTACGGCGGCTTCGCCTCGCGCGGCTTCCGCGTCGCCGCGCTGATCGACGCCGACCCGGCGATGGCCGGCAAGCCGGTGGCCGGGCTGCCCGTGCGCCACACCGACGAGCTCGAAGCGATCATCAGTGACAACGGTGTGTCCATCGGCGTCATCGCGACCCCCGCCGGCGCCGCCCAGCAGGTGTGCGACCGGCTCGTCGCCGCCGGGGTCACCTCGATCCTCAACTTCGCGCCCACGGTCCTTTCCGTGCCGGAGGGCGTCGACGTCCGCAAGGTCGACCTGTCGATCGAGCTCCAGATCCTGGCCTTCCACGAGCAGCGCAAGGCGGGCGAGGAGAACACGCCGTCCCCCGTGCCGCCCCGCTCGGGTGCGGCGGTGCGCGCGGCGGCGGAGAACCGGAAGGGTCCGGACGGGGATGTCCCCGCCGTGATGCCGGCATGAGTCTTCTTGTCGTCGGTCTGAGCCACCGCAGTGCGCCGGTCAGCGTGCTGGAGCGGGCAGCCCTCGCGCGCGAGGCGCAGGCGAAGCTCCTGCAGGACACCCTCGCGGCGGAGCCCGCCACGGAGGCGGCCGTGCTCGCCACGTGCAACCGCATCGAGCTGTACGCCGACGTGGACAAGTTCCACGCCGGTGTGGCCGAGCTGTCCACGCTGCTCGCCCGGCACACGGGCGTCGGCCTGGACGAGCTGACCCCGTATCTCTATGTGCACTACGAGGACCGGGCCGTCCACCACCTCTTCTCGGTGGCGTGCGGGCTGGACTCGATGGTCGTAGGCGAGGGCCAGATCCTCGGCCAGATCAAGGACGCGCTCGCGCTCGGCCAGGAGCTGCACACGGCCGGGCGGCTCCTCAACGACCTCTTCCAGCAGGCCCTGCGGGTCGGCAAGCGCGCCCACAGCGAGACCGGCATCGACAAGGCCGGGCAGTCCCTGGTCACCTTCGGCCTGGAGCGGCTCGCCGCCGGTGCGGTCGTGGCCGAGTGGGCGGTGGGCAAGCGCGCCCTCGTCATCGGCGCGGGTTCGATGTCCTCCCTCGCGGCGGCGACCCTCGCCCGTGCGGGCGTCGCGCACGTGGCGGTCGCCAACCGCACGGTGGAGCGGGCCGAGCGCCTGGCGCAGATTCTCACCGAGCCCGGTGCCGCCGGTGTCGCCGACGGCTTCACGGCCTCGGCCGTGGAGATGACCGCCGTGCCCGGCGAACTGGCGCTCGCGGACGTCGTGGTGAGCTGCACGGGCGCCATGGGCGTGGTCCTGACGGCCGAGACCGTCCAGACCGCGCTGGCCGCACGCAAGGATGCGCTCTGCGCGGTCGATTCCGCCTGCGCGGACGCGTCCGGCACGGTGCTCGCCCTCCTCGACCTGGCCATGCCGCGCGACATCGACGCCGCCGCCCACCGCCTGGGCGGCGTACGGCTCGTCGACATCGAGTCGCTGGCCGAGGCGTCCGCCGACGCGCCCATGGCCGCCGATGTCGACCGGGTGCGCGCCATCGTCTCCGACGAGGTCGCCGCCTTCGGCGCCGCGCAGCGGGCCGCGCACATCACGCCCACCGTGGTCGCGCTGCGCACCATGGCGGCGGACGTCGTCGCGAGCGAGATCGCCCGGCTCGACGGCCGGCTGCCCGACCTCGACGACAAGCAGCGCGCGGAGATCACCCAGACCGTGCGCCGGGTCGTCGACAAGCTGCTCCACGCGCCCACCGTGCGCGTCAAGGAGCTTGCCTCCACCCCCGGCGGCGCCGGTTACGCCGACGCGCTGCGGGAGCTCTTCGACCTCGATCCGCAGGCGGTCGCCGCCGTGAGCCGGGCCGATTCACGGGCCGGTACGCACAACACTGCACGGGAGCCGGCATGAACGACACCCCCCCGACGGCGGACGGGGTGACCGTGGAACAGCAGCGCCCGCTGCGTCTCGGCACCCGCCGCAGCAAGCTCGCCATGGCCCAGTCCGGGCAGGTGGCGGAGGCTGTGCGGCAGCTGACCGGCCGCCCGGTCGAGCTGGTCGAGATCACCACGTACGGCGATGTCTCGCGGGAGTCGCTCGCGCAGATCGGCGGGACCGGCGTTTTCGTCTCCGCGCTGCGCGACGCGCTGCTCGCGGGGGAGATCGACCTCGCCGTGCACTCCCTCAAGGACCTGCCGACGGCCCAGCCCGAGGACCTGGTGCTGGCCGCGATCCCGGTCCGCGAGGACCCGCGGGACGTGCTGATCGCGCGGGACGGCCTGACCTTCGAGACCCTGCCGGCCGGAGCCCGCATCGGCACCGGCTCGCCGCGCCGCATGGCCCAGCTCAACGCCTGGGCCCGCACGCACGGCCGGGAGATCGAGACGGTGCCCATCCGCGGGAACATCGACACCCGGATCGCCTTCGTCACCGACGGCGAGCTGGATGGCGTGGTGCTGGCCGCCGCCGGGATCTCCCGGCTGGGCCGCTCCGCGGAGATCTCCCAGTACCTGGAGCCCGACACCGTTTTGCCCGCCCCCGGCCAGGGGGCCCTGGCGATCGAGTGCGCCGTGACCAACGCACCGCTCGCCGCCGCGCTCGCCGAGCTCGACGACCCGTACACCCGGGTCGCCGTGACCGCGGAGCGTTCCCTGCTCGCCGCCCTGGAAGCCGGCTGCTCCGCACCTGTGGGTGCGCTGGCCGACTTGTTGGCCGACGGGCAGGTTGTCACCGAAATGCGCCTGCGCGGCGTCGTCGGCTCGACCGACGGCAAGACGCTGGTGCAGCTGTCCATCACCGGTCCCGTGCCGGCGTCCAGCGAGGAAGCCGTGGCCCTGGGCCGCGAGCTGGCCGCAGCGATGCTCGACAAGGGTGCGGCCGGTCTTATGGGGGAGCGAGCACTTTGAACCCCACCGCCCCGAACCACCCCGTGCACGGGCACGTCACCTTCCTCGGTGCCGGCCCCGGAGACCCGGGACTGCTGACGCTGCGCGCCGTGGAGGCACTGGCGGCCGCGGACGTCCTGATTGCCGATCCGCAGGTGCTCGATGTGGTGCGCGCGCATGCGCGCGCCCATGTGGACATGCCTGCCCAGACGGTTACTGACGAGTCATCAAAAACCGCTGATGTCCCTGTCCTTAGGGACACCGCCAATCTTGTCATGACGGCCGCGCGCGGCGGCAAGCGGGTCGTCCGTGCCGTCCTCGGCGACCCCGGCCTCGACGGCAACGCCGGCGACGAGATGCTGGCCTGCGCCACCGAGGGCATCACCTTCGAGGTGGTGCCGGGCGTCGCGACGGCCGTGGGCGTGCCCGCCTACGCCGGAGTGCCGCTGCGCGACGGCAAGGGCGCCGACGTGCGCTTCGTGGACGCCCGTACGGCCTCGGCCACCTGCTGGTCCGAGGTCGGCGCGAGCGAGGTCACCGCGGTCGTCTCCACCACCCTCGACTCGGTGGTGGCCGCGGCCGGCGAGCTGGTCTCCGCCGGGCGCAAGCCCGACACCCCGCTGACCGTCACGGTCGCGGGCACGACCACGCGCCAGCGCACCTGGACCGCCACCCTCGGCACGATCGCCCAGGTGCTCAAGGCCGCGAAGGTGCTGCCGTCCCCGGACGGCGGCCAGCCGGTGATAGCCGTGGTCGGCGAGCGCAGCGCGGCCGCGCAGCGCGACCAGCTCTCGTGGTTCGAGTCCAAGCCGCTCTTCGGCTGGAACGTGCTCGTCCCGCGGACCAAGGAGCAGGCCGCGTCGCTCTCCGACCAGCTCCGGTCGTACGGCGCCGTGCCCAGCGAGGTCCCGACCATCGCGGTCGAGCCGCCGCGCACCCCGCAGCAGATGGAGCGCGCGGTCAAGGGCCTGGTCACCGGCCGCTACGAGTGGATCGCCTTCACCTCGGTGAACGCGGTCAAGGCGGTCCGCGAGAAGTTCGAGGAGTACGGGCTCGACGCGCGTGCCTTCGCGGGCATCAAGGTCGCGGCCGTCGGCGAGCAGACCGCGAAGTCCCTCGTCGAGTTCGGTGTGAAGCCCGACCTCGTGCCGAGCGGCGAGCAGTCGGCCGCCGGGCTGCTGGAGGACTGGCCGCCCTACGACCCGGTCTTCGACCCGATCGACCGCGTCTTCCTGCCGCGCGCCGACATCGCCACCGAGACCCTGGTGGCGGGGCTGATCGAGCTGGGCTGGGAGGTCGACGACGTCACGGCCTACCGGACCGTGCGGGCCTCCCCGCCGCCGGCCGAGACCCGCGAGGCGATCAAGGGCGGCGGCTTCGACGCCGTGCTCTTCACCTCGTCGTCCACCGTGCGCAACCTCGTCGGCATCGCCGGCAAGCCGCACAACGTCACCGTCATCGCCTGCATCGGCCCGGCCACCGCGAAGACCGCGGAGGAGCACGGCCTGCGGGTGGACGTGCTGTCGCCCGAGCCCTCGGTGCACAAGCTTGCCGAGGCGCTCGCGGACTTCGGCGCGGCGCGGCGCGATGCCGCCCTGGAGGCCGGCGACCCGGTCACGCGCCCGAGCGAGCGACGGCCCGGATCGCGCAGGAGGGCACGCAGTTGAGCACGTACGGAACCTTCCCCGGGGCCAGGCCCCGGCGGTTGCGGACCACCCCGGCCATGCGCCGCATGGTCGCCGAGCACCGGCTGCACCCGGCCGACCTGATCCTGCCCGCCTTCGTGCGGGAGGGCGTCAGCGAGCCGGTGCCGATCTCGGCCATGCCGGGCGTCGTCCAGCACAGCCGTGACACGCTGCGCCGGGCGGCCGTCGAGGCGCTGGAGGCGGGCGTCTCCGGGATCATGCTCTTCGGCGTGCCCGAGGACGCCAAGAAGGACGCGGCGGGCACCGCCGGGACCGACCCCGACGGCATCCTCCAGGTCGCCATCCGGGACGTGAAGGCCGAGGTCGGCGACGACCTCGTCATCATGTCCGACCTGTGCCTGGACGAGTACACCGACCACGGCCACTGCGGGGTCCTGGACTCCGCGGGCCGGGTGGACAACGACGCGACGCTGGAGCGCTACGCCGAGATGGCGCAGGTCCAGGCCGACGCGGGCGTCCACGTGGTGGGTCCGAGCGGCATGATGGACGGCCAGGTCGGCGTCGTCCGCGACGCCCTGGACCAGACCGGGCACGAGGATGTCTCGATCCTCGCCTACACCGCGAAGTACGCCTCCGCGTTCTACGGCCCCTTCCGCGAGGCCGTCGGCTCCTCGCTGCAGGGCGACCGCAAGACGTACCAGCAGGACCCGGCCAACGCCCGGGAGTCCCTGCGCGAGCTGGAGCTCGACCTCGCCGAGGGCGCAGACATGGTCATGGTCAAGCCGGCCCTGCCCTACCTCGACATCCTCGCCAAGGTCGCGGAGTCGGTGGACGTGCCGGTGGCCGCGTACCAGATCAGCGGCGAGTACGCGATGGTCGAGGCGGCCGCCGCCAACGGCTGGATCGACCGCGACCGCGCCATCATGGAGACGCTCACCGGCATCAAGCGGGCGGGCGCGAACATGATCCTCACCTACTGGGCGACGGAGGTCGCACGGCAGCTCTGAGCGGGCACGGCTGTACGGACCGATGGCGGCTTCCCCGGCGGGGAGGCCGCCATCGGCGTTCCCGCCAGGTGGCGACCATTCGCCTCAGAGCTCTACGTTGTAGCCCATATCGCTCACCACTCGGAGGCGTAGATGAGCAACGACCCGGAACTCGCCGACGACTGGGAGTACACCCTCCAGGTCCCCTCCGACCCGATGGCGCCCTGCATCGCGCGGCGCACCCTGCGCACGATCTTCCAGGAGCACGGCTTCGCCGAACTGGCGGACACCGCAGAGCTGTTGACGTCGGAGCTGGTCACCAACTCCTACCGGCACTCGGACGGCCCCGCGTCCGTGCGCGTGCGGCGGGAGGGGGAGCGGGTCAGGGTGACCGTGTGGGACACCAACCCCAAGCTCCCCGGGCTGAGCAGGGTCGCGCTCCCCGACGACGAGGCCGAACAGGGGCGTGGGCTGGGGCTGGTGATGCGGTGCGCCGACAGCTGGGGAGGGTTCGCGCTGCGGAACCAGCCGCAGGGGCTCGTCGGGAAGCTGATCTGGTTCGAACTGGGGGCGGGACGCGTGGCCCCGCCCCCGGTGAGCCCGTGAACTACAGCTGCTCGGGCGTCCGGATGCCCAGCAGGCTCATGCCCTGACGCAGCGTGCGGCCCGTCAGCTCGGCGAGGAAGAGGCGGTTCTCGACCGTCGCCGCGTCCTCGGCCTTGAGGACCGGGCACTGGTCGTAGAACGTCGTGAACGCCGACGCCAGCTGGTACAGATACGCGGCCAGCTTGTGCGGCTCGTAGGAACCGGCGACCTCGGCGAGGGTCTCCGCGAACTGGTCCAGGTGCAGCGCCAGCGCGCGCTCCGCCGGGGCCAGCGCCAGCTCCGGGTGGGCCTTGGCGGAGGCCGACTCGCCCGCCTTGCGGAGGATGGAGCGGATACGGGCGTACGCGTACTGGAGGTAGACCGAGGTGTCGCCGTTGAGGGAGACCATCCGGTCGAGGTCGAAGATGTAGTCGCGGCCCAGGGACGTGGACAGGTCGGCGTACTTCACCGCGCCGATGCCCACCTGGGTGCCGCGCTCGGCGATCTCCTCCTCGGAGAGCCCGAGCTTCTCGCTCTTCTCCCGGACCACGGCCGTCGCCCGCGCGATCGCCTCGTCCAGCAGGTCGACCAGCCGGACCGTCTCGCCCTCACGCGTCTTGAACGGCTTGCCGTCCTTGCCGAGCACCGTGCCGAAGGGCAGCTGGACGGCCTTGACGCCCTCGGGCAGCCAGCCGGCCCGGCGGGCGGTCTCGAAGACCATCTTGAAGTGCAGGCCCTGCCGGGCGTCCACGACGTAGAGCAGGGACTCGGCGCCCAGCTTGCCCACCCGGTCGCGGATCGCGGACAGGTCGGTCGCCGCGTAGCCGAAGCCGCCGTCGGACTTCTGGACGATCAGCGGGGTGGGGTTGCCGTCCGGGCCCTTGACGTCGTCGAAGAACACGCACAGCGCGCCGTTGGACCGGACGGCGACACCGGACTCCTCCAGCATGCGGCAGGTGTCGGCCAGCATGTCGTTGTAGCCGGACTCGCCGACGACGTCGGCGTCCTGGATCTCCATGTCGAGCTTGCCGAAGACCGAGTAGAAGTAGATCTTCGACTCGTCCACGAACCGCTGCCACAGGGCGAGGGTCTCCGCGTCGCCCGCCTGGAGGTCCACCACCCGGCGGCGCGCCCGCTCCTTGAACGCCTCGTCGGAGTCGAAGAGCGCGCGGGAGGCCTTGTAGAGCCGGTTGAGGTTCGACATGGCCTCCTCACCGGAGGCGGCGTCCTTGTGGTCCAGCTCGTGCGGGTGCTCGATCAGGAACTGGATGAGCATGCCGAACTGGGTGCCCCAGTCGCCGATGTGGTGGCGGCGCACGACCGTCTCGCCCGAGAACTCCAGGATCTTCGCGACCGCGTCACCGATCACGGCGGACCGCAGGTGACCGACGTGCATCTCCTTCGCCACGTTCGGCTGGGCGTAGTCGATGACGGACGTGCCGGGACGCTCGGCGAAGGGGACGCCGAGGCGGTCGTCGGCCGCGCGGGCCGCGAGCGTCTCGGTGATCGCCCGGTCGGTGACCGTGATGTTGAGGAAGCCGGGGCCGGAGACCTCGATCTCCTGGATCAGGTCACCGGTGGGCAGGCCGTCCACGACCTTGCCCGCGAGCTCGCGGGGGTTGCCCTTCAGCTTCTTGGCGAGCGCCAGCATCCCGTTGGCCTGGAAGTCGGCCCGGTCGCTTCGTCGCAGCAGCGGGTCGGCGGCACCGGCCTCCGGCAGGGCTGCCGAGAGAGCGTCCGCGATGCGCTGGTGGAGCGAGGAAGCGAGGGAAGGGACCGAGGCCATGGGGTGGGTGCCGTTCCGTTAGAGGGCGTTTTTGGTACACCGAGTATCACACGCACCCGTCACCGCCCGGGCGGCCATTTCGGCCGCTCTCATGCCCGCCCTCGCGCCCGCCCTCGCGCCCGCCCTTTCGCCGGCCCGGGAGCAACCCCGGAGCCGCCCGTGCCGTCTGGGACAATGGTCATGCCAGGACCGTAAGGAAGGAAGTGCCGTGGCTCAGGCTCAGAGCACCGAGGCCGATTGGGTCTCCCGTTTCGCCGACGAGGTCATTGCCGAAGCGGAGCGCCGTGCCCCCGGCAAACCGATCGTCGTTGCCTCCGGCCTGTCCCCCTCCGGCCCGATCCACCTGGGCAACCTGCGCGAGGTCATGACCCCGCACCTGGTCGCCGACGAGATCCGTCGCCGCGGCCTCGAGGTCCGGCACGTGCTGTCCTGGGACGACTACGACCGCTACCGCAAGGTGCCCAACGGCGTCCCCGGTATCGACGCCTCCTGGGCCGAGCACATCGGCAAGCCCCTGACCTCGGTCCCGGCCCCGGCGGGCTCGGCGTACCCGAACTGGGCCGAGCACTTCAAGGCCGCCATGGTGGCCGCGCTCGCCGAGCTCGGCATCGAGTACGACCCGATCAGCCAGACCGAGCAGTACACCTCCGGTGTCTACCGCGAGCAGATCCTGCACGCGATGAAGCACCGCGGTGACATCGACGCGGTCCTCGACCAGTACCGGACGAAGGACAAGGCGACCGGCAAGCCGAAGAAGCAGCAGCAGAAGCCGGTCGACGAGGCCGAGCTGGAGGCCGCCGAGGGCTCCGGCGCGGCCGCCGAGGACGACGGCAGCGGCTCCGGCGCGGGCTACTTCCCGTACAAGCCCTACTGCGGCGTCTGCGAGCGCGACCTGACCACGGTCACCGCCTACGACGACGAGACCACGGAGCTCGCCTACACCTGTGTGTGCGGCCACTCCGAGACCGTGGCCCTGAGCGAGTTCAACCGCGGCAAGCTGGTCTGGAAGGTCGACTGGCCGATGCGCTGGGCCTACGAGGGCGTGATCTTCGAGCCCTCCGGCGTCGACCACTCCTCGCCCGGCTCCTCCTTCGTCGTCGGCGGCCAGATCGTCCGCAAGGTCTTCGGCGGCGAGCAGCCGATCGGCCCGATGTACGCCTTCGTCGGCATCAGCGGCATGGCCAAGATGTCCTCCTCCAAGGGCGGCGTCCCCACCCCGGGCGACGCGCTGCAGATCATGGAGGCGCCGCTGCTGCGCTGGCTGTACGCGCGCCGCAGGCCCAACCAGTCCTTCAAGATCGCCTTCGACCAGGAGATCCAGCGGCTCTACGACGAGTGGGACAAGCTGGAGGCCAAGGTCGCCGACGGCAGCGTGCTGCCCGCCGACGCCGCCGCGTACGCCCGTGCCGCGCGCACGGCCTCCGGTGAGCTGCCGCGCACCCCGCGCCCGCTGCCCTACCGCACGCTCGCCTCGGTCGTCGACATCACCGCCGGCCACGACGAGCAGACCCTGCGCATCCTCAGCGAACTCGACCCGGAGAACCCGGTCACCTCGCTGGAGGAGACGCGGCCGCGGCTCGACAAGGCCGAGCACTGGATCAACACCCAGGTGCCGGCGGAGTCCCGCACGGTCGTCCGCTCCGAGCCCGACGCCGAGCTGCTCGGCTCGCTGGACGAGCAGGGCCGCGAGTCGCTGCGGCTGCTGCTCGCGGGCCTGGACGAGCACTGGTCGCTGGACGGGCTGACCACGCTCGTCTACGGCGTGCCGAAGGTGCAGGCCGGGCTGGAGCCCGACGCCAAGCCCACGCCGGAGCTGAAGGTCGCCCAGCGCACCTTCTTCGCGCTGCTCTACCACCTGCTGGTCGGCCGTGACACCGGCCCGCGCCTGCCCACGCTGCTGCTGGCCGTGGGCGCGGACCGCGTGCGCAAGCTGCTGTCGGTGTAACACCGCGTACGGACACGACGACGCCGGGCGGGCCCGATTCCTCGGGCCGGCCCGGCGTCGTCGTGCGTGCGGCTACTTCTTGTTCGCGGCCGCGACCGAGGCCACGACCTGCTTCGCCGCGTCCTGGGTGTTCTTCATCAGGTCGCCCGCGTCGGGGTTCTTGGCGCCCTCGAAGCCCGCGCCGGTGTACTTGACGCTGATCACGACGTTGGCGGTGCGGGTCACGACGATCGCGTTGCGGTAGTCGTCGTTGTCCTTGCGGTAGTCGGTGGCGATGCTGTTCGCCTCGTCACCGATCCCGCTGACCTTCTCGGTCTTGGCGTCCTTGGCGCCGTCCTCGGTGGCCGCCTTGGTCGTCCGCTGGCCGACGTACGTCGCGGCGAGCTTCTCGCCCGAGCCGAGCGTCGGGTCCGCCGAGAAGCGCTTGAGCGAGATCGTCAGGCCGCGGTACTGCAGGTCCTTGGGGTCGTCGCCGTTCAGGCCGTTCCAGAAGCAGCTTGCGGAGTCGTTGGGGGCGGTCGCCGGGAGCGCCTCGCCCTCCTTCTTCTTCGCCTTCGGCACCAGGCTGTCGACGGTCTTCTCGTCGACGGACTTGCACACCTCGGGCAGCTTGGCGAACGTCGCCGCCTTCACCGAGGCCGAAGGGCTGGGCGTCACCGAGTGGGACGGCGTCGCCGTCGCCTTCTTGGAACCGGAGTCGCCGCTCGAGCAGCCGGTGGCGACGAGCATCACCGGTACTGCGGCGCAGGCGAGGATTCGGGCGAGTCGCGGGGCTGTTCGGTGCATGGGTCCTTCACTCGGTCGGTGTCGGGGGCGGGTCGTTTGCGGTCCGGGGCGAGCCGTCCGTGGCCGGGTGCCCTGCCCGGCACGGTACGCGGCGGGGGAGCGCCGGTGGCCGAGGCGGGGCGATACTCGCCGGGCTAATTGCCGAAGTGCCCCGCGTCCAGTTCCCGGGCCAGGCCGTGCGCCTTGCCCTGGAGGTCTTCGCTGGTGGGAATGTGCTGCCGGTCGGCCGACCACTGGTCGTAGGCGATGCTCACGAGGATGTTCGCGGACCGGAAGACCACCGCGATGTCCCGGTGCACGCCCGCCGCCGTGCTGACCAGCTTGTCGTCGATGAACGCGTCGTCGCCGAGGTCGTCGAGGACGCGGGGGAGGAAGCGGGGGTCGGCGGAGGGGGAGCCCGGGGCGGAGGGGCTCGTGGAGGCGCCGGGGGAGGGCGATCCGGTGGCCGCGCCGCCCTGCGGGTGCGTGCCCGCGCTCGCGGAGGGCGAGGGCGAGGGCGTCGGAGCGGAGGGGGACGCCGACGCGGAGGGGATCTTCGCGGCGGTCGCCTGGCGCGCGTAGAGCTCCTGCGCCCGCTCCTCGTCGCTGACCCCCGGCTGGTACGACACCACGCGCTCGAAGTCGACCGACAGATGCCGGGTGCCCTCCGGGGTCTCCAGCTTCCAGCGGCAGCCGACGCGGCGGTCGGTGTCGTAGGTGATGGCGGCCTGGCCGCGGTAGAGCTTCTGCAGCTCGGGGTCGCTGTCGTCGTCACCGGCGGGCAGCATGCGGCGCAGGGTGTCCCGGTTCACATAGCCGCAGGGCTCGGGGAGGCTGCGGTATTTGCCGGGTTCCCCGGCCGGGGCCGTCGAGCCGGTGCGGCCGGTCTTCGCGTCGTCGCCCCCGCCGTGGCCGCCGGAGGAGCCGCCGCACGCGGTGACGATCACCGCGAGCAGTGCCGCAGCCAGTGCGGCGGCCGGTGCGTACGCCCTTCGCTGCACTGTCCGTGGCTCCCTTCGCCCTGCGGCTTGTCGCCCTGGCCCGTCGCGCTCACGCGGGTGCTCGCGCGAAAACGGGTTGCCGCCGGGAAGGCGGCGGCTGGAAGGTATGTCTACCGCACGTACCGCCCGGTCTGCCGGTTCCCTGTCGTGAATCGTCAGATTTGTCCGGCTTTTGCGTTATCTTGCTTTTACGGGGTTATGAGGAAAACGATGTCCTACACCGAGGTACCCGGCGTCCGTGTACCGATCCGCATGTGGGCCGACCCGGCCACGGTCGAGGGCGTTGCCATGCAGCAACTCCGCAACGTCTCCACCCTGCCCTGGATCGAGGGCCTCGCGGTGATGCCGGACGTCCACTTCGGCAAGGGCGCCACGGTCGGCTCGGTGATCGCGATGCGGGGCGCGGTGTGCCCGGCGGCGGTCGGCGTGGACATCGGCTGCGGCATGTCGGCGGTCCGTACGTCCCTGACGGCGAACGACCTCCCGGCGGACCTGTCCCGGCTGCGCTCGAAGATCGAGGCGGCGATCCCGGTGGGCCGGGGGATGCACGACGACCCGGTGGACCCGGGCCGGCTGCACGGCGTGCCGACGGCGGGGTGGGCGGACTTCTGGGGGCGGTTCGACGGAGTGGCCGAGGCGGTCAAGTTCCGTCAGGACCGCGCGGTGAAGCAGATGGGAACGCTCGGCGGCGGTAACCACTTCATCGAATTCTGTCTCGACGAGTCGGGTTCGGTCTGGCTGATGCTGCACTCCGGCTCCCGGAACATCGGCAAGGAGCTCGCCGAGCACCACATCGGCCAGGCCCGGAAGCTGCCGCACAACCAGGACCTGATCGACCGCGACCTCGCCGTCTTCGTCTCCGACACCCCGCAGATGGCGGCCTACCGGCACGACCTCTTCTGGGCCCAGGAGTACGCGAAGCACAACCGTGAGCTCATGATGGCGCTCTACCAGGACGTGGTCCGCAAGGAGTTCGTGAAGGCGAAGCCGACCTTCGAGCCCGTGATCTCCTGCCACCACAACTATGTGGCCGAGGAGACCTACGACGGCAAGGAGCTGCTGGTCACCCGAAAGGGAGCGATCCGCGCGGGCGACGGCGACTACGGCATCATCCCGGGCTCGATGGGCACCGGCTCGTACATCGTGCGCGGGCTCGGCAACGCGGCGTCCTTCAACTCCGCCTCCCACGGCGCGGGTCGCAAGATGAGCCGCAACGCGGCGAAGAAGCGCTTCTCCACCCAGGACCTGGAGGAGCAGACGCGGGGCGTGGAGTGCCGCAAGGACTCCGGCGTCGTGGACGAGATCCCGGGCGCCTACAAACCGATCGAGAAGGTCATCGAGCAGCAGAAGGACCTGGTCGAGGTCGTCGCGAAGCTCAAGCAGGTCGTCTGCGTCAAGGGCTGAGGCCCGTGGCCCGTGGCCCGCGGGGCGCGTCACGCGTCCTGCGGGTACCAGCGCAGTTCCACCGTGTTGCCGTCCGGGTCGAGGACGTAGAGGGACTCCGCGTTGCCGCGGGCGCCGTAGCGCTTGCCCGGTCCGTCGACGACGGTGAAGGTGCCCGCGTCGATCACCGTCTGCCAGTCCAGCGGCTCGACGACCAGGCAGATGTGGTCGACGTTGGACTCGCCGCGGGCGCGGTCGACCAGGTCGATGATGGTCGTGGGGGAGACGCGCACGGAGGGGAAGGACACCTTCCCCGCGCGCCACTCCTCGACGCGGACGGGCTCCAGGCCGAGCGGGCCGCAGTAGAAGGCGAGGGCCCGCTCGACGTCGGAGACGTTCAGGACGAGGTGGTCGAAGCCGGTGACACGCATGGGAGTTCCTTTCGCACAGGCCGTCCCCCGTGGCGGCCGCTGTGCCGAAGGTAGCTCCCGATGATCTTCCTTGTCATCGGTCTCCGGTCCTGCGTCGCAGGTCCCGGGCCCGCTCAGCCCTCGCGGTGCACCTTGTGGTTGGCGGCCTGCGCCCGCGGGCGCACGACCAGCAGGTCGATGTTCACGTGCGAGGGGCGGGTGACCGCCCAGGTGATGGTGTCCGCCACGTCCTCGGCCGTCAGCGGCTCGGCGACCCCGGCGTAGACCGCGGCGGCCTTCTCCTCGTCGCCGCGGAAGCGGGTGACGGCGAACCCGTCCGTCTTCACCATGCCCGGGGCGATCTCGACGACCCGCACGGGCTGCCCGCACAGCTCCAGGCGCAGCGTCTCGGCGATGACGTGCGCGCCGTGCTTGGCCGCGACATAGCCGCCGCCGCCCTCGTAGGTGCCGAGCCCGGCGGTGGAGGAGACGATCAGCACGGTGCCGTCGCCGCTCTGCACGAGGCGGGGGAGCAGCGCCTGGGTCAGGTTGAGCACGCCGAGCACGTTGACCTCGTACATCGTGCGCCACTCCGCGGGGTCGGCGGTGGCGACGGGGTCGGCGCCGAGCGCGCCGCCGGCGTTGTTGACCAGGACGTCGACGGAGCCGTCCAGCTGGTCGGCGAAGGCCAGGACGGCCGCACGGTCGGTGACGTCGAGCTCGTGGGCGACGGCCTCGTGGCCGGCCGCGGTGAGCTCGGCCGCCAGGGCCTCGATGCGGTCCTTGCGGCGGGCGGTGAGGACGACGCGGTGGCCCGCGGCGGCCAGCTGCCGGGCGGTGGCGGCACCGATGCCGCTGCTCGCGCCGGTGATGACAGCGGTGCGGGTGGTCATGGTGGGCCTCCTGGGGTGCCTGCGTGCGGGATCCGCTCGCAGGATATGCGGGCGCCGTTCGAGCAGCTGTCCGGGCCCGGTGCGCGGGCGGCGTCAGCGGCCGCGCGGCGCGTACATGATGATCGCGACCCCGGCGAGGCAGACCAGCGCCCCGGCCACGTCGTAGCGGTCGGGGCGGTAGCCGTCCGCGACCATGCCCCAGGCGAGGGACCCGGCGACGAAGACCCCGCCGTACGCGGCGAGGATGCGGCCGAACTCGGCGTCCGGCTGGAGCGTGGCGACGAAGCCGTACGCACCGAGGGCGATCACTCCGGCGCCGATCCACGCCCAGCCCCTGTGCTCCCGCACGCCCTGCCAGACGAGCCAGGCGCCGCCGATCTCCAGGAGCGCGGCGACGAGGAAGAGGGCGATGGAGCGGAAGGTGAGCATGGGAGGCACGCTACGTGCCGGGCGGGGCCGTGAGCGCGACGGCCGGAGCCGACCGGTGGTCCCGCCCTCCCCTGGCGGGGGCACCGGCCGGCCTGTCTACGACCTCGGGGCGACGGCAGGGCGGGAGGCGTCCGGCGCGTCCGGGGGAGACGGCGGCCGGGGGCCGGGGCCACGGGCCCACCCTAGAGCGGAGAGGGGCCCTCCGGAAGGCGGCCGGGCGGTCGGCCGTGACCGGTGGGTGAGGTCTCGGCCATCGGCGGGTACAGACCCTTGGAGAGTCAATCACCGATCGCCGCACCCGAAGGCCTGCTCCAGCTATTTTCATACCTTCGGGAGCCCGGAACGCGTTCCGGCCCTTGCGCGGTGGCGGTGGCCCGTATCTTCGTAGCAGCTGCCCCGGACCTTGGTGGCGACGGTGTGCAAGGCCCTGTTTCCCTGCCGCTGTCTCATGCCGTCCACGCAGGGGGAGCACTCGTGACCGAGTGGCAGAGCGCGTCGCATATCCGTGTGGTGGGCCGGTGGGGCGTGCTGCGGCTGACCGGTGAGCTCGACATCGAGTCGGTGCCGGAGGTCGAGCGGCTGCTGGTGCGGCTGCTCGCGCTGGAGAAGCCCGTCGTGGTGATGGATCTGCGCGAGGTGACGTTCTTCGACTGCGCGATCCTGGGCGTGATGTGCCGGGCCCGCACCGGAGTGCTCGCGGCGGGCGGCCGGTTCGCGGTGCTGTGCACCCGGCCGTGGGCGCTGAAGGTCATGCGGCTGGCCGATCTGCTGGAGGTCTTCGCACCGGTCGCCTCGCTGACGGATTTGGCCGATCTCGACGCCCTCGACGGCAGCCCCGACCGGGGCTCCCGGGCGTAGGGTGAAACCGACAGGCCGCCCGTTCCGGGTGGCGTGTGGGGGTTCGGCCCGGGAAGCGGGTGGCATCTGTGGCTACCAGCGCGGGCATGGCCCGCGTGCTGCGCGACATGTCCGCACGCTCGGGCCCCGGACTGATCGGCGGGAACCCGCTGGAGTGCGCCCGGGTCTTGGGCGTGGACGGGGTCGCGGTCTCCCTCGCCACGGCCGGGTCGCTGAGCGAGCTGGTGTGGTCCTCCCCGGGTGTCAGCGAGCGCCTTGAGGACGAGCAGTACACGCTCGGCGAGGGGCCGGGGGTGGATGCCCTGGGCTCCTGTGCGGTGGTCGTCGAGCCGGATCTGGGGCGGGTCCGCCCCGACCGGTGGCCCGCGCTGCTCCCGGCACTGACGGGGCTCGGGGTGGACGCCCTCTTCTGCTTCCCCCTGCGGATCGGCGGCGCGTGCCTGGGCGTGCTGACCGCGCAGCGGACCGGGGTGGGCCCGCTGACGGGGGCCGCCATGGATGACGCCCTGATCCTCGCCGCGGCGGTGACCGCGGTGGTGCTGGACGGCGGGGAGCACGCCGCGGCGTTCGCCTCCGCCGAGTCCGCCGCGCAGCTGCACCGGGCCGTCGTCCACCAGGCCAGCGGGATGATCAGCGTCCAGGCGCGGGTGACCGTCGCCCAGGCCCTGGTGCTGCTGCGCGCCCACGCCTATCGGCACGAGCTCCCCCTGATGGGGGTCGCGGAGGAAGTCGTGGCCCGCCGATTGCACTTCCGACACACTGACGACGGGCCGGACCCGTCTTTCGAGAAAAGGGGATGATGGCCATGGCTAGCCAGCAACGCACGCTGGAGATCCTGGTCGAGGCCGTCGATTCGCTGATCGACGACTTCGATCTGATCGACTTCCTGCACCGGCTCGCCGCCCGGTGCGTCGAACTGCTCGACATCGAGGCCGTCGGCGTGATGATCGTGAACCCCTATGGCGAGTTGCAGGTCATCGCCGCCTCGGACGAGCACACCCGGCTGCTGGAGCTGTTCGCCCTGCAGCACGACCAGGGCCCGTGCGTGGAGTGCTACCGCACCGGGCAGGCGCAGCTGGACATCGATCTGTCGTCCTCCCGGGCGACGTCGGATTTCGGGCCGTTCGCGGCCCGTGCCCGCGCGGCGGGTTTCCGTACGACGCACGCCATTCCCATGCGGCTGCGGCATCAGGTCATCGGTGCGCTGAACCTCTTCGACTCCCGTGGCGGGCGGATCTCCGAGCCCGATGTCCAGCTGGCCCAGGCACTGGCGGACGTGGCCACGATCGCCATCCTGCAGCAGCGCACGATCGAGCAGGGCAACATCGACAAGGCGCAGTTGCAGGCCGCGCTCCACAGCCGGGTGGTGATCGAGCAGGCCAAGGGCGTGCTGGCCGAGCGCTGGCAGGTGGGTCTTGACGAGGCCTTCGAGAGCCTGCGCAGCTACGCCCGCCCGCGGCAGCTGCGGCTGGCGGATCTCGCGCAGGAGGTGGTGCAGGGCAGCTTGGACACCGACCTGCTCGCACCGCGCTGACCGCCGTACGGGGCCGGGCGGGCCGGGGCGGTCAGGGCCAGACCAGGCAGTACGGCTGGTGGCCGTTCTCGTGCAGGCGGTGGGAGAAGTCCTGCCACTCGCGGAGCAGCTGGTAGACGGTGAACGCGTCCCGCGGGCCGCCGCGGTCGGGGACGGTGGACCAGATGAAGGCGGCGGCGCCCACCGATTCCTCGCCGATCCCGCGCAGCGGGTCGACGACGGTCATGGGGAGCTTGACGACGGCGTAGTCGGGGTGGAGGACGACCAGTTCGAGCGGGGGGACCTTGTGCAGGGGTATGCCCTCGATGCCGGTGAGGACCATCGCGGCCATCGTCTCCGGCTTGATCTTGGTGAACATGCCGCCCATGCCGAGCTCGTCACCGCCGAGCTCCTCGGGGCGCATGGAGATGGGGACGTTGGCCGCGGCGGCGCTGTTGGGCGCCCCGAAGTACTTGTAGGTCACCCCCACCCGGCCACCACTCCTGCTGCTTGCCACGCCGTCTTCTTCGCGGCGGCCCCTGTGACGCCCCCTGCGGGACCTCTGGGCTCGCTCGGGCCCCAGGTCATCGGTGCCCTCGCCCAGTCCGCCACCGCGATGCATATCTCCACCCGACCGCTTTTTTACGCAGCACAGCCCCCGCCGCGCAACCCGATCATCGTCTCAGAGACCTCCCCCGTGAACGGCGTGTGAAACGCCCGAAGACGACTCGGTGCGCGGCTCTGAGACCATGGCTAGCGTGAGCTACCCATATGAAGCCCCAGCTTCACCGAACTGGGGTAGTTAGGGTACCGTCCCTGTGTGACCCACACCACTGAAGCTGGGCACCCGGAGCACGTTGCAGCCGCGCTCCGGGTAGCAGCAGGGTATACCCGTCAGTCGAAGAAGAAATCCGACAAGTCGGAAGCCAGTCCGCAGACGCAGGACAGGGCCACGGAAAAGAAGGCCCGGGACCGCGGGTGTAAATTCGCGGGCCATTATCGCGATATCGGCGTTTCCGGCTACGACCCGAACGCGAAGCGCAAGAACTTCGAGCGGCTTCTGAATGATTGCCGCGCCCGCAAGATCCAAGAAATCATCGTCTTCAACGTCACCCGGTTCTCTCGTCGGGAGCCGAAAGACGCAATCCCCGTAGTCCTTGAGCTTTTCTCGCTCGGGGTCACGATCACCTCTGTTTCGGAGGGGTCGTTCTCGCCGGACAACACGATGGAACTCATCATGTTGATCATGCGGCTCGATGCGGCGCATCAGGACAGTAAGAACAAGAGTGAGTCAATCGCTGGCGCCAAGCGTGTAGCCAAGCAACTGGGCGGGTGGGCGGGAGGGGCACTTCCCTACGGGATGGAGAGCTACCCTGTGTCCGAGAGGAGGATGGTGGACGGCAAGGAGGTCGTCGTCACTATCCGCCTACTCCGTCCAGTCCCTGCAAGCGAGGACGGAACGGACCAGGGCAGCGTAATTCTCCGCATGGTGGATCGCATCTTCGAATTCAAGGACAAGCCTTGGATGGGGAAGAAGAGTGCGCATCCCGCTTCGGTAGGCGCTATCGTCACTTGGCTGAACGTGAATCAGGTGCCGAGCCAAAATGGCGGTGCGTGGCGCAAGCCCACCGTGAAGCGTGTCCTCTCCGATCCTCGTCTCGCGGGATTCGCAGCCGATCCGGTGTATCGAAAGGACAGGGACGGAAACCCCACCCGAACGATTGAGGGCTACAAGATTCTTCGGGATGCGACCGGCGAGCCCATTTCAATCGGGAAAGCACTCATCCCTCCTCCTCGGTGGTTCGAGCTCCAAGTGTGGCTGGACGGACGCGAAGGCGTGAAGGGGGTGACCTGGAGTGCGTCGTACCTTTTGACGGCCATGGACAAGCTCAAGTGCGAGTGCGACCGCCCTTTGACCGGCTCGCCGGGCATCTACAAGTGCAGCCGGGCGTCCGGTGTGGTGGAAGCCGGCAAGCATGAGGGCGGGCTCACCATCAACCAGGCGGAGGTGGACGAGTACGTGGCACGCCGGATCATGGCCGTCCTCATGACCGCGGAGGACAAGCCGGAGACTCTCGCCATCATCGCGGAAGCCACTCTCAGGCTGGCGAAGCTCAGAGAGCGGCCCGAGATGAGCGGTGAACGCGCCGCACTCACCGGGGAACGCGCAGAGATCACCGACTCCATCACCCGTCTCTACGATGACCTCAACTCGGGCATCTACGAGGGCAAGATCGGTAGGGCCCGCTTCCTGGCCGACAAGGAGTCGCTGGAGAGCCGCCTCGCAGCGATCGAGCGTCGGATCGATGACGTGGGCGGACCAGAGGTGCCCGCGCTTCCGATCGAGGAGTGGACCTACACCGAAGATCCGAATGGTGACCCGTTGGGAGAGGGCTCCTGGTGGAAGAACGCCACCGTCGCCGACCGGCGAATGTTGGTCGGGCTGTTCGTGGACGAAGTCCGCGTGAGTAAGGCGGCAGGCAGGGGCGGTAGTCGCCGTACTTGTCGGGTGGAGGAGCGCGTGAAGCTTCTGATGGCAGGGCAGCAGCAGGCAGCGGAGACCGCTGCTGCGTAAGGCACGTAGAAAGCCCCGAGGGGGACACCTCCTCGGGGCTTTCGCTTGGTCGTACAGTGCTCTATCCAGATGCCGCTTCGTGCCAGGGGCCAAGAACCTTGATGACCGGCTTTCGGTACGACACCCGCGTGCCGCTCCTCGTGGTGCATGTGACGAGTTCCATGCCGAGTTCCGCCAATGCTCGGCGGCCGATGCGCTCAATGGCCGCCGTCACGCTTTGTATGGACTCGGCGAGCTTCCAACTCGTCGATCTGTAGAAGAAGAAGCCGAGAGCCGCGTCATCAGCCAGGCGGAACGTGATCGCCGAGTTCGGCTGGGGTCCGCGGAATTCCATCGCTGCGGCTTTCCGCTCAGCAAAGGTCGGCGGGCAACCGCATGGCGTGCCTCGCCTGTCTGTGGGGCTCAGAAACTCGGCACCGTCACAGTGGTGCACGAGCTGAGAGCTCTTCCACAGCCGCATTTCGGAGGACACGGCGGTCGGGGTATCCACGACGATCATTACCTTGTCCGTGTCGGTGAGGATCTCAAGACAATCCCCGCCATCGGTCCTCCGCCTCTCGGGTTGTCCTCCCATCAGCCGGGATACCGCCTTGGCTATGTCCGGTTCGCTGGTTGTGACGCACCAACTCGGGAGCGAGACAGGAAGGTTGTCCACGATGTGGCCGGAGCGGAGGTGGCCTGCGAGGTCGTCAGGCACTGAACACCTCACGGGCGATCTTGCGGTTGGTGGCGAGGTCTTGGGCGATTCCGGCGGCGATGAGGGTGGCGCCGGGGGTGTGGCCGGAGCCGAGGTAGCGCCAGTGGGTGTCGGTGATCGCGTCTGGGGTGTCGGGGAGTTGGAGTCCGGCGTGGTGGTGGTCGGCTCGTTCGGTGCGCAGGGCTGTGTAGGTGGTGGAGTAGGCGCGGGATTTGGTGAGGATGTGGCCGCGGTAGCCGAGGGTGTGGGCCCAGGAGCGGAGCCGGAGGGGTGCGTACTCGGGCAGGCCGCCGAGGTGCCAGCAGGTCCGCATAAGCGCCTGGACGTGCGGGGTGGCGGGGACGGCCGCGATGTCGTCCCAGGTCAGGAGGCGGTGGTCGGTGCCGGCTGCGGTGTCGCTGGCGCCCTTCGTGACGTACTTGGCGACGTAGGCGGCGACCGCGTCGTCGGCGAGGCCGAGGGTGTTGTCGGTGGCGCGCAGGGGGCGGGCGTCGAGTTCGGTGCCCCAGCGGAGGGCGTGTTCCCCGGCGGCCGGGCTGTACGGGCTGCGAACCACGACGGAGCGGGCCGCAGCACGCACCGCCGTGATGAGGAGGTCGGCGGAGGCCGAGGGCGGGGGCGGGGTTCCGGGGCCGTGCGGGCCGTCGAGGCGTACGACGGCGTGGACGTGGACGGCGGCGCGTTTCTGGTACTCGGCGACCTTGGCGAAGGAGAGCCGGGCGTGGTCGGGGAAGCGGGACTGCGCGAGCCCTGCGGCGGTGGCGAGGTGGCGGCGGACGGCGCGGGTGAAGCGGTCCCAGAGTTGTCCGGCGTTGGCGTGCCACAGGACGTGGGCGGGGTAGTCGTAGCAGCCGGGACAGAGCGGCTGGCCGATGAGCCGGTCACCGGTGGCGTGGATGGCCGGGCAGCCGAGGGGGCGCCCGTGGTCGCATTCGCCTGCGTCGCGCCGGGGTCGGCAGCGCTTCCCGTCGGCGGCTCCATGGACGGGGCCGAAGGAGGGGGCGGTGAGGGTGACGAAGAGCCGGGGGTGCTCACGGACCTTGTCGGGGACGGTTTTGCCGCCGGTGAGTCCAGCTTGGACGAGGTGGTAGGTGTCTCCGGCGTGGAGGCGGGAGCACGGGGCGCAGACGGAGGAGCGGCGGTTGCGGCAGCGGACGAGGAGCCGTTCGCCGGGCTCGTTGCGGGTGTCGTAGTGGTGGAGGATCTCGCCCGTGGCCGCGTCGCGGGTGGTGGTGCGTCCGGTGAGGTGGATCGGGTGGGCGCAGCCGCCGGTGGTGGTGATCTGCTCCAGCCAGCGGCCGAATTGGGGGTCCTGGGCGAGTCTGATGGCGTCTTGGTCGGTTTCGGTGAGCTGACGCAGGCGCGCCGCGCGGTCGAGGGCGGCGCGCCGGTCAGCCGGGGTGGTTACGGCGGTGATGGTGGTGATCTCCCGGGGTGAGCCGCTCTGACAGCGGCGCGGTTGGTGGCTGGTGGTCCGGGGTCGTCCATGGGGTCGTCCTCTCGATGCGGGGGTGGAGTCTGGGTTCAGCGGGTGGTGCCGGTGCCGCGGCAGCAGCGGCAGCGACGCCACCGGCCGGTGTAGGTCTTGATCCGTCGTTCGCCCTTGCAGATCGGGCAGCGCACGGGGCGCATGGGCATGCTGGCCTGCCTTTTCAGTGGGTGTGGGTGAAGCCGGACAGGCACCAGGTCATGAAGCTGTTGATCGTGAAGATCACCGGGGTCTGGCCCAGGTAGACGCCGAACAGGCCGATCAGTACGGCCTGCCACCAGCGCACATCGCGGGAGTTGACCAGGAGGGCGGTCATGATCCCGAGCACCACCACCAGCGGGAGAACGGCTGTGTCCTTCACGTGGCTTCACCCACTCCGGCCATCAGCAGCGCCCGCCGCACGCCCAGGAGTTCCGGGGTGAGGTGCATGCAGGCCGCGGCGATCTTGCGGGCGTCCTCGACGGTGGTCAGGTGGGAGCGGGCCCGGCCCCAGCCGCCGTCGGCACCGGTGCACACTGCCACTCCCTTCTCCTCCGAGGTGATCGACTGCGCGACGGTCACGGCGTCCTTGTTGAGATCGCCGAGGGTCATTTCGGCGGTGCCGGGGTCGTTGACGCGGTGGCAGATGCGGCCGGAGAGCTGGGCGCGCAGGGCGGTGACGCCGGGGCCGAGATCGGAGCCGACCCGCTGCCCGGCCACGACCAGGTGAAGGCCGAGGGCTGCACCGAGCTGGGCGATGCGCAGGAGGTGGACGGAGCACTTCTCCGCCTCCGCCTTGGACTCCCTGGTGCCGTCCGAGAGATAGAGCTCTGCCAGCTCATCGACGAGGACGACGACGGGCACGGGGCGGAGCTTGTCGGGCAGCTCCCAGATCGAGCGGACCCCTTCGAACCGGCAGATCTCCATCCGTACCTGCATCTCGGCAACGAGCGCGCCGAGCACTGCCACGGCTTCCTTCCGGCAGGTGGTGAGGGCGGAGAGGCGAGGCTCGAACAGACCGAGCTCCATACCGCCCTTGCAGTCGATCCCGACCAGAGCGACCGGCTGCGGGGCAAGCTTCACCACCAGCCGCGCCAGGAGCGTGGACTTCCCCGACTGCGTTGCGCCGACGATCAGCCAGTGCGGGACTTGCCGGAGGTTCATCACCCACGCCCCGCCGCTCTCCAGGATCCCGATCAGCGCCGACAGCAACACGGCGGGCGCGTGCGCCAGGCCGGGCCGTTGGAGTGGGTCACCGGCCGTCGCGACCAGCGAGACCCGTCCTCGTTCGGGGGAGGTGACGCGTACGGCGTGGACGCGCCAGGCGTGGGCCAGGGCATCCGCCGCCGCGATGAACGGCCCCGGCGTCTGACCGGGGTGCAACCGCACTTCCACGCTCAAGCCGGCACGGGTCGCCCGGGGGAACGAGATCCGCGGCGCGACCGGGCGCAGGGCCTCACCCTTGACGACGAGGTCGCCGACGAGGCCGCGGGAGGGGCGGGGCGAGACGGCGAGGTCGTTGAGCTGGGCGACCTTGCGCCAGGTCCGCACGACCCGCACGGCGGTGGCGGGGTAGCCGGTGAGGTACCAGAACCACACCGGGTGCCGCTCCCGCACATGGGCGCCGGCGACGACGGCCCAGGCGAGGGCCGCGAGTAAGAACGCGAGCGTGATGGGTCCCATCAGGCACCACCCGCCCTCGAAGCAGCAGCGGCCGGAGCAGCTACCGGTGCGGGGGTGATGGCGGCGGCGCGGAAGCTGATGCCGTGCCGGTCGCCCATGGCCCAGGAGAACGCCTCCAGGCCCGTCACCCGCACCTCACCGCCCTCGACGACGCCTTTCGGCTCGCCGGTGACGGAGATTTCGATGACCGAGATCCGGCGGCCTTCCTGCCGGACCGTGACGGCCACGGTGTAGACCGTGTTGCCCTCCTTGTCCTTCTTGACTTCCTTGGTCCCGAAGCCGGTGAGCTTCGGTTCCGGCGCGACAGCGCACCGCAGTACGCCGAGCCGGGAGACATCAACAGGGATTGACTGCATGGGGTGTTGGCCTCCTTGGCCAATCAGACGTCAGCATCACACTGACGTCACTCGTGCTGACGAGTGACGACTATGCACCTATCGCGCCAACCGCGCAAGCACTTATGCTGACGAGTGACGTAAGACCAACGACCCGTTCACGCAAAGGGAGTTCGACAGTGGGAGAGATCCAGCGACCCGGCGCCCTGTACCAGCAGGTCGCCGCCGAGATCCGCAACGCCATCACCGCGGGCGAGATCCCGCCCGGCGCACCCGTCCCCTCCGAGTCCCAGCTCATGGACCGCTACGGAGTCTCCCGCCCCACCGTGCGCAACGCCGTCGCCGCACTCAGGTCCGAGGGGCTGATCGAGGTCATCCACGGCAAGGGCAGCTACGTCCGCGCCCTGCCCGCACCGGTCAACACCATCAACCGAGCCGTGACCAGCACCGGCCGCACGTTCAGCATGCTCGGGGACGAGGTGTGGGAGCCGGTCGAGGAACCGGCCGCCTACCGCACCACCACCGCAGTCACCGGCCCCCAACTCGGCCTGGAGGAAGGGGAAGCACTCTTCGCCTGCGACTGGCTGCTCGCCGACCCCAAGACCGGCACACGCCTCATGCACCGCGTACTGATCCCGTTCGCCACGGCCGAGGGCACGGGGCTGGGCGAGGCCCCGGACAGCCAGCCAACCGACATCTACGCGGCCCTCGCCAAGGCCGGGCACAAGCTGTGGTGGTCAGAGACCGTCGGCGCCCGCATCCCCAGGCCCGACGAACGCGCCACCCTCCAGCTCACCGACGCCACCGCCGTCCTCCACACCACCCGCACCACCCACGGCACCAACGACCAGCCGCTGCTCCTCGAAGAGCTCCGCGTCAGCGCCGACCGCGCCCAACTCACCTACCGCATCACGCCCGACAAAGCCCCGGCCAGCCGCCGCGCCCGCGCCTGAGACCGGCGATCGGTCGAAACCTTCTTCACTTACTCAAGGGCGCGCCTGCGGCGCGCCGGGCGGCCGGGCCGCCCCGGACCGGGCTGCGGCCTGACGGCCGGTCCCGGCCGGGCGCCCCACCGCCCGCACCGAGCGCGACTTGGCAGTGCGGAAGGCGACCTGCAGAAGAGCCTGGGGCGAAGCCGGCCAGCGTCCAGCCGCGCCAAGGCCGTCGAGCGGGCGCGGCATCGTTCACGGCACAAATTGCGTGGCCGGGCCGGGTGGGTGGTTGCTGGAGGCACACGCGCGCCTGATCGTCCGGCCGCCCCGCCATCGTGGCTGTCTTTCCGTGGCCGAGGTCCAAACTTGGCCACCATCGCAGCACCCTCCAACATCCACGACTAGAAATCCGGTGAGTAGGGGCCAGAGTGAAGCACGGGTATGAGGTGCAGCATCGGTTGTGGTGGGTTCTGACCTGCGGATTGCATTGAGTTCGGCCCCCGGCATTCGTGGCAAGGGTGTCCGCCCGGCCATGACGGGTTGGGAGATTACGCCAAAAATAGGCTCTCGTGATGGTATTTCCGGCACGTCAGGCGACTCCGGCCTGACGACCCGCCGTCGGTTTGCGTCGAATCCTGCTGGCCGAAAGCCCACATCCCGGCCGAGGTCCGAAAACGTTCTGCCGAGCATTCGTCACCTGGTGTGAGGATCGCTCCATTCGGTCGGTAGACGGTCACCGGGGAACGGAGACGATCACGATGGCAGTCACATTCGCTGATGCCCTGCAGGCTTCGCACGGTCCGGGCCTGGCGGTGCAGATGTTCACGCAGATGGTGACCAAGCAGACCAACATGGACACCAAGACGCTTCAGGAAAACGACAAGTTCAAGGACGAGTTGCCGACCGACCAGAAGCACGTCGTCGACGACGGCCTGGCGGCGCTCGACCAGATCAACACGCACCTCGGCAAGGCGCGGGGCCACGCGAATGACTGGAACACGGATCCCAACTTGCTGCAGGGCATGATCGGGACCAACGAGAACATCTACGGTCACGGTGACCTCATCAGCGCGGCCCTGAGTGAGTTGCCCGCCGCGCTGCAGAAGGCCAAGGAGAGCGGCGGCGACCAGCAGAAGCGCAGGGCCCTGAAGGAAGCTCAGGATCAGCTGCAGACGATCGAGGAGGACGTCGAGTCCTACCTGGAGGCCGTGGAGAAGCTCGTCAAGCGGTTGGGGACCTTCCAGGCCGACGTCGAGGAGGACTACCGGGCCTTCGACGGGGACAACACCAAGGTCGTCGCACTCCTCAACGGCGACACGGGACTCCTCAACACGATCTCCAGCGAGATCGACTCCCTGCACTCGGCCATCGCGAAAGACAACGCGATGATCGCCGGTGGCGCGATCATGGTCGTTGCTGGTGTCGTGGCCGGCGTTGTCGGCGGCATCCTCATCGCGACCGGGGTGGGCACGGGGATCGGACTCACCGTGATCGCCGGCGGAGTCCTCGTCGGGGGCGGCGGCGTGGCGATGACCACCGTCGCGGGCATCGACCTCAAGAAGAAGCAGGGCGAGCTGGCCTCGGCGGAGACAGAGTTGCATGTCCTGCACGCGTGCGTGACGTCCTTCAACTCCGCCAAGTCGGTTCTCGGTCAGCTCAAGACCGCGGCACAAAACGCGGCAACTGGAGCTGGTCAGCTGCACGCCGCGTGGCTCGGGCAGCAGGAGGCCCTGAAGCAGGAGCGGCACGACATCGAATCGGCGCTCAAGGCGGGTGGCTCTCAGATCGACCTCGCGTTGACCAAGGCCATCGACTTCACCAAGGCCGCCCTGAAGGAATGGGCGGTGGTGCAGACCAACGCGGACAACATCAGGACCGCGCTGACCGGTCTCACGGACGAGCCGAAGACGCACATCCCGAGTGTGGAGCTCCAGGCGGCCTGACCGCTCCCCTGGGGAGGGACCAGCTGCGGACCCTCCCCAGGCCGTACGGTCCCGCTCTTTCTCTTCTCCAGGAAGTACCTACATGCCCCAGACGCCGAAGATCTCTCCACCTGTGCAGTCCGCCCTCCTGGGCTCACATGCTCCCGCGCTCGCCGTGCAGAGCCTGATTGGGTGCATTGAGCTGACCTATCCCCTGCAGTTCGAGGACCTGAAGGACCTTCCCCAGGTCCGGACGGAGCTGGAAAAGCTCGACCAATTAGTGGCCGACGAAGCCGTGACGGCGCTGAGCGGTATCGCCACGCACACCCAAGCCGCTCAGCGGCATGGGCGATCCTGGCGGAACCGTCTTCTCCAGCAGTTCCTGAGTACGGCCTCCGACGTCCACGGATACGCCGATCTATTCGGTGTGGCGGCCGAAGAGGCCATCCAGCAGCTCAAAGCCGCAGGTTCCGATACAAGTAAGCAGCGCAAGGCGTTGAGCGATGCCCGTAATCAACTGTCCATATTGCGGGACGACGTGGGCGAAAGCCGGAAGGGCCCTGCCCGCGATCTGCGCACTGACCTCACGAACTTCGCCGTACTGGTCAACGGGGACAGCGCCGCCTTCGACACCGACCGGCAGACCGCTGAGAAGGCCATCACCGGCCAGGGCGGCATCATCGAGAAGCTCAAAGGGCGCCTCGACGTGCTCGGCCGGCAGCTGGCGGACGACCTCGCGAAGATCGCCCAAGGCGTCATCGAGGTAGGGGAGGGCATCGTCCTGATCGTGATCGGCGGCATCTTCACCATCGCCGACAAATCGGACGCCGGGATCGGGTTCATCGACGCAGGTATCGGCCGGCTGAAGGACCACAGCGGGCACACGGTGAGCGATGTCGACCTCAACAAGGAGAAGAGCGAATTGCTCAATCTCCAGGAGAGCCTGTCCGTGCTCCAAGCCTCCATCGCCTCTTTCAGCGCGGCCCAGCAGGCAGTGGCCACCTTCGCCAGCAGCAACCACAACAGTGTCACTGGAGCCGACGGCCTTGTCGGCATGTGGGACGCCCACGGTGACGCTCTGGACGCACAGATACAGGCGATCGACGCCCCGCATGCCGATCCGGCCCAGCTCGTCAAGGACGTGGGCACATTCTTCGCCGCCGCACTCAACGACTGGCAGGCGGGGCAGAAGACCGCGAAGTTCGTCCTGGACGGCCTGGAGGGCATCCAGGACAACGTCGACACCACCCGCGTCGACCGGCAAGGAGCCGCATGAACCAGACACCTCTGCTGGCCACATTCGACGCCGCGATCGCCACCACGCAGAAGGCCCTGCACGCCTACCTCTGGGACGTCAGCACCGTTGGCGGCAGCCAGGCGGCGAGTGCCATGAACGACGACGTCCGGTGCGTGAGCAGCTACCTGTGCAATCTGACGCAGTGGATCAAGGATGCCTGCGGGAATCTGCGGGCGACGCCGTTCGCCGATCTTCTCGACCGGAAGGATGTCGACGGGCTCAAGCAGCACATCCAGCCGGTGCTGCGCGATTTCGACGACGCTAAGGACAACACGAAGATCAGGCTGCTGCACAGCTACATCGGGCAGTTCGGCGACGAGAGGGCTGCCCTGAGCGGCGAGACCCCGCGCGACAGGTTCAAGGGCGATTGGCAGGCGTGCGTCACGGCGGCCGAGACCGCCGCCGCCGCACTGACCCCGCTGTACACCGGGATGTACGGCATGGGCGCCGCCGCGAAGGAGGCCCTGCACCTGGCGGGGATGCCGTCCGGCCACGCCGGGGCGCTCAACGAGTGGAAGCGGACGATGGATTATGCGACGAAGCTCGTGGGGCAGGCGGCCTGAAGCGGGCCGGGGTAACCAGGGCGGGTCCAATCTGATTGGGGTGCCCAGGTCCACCACGCACCATTCAGTCGGCACCTGGGCCTGAACAACGCCTAGCGGCAATACCAGTGATGTAGGGGCAAGTTCAGCCACCTGACCTGCGGAGACGTTGCCCTGTGGCGGACTTGGCAGTCGTAGAGTCACTGGTATTGTCCCTAGGCCCACCATGACGAAGGCCCACAGAACACCGCTCAGCTCGCCTTCCTGAACCGCGCCACCACCCGCGTCACCTCCGCCGCCGCAGCCGTCGACAATTCCACCCGCACCACTCCCGAGCCGTCCGCCGCCGAGCCCGCCCGCAGCCGCACCCCGGACGCCTCCACGCCCGCTGACATCAGCGCCTGACCGAGCTCTGCCGCCGCGTCACGCGCCGCAGCCCAGCCCGTCACGTAGTCCACCCCGCGCACCCACAGCGCCGCGTCCGGGTCGAACTCCTCAGCCCCGAACTCCACGTCACCGATCTCGAACGCCTCATCACCCGGCCCGAACATCAACTCTCCACCCCTCAAAGAATCTTGTCTGATCCTGGATCTTGTGGGGCGTCGCACGAACGCACGACGAGAGCCCCGGTACCATCGGCACCGGGGTCCTCGAGATCCCTTCCGGACCACCCCCGCCCGCCAAGGTGTAAGGGGTGGTCCGGTCTCATGTCTGGTGTGTGCGGCCTTGCTCCGGTAACCAACCGGAGCAAGGCCGCAGGCGGTGCACGGACAACACCGCCTCTCTCAAATACGGGCCGACCTGCCAAACGGTGGAGCCCGTACCGAGGAATCAAGGACGAGGCCGCCGTCCCCTCCGAGGGAATCGGCGACCGCGCCCGGTCTGGTTGCTGCGCACGGTCCGGCCCCTGGTTCCGTACGTCACCAAGGGGCCGGACCGCTGGCAGCGGCTGGAGCAGGCAACCGCTGCCATCCCCTCCGGCACGTTTGACGGCGAGCGTCCGCAGCGCGGCGCGTTGGGGGCCGCGCTGCGGGCGTTCCGTGCCGGGGGAGTTGAAGAGGCGCAGCCGTCCTTCCTGCCTGACGGCCGCGCCCTGCCTATCGAGGCTGACCGGGCCCTGTCCGGGCTGCCGTCAGCGCGCTTCCCGGCGTGGCTGCCGCCAGGTGCGCTGAACTCTGGTCACGGCGTTCGCGTTGACCCTTATCGAGGGGCCGGTTTTGAACACCATCACGACCTCGCTGCGCCCGTGGGAGAGGTGGAGCAAGCGGGCTTCCTTGACCTGCCGTTGCTCGTCGCCGACGGTCACCATGTCGCCGCGCTGGACCATGTACGCCAGCAAGCGCATCACGCCCGCCCTTCACGCGGTGCCGTCACCACGGCCCACACCGACTTCCCGACCCCGTTCCGGCCGCTCACGCCCCAGCGGTCCGACAACTTGGCCACCAGGACGAGGCCCCGGCCGCTCTCGATGGCCTGATCGCGGAGCTGAGGGCGGGTGTCGTCGGCGTCGTCAACCTGGATGCGTACTCCGTTGGGCTGAGGGAGGAACTGCGTCTCGATCTCCCGCCCCGGTGACACGCGGGCGTGGACGACGGCGTTCGTCATCAGCTCGGAGAGCACCAGGAGCGCCGCGTCCTCGACCGCCGCCAGACCCCAATTCGCCAGGGCGCTGCTCAGTTCGCCCCGCGCGCGTCTGACGGACATCGGGCGTGGCGACCAACGCCGCACCACAGCCTGCCCGTTCATAGAAACAACTGTCTGCTCCATGCCTCACAGCGTCGCGGTTGCACAGGGGCCGCAATAAGGCCCATTGGGATACCCACAGTGGGTAGCATCACCTCAGGCGGCACCGCAGAGACGATCAGTGCAGGTCACCCGACTCGGAGCACTCGCATGCCTCAGCCCTCGCAACAGGTGGGATTACCGGCGCAGTTGCTGTCCAGCCCGGCCATGGTCGCGGCTTGTCGTGAGCGCGACTTCGGGAAGATCTTCAAGCTTGCCAATCGCGCCGGGTTCAACAATGCACGCATCTCACGCCTTGTCGACATGACCCAGAGCCGCATCGGCGAGATCATCGTCGGTCCACGCGGGATCAGGGACATGAACGTCATCGAGCGGATCGCCGATGGCCTGCGCATCCCCGGCCACATGCTCGGGCTGGCCCGCCGGGACTGGGAGCCAACACCTGTCGCCGCCCCCTCGTACCGGCCTGCGGGCGTAGCCCTGTCTGCCCCCGCCAACCCGGTGTGTGCGCTCCCCGGAGCGGATCTGGACAGCATCCTTGCCGTGGCTGCCGGTCCCAAGCTCAGCCCGTCCACGGTCCGTGCGCTCCACTCGTCGATTGAGGACTACTGGCGACGCGACGACGAGCACGGTGGTGAGACGCTCCGCCCCGCCGTCGTAGGACAGCTGCGCTACGTCGTGGAGCTGCTGAAGGAAGCCGGCGAAGGTGAGTACCGCCGCAACCTCTACGGCGTCGCTGCGGAGCTCGCACGGCTCACCGGCTGGACGTACTTCGACGCCCGGCAGTACAGCCAGGCCCGCACCTACTTCGCCGAGGCACTGCAACTGGCCAAGGCGGTCGATGACCGCCCCTTCATGGCGAACGTGCTCTCGTGCATGAGTCTGCAAGCGACCTACGAAGACCGCCCGGCGGACGCGGTCGCGCTCTCGACCGCGGCCCAGGACTGTGCCCGATGGCACGGCGGTACGCCGCGCGTCATGTCGATGCTGTCCCTGCGGGAAGCGTTCGCCCACGCGTCCATGAGCAACCGCTCGGCCACCCACGCCGCGATCAAGGACGCGCACAGTCACTTCGAGCGGATCTCCGACGCGGACGACGATCCGTCGTGGGTCGCGTACTTCGACGAGCCCAAGCTGATCGTGGACACCGGCATCGCCCACGGTCGACTCGGGGAAGCCGATGCCGCCGAGCCGCTCGTGGCCGAGGCTCTGAGGCGCGGGCACTCGGGCAATCACCGCGGCCGCGCCTTCCACTCGTTCTGGCTGGCGAACATCCAGCTGCAACGCGGCAACCTCGACCAGGCGTGCCACACCGCAGGCGGCGCACTGGAGATCGCTTCCGCTGTCGACTCCGAGAGAGTCGCAGGGCATCTACGCGAGTTCCACGAGTTGCTGGTGCCTCACCGGAAGGCGCCCGCGGTCAGGGCGTTCGAGACGCAGATACGGGCCGCCCTCCGGTGAGAGCCGGTCAGCGAATCGATTCATCCATGAGCACGTAGAGCAGACCGACGAGTGAGCCGCTGCTGACGATCTCGCGACGGTCGATCATGCCGCGCACCTGCTCCAGCGGGATCCACTCGATCCGGTCGGACTCGTTCTTCTCTGTCGGCGGCCCGATGTACGTGGCGCCGTCGGCCCGGAACACGTGGTGCTGCGAGTCCGTGATCCCGTTCGCGGGCTCGGCGTAGATCAGCGGCTTGATCGGCCCAGGCCGCCAGCCGGTCTCTTCCTCGACCTCGCGAGCGGCAGCCTCTTCGGGGGTCTCTCCCTCTTCGATCAACCCCATGGGCAGCTCCCACGCCCACGCGTCCGTGATGAAGCGATGGCGCCACATCATCAGAACCTCACGCCGGTCGTTGACCACCGCTGCCACAGCCAGGTGGCGAAGCCGCACCACGTGATGCTCCCAGCGCCGCCCGTCGGGCTGCTCAACATCGACAAGGCACAGGTTCACCCAGGAATTCGTATAGATCTGTCGTTCGCCATAGGTCTTCCACTGCATGCGTGTTGCCCCTCTCGCCGTCAACGCCCAGCATCCCAGAGGCCGGTGCGAGGGTGGAGGAGTGCGATCAACATCGCTGAGTGACGATGAGCGTGGCCGGGATATCCGCGGACCTGGTGCTTGATCAAGGGCACATCAAGCTGTCTGTACAGATGGCCCCTAATGCGGCTGGGGTGTGCCGGATACCGGGCCGACCCGGCGCAGATAGCCCGGGACGTACCCTGTCGGCATGGCAGATGAGTACGTAGAAGGGGCTCCCGCGCGCGCCCGCGTGGGCAGCCTCTCCGCGTCGCGAGGAGCGGCGTGGGGCGTGGTGGATGCACGCGGCCAGCAGGTGGCTGGGGACGCGGGCCAGGGCAAGCAGCGGACGAATGGAGCAGGTCAGTGAACGAGTCTTCGCAGGTCAGCCCCGAACTACCTTTTGCTTATGAAGCCCCAGTCTCGCAGACGCTCTTCGACCGTGCCGCTGTCGTGACGCCCGGTGGCGTGAACTCTCCCGTGCGTGCCTTCCGCGCCGTGGGCGGTACGCCCCGGTTCATGGTCTCCGGTACCGGTCCGTACCTGACGGACGCCGACGGCCGTGAGTATGTGGACCTCGTGTGTTCGTGGGGGCCGATGATCCTCGGTCACGCGCACCCCGAGGTGATCGCGGCCGTCCAGGACGCCGTCGCCCGCGGCACGTCCTTCGGTACGCCGGGCGAGGGCGAGGTGGCGCTCGCCGAGGAGATCGTCTCCCGGGTCGAGCCCGTGGAGCAGGTGCGCCTGGTGTCGTCCGGCACCGAGGCGACGATGTCGGCGATCCGGCTCGCGCGCGGCTTCACCGGCCGCGCCAAGGTGATCAAGTTCGCGGGCTGCTACCACGGCCACGTGGACGCGCTGCTGGCCGCGGCGGGTTCGGGTCTGGCGACCTTCGGGCTGCCGGACACGCCCGGGGTGACGGGCGCGCAGGCGGGCGACACGATCGTGCTGCCGTACAACGACCTGGAGGCCGTGCACGCCGCCTTCCACGCGCACCCGGGCGAGATCGCCTGTGTGATCACGGAGGCGTCGCCGGGCAACATGGGCGTGGTCCCGCCGAAGCCGGGCTTCAACGCGGGTCTGAAGGCGGCCTGCGCCAAGAACGGCGCGCTGTTCATCTCGGACGAGGTCATGACCGGCTTCCGCACGAGCAGGGCCGGCTGGTACGGCGTCGACGGCGTGCGGCCGGACCTGCTGACCTTCGGCAAGGTCATGGGCGGCGGCTTCCCGGCGGCGGCGTTCGGCGGCCGCGCCGACGTGATGGGGCACCTGGCCCCGGCGGGCCCGGTCTACCAGGCGGGCACGCTCTCCGGTAACCCGGTCGCGACGGCGGCGGGCCTCGCCCAGCTGCGGCTGCTGGACGACGCGGCGTACGAGAAGGTGGACGCGGTCGCCGCGGAGATCGGCGGCCTGGTGACCGCGGCCCTGACCAAGGAGGGTGTGGCGCACCGGCTCCAGACGGCGTCGAACATGTTCTCCGTGTTCTTCACCGACCGCGAGGTCACGGACTACGAGCAGGCGAAGGCGCAGCAGTCGTTCCGCTTCAACGCCTTCTTCCACTCGATGCTGGCGCAGGGCGTGTACCTGCCGCCGTCGGCGTTCGAGTCGTGGTTCGTCTCGACGGCTCATGACAGTGCGGCGATCGAGCGGATCGCGGCGGCGCTGCCGGCCGCGGCGCGGGCGGCTGCCGAGGCGACGGAATGACGGACGGGATGACCACTGGCATGAGCAACGAAGCCGGCAAGGCCAAGGGCGGCGGCGAGATCACCGTTGTGCACCTGATGCGGCACGGCGAGGTCCACAACCCGGAGGGCGTGCTCTACGGGCGCAAGCCGGGCTATCACCTCTCCGAGCTGGGGCTGCGGATGGCCGACCGGGTCGCCGAGCACCTGGCGGGGCGCGACATCACGCATGTGGTCGCCTCCCCGCTGGAGCGCGCGCAGGAGACGGCGCACCCGATCGCCAAGGCGCACGGCCTGGACCTGGCGACGGACGAGCGGCTGATCGAGGCGGAGAACGTCTTCGAGGGGAAGACGTTCGGCGTCGGCGACGGCGCGCTGAAGAAGCCGGCCAACTGGAAGTACCTGACGAACCCCTTCCGCCCGTCGTGGGGCGAGCCCTATGTCGAGCAGGTCGTGCGGATGATGGGCGCGCTCGGCGCGGCCCGCGACGCGGCGCGCGGTCACGAGGCCGTCTGCGTGAGCCACCAGCTGCCGATCTGGATCGTGCGGAGTTTCGCGGAGCGGCGGCGGCTGTGGCACGACCCGCGTAAACGTCAGTGCACTTTGGCGAGCCTGACGACGTTCACCTTCAGGGGGGACAAAATCGTGTCGGTCGGCTACAGCGAGCCGGCCCGGGATCTGGTCCCGGCTCATCTGCTCGCGGGCGCGAAGCCGGTAAAGGGCGGGGCCAAGGCATTCGGTGCCTGAGCGTAAGGCCGTCCGGAGACCTTGGCGACCGCCGGTCTAATTCCGGGTAAAGCGCCGTAAAGACCGGCGAAATCGCGCAACCGCCGTACTCGACGCGCCGTCTCACGCAATGTCGTTTTATATGGACGACAAGGTGTATGGAGGCGTGGCGAGTACGGACGGAGACGACATGCGCGAGATCAGCCGACGAGGTCTCCTCGGCATGGGAGTGGGCGCGGGAGCGGCCGCCGCGCTGACCGGCGTCGCCGGCTGCTCCGGTCCCGCGGGCTCCGAGAAACACGACCCCTCGGCCAAGGCGAGCGAGCGGGCCAAGGCGAGCCCGATCGGCGACGGTTCCACGGCCGACGCCGGGCCGCAGCCCAACCAGCCGCCCAAGCCGGAGCGGCTGGAGCCGGGGCAGAAGCCGCCGCAGTTCGTGATCTTCTCCTGGGACGGCGCGGGCGAGGTCGGCAACGGCCTCTTCCCGCGCTTCCGCAAGCTCGCCCGGGACCACGGCGCGCACATGACCTTCTTCCTGTCCGGGCTGTACTGCCTGCCCGAGTCGAAGAAGGACCTCTACAAACCGCCGAACAACCCGGTGGGCGCCTCCGACATCGGCTACCTCACCGACGAGCACATCAAGGCGACCCTGGAGAACGTGCGCGAGGCCTGGCTCGACGGCCACGAGATCGGCACCCACTTCAACGGGCACTTCTGCTCCGGCTCCGGCTCGGTCGCCCAGTGGACCCCCGAGGACTGGGAGTCGGAGATCGAGCAGGCCGTCTCCTTCGTCACCGAGTGGCGGACGAACACCGGCTTCAAGGACCTGGAACCGCTGCCCTTCGACTACCGCAAGGAACTCTGCGGCAGCCGCACGCCGTGTCTGCTGGGGCAGGACAATCTCCTGCCGACCGCCAAGAAGCTGGGCTGGCGCTACGACGCGAGCAACCCCGGCGGCACTCAGGTGTGGCCGGGCAAAAGGCACGGCATCTGGGATCTGCCGTTGCAGCAGATGCCCTTTCCCGGCCATTCGTTCGAAGTCCTTTCGATGGACTACAACATCCTCGCCAATCAGTCGAAGAACACCACCCGGGGCCCCTCGGAGCACTACGACCACTGGCGCCGCCAGGCCACCGATTCCTATATCGCGGGCTTCGACCGCGCGTACGAAACGAATCGCGCGCCGTTCTATGTCGGCAACCACTTCGAACAGTGGAACGGCGGCATCTATATGGACGCCGTCGAAGAGGCGCTGAAATACATCGCCGACGAGAAGCGCAAGGACGTCCGGCTGCTGTCCTTCCGGCAGTTCGTCGACTGGCTGGACGCCCAGGACCCGGCCGTCCTCAAGAAGCTGGCCCAGTTCGACGTCGGCGAGAAGTGGCACGCCAAGAGCGACTGAACGCCGGCGGGGGAGGGGTGGCGGGCGGGGCGGTGCGGGCCGCTCCCCCGTGCGCATACTCGTTAGAGGGGCCCCGGAGGGGGGTGCGGAAGATCCCTAAACGGACCATGCGAAACTTTTCACATGAGTGCCTGCCGCGCCCTTCGACGCCCCGAATCCCGCCGTCGCACCACCCTGCTGGCCGCCTGCACCGCCCTCGCGGCCCTGACCCTGACCGCCTGTGGCTCGGGTGACAACCCGAAGAGCGGGGGTCAGACCCAGTTCGTGCAGGGCACCGGCGGCGTGAGCGTCGTGAACGACAAGAGTGCCCGGCAGAACGCGCCGGACCTCTCGGGCAAGACGCTGGAGGGCAAGGAACTCGACGTCGCCAAGGACTACAAGGGCAAGGTCGTCGTCCTCAACGTCTGGGGCTCCTGGTGCTCCCCCTGCCGCGGCGAGGCGAAGAACCTCGTCACGGTCGCCAACGACTACAAGGACAAGGGCGTCCAGTTCGTGGGCATCAACACCCGCGACACCGACCCCGCCCCGGCCCTGCGGTTCGAGAAGGAGTTCGAGGTCCCGTACCCGAGCCTCTACGACTCCGGCGGCCAGCTGCTGCTCCGCTTCCCCAAGGGCAGCCTCAGCCCCCAGTCGATCCCCTCGACCGTCTTCGTCGACCGCAACGGCAAGATCGCGGCACGGGCGATCAAGGCGCTGACCGAGGACGAGCTGCGCAAGACGCTCGACCCGCTCGTCGCGGAGAAGTGACCCGGTGACCACCGTCACCCTCGCCGCCGCCGTCGGGGACATGAACCAGACCGTCCTCACCGGCGCCCTGCTGCTCGCCCTGCCCGTCGCCGTACTCGGCGGGCTGGTCTCCTTCTTCTCGCCCTGTGTGCTGCCGCTCGTGCCCGGCTACCTCTCCTACGTCACAGGCGTCAGCGGCACGGACATGGCGGAGGCCAAGCGCGGCCGGATGCTCGCCGGGTCGCTGCTCTTCGTGCTCGGCTTCAGCGCGGTCTTCGTCTCCGGCGGCGCGCTGTTCGGCAACTTCGGCCAGGACCTCCAGAGCTACCAGGCCACGATCTCCAAGGTCCTCGGCGTCCTCACCATCGTGATGGGCCTCGCCTTCATGGGCCTGCTCTCCCGCTGGGGCCAGCGGGAGTTCCGCTTCCACCGCAGGCCGACGATGGGGCTGGCCGGCGCGCCGCTGCTGGGCGCGATGTTCGGCGTCGGCTGGACGCCCTGCATCGGCCCGACGCTCGCCTCCGTCCAGTTCCTCGCCCTCAACCAGGGCAGCGCCGGGCGCGGCGCGCTGCTGATGTTCGCCTACTGCCTGGGCCTCGGCCTGCCGTTCATACTCGCCGCCCTCGCCTTCCGGCGCGCTCTCGGCGCGTTCGGCTGGATCAAGCGGCACTATGCGTGGGTCATGAGGCTCGGCGGCGCCATGCTCATCACGGTCGGCGTGCTGCTGCTCACCGGCGCTTGGGACCACCTGATCGGCATGATGCGCCAGTGGTCGCAATCCTTCGTTCTCGAGGTCTGATCACATGACTAAGACAGAGACCACCCCCGCCACCGAGGACAAGGACATCGGCGTCGCCGGTTCCCAGCTGTCCACTGCGCCCGCCGAGGACGGCGGCCAGGCGGTGCCCGGCTCGTTCGGCGGCGTGCGCCGCCCCGGAGCCCTGGGGTGGCTGGGCTGGTCATGGCGGGAGACCGTCGGCTGGGTGCGCTGGTTCTGGCGCCAGCTGACGTCGATGCGGGTCGCGCTGATCCTGCTCTTCCTGCTCTCGCTCGCCACGATCCCCGGCTCGCTCGTCCCCCAGACGAGCGTCGACGCGGTGAAGGCCGAGAACTGGAAGAAGGCGCACGAGACCGTCGCCTCCGTCTACGACAAGCTCGGGCTCTTCCACGTCTACACCTCGGTGTGGTTCTCCGCGATCTACATCCTGCTGTTCACCTCCCTGGTCGGCTGCATCATCCCGCGCACCTGGCAGTTCGTCGGCCAGCTCCGCGGCCGCCCGCCGGGCGCGCCGAAGCGGCTGACCCGGCTGCCCGTCCACACCACCTGGCACACCGAGGCGGAGCCCGAGCAGGTGCTCGCGGCGGCGGGGAAGCTGCTCAAGAAGCGGCGCTTCCGCACGGAGGCCTCCGGTGACGCGGTGGCCGCCGAGAAGGGCTATCTGCGCGAGGCCGGCAACCTCGTCTTCCACATCGCGCTGATCGTGATGCTCCTGGCCTTCGCGTCCGGGCAGCTGTGGAAGTCCGAGGGCCAGAAGCTGATGGTCGAGGGCGACAAGTTCGCCAACACCCTCACGCAGTACGACGACTTCAAGTCGGGCTCCCTGTTCAAGGCGGAGGACCTCAAGCCCTTCGGCTTCACGATGGACAGCTTCGAGGGCACGTACGAGCGCACCGGCCCCCAGCGCGGCACGCCGCGGAAGTACGAGGCCGGGGTCACGTACTGGGACGGCGCGGACGGCGCTCCCAAGAAGACGACGATCAAGGTGAACGAGCCGCTGGAGACGGCGGACTCGAAGGTCTACCTGATCGGCCACGGCTACGCGCCGGTCGTCACCGTCCGGGACGGCAAGGGCGAGATCGCCTACCGCGGCGCGGTGGCCTCGCTGCCGCTGGACGCCAACGTCACCGAGTCCACGGTCATCAAGGTGCCGGACACCCGGGACAAGGACGGCAACAAGACCCAGCTCGGCTTCAAGGGCCTCTTCGTGCCGACGCAGGACCCGGCGATGCCCATGGTCTCGAAGTTCCCCGCGCTGGACAATCCGCGGCTGGTCCTCACCGCCTACCGCGGCAGCCTCGGCATCGACTCCGGCCTGCCGCAGAGCGTCTACCAGCTCGACGTGTCCAAGATGAAGCAGTACAAGGACGGCAAGAACCCGTTCGCGCAGAACCTCAAGGTCGGCGACACCATGACGCTCCCGGACGGCGCGGGCACGCTCAAGTTCGAGGGCATCAAGCCCTGGGCCACCTTCCAGGTCTCCCAGCAGCCCGGCAACAGCATGGCGCTCGTCGGCGCGGTCGCCGCCCTCGTCGGTGTGGCCGGGTCGCTGTTCATCCAGCGCCGCCGCGTCTGGGTGCGGGCCGTGCGCGGTGCCGACGGGCGGACCGTCGTCGAGATGGCGGGCCTCGGCCGCAGCGAGTCCGCCAAGCTGCCCGAGGAGATCGGCGACCTTGCCGGCGCCCTCCAGCCGGACGCCCCGCCCGTGGCCCCGGAAGAACCCACCGAGTCCGCTCAGCCCGAAGATTCCGCTGATCCCTCCGAAGGAGCGCGCGCGTGACCTCGATCGCTGCCGCAGCCAACGAGAACCTGGCGAATACCAGCAATGTGCTGATCTATTCGGCCATGGCCGTCTACACCCTGGCCTTCCTCGCGCACATCGCGGAGTGGGTGTTCGGCAGCCGCAGCGCGGTCGGCCGCACCGCCGCCGCGATCACCGTCGAGGCGCAGGCCCCGGCCGCCGCGGCCAAGGCCGCGCAGGGCGGCGGCACCGCCGTCCTGGAGCGCCCCAAGGTCGTCACCCGGTCCGCCGTCGGCAGCCGCGACATCCCCGACGGCCCGGGCGCGGCCGGCACCAGCGAGAAGGGCGACGTCTACGGCCGCATCGCCATCTCCCTGACCGTCCTCGCCTTCCTGCTGCACGCGGGCGCCGTCCTCACCCGGGCGCTGTCCGTGGAGCGGGCGCCGTGGGGCAACATGTACGAGTTCTCCACGACCTTCGGCATGGTCGTCGTCGCGGTCTACCTCATCCTGCTGGTCGCCAAGAAGAACGTGCGCTGGCTCGGCCTCCCGCTGACCACCACGATCCTGCTCGACCTGGGCCTGGCCCTGTCGGTCCTCTACACCGACAGCGACCAGCTGGTGCCCGCCCTCCACTCGTACTGGCTGTGGATCCACGTCTCCTGCGCGATCCTCTCCGGCGCGGCCCTGTGGGTCGGCGCGTGCTCCACGCTGATGTACCTCATCCGTGACGGCTACGAGGCCCGCCTGGTCACCGGCCGGACCGGTGCCGGTCTCGACCGCTACCTCGCCGAGCTGCCGCAGGACCGCAAGTACGCCCGCCTCAAGGCCAGGATCGCCAGGAGCACGGACAACCCGGTCTCCCGGCTGCCCGCCGCCGCCACGCTCGACAAGTTCGCGTACCGCATCAACGCGACCGTCTTCCCGCTGTGGACCTTCACCATCGTCGCGGGCGCCATCTGGGCCGAGGCCGCCTGGGGCCGCTACTGGGGCTGGGACCCCAAGGAGGTCTGGTCCTTCATCACCTGGGTCGCCTACGCCTGCTACCTGCACGCCCGCGCCACCGCCGGGTGGAAGGGCCGCAAGGCCGCGTACATCGCGCTGGCCGCGTTCGCCTGCTACATCTTCAACTACTACGGCGTGAACATCTTCGTCACCGGCAAGCACTCCTACGCCGGCGTCTGACCGCTCCGTACGCGACGGCCCGCCCTCCTCCCGGAGGGCGGGCCGTCGTGCTTCTCACCGGCGCGGGCGGCTGCCCTTCTCCTGCTGCGGGGGCGTCTGGTGGGAGTCCGGCAGCTTCGGCTTGGGCAGGTGGGTGACGTCCCACTTGGCCTGGGCGAGCTGCTTCGCGGTGTCGTGGGGCAGCGCGGGCGGCTTCGCCCTCGGCTGTTCGAAGCCGAAGGCGGAGGTGAGGTCGCCGAAGGCGTGCCTGCGCCAGGCGCTGATGTTGGGCTCCTTGACGCCCGTCACCCGCTCCAGGAACCGCAGGCAGGAGGTGTGGTCGAAGGCCTCGCCCGCGGCCCAGCCGCCCACGGTCCACGGCGAGACGATCAGGCACGGGACGCGGAAGCCGCCGCCGATCGGCAGGCCCTTGACGAACTCGTCCCGGGTCCCCGCGGGCGGCACCGGCGGGGGCACGTGGTCGAAGAGGCCGTCGTTCTCGTCGTAGTTCAGGATGAAGACGGTCTTCGCCCACACCTCGGGGTTGTCGGCGATGGCCTCGATCTTCTTGGCGACGTAGTCCGCGCCCGCGGCGGGCAGGAAGTCCGGGTGCTCGGACTGCCCGGCGGTGGGGATCAGCCAGGAGACGGTGGGCAGCCGGCCGTTGCGGGCGTCGTCCTCGAAGGTGCCCGCCGGCTGCCGGCGCATCCCGCGCTCGTACAGCGGATTGCCGGGCCTGGCGTCCTTGAACTGCTGGAACTCCTCCAGCAGGTTGCACTCGTAGTTGTCCTGCTCCTGATAGACGCGCCAGCTGACACCGGCCTTCTGGAGCCGCTCGGCGTAGGTGGTCCAGCGGTACGGCTTGGGAGCGTCATTGCTGATCACCGGGCCGCCGTGGGCGCCCGCGGGGTCGATGGTGCCCGTCATCCAGTAGAGCCGGTTGGGCCAGGTGGGGCCGAAGACCGAGCAGAAGTAGTTGTCGCAGAGCGTGAAGTTCTCGGCGAGCGCGAACTGGAACGGGATGTCCTCGCGCGTGTGATAGCCCATCACGTACGGCCCGTTGACCCCGTCCGCCTTGCGGTGCGCGGGCAGCCAGCGGTCCATCTTCCCGCGGTTCCACGCCTCGTGCTGGACCTCCCACGCGTGGCTGGTGGAGGGGATCGCCTGGGCGCTCGACTTGTGGGTGTCCAGGCGGAACGGCAGCAGGTGCCCGGCGGCGTTCTGCGGGTCCGGCTGGTGGAAGACCGTACGGCCGTCGGGGAGCTTGAGCGCGTCCGGGTCGTCGAAGCCGCGCACGCCGTTGAGAGTGCCGAAGTAGTGGTCGAAGGAGCGGTTCTCCTGCATCAGCAGGACCACGTGCTCGATGTCGCCCAGCGAGCCGCGCCGGGCCGGTCCGGCGGCGACCGCCCGCTGCACGCTCGGCGGCAGCAGCGACAGCGCCGCCGCGCCGCCCACCGCCCCCGCCGCCGCACCGAGGAGTCTGCGTCGGGTCATGTCGGGCATGGCGTGCCCCTCTCCCTGGAGTCGCGTGAGGCCACAGTGTGACCCCACAGACTCTCCCGGCACAGGGGTGTCGAGGGCAGGAGGAGGCGTGTGAACGGTGCGTCAAATGGCGGTGAAGAGGCACCAGTTGGGAGAAACGGTCATCGTATTCGCGGCGGACTTCCACCCCATCGGGTGATGCGCCGCTAGCCCGTACGGCAGTGTTTGATCCCGGGCGTCAGCCCTGCGTGCCGCTGCCGTTCTGGTCGTCGCGCCGCAGCGAGCGGAGGAACTCCGGGTTGTCGTCCGGCGCCACCCACCGCTGCCCGCCGTCGCGCCCGCCCGGGCGGGTCCGCTCGGCGCCGCGGCGACGGCCCGCGATCATCCACGCGACCGGCCCGACCAGCACCCCGCCGAAGAGCAGGATGACGATCACCCAGCCGATCTTCGGCAGGCCGCGCACCTCGTCCTCGGGAGTGTTCAGGCAGTCGATGAACGCGTAGATCCACAGGCCCAGGACCAGCAGTGACGGCAGATACCTGAGCATGGTGGCGGGCTCCCCGAGAGCGGCGGTACGGGCCGAACGCGGCCCCCGTGACGGCTCCAGGGTAGTCCGTGCTTGATACTGGAACGCATGGCTTATGACGATCTTCGCTCGTTCCTCCGGGCGCTGGAGCGCGACGGTGACCTCAAGCGCATCAAGGCCGAAGTCGACCCGTACCTGGAAATCGGGGAGATCGTCGACAGGGTGAACAAGGCCGGCGGGCCCGCCCTGCTCTTCGAGAACGTCAAGGGCGCGGCGATGCCGCTCGCCATGAACGTCTTCGGCACCGACCGCCGGCTGCTCAAGGCGCTCGGCCTGAAGTCCTACGACGAGATCAGCGAGAAGATCGGCGGACTGCTCAAGCCCGAGCTGCCGCACGGCTTCGTCGGGGTCCGCGAGGCCTTCGGCAAGCTGGGCTCGATGGTCCATGTGCCGCCGAGGAAGGTCAAGGAGGCACCGGTCCAGGAGGTGGTGCTGACCGGCGACGACGTCGACCTCGACCAGCTGCCCGCGCTCTTCACCTGGCCCGAGGACGGCGGCTCCTTCTTCAACCTGGGCCTCACGCACACCAAGCACCCCGAGACCGGCGTCCGCAACCTCGGTCTCTACCGCCTCCAGCGCCACGACAAGCGCACCATCGGGATGCACTGGCAGATCCACAAGGACAGCCGCAACCACTACCAGGTGGCGGCCAAGCGCGGCGAGAAGCTGCCCGTCGCCATCGCCTTCGGCTGCCCCCCGGCCGTGACCTACGCCTCGACCGCGCCGCTCCCCGGCGACATCGACGAATATCTCTTCGCGGGCTTCGTCTCGGGCAAGCGGATCGAGATGGTCGACTGCAAGACCGTGCCGCTCCAGGTCCCGGCGAACGCCGAGGTCGTCATCGAGGGCTGGCTGGAGCCGGGGGAGATGCTCCCGGAGGGCCCCTTCGGCGACCACACCGGCTTCTACACCCCGCAGGAGCCGTTCCCCGCGCTGACCATCGACTGCGTGACGATGCGGTCGCGGCCGCTGCTCCAGTCGATCGTGGTCGGCCGCCCGCCGACCGAGGACGGTCCGCTGGGCCGGGCGACGGAGCGGTTCTTCCTGCCCCTGCTCAAGATCATCGTGCCGGACATCGTGGACTACCACCTGCCGGAGTCGGGCGGCTTCCACAACTGCGCGATCGTCTCGATCGACAAGAAGTACCCCAAGCACGCCCAGAAGGTGATGCACGCCATCTGGGGCGCGCACATGATGTCGCTGACCAAGCTGATCATCGTGGTCGACAGCGACTGCGACGTGCACGACCTGCACGAGGTGTCCTGGCGGGCGCTGGGCAATACCGACTACGCGCGTGACCTCACGGTCGTCGAGGGCCCGGTCGACCATCTCGACCACGCCTCCTACCAGCAGTTCTGGGGCGGCAAGGCGGGCATCGACGCGACCGCGAAGTGGCCCGAGGAGGGCTATACGCGGGACGGGGGCTGGCCGCACATGGTCGAGTCGGATCCGGAAGTCGCCGATCGGGTGACGAAGCGCTGGAAGGAGTACGGACTGTGAGGAACAGTTCCAACATGGAGAGCGGCGGTGCGGATCCGGGATTTTCCCGCATCCGCGGGGGTGAGCCGGAGTACGGGCTGTGACGTCAGCTGCCGAGGGGGTCCTGAGCCCCGGACCCGCGCCGTCCACCGGCAAAATCCGCGCGTTCCTGCGCCTCGTGATGATCGAGCACTCGGTCTTCGCGCTGCCCTTCGCGTACATCGCCGCGCTCACCGCGATGTTCCAGGAGTACGGCGACGTCCACTGGACGCGGCTGCTGCTGGTCACCGTCGCCATGGTGGGCCTGCGCACCTTCGCGATGGCCGTCAACCGGATCATCGACCGGGAGATCGACGCCCGCAACGCCCGTACGGCGGGGCGCGAGCTGGTCACCGGCGCCGTCTCCGTGCGGACGGCGTGGACGGGCGCGCTGATCGCCGTCGTGGTCTTCCTGGGTGCGGCGGCGCTGCTGAACCCGCTGTGCCTGGCGCTCGCGCCGGTCGCCGTGATCCCGATGGTGGTGTACCCGTACGGGAAACGGTTCACCAACTTCCCGCACGCGATCCTCGGCCTGGCGCAGGCCATGGGCCCGGTCGGGGCATGGCTCGCGGTCACCGGGCAGTGGTCCTGGGACGCGGTGATCCTCGGGCTGGCCGTGGGCATCTGGATCGGCGGCTTCGACCTGATCTACGCCTGCCAGGACGTGCTGGCGGACCGGGTGCACGGCGTGAAGTCCACCCCGGCGCGCTTCGGCGTCCCGGCGGCGCTGCACGGTGCGCGCGTGTGTCACGTCATCACGACGGGTCTGCTCGTCTGGTACGGCCTCGCGATCGACGCGGGTGTCTTCTGGTGGGTGGGTCTCGGCTTCGCCGCGGCGTCGTTCGTCTATGAGCACTCGGTCGTCCGGCCGCACGACCTGTCCCGGCTCAACAGGGCGTTCTTCACGGTCAACGGCGTGATCGGCATCGTGCTCTTCGTCTTCGCGCTGCTGGACCTCGTCAACCTCGGCCTCGGCTGGTAACCCGCCCGGGTAGCTGCGTCCCGGCCCGCTGGCCGCGGGGCGACGCGCCGCTGCGGCTAGGCTCAAGACCGTGGAGCCGTACGAAGAGACAGCCGCACACGACACTCCGGCCCCGGGACGCAGGCCCTGGGTGGTCGGGGTGTCGGGCGCGTCCGGGACGCCGTATGCCGCCGCCGTGGTGCGGGGGTTGCTGGCCGCCGGTGAGGCCGTGGACCTGGTGGTGAGCCGCGCTTCGCGGCTGACGCTGCTGGACGAGACCGGGATCAAGTTCCGGGACGCGCACTGGCGGGAGGATCTGCGCGACTGGCTGGAGCTGGGCGCGGACGGGAAGCCGCACACGTTCGAGGTGGACCTCGCGGACGTGCGGTACTGGCCGGCGGGGGATCTCGCCGCGGGGCCGTCGTCGGGTTCGTACCCGGTCAAGGGGATGCTGATCGTCCCGGCGAGCACGGCCTGTGTGGCCGGGGTGGCGCTGGGGCTCTCGAAGGACCTGCTGCAGCGCGCGGCGAGCGTGATGCTCAAGGAGCGGCGCCGGCTGGTGGTCGCGGTGCGCGAGACGCCGCTGAGCGGTCAGACGCTCAAGCAGCTGGTGGCGCTCGACGAGGCGGGCGCAGTGGTGCTGCCCGCCTCTCCGGCGTTCTACGCGGGTGCGACGCACATCCAGGATCTGGTGGATTTCGTCGCGGGGCGGGTGCTGGACGCGGCGGGTGTGCCGCACCAGCTGTACCGCCGGTGGAAGGGAGAGCTGGGTGAAGCGCGCTCCCGGTCCGGGGGTTAGCGCTTCTTGGTGCGCGCGGTGCGGGCCGCCTTGGCCTCGGCGCGACGCTCGGCGAACTGATGGGCACGCGAGCGGTTGGCCGTGTCCTGCAGCTCGCGCATACGGGCGTAGGCCATCTCGATCGTGTACACGGGAAGATCACTCCTGAAGGATCGTCGTTGATCTAGCGGATCTTGCGAGAAATCACAGGGCGTTGACCCCTGTATGCCTTAGATTCTACATGCAAAGCGACGAGTTCGCTCATTATTTGAAAGGTGCCAGGCAATGGACGCGGTGGACAGGCAGCTCATCCAGGCCCTCCGGGAGAACGGCCGGGCGTCGTACGCGGAGCTGGGCCGGCTCGTCGGCCTCTCCGGGCCGAGCGTCACGGACCGGATCAACCGCCTGGAGGCGGCGGGTGTGATCACCGGCTACCGCGCGACCGTCGACGCCACGTCGCTCGGCCTCGGTGTCACGGCGCTGATCGGCATCCAGCTCTCCGACGCGGCGGACCACGAGGACGTGGCGCGCCGCCTGCGGGACCTGGAGGAGATCGAGGACTGCTGGTTCATCGCGGGCGACGACTCGTACATGCTCAAGGTCCGCGTCGGGGACGTGGACGGTCTGGAGCGCACGATCCGGCGGCTGTCGGGCACCAAGGGCGTGAGCCGGACGCGCACGACGATCGTGCTGTCCACGAAGTGGGAGAACCGCGTGGGGGAGCTTCCCGAGGAGGCGTAGGGGGTGCCGGGCCGCCGGAGGGCGGGGGAGTAACCTCGGTGAGGTTGCAGAAGCAGATGGGAGAGGCGGACTCGTGGACGCTGGGCTGAAGCGTGAGCTGGAGGAGAAGGTCCACGCGGGTGAGCGGTTGACCCGTGAGGACGGTATCGCCCTCTATGAGTCCGATGACCTGGCGTGGCTGGGTGGTCTCGCCCATGAGGTGCGGACGCGGAAGAACGGCGATGTCGTTCACTTCAACGTCAACCGTCATCTGAACATGACGAATGTGTGCACGGCGTCGTGTGCGTACTGCTCGTTCCAGCGGAAGCCGGGTGAGAAGGATGCTTACACGATGCGGATCGAGGAGGCCGTCCGCCTGGCGAAGGCGATGGAGAACGAGAACCTCACCGAGCTGCACATCGTCAACGGTCTGCATCCGACGCTGCCGTGGCGCTACTACCCGCGTTCCCTGCGGGCGTTGAAGGAAGCGCTGCCGAGTGTGTCGCTGAAGGCGTTCACGGCGACCGAGATCCAGCACTTCGAGAAGATCTCCGGCATGCCCGCCTCGGAGATCCTGGACGAGCTGATCGATGCGGGTCTTGAGTCGCTGACCGGTGGCGGTGCGGAGATCTTCGACTGGGAAGTCCGTCAGCACATCGTCGACCACGACACCCACTGGGAGGACTGGTCGCGCATCCACCGCCTCGCGCACTCCAAGGGCCTCAAGACCCCGTCGACGATGCTGTACGGGCACATCGAGGAGCCCCGCCACCGTGTGGACCACGTGCTGCGGCTGCGTGAGCTGCAGGACGAGACCGGTGGTTTCCAGGTCTTCATCCCGCTGCGCTACCAGCACGACTTCGTCGACATGAAGGACGGCAAGGTCCGTAACCGTCTCCAGGCGCGCACGAGTATGGCGACGGGTGCGGAGGCGTTGAAGACGTTCGCCGTCTCGCGTCTGCTGTTCGACAATGTGCCGCATGTGAAGGTGTTCTGGGTGATGCACGGTGTGCAGACGGCTCAGCTGGCGTTGCAGCACGGTGCGGATGACATGGATGGTTCGGTCGTCGAGTACAAGATCACGCATGATGCGGACAATTACGGTACGCCGAACAAGCTGACGCGTGATGATCTGCTGGATCTGATCCGGGATGCGGGTTTCCGTCCGGTGGAGCGGAACACGCGGTACGAGGTGATCCGTGAGTACCCGGGTCCTGACGCGTCGCTGCGCGAGTCGCCCCAGCCCATGCGCGTCTGATCCGCACAGCTCGTGAGGAAGCCCCGGTGGACACCGTCCGCCGGGGCTTTCCCTATTGCGGCGCCGCACCATGTAATGGTTGCATTGCCACTATGCCGCTTACCTGTATACGTGACCCCGAGCTGACCCCGGCCCTCCGTGAGGAGTTGCTCCGCCTGTGGGTGGACGTCACCCGGGCCGGCGGCTCCGTCGGCTTCGTGCCGCCGGTGACCGCCGACGAGGTGCGGCCCGTGGCGGACGCGCTGACCGGTGACGTCGCCGGGGGCAGGGCGCGCATGCTCGGGGTGTACGACGAGGGGCGGCTGGCCGGGACCACGTTCTTCAGGCTCAACGCGAATCCGTTGATGCACCACTGGTGCACCCTGGTCACCGTGATGATCCACCCCTCGCTCCAAGGCGGCGGCCGGGGGCGGCAGATGCTGGGCGAGGCGGTGGAGATGGCCCGTGACCTGGGCTTCGAGGCGCTCCGGCTCGAAGCGCGCGGCGGCATGGGGTTGGAGAACTTCTACGCGGGCTGCGGCTTCAAGGAGGTCGGCCGGGTGCCCGCGGGCATCCGCGTGGCGGCCGGTGACGACCGCGACGACATCACGATGTGGCGCCCACTGGACTGATCGCCTTCCGGTCGTGCTTGACTGGAGAGCGACCCTTTCGGTTGTCGTTGAGAAGAAGGTCCCGTCCGTGAGTAGCCAGAAGTTCGCCTCGCTCCGCTACACCGCCCTGCGGTTCGGCTTGCTCATCGCCTGCTTCGCCGTCGTCTGGGTGCTCTGCTCGCTGCACGCCATCCCGCTCGGCGCGAACAACTCGAACCTCATCTGGATGGTGCTGCTCGCGCTCGTCCTCTCCGCCCCGCTGAGCTGGGTGCTGCTGCGCAAGCAGCGTGACGCGATGTCGGAGCAGATCGTGGAGCGCGTGGACCGCGCCAAGGCCCGCTTCGAGGCCAACGCGAGCCAGGAGGACGGGGCGGCCTGAGCCTCCCGTATCCGGACCGATCGCCCTAATCGGGTGTAAGTCTCCTCACATCACCGCAACGCCCCGCCGTGGAGCAGCCGCTCCACGGCGGGGCGTTGACGTTTTCCGCGCCCCTCGGGTCGCCGTGGACCCAAAGAAGACCTTTGAGGCACCCAAAGCGTCAGTGTTAACGTATTGGACATGAAGACAGCAGCAGCGCACCGATCCCCCATGAGCCCCGCGCTCGTGGCGCGCCTGCACGTCGATCTTTGCCGCTGTGTCTCCGCGGCTTGTTGCCGCCGCTGACGTATGTCGACCCGGCCGGAGATCCCGCAGCACGTACGGACCTCCCTGGCGCCCACGCCCTTTTTCTTGACTTCCGGAGCTTCCGTTGTCCTCGACACCCGTGTCGTCCCAGGCGTCCCTGCGCGGGCGCATACCCAAGGTCCCGTTCTGGGGCCAGATCCTGCTCGGTCTCGTGCTCGGCGCCCTCCTCGGCTGGGCCGCCAAGAGCGGTGACATCCACTGGCTCGAGGTCACCCTCGGCAAGATCGGCGACATCTTCGTCCAGTTGCTGATGGTGGTGATCGCCCCGCTGGTGTTCTTCGCCATCCTGGTGTCGATCACCAATCTGCGGAACGTCTCCAACGCCGCCCGGCTGGCGACCCGCACGCTGATGTGGTTCATGATCACGTCGCTGATCGCGGTCGTCATCGGCCTGGCGATCGGCCTGCTCACCGACCCCGGCTCCGGCACCGGCCTCACCGCGGCCGACGGCAAGATGCCCAAGAAGCACGGCTCCTGGCTGGACTTCCTCACCGGGATCATCCCGACCGACATCATCACGCCGTTCAGCAAGCTCGAAGTCATGCAGATCGTCTTCATGGCCGTGGTCGCGGGCATCGCGATCCTCCAGGTCGGCGCCAAGGCCAAGCCCGTGCTCGACTTCAGCCAGGCCGCCCTGGAGCTGCTCCAGAAGGTGCTCTGGTGGGTCATCCGGCTCGCCCCGCTCGGCAGCCTGGGCCTGGTCGGCACGGCCATCGCCACCTACGGCTGGGACCTGATCGGGAAGTACGCGACGTTCACCGCCGACATCTACGTCGGCTGCGCCATCGTGCTGTTCGGCGTCTACCCGCTGCTGCTGGCCACCGTCGCCAAGGTCAACCCGCTCCAGTTCTTCAAGGGTGCCTGGCCCGCCATTCAGCTGGCCTTCGTCTCCCGCTCCTCCGTGGGCACGATGCCGCTGACGCAGAAGGTCACCGAACGCCTGGGCGTGCCCAAGGAGTACGCGAGCTTCGCGGTGCCCTTCGGGTCGACGACCAAGATGGACGGCTGCGCCTCGATCTACCCGGCGATCGCCGCGATCTTCGTGGCGCAGGTCTTCGATGTGCACCTGGACGTCCGGGACTACATCCTGATCGCCTTCGTCTCCGTCGTCGGCTCCGCGGCCACGGCTGGTCTGACCGGTGCCACCGTGATGCTGACCCTGACGCTCTCGACGCTCGGTCTGCCGATGGAGGGCGTGGGTCTGCTGCTCGCCATCGACCCGATCGTGGACATGATGCGCACCGCCACGAACGTCGCCGGCCAGTCGGTGATCCCGATCATCGTGGCCTCGCGGGAGAAGATCCTCGACCGCGAGGCGTACGACTCGGCGACGGCCTCGCCGCTGGATCCGGCCGAGCAGCCCGCTCCGGTGCCCGTCGCCGCGGCCTGATGAAGGTGGCCTGATCCTTTCGGTTCGGCTGTTTCGGCCGGATCTTCCCTCCTCGGCGTCCCTCCTCCCCGTAACATTACCTGCCGGTAACGTTACGGGGGCGGAGGGACGTTTGTCGTGAATGCTGCACAGATCGACGCTGCTGAGGCCGGAACGAAGCCGAAAGGCAGGATCAAGCGCATGCCGCGCGCGGTGCGCGAGCGCCAGATGCTCGACGCCGCCGTCGAGGTCTTCGCACGCCGTGGCTACCGCGCGGCGTCGATGGACGAGATCGCCGAGGTCGCCGGCGCGTCCAAGCCGCTGGTCTATCTCTATCTGAACTCCAAGGAAGAGCTCTTCAGCGCCTGCATACGGCGCGAGGCCGAGGCGCTGATCCTGGCCGTGCGCGAAGGGGTCGACCCGGGCGCGCCCGCCGACCGGCGGCTGTGGAACGGGCTCCGCGGATTCTTCGCGCACACGGCCGCGCACCCCGACGGCTGGGCCGTCCTGCACTGCCAGGCCCGTACGCACGGGGAGCCGTTCGCGCTCGAAGTGGCCGCCCTGCGGCAGGAGCTCGTCGACGTCGTCACCCAGCTGATCGTGGCGACGGCCGCGGAGAACGGCTGCGACGCCCCGCTGCCCTGGCAGGAGGCGTCCGGGCTGGCCCACGCGCTCGTGGGCGCCGCCGAGTCGCTCGCCGGGTGGACCAACGGCCGCACGGACGTGGCCCCGGCCGAGCGGGACACGGCGGAGACGCTGATGAACTTCGCCTGGGCGGGCCTGGACAACCTGATGAACGGGCGGCGCTGGGCGCCCGCCCGTCCATAGGTTCCGCTCCGCCCCCCGTGTGCCGCAGGGCTCAGCGCTCGCCCTTGCGGCGGCGGGCGGCGAGCAGGCCCGCGCCACCGAGGACACCGGCCGCCGCGAGCGCGCCGCCGATCATCCCGGGGTCGGTGTCCGAACGCTTCTCGGGCGCCTCGCCCGCGGCGACACCGCCCTTGGGCAGCTTCTTGGTGTCCGGCGTCTTGACGGCCGCGTCCTTCGCGGAGGTGTCGCGGGCGGCCTCGCCGTTGCGGCTCTTGACGGTGGTCTGGGTGATCTTGCCGGTCTTCTGGTCGAGGGTGACCTTCAGGCCGCCGTCGAGGGTGACGGAGGGGGAGGCCGCGGTGAGCGTGCCGAAGACGAAGCCGTCCGGGCCGGTGATGACGGCCTTGTAGGAGCCGTCGCCGAGCTTGGTGATGACGGCGTACTTCCCGTCGTTCAGCTTCACCGTGCGGGAGGACTCGCCCTTCTTGTCGTCTTTCTTCTGGTCCTTCTTCTTGTCGTCGCCCTGCGTCTTCGCGGTCACGTTCTGGCCGTCGAAGTGCACGTAGATGCCGTCGGTGTAGGTCTGGCCCTTCGAGAGCACCGCGAAGACCTTCCCGCTGCCGATCTCCTTGAGGTACGCCTTGCCGTCCTTGATCTCGGCCTCCATGCCGCCGCCGATGTCGACGGTCTTCCCCGCCGGCTGCGTGCTGCCCGTCGCGCTCGGCGCCGTGTTCGCGTCCGCGGCGAACGCCGCGGTGGGAACCGCTACGGCGCCCGCGAGGACGGTGGCGGCTATGGCGGTGCGAAGTGCGGTGCGAGTGGTGGTGTTCATGTGGCTCTGATCTCCTTACGGAGTTCTGTGTGCCGCCCGTGCGGCGACCCGACACCAAAAAAGTTATTTCGGGCACACCCGTACACGTATCGGCAAAACGGGCAGGGCTGTGCTGGCCGTAAGGACTAGAGAAGGTCTGGAGCGCATGGGCCCCGAGGCGTAGATTGACCGCGATTTACCGCTGAGTAGGTCTACTTGCCGGCAGGAACAGGAGCCGCACGTGTCCGAACCGCACAGCGCAGCCCCCTCCATACCCCACCCGCCCCGGACGACACTGGTGCGCGGCGTCGTCCGCGAGGCCGCCGTGCCGCCGCTCGCCCCGCCCGTGTCCACCGGCTCCCTCGGGGACCTCCCCTTCGACAACGCCGCCGCGGCCCCCACGGACGCCGTGCTCAGCCGCAGACAGCCCGACGGGACCTGGCGCGACGTCACCGCGGCCACCTTCGCCGCGGAGGTGCTCGCCACCGCCAAGGGCCTGATCGCGCACGGCCTGCGGCCCGGCGACCGGCTCGCCATCATGGCCCGTACGACCTACGAGTGGACGCTCCTGGACTTCGCGGCCTGGGCCGCCGGGCTGGTCGGCGTCCCCGTCTACCCCACCTCCTCCGCCCACCAGGTCCACTGGATCCTCCGGGACTCCGGGGCCACCGCCTGCGTCGTCGAGGGCGCGGCCCAGGAGCGGCTGGTCGAGGGTGTCCGCGCGGACCTGCCAGAACTGGCCCACCTGTGGCGCTTCGACGCCGGGGCGATCGGCGCGCTCATGGCCGCAGGACGGGAGCTGCCCGCCTCGGCCGTCACCGAGGCCCGCGCCACCCGCACCCCCGCGGACATCGCCACCCTCATCTACACCTCGGGTACCACCGGCCGCCCCAAGGGCTGCGTCCTCACCCACGGCAACTTCTTCACCGAGGCGGACAGTTCCACCGAGCTGCTCCACCCCCTCTTCAAGGCGACCGCCAAGGCCCCCGCCGCCACCCTCCTCTTCCTTCCGCTCTCCCACGTCTTCGGCCGCACCGTCGCCGTGGCCTGCATGCGGGCGCGCGTACGGGTGGGCCACGCGCCCTCCATCCGGACCGACGACCTCCTCGCCGACCTCGCGGCCTTCCGGCCGACGTTCCTGCTCGCCATCCCCTATGTGCTGGAGAAGGTCTACAACACCGGCCGCGCCACCGCCGAACGGCTCGGCCGCGCCGCCTCCTTCGACCGGGCCGCCCGGATCGCCACCCGCTACGGCGAGGCCGAGGAAGCCCGCCGGCACGGCACGGGACCCGGCCCGGGCCCGGCCCTGCGCGCGGCCCGCGCCCTCTACGACCCGCTCGTCTACCGCCGCATCCGGGCCGCGCTCGGCGGCGAGGTCCGCTACGTCCTCAGCGGCGGCTCACCACTCGGCCACCGCCTCGCCGCCTTCTGCGCGGGCGCGGGCATCGAGGTCTTCGAGGGCTACGGCCTGACCGAGACCACCGCCGCGGTCACCGTCACCCCACCGCTGCGCCCCCGTCTCGGCACGGTCGGCTGGCCGCTGCCCGGCAGCGCCGTACGGATAGCCGACGACGGGGAGGTGCTGCTGCGCGGCGGGCAGGTGTTCTCCGGGTACTGGGACGCCGAGCGCGGCGAGGCCGTCCCCGCGTCGCCCGGCGACTGGTTCGCCACCGGCGACCTGGGCGCGCTCGACGAGGACGGCTACCTCACCATCACCGGCCGCAAGAAGGAACTGATCGTCACCTCCGGCGGCAAGAACGTCGCCCCCGCGCCCCTGGAGGACCGGCTGCGGGCGCACCCGCTGGTCGGCCAGTGCGTCGTCCAGGGCGACAACCGCCCCTACGTCACGGCACTGTTGACGCTCGAAGCGGACGGTCTGGCGCACTGGGTGCGGATGCGGGGGAAGTCCGCGGTCCCGATGGACGACCTGGTGCGGGACCCGGAGCTCCTCGCCGAGCTCCAGCGGGCGGTGGACGACGCGAACTCCCTCGTCTCACAGGCGGAGTCGATCCGCCGGTTCGCGGTGCTCCCGGTGGATTTCACGGAGGAGTCGGGGCACTTGACGCCGTCCCTGAAGCTTCGCCGGGCGGTGATCGCCCGGGATTTCACGGCGGAGGTGGAGGCACTGTACGAGCGCTGACGCGCGTCTTCCCCCACCCCGCCCCTTCCCGAACTGGGGCTCTGCCCCAGACCCCGGAGCCCGCTTCGCGCGCTGTCCTCAAACGCCGGACGGGCTGAATTCAGCCCGTCCGGCGATTGAGGACGCGCCCGAAGGGCGCCCCCGCCGCAGACGGCGACGAGACCGCACCCGAACGTGGGCCCAGGGCGGAGCCCAAGTGGCTAGCAGTTACTCCCGGCCGGCTCATCCGCGAAGCGATGCGCCAGCCAGTTCGCCGCCGGGATCGATTCCGTGATCGCGCCCAGGACGTGCTCGCCCAGCGGCAGCGCATGCCACTGCACCGGCACACCCTTCGCGCACCAGTCCGCGCGCAGCTGTTGCCCGATCGCGTACGGGATCAGCTCGTCGATCACCCCGTGATAGAGGTAGACGGGCCGGTCGGGTGCGTGCGAGCCGAGGTTCGAGGCGCGCAGGACGCGCTGCCAGTCCGGCTCGTACAGCGGGTTCCTGACCGTGACGTCGGAGATCCGCTTGAAGAGCCCGGCGACCGTGTTGGCGGCGACGCAGTTGTTCTTCAGGAAGCCGACGAGCTGCCGCCCCCGGTCGTTGAGGTACGAGTCGAGCCGGAGCTCGGGGTAGGCCGCGTTCTGGCCGATGGCCGCCATGAGGATGAGGCCCGCGCCGATGTTGCCGTTGTTGTGGTCGGCGGTCTTGAGCAGGTCGGCGGGGACGCCACCGGTGGCGGTGCCCTTGAGGTTGAGCTCGGGGGCGTACGAGTCGTGCAGTTCGGCGGCCCAGCCGCCGGCGTGCCCGCCCTGGGAGTAGCCCATGATGCCCACGGGCGAGTCCTTGGCGAGCCCCGCCTCCGGCAGGCGCAGCGCCGCGCGCGCCGCGTCGAGGACGGCATGGCCCTCGGCGCGGCCGACGATGTAGGTGTGGTCGCCGGGCGTGCCAAGACCTTCGTAGTCGGTGACGGCGACCGCCCAGCCGCGCAGGGTGAGCTGCTGGATGAGGTTGGCCTCCGCCGTGGTGCCGTGGGGGAAGCCCGCCGAGGGGGCGCACTTGTCGGCGAGCCCCACGGTGCCCACCGCGTAGGAGACCAGTGGGCGCGGCCCCGTTCTGCCGTCCCGGGGCACGATCACGGTGCCGGAGACGACGTTGGGTGCGCCCTTGGCGGTGGTGGAGCGGTAAGTGATGTGCCAGGCCCTGGTGTTGGTGGGCTGGCCGGGCAGCGGGTGGAAGGACGTGGGCGCGGAGCTGAGGACGTCGCCGGGGGCCGCGGCGGGGCCCTCCGCCGCGGCGCCCGTGCCCGAGAGGCCGAGCGAGAAGGCCAGCGCGGCGACCGCGGCGAGGGCGGTGGATCGCAGGTGCATACGGCACTCCTGACTGTCGGTGGTACCGGGCCGGTCGGTGCGACCGTAGTGACGCGGGGGTCAGCAGGGCGGTGACCGTGGAGCTCAGCTTTGCTGACCCGGCCGCACCCGGTGCTCCAGGAGGCGGTACGCGCCGGGGGTGGTACCCGTCCAGCGGCGGAACGCCCGGTGGAAGGCGGTGTCCTCGGAGAAGCCCAGCCGCGCCGCCAGTTCGGCGATCGGCTCCCGCCCCTCCGCCAGGCTGCGCACCGCGGCCTCCCGCCTGACCTGGTCCTTCAGCTTCCGGTACGAGGTGCCCTCGTCCTTCAGCCGCCGCCGCAGCGTCGCCGGGCTCACCGCCAGCCGGGCCGCTGTGTGCGCCACTTCCGGCAGCCGGACGGTCCGGCCCTCGCGCAGCGCCCGCGCGAGCGAGTGCCGCACCTGCTCGGCGACCGTCGTCCCGTACTCGCGGCGGCTGAGCAGGCCGGCGGGCGCGTGCCGGAGCAGGGCCTCCAGGCTCGCCTCGTCCCGCACGACGGGGGCGCCGAGCCAGCACGGGTCGAACCCGGCGCGGGTGCGGGGCGCGCCGAAGCGGACGGGGCAGCCGAAGAGGAGGTCGTACTCCCGGGCGTACGGCGGGGCGGGGTGGGCGAACTCCGCCCAGCGCAGGGCGATCCGGCGGCCGATCAGCCAGCCGGCCAGCCGGTGCCAGACGACCATCAGGGACTCGGCGAGGAAGCGGCTCTCGGGGATGTCGCGCAGGTCGCTGCGGACCGTGAAAACGGCTTCCCCCGGCCGGTGTTCGAGCGCGAGGTCGGGGCCGCCGGGGAAGAGCCCGTAGAAGCGGATCCCGCGCTCCATGGCCGCGCCGAGGTCGCGGCAGCCGGCGCAGGCGTAGCACATCATCGCGAACGTGCCGGGCCTGCTGGGAGAGCGGCCGAGGCCGAGGAACTCGTCGCCGGTGGCCCGCCGCACCTCCTTGATCAGCAGGGTGAACTGCTCGGGGGTCACCCGGGCCCCTTCGTCGGCGAGGACGGGGGGCGGGATCCGCGCGCTGTTCAGCAGGGAAACGGTGTCGATGCCGAGCCGTCGGGCTCCGCCGAGAGCGGCCTTGACGTGGTGCACGGTGATCGTGCGGCTCATGGGATCAATTCAAGCCGGTTCGGGGATTGCGAGCATGCCGAAGACAACAGCGTGAACAGAAACGAAAGAAAAGGTGCAAAAGAAAAGCTGAATCGAAAGAATCAGGGCAGGAGGGTAAAAAGCAGGAGCCCCGTCCGCTTCCGTCGAAACGGAAGCGGACAAGGCTCCTTGGGTACTGCAAGCGACCGCGATCGGTCGGACGGTCAAGCCGTCGGATCAGCAGATCCGAAGACTAGGCCGGGGTGACGTTCTCCGCCTGCGGACCCTTCGGGCCCTGCGTGACGTCGAAGGTGACCTGCTGGTTCTCCTCGAGGGAGCGGAAGCCAGCGGCGTTGATCGCGGAGTAGTGGACGAAGACGTCGGGGCCCCCGCCGTCCTGGGCGATGAAGCCAAAGCCCTTTTCAGCGTTGAACCACTTCACGGTTCCGGTAGCCATAAGCCCTCCTTGGGCCAAAGGGTTGCCCTGCTCCAGAACCTGCGAGAAGTCTGAAAACTACAAAAGCCTGCGGGGTCACATGCTCCGCAGGCTCTGTACTGCAAGGGAAACCAAACTGCAACTTGCGGCGAGCCTAGCACGCGAGGTTCTTGCTGCGAAAGAGTGGAAGATCACGCTGTTGGATGGTTTTCCGGGTGTCGCGGCCGGAAAAGATCGACGGTCGGGCACCTGCCGTCAGGCCACCCCGCCCCACCCTTCACGGCGGCACGGGGCTAGCCTCCGGATGTGGACAATTCAGCCTCGGACCGGCGCAGCGGCCGCCCCCGCGTCGGCCATATCCAGTTCCTCAACTGCCTGCCCCTCTACTGGGGGCTCGCCCGCACGGGCACGCTGCTCGACCTGGACCTGACCAAGGACACCCCGGAGAAGCTCAGCGAGCAGCTGGTCCGCGGCGATCTGGACATCGGGCCCGTCACCCTCGTCGAGTTCCTGCGGAACGCCGACGACCTGGTGGCCCTGCCCGACATCGCCGTCGGCTGCGACGGCCCGGTGATGTCCTGCGTGATCGTCTCGCAGGTGCCGCTGGACAAGCTGGACGGCGCCCGGGTCGCGCTCGGCTCCACCTCGCGCACCTCGGTGCGGCTGGCGCAGCTGCTGCTCGCCGAGCAGTACGGCGTGCGGCCCGACTACTACACCTGCCCGCCCGACCTGAGCCTGATGATGCAGGAGGCGGACGCCGCCGTGCTGATCGGGGACGCCGCGCTGCGGGCCTCGCTGCACGACGCGCCGCGGCTCGGCCTGGAGGTCCACGACCTGGGGCAGATGTGGAAGGACTGGACGGGGCTGCCGTTCGTCTTCGCGGTGTGGGCCGTGCGCAAGGACTACCTGGCCCGCTCCCCGCACATCGTCGCCGACGTCCACGAGGCGTTCCTCGCCTCCCGGGACGTCTCGCTCGACGAGGTCGGCAAGGTCGCCGAGCAGGCCGCGCGCTGGGAGGCGTTCGACGCGGAGCTGCTGGAGCGCTACTTCACGACCCTCGACTTCCGCTTCGGTCCCGACCAGCTCGCGGGCGTCACCGAGTTCGCCCGCCGCACGGGCCCGACGACGGGCTTCCCCGCCGACGTCCGGGTGGAACTGCTGAAGCCCTGACCCCCGGAATCGGGGTCAGGGCTTCGAAGCGCGGGTGACGGGCGGCCGGGTCCCGGTGGAACAGCCGGGGCCCGGCGAGCGGGTCAGGAGGCGGGCACGGGGCCTTCCATCTGCTCACTGATCCACTGGATGCTGCCTTCGCCCATGCCCTCGACATAGGTCTTGGCGTTGTGCTCGCCGCCCTGGATCACCTGCAGGCGGGTGTGGATCGGTCCCTTGTTGCCGTACGTCCTGATGAACTGGTCCACCTTGGGGATGACGCTCTTCTCCTTCGTCCCGTACTGGAACGCGAGGTAGACGTCCTGCCCCGGCTTGTTGGCGGCGATCATCGCCTTGGCCAGCAGCTCGGGGTTGTTCTCGTTCTTCTCCTGCTCGTGGCCCTTCCACAGCGGGGAGTCCGGGACGATGTCCGGGCCGGAGGCGATCACGGCCTTGAACTTGTCCGGGTGCTTGAGCACGGCCTTCAGGCCGGAGAAACCGCCGGAGGAGGAGCCCATGAACGCCCAGCCGTCGCGCGACTTGATCGTCCGGAAGTTCTGCTTCATCAGGTCCGGGACGTCCTCGGTGAGCCAGGTGCCCATCTTCGGCTGGCCGGGGATGTCACTGCCGTCCCAGTAGAGCCCGCCGTCGTCCGGCTTGGGGTTGAGGACCGGCATCGCGAGGAGGAAGGGCTTGCTCTTGCCCTCGGAGTACCACTTGGAGATCGACGACTCCAGCTTCAGGCTGTCGTCCATCCAGTAGTTGGCCGGGAAGCCGGGGCCGCCGGGGAGCGCGATCAGCACGGGGAAGCCGCTCTTGGCGAACTTCGGGTCCTCGTACTCCTTGGGCGCCCACACCCAGACCTTGCCCTTGAAGCCGGACTTCTGGCCGTCGTAGGAGACGACGCCGACGTGCGTGCCGTTGCCCAGCGTGCTGGCGATCTTGAAGTCCGCGGCCGGGCCGGTGGGCATCGACACCTTGGAGTTCGCGGGCTGCTCGCCGCCGGTGCCGCCTGCCTGCCCGCCGCCGTTCGGCACCGAGCCGAAGCTGACGGGCTTGCCCTTGTCGGTGAAGGGCGGGATCTCGTAGTAGCTCATGACGGGCCAGGCGATCAGCCCGAGCACGGCTATGGACGCCACCACGATGATCCATCGTTTGGCGCGGGATGCTCGGCGGTGGCCCTGGGACCGGTAGGCCCCATTGGATGAGTGCGTCATCTCGTCGCTCCGGATGATGCTGCTGCCCCGAAGGACATGACGGTTTGTTCCGTCCTGGTGGATGGGTAAATCCGGCTCCGGGGTTCCTGGGACACCCCGTGAATTGAGTCATAGGCTCAAAAGCGGGGTCGTCGGTCCCCCACCGGGGGAGGCGAAAGACCCGATGCAGCCACTGCGTGCGGAAGATCCGCAGGTCATCGGCGCGTACCGGCTGCTGGGGCGGCTCGGGGCGGGCGGCATGGGCCTGGTCTACCTGGGGCGCAGCGCCGGCGGCCGCACGGTCGCGGTCAAGGTCGTGCACCCGCACTTCGCCCTCGACGAGCAGTTCCGGGCGCGCTTCCGCCGCGAGGTGGCGGCGGCCCGGCGGGTGGCGGGGGACGCCCGGCCGGACGGCCGGCAGTGGACCGCGCCCGTGCTGGACGCCGACCCCGACGCCGCCGTCCCCTGGGTGGCGACCGGCTATGTCGCGGGACCCTCGCTCACGGAAGCCGTCCTGGAGACCGGCGCCCAGCCGGAGCCGACCGTACGGGCCCTGGGCGCGGGCCTGGCCGAGGCGCTCGCGGCGGTGCACGCGCTGGGCCTGGTCCACCGGGACATCAAGCCGTCGAACGTGCTGCTCTCCCTGGACGGCCCCCGGCTGATCGACTTCGGCATCGCCCGCGCGTCGGACGCGACGGCGGCCCTGACCGAGACCGGGGTGTCCGTCGGCTCGCCCGGCTACATGGCACCCGAGCAGATCCTCGGGGCGGAGGTGACGGCCGCGGCGGACGTGTTCTCCTACGGGGCGGTCCTCGCCTACGCGGCCACGGGCGAGCCGCCGTTCCCCGGCGACAACTCCGCGGGCCTCCTCTACCGGGTCGTCCACGAGCCGCCCGTGCTCGGCCCGGCCCTCACGGGCGAGCTGCGCCTGCTGATCGAGTCCTGCCTGGCGAAGTCCCCGGCGGACCGCCCCACCCCGTCGGACCTGGCCCGCCGCCTGGCCCCGGCGGAGGGCGCGCGCGGCCTCGTCCGGAGCGGCTGGCTGCCGGCGCCGCTGCTGGAACGGGTGACGCGCCGGGCGGTGGAGCTTCTGGATCTGGAAGCGGACGGGTTCTCGCCGACGCCGACGCCGACTCTTCCCGGGCTTGAAGGAGCCCGCGATCCAGCCCGTCCGGCGTTTGAGGACACCGCGCGGAGCGCGGTTCAGGGGGCCGGGGTCTCCCCGGTTTCGGGAAGGGACGGGGCCGGGGAGAAGAAGACGCGCCGGAGCCGCGTGCTCGTGCTGACGGGGATCACAGCGCTCGCCGCTACGGCGGCCGCCTTCGCCCTGCTGCCCGGCAACGGCAACGGCAGTGCGAAGCCCGCCACCTCCCCGACGGCCCGGGCCGCCACCTCATCCGTACCGAAGGAGTTCCTCGGCACCTGGACCGGCGACGTCCACCAGTCCGACGGCACCCCCAACGGCACAGTGACCGCCGCCGTCTCCGGCGGCGGCACCGGCGCGTACGTGGTCCGCACGACGTACTCCGCGCTGAACGTCCTGGAGTGCCACAGCAAGGCCAAGCTCCTCTCGGCCACCGCCACCGAGCTCACCCTGGAAGAGGTCAGCGACGGCACCCCGGCGCTGGGCTGCACGGGCAACACCTCGAAGATCACGTTCACCCTCACCGGTGGAGACCGGCTCGCCTACGCCTCCGAGGACGCGGCCGGGGGCAGGCCCACGGCGACGCTCAGCAGGAGCGGGCAGTGACCGGACCGGTGGTGGCGGCCGCCATCAGCCGTGTCACAGGGCTGGCGTACGCTGGATCGGTCGTGTCAAACCCCCTCCGAAGGGACGCCCGGTGACCGAGAACGCCGACCTTCAGTCCGTCCTCGACCGTGCCGCTGCCGGTGGCCGGATCTCTCCGGAGGAGGCTCTCGATCTGTACCGCTCCGCGCCGTTGCACGCTCTCGGGGCTGCGGCCGACGCCGCACGCCGCAGGCGGTACGCGGGTGTGGAGCACATCGCGACGTACATCATCGAGCGGAACATCAACTACACGAACTCGTGTGTGACGGCGTGCAAGTTCTGTGCGTTCTACGCCCCGCCGAAGAGCGACAAGGTCTGGACGCGCGGCCTGGACGACATCCTGCGCCGCTGCGCGGAGACCGTCGAGCTGGGCGGCACGCAGATCATGTTCCAGGGCGGGCACCACCCGGATTACGGGGTGGAGTATTACGAGGAGCACTTCGCGGCGATCAAGAAGGAGTTCCCGCAGCTGGTGATCCACTCCCTCGGCGCGTCCGAGGTGGACCACATGGCGCGGATCTCGGGGGTGTCGGCGGAGGAGGCGATCCGCCGCATCCACGCCGCGGGCCTGGACTCCTTCGCGGGTGCGGGTGCGGAGCTGCTTCCGGCGCGGCCGCGTACGGCGATCGCTCCGCTGAAGGAGTCGGGTGAGCGCTGGCTGGAGATCATGGAGCTGGCTCACACGATGGGTGTGGAGTCGACGTCCACGATGCTGATGGGTACGGGTGAGACGAACGCGGAGCGGATCGAGCACTTGCGGATGATCCGTGATGTGCAGGACCGCACGGGTGGTTTCCGTGCGTTCATTCCGTACACGTACCAGCCGGAGAACAACCACCTCAAGGGCCGCACCCAGGCGACGCTGTTCGAGTACCTGCGGATCATCGCGGTCGCCCGTCTCTTCCTCGACAATGTGGCGCACATTCAGGGGTCGTGGCTGACGACGGGCAAGGAGGTCGGCCAGCTGTCGTTGCACTACGGTGCGGACGATCTGGGTTCGATCATGCTGGAGGAGAACGTGGTGTCCTCGGCGGGTGCGAAGCACCGGTCGAACCGGATGGAGATCATCGATCTGATCCGTAAGGCGGGGCGGGTGCCGGCGCAGCGTGCGACGACGTACGAGCACCTGCTGGTGCACGACGACCCGGCGAACGACCCGGTCGACGACCGTGTGGTCTCGCACCTGTCGTCGACCGCGATCGAGGGCGGCACCGCACACCCCGAGCTGAAGATCGTCGCGACCGGCTGACCCGCGGTCGTGCTGACCATCCACTCCGCCGAGCTGCTGATCACCGGCCCCGGCGCGGTCCCGCTGCCCGGCGGGGCCGTCGCCGTGGAGGGTGACCGGATCGCGGCCGTCGGGGCGTACGACGACGTGGCCGCCGCGCACCCGCTGGCCCGCACTCGCTGCTGGCCAGGCGTGCTCACCCCCGGGCTCGTCAACACCCATGCGGCCGCGCTGCTCGAAGCCGCCTACCACCCGGACCCGCGCGAGGCCGCCGAGCTCGGCGAGGAGCCGCTGACCGGGGACCGGCTGACGGCGCTCGGCCTGGACGACACCCGCTGGGGTGGCTCCGCCCGGCGCGGCGCCCAGCGGATGCTGCGGCACGGCACGACCGCGGTGGTCGGCCCCTTCACCCGGGCGTCCGTGCGGCTCGCCGTGGCGCGGGCGGGGCTGGCCCAGGTGCGCCGCCCGGCATCGCCCGGACCTGCGGGCCTCGACCCGCTCGCCGCCCTGCTCCAAGGCACCGCGCCGGACACGGCCTTCGCGGGCACGCTCGCGCCGGGCGCGCGGGCGGACTTCGCGGTCTTCGACGTACGGGACGTCGCCGCGCTCGCGGAGCGGGGTGCGGGGGCCTGCGTGGCCACGGTGCTCGGCGGGCGGCTGGTCTACCGGGCGCGCTGACGCGCGTCAGTGATCCGTAAAGGCGGTTGCGCCGTACGTCAGGGCGGCGTTAACGGATGTCGATCTTCCGTTTTCACCCTTCAGGATGAGAAGCGCGGGGGCGGTGGGACCGGGGGGTTCCCAGCGGTTCCGGGGAGCGGGGGTCCCCGGGAACCACGTCGCTGGCGCAGGCCGTCAGCGAGCCGCCCCCGTCCAGACCCCCGGGGTGCGCAGATCCAGCCCGTCCGGCGATTGAGGACACCGCGCGCCAGCGCGGTCCGGGGTCTGGGGCGGAGCCCCAGTTTCGGGAAGGGGCGGGGATGGGGAAAAAGCCCGCCGCAGGCGAAACGGCGCCGCGCCCGGCAACGGCGGCCCCCACGCACCCGGCCGAGTACCTCGCGGTGAACAATGGGGGCGTGACCCGAGCATCCCTGGACAAGCAGCCGCACGAAGTCGCCGCGATGTTCGACGACGTGGCGGCGAAATACGACCTGACCAACGACGTGCTGTCGCTCGGCCAGGCCCGCCTGTGGCGCAAGGCCGTCGCGCAGGCCGTGAACGCGCGCCCGGGGGAGAAGGTGCTGGACCTCGCGGCCGGTACGGGCACCTCCTCCATGCCGTTCGCCGCGGCGGGCGCGTACGTCGTGCCGTGCGACTTCTCCGTCGGCATGCTGCGCGAGGGCAAGAAGCGCAACCCGTGGCTCCCGCTCACCGCCGGTGACGCGACCCGACTGCCCTTCGCGGACGGCGTGTTCGACGCCGTCACCATTTCCTTCGGGCTGCGCAACGTGCAGGAGACCGACGCGGCGCTGCGCGAGATGCTGCGGGTGACCAAGCCCGGCGGGCGCGTGGTGGTCTGCGAGTTCAGCCAGCCGACGTGGGAGCCGTTCCGCACGGTCTACACCGAGTACCTGATGCGCGCCCTGCCGCCGATCGCGCGGGCCGTGAGCAGCAGCCCCGACGCGTACGTCTATCTCGCCGAGTCGATCCGCGAGTGGCCCGACCAGCCGGCGCTGGCGGCGCGGCTGAAGGGCGCGGGCTGGTCGGACGTGGCCTGGCGCAATCTGACGGGCGGCGTCGTGGCCCTGCACCGCGGTACGAAGGGCCAGGGGTGACCGGTGGGTGGGCAATTGCCCGCCCCGGCCGGACGGCTTCCGGCGCCCGGCTCATAGACTCGACGCATCCAACCCTCCGTCGAATCGGGAGAGCCGACCGTGACCGAGTCCCCCACCGCACACACCGCCGACGTGATCGTCGTCGGTGCTGGCCCGGCCGGCTCCACCACCGCGTACTACCTGGCCAAGGCCGGGCTGGACGTGCTGCTGCTGGAGAAGACGTCGTTCCCGCGCGAGAAGGTGTGCGGTGACGGGCTGACGCCGCGCGCCACCAAGCAGCTCGTGTCGATGGGCATCGACATCTCGGAAGAGGCGGGCTGGCTGCGCAACAAGGGCCTGCGCATCATCGGCGGCGGCGTCCGCCTCCAGCTGGACTGGCCGGATCTCGCCTCCTTCCCCGACTACGGACTCGTCCGCAAGCGCGACGACTTCGACGAGCAGCTCGCGCGGAACGCGGAGAAGGCGGGCGCCCGGCTCCACGAGCGGTGCAACGTCGGCGCGCCGATCATCGACGACCGCACGGGCCGGATCACCGGTGTGCACGCCAAGCTCGGCGAGGACAAGACCCCGGTCACCTTCCACGCCCCGCTCGTCGTCGCCGCCGACGGCAACTCCACGCGCCTGTCGCTCGGGATGGGCCTGCACCGGCGCGAGGACCGCCCGATGGGCGTGGCGGTCCGCACGTACTTCACCTCGCCCCGCCACGACGACGACTACCTGGAGTCGTGGCTGGAGCTGTGGGACCGGCGCGGCCCGCAGGACCGGCTGCTGCCCGGCTACGGCTGGATCTTCGGCATGGGCGACGGCACGAGCAACGTCGGCCTCGGCGTCCTCAACACCTCCGACTCCTTCAAGGAGCTGGACTGGCGCGAGGTCCTCAAGGCCTGGTGCGCCTCGATGCCCGAGGACTGGGGCTACACCCCGGAGAACATGACGGGCCCCATCCGCGGCGCCGCCCTCCCGATGGCCTTCAACCGTCAGCCGCACTACACGCGCGGCCTGCTGCTGGTCGGCGACGCGGGCGGGCTGGTCAACCCGTTCAACGGCGAGGGCATCGCCTACGCCATGGAGTCCGGCCAGATCGCCGCGGACGTCATCGTGCAGGCCCACGCCCGCGCCTCGTACGCCCAGCGCGAGCTGGCCCTCCAGCGCTACCCGAAGATCCTCAAGGACACCTACGGCGGCTACTACACGCTCGGCCGCGCCTTCGTGAAGCTCATCGGCAACCCGAAGGTCATGCAGATCGCCACGCAGCGCGGCCTGACGCACCCGCTGCTGATGAAGTTCACGCTGAAGATGCTGGCGAACCTGACGGACCCCACGGGCGGCGACGCCATGGACCGGATCATCAACGGCCTGAGCAAGGTGGCCCCGCGTTCATGACGACCAGCAGGCCGTGACGGACGCGCTCGTGACAAACGAGTGAGTTTCACCCTTTCGGGTAACTTTCATGCCGTTTCGGCGTGTCCGCTTTGCGGAAGAAATCAGGCAAGCAACCGCCCGCCGTGCGCCACAGCCCCCGTACGGCGGGCGGTCCTTGTGTGAAGTGACCGGGTATGCGAAAGGGCCGCCTTCCCCGAGCGGTGGGGAGTGGCGGCCCTTCGTCGTGCGTCCGTGTGCCGGAGCGCGCGTCACATGACGCGGACGGCACCCGTGGGCATGTCGTAGCTGAGGTCGCGCTCGACCACACCGGCGCTGGGGTTCTGCGCGCCGATGAACTTGCCGCCACCGATGTAGACGGCGACGTGGTAGGCGCTGCCCGCGGAGCCCCAGTAGAGGATGTCGCCGGGCTGGAGGTTGCTCAGGCCGACCTGCGTGCCGGCCGTCGACTGGTCCTGCGAGACCCGCGGCAGGCTGATGCCGATCTGGTTGTACGCGGACATGACCAGGCCGGAGCAGTCGTACGAGGACGAGCCGGTGGCGCCCATGACGTACGCCTTGCCCAGCTGCGCCTGGAGGAAGGAGATCAGCGTGGCCGAGCTGCCGCTGCCGGTCGACTTCGAGGAGGAGGACGACGACGCGGCGGAGGAGGCCTCGTCCGAGGAGTCCGTGGCGGACTTGACGCCGAGGCTCTTGCGCTCGGTGGCGCGGGAGGCGCGGGCCTCGTCCTGCTCGCGCTTCTCCTTCTCCGCTGCGGCCTTCTTCTCCGCGGCGTCGGCGATGCGCTGAGCCTCGTCCTTGGCCTGCTTGGAGGCGTCCTTGGCCGTGTCGTCGGCCTTGTCCTGCTGCGCGCTCTCCTGGTAGCCGAAGGCGGTCTGCTGGGTGGCAGCGGCGCTCTGCGCGATGGAGGAGGAGATCGTCGCGTTGATCGCCGGCATCTCCATCGTGGCCTCGGTGGGCTTCTCGACGGCAGTGGCGGAACCGGCGCCGGCCACGGCCAGGGTGCTGAGGACGCCACCGGCAACACCCGTGCGCACGACCCACGACTGGGTGGCCGTACGGCGGGGCTTCCGGTGGCTGGTTATATGCGCGTTCGGGGACATGGGACAACGGACTATCAGGCCGCGCAGGTTGAGTTCAATAAAAGTGACGTGCGCCACAATTGGCATGCGCGCGCCGAGAATTGGGACATTTGATCACGGCGGAGTCACGGCGCCCCGGGGCCTGCCGGGCGTGAACAGCCGCCTCAGCACGGCGTTTGGCCGCCGGGGATGATCAGCGGCGGGCATATCACCTTTACGGCGAGCGTGTCGAGGCTACCCGGGAAAAGGGGACCCTGAACCTCCCGTGGCGTGGCGCAGCTCACGCCCCGGCGGCCCCCGGCCCCGCGCTCGTGAACCGGAGGGCGGAGCGGCGGGCGAGGACCCCGCCGACTGCCGCCGCCTCAGTGTGCGGCGCCCCTATATCACTTGACGATCACCCTTGCCAATTTGCGTGCAGCGGCCATGTCTTGATAGGGCCGCACCCCTCCGACCAGCGCGGCAGCCGTCAATTGTCACCACTCGTGATCACTCGACCGCTTCGTGTACGAAGATCGGTGCTCATCCGACTTGATGATCGTTCGTCAGGTGGTGGAGATCACAAACGCGGTCGTGCACCCCGTGTCGCAGATCACAGACCGGCGGGCATAGGATGCAGTCGACCCGGGCTTGTGAACTGCCTCACATATGGGTGATCTTCGCGGGGATCTCCAGGAGGCGGCGAGCCCGCCGGGGTCCGGTCAGCCAGCGGTCAGCATCTTTCGGAAGTCGACTGGAAGGAGCGAGGAGCGGTGAACGCCTACGCGCCCATCCTCGTACTGGGAGCCCTCGGAGCAGGCTTCGCGATCTTCTCCGTGGTCATGGCCTCGCTCATCGGGCCCAAGAGGTACAACCGCGCCAAGCTCGAGGCCTACGAATGCGGCATCGAGCCCACACCGCAGCCCGCCGGGGGCGGGCGCTTCCCGATCAAGTACTACCTGACGGCGATGCTCTTCATCGTCTTCGACATCGAGATCGTCTTCCTCTATCCCTGGGCCGTCACCTTCGACGCCCTGGGGCTGTTCGGGCTCGTCGAGATGCTGCTCTTCGTGCTCACCGTCTTCGTCGCCTACGCCTATGTCTGGCGCCGCGGCGGCCTGGAATGGGACTAGGGGGCACCACACCATGGGACTCGAAGAGAAGCTGCCCAGCGGTTTCGCGCTGACCACCGTCGAACAGGCCGCCGGGTGGGTGCGCAAGGCGTCCGTCTTCCCGGCCACCTTCGGACTGGCCTGCTGCGCCATCGAGATGATGACCACCGGCGCCGGGCGCTACGACCTCGCCCGCTTCGGCATGGAGGTCTTCCGCGGCTCACCGCGCCAGGCGGACCTGATGATCGTGGCCGGCCGGGTCAGCCAGAAGATGGCGCCGGTGCTGCGCCAGGTCTACGACCAGATGCCCAACCCGAAATGGGTGATCTCCATGGGTGTCTGCGCCTCCAGCGGCGGCATGTTCAACAACTACGCGATCGTCCAGGGCGTCGACCACATCGTGCCGGTCGACATCTATCTGCCCGGCTGCCCGCCGCGCCCCGAGATGCTGCTGGACGCGATCTTGAAGCTGCACAAGAAGATCCAGGGCGAGAAGCTCGGCGTGAACCGCGAGGAGGCCGCCCGCGAGGCGGAGGAAGCGGCACTCAAGGCCCTGCCGCTGATCGAGATGAAGGGTCTGCTGCGGTGAGCGATCCGAAGAACAACGGCACTTCCCGGTCCAACGGCGTCAACCCCGACAAGGACGTCAACGCCCAGAACCTCCCGGGCCAGCGCGGCGACCAGGGCGAGGCCATCCGCGTCCAGCGCGGCATGTTCGGCGCCCGCAACGGCGGCGACACCTCCGGCTACGGCGGCCTCGTCCGCACCGTACGGCTGCCGGGCGAGTCCGCCCGCCCGTACGGCGGGTGGTTCGACGAGGTCGCAGACGAGCTCGAAGGGGCCCTGGAGGAACAGGGGCTCGCCCCCGAGAACGCCATCGAGAAGACCGTCGTCGACCGCGGCGAGCTCACCTTCCACATCGCCCGCGAGCACCTGCCGCGCGTCGCCCGCACCCTCCGCGACGACCCCGCGCTCCGCTTCGAGCTGTGCACCGGCGTCAGCGGCGTCCACTTCCCGGGTGACAAGGGCCGTGAGCTGCACGCGGTCTACCACCTGCGCTCGATCACCCACAACCGGCTGATCCGGCTGGAGGTCGGCGCCCCCGACAGCGATCCGCACGTGCCCTCGATCGTGGACGTCTATCCCACCAACGACTGGCACGAGCGCGAGACGTACGACTTCTTCGGCCTCGTCTTCGACGGCCACCCGGCGCTCACGCGGATCATGATGCCGGACGACTGGCAGGGCTTCCCGCAGCGCAAGGACTACCCCCTCGGCGGCATCCCCGTCGAATACAAGGGCGCCCAGATCCCGGCTCCGGACCAGCGGAGGTCGTACAGCTGATGAGCACTTCCCCTGCGAGCGCGCGCGACACCACCGAAGGCACCGTATATACGGTCACCGGTGGCGACTGGGACGAGATCGCCGAGGCCGCGAAACAGGCCGACGACGAGCGCATCATCGTCAACATGGGCCCCCAGCACCCCTCCACCCATGGAGTGCTCCGGCTGATCCTGGAGATCGACGGCGAGACCGTCACCGAGGCCCGCTGCGGCATCGGCTATCTCCACACCGGCATCGAGAAGAACCTCGAATTCCGGAACTGGACCCAGGGCACCACCTTCGTCACGCGCATGGACTACCTCACCTCGTTCTACAACGAGACGGCCTACTGCCTCGGCGTGGAGCGGCTGCTGGGCATCGAGGAGCAGATCCCGGACCGGGCCACGGTCGTCCGCGTGCTGCTGATGGAGCTGAACCGTCTCTCCTCCCACCTGGTGGCCATCGCCACCGGCGGAATGGAGCTCGGCGCCACCACGATCATGATCTACGGCTTCCGGGACCGCGAGATGATCCTGGACCTCTACGAGCTGATCACCGGCCTGCGGATGAACCACGCGTACGTACGCCCCGGCGGCCTCGCCCAGGACCTGCCGCCCGGAGCGGTCGACGCGGTGCGCGAGTTCGTGAAGAAGATGCGCAGGAACCTCCCCGAGTACGACAAGCTCGCCACCGGCAACCCGATCTTCAAGGCCCGTATGCAGGACGTCGGTTACCTCGACCTCGCCGGCTGCCTCGCGCTCGGCGCGACCGGCCCCGTCCTGCGCGCCGCCGGGCTCCCGCACGACCTGCGCAAGGCACAGCCCTACTGCGGCTACGACACCTACGACTTCGAGGTGCCGACCGCGGAGACCTGCGACGCCTACGGGCGCTTCCTCATCCGCCTCGAAGAGATGCGGCAGTCCCTGCGGATCGTCGAGCAGTGCCTGGACCGGCTGGCGCCCGGCCCGGTGATGGTCGCCGACAAGAAGATCGCCTGGCCCGCCCAGCTGGCCCTCGGCCCGGACGGCCTCGGCAACTCCCTCGACCACATCAAGAAGATCATGGGCACCTCGATGGAGGCCCTGATCCACCACTTCAAGCTGGTGACGGAGGGCTTCCGGGTGCCGCCCGGCCAGGCGTACGCGGCGGTGGAATCCCCCAAGGGCGAACTCGGCGTGCACGTCGTCAGCGACGGCGGCACCCGCCCCTACCGGGTCCACTTCCGCGACCCGTCCTTCACCAACCTCCAGGCCATGGCGGCGATGTGCGAGGGCGGCCAGGTGGCCGACGTCATCGTCGCCGTCGCGTCCATCGACCCTGTGATGGGAGGCGTCGACCGGTGAGTGATGTTCAGTTGGGGATGCCCCAGCTTCCGGCTCCCGACTACCCCGCCGACGTACGGGCCCGGCTGGAGGCCGATGCGAAGGAGGTGATCGCCCGCTATCCCGACAGCCGCAGCGCCCTGCTGCCGCTGCTGCACCTCGTCCAGGCGGAGGACGGGCACGTCACCCGCACCGGCCTGCGCTTCTGCGCCGAGGTGCTCGAACTGACCGTCGCCGAGGTCACGGCGGTGTCGACCTTCTACTCCATGTACCGCCGCGGGCCGAGCGGGGACTACCAGGTCGGCGTCTGCACCAACACCCTGTGCGCGGTGCTGGGCGGCGACGCCATCTTCGACGCGCTGCGCCGTCACCTGGGCGTCGACAACGGCGGCACCACGGAGGACGGCAAGGTCACCCTCGAACACATCGAGTGCAACGCGGCCTGCGACTTCGCGCCCGTGGTGATGGTCAACTGGGAGTTCTTCGACAACCAGACCGTCGAGAGCGCCAAGGCCCTCGTCGACGACCTGCGCGCCGGACGCCTCGACGGCGCCCGGCCGACCCGCGGCGCGCCCCTGTGCACGTACAAGGAGACGGCCCGCATCCTGGCCGGCTTCCCCGACCCGCGGCCGGGCGCCGTCGAGGCGTCCGGCGCCGCCGGGCCCGCCACCCTCGCCGGCCTGCGGCTGGCCAAGGGCGGGACCCCGGCCGCCCACGTCGGCCCGCCGCGCGGAGCGCCCGCACCGGACGGACCCGCGCCCGGGCCGGGGCCCGTGGCGCACACCGAGGAGGGGGAGGAATGACCATGGCACCCGCGAACGGTGGGACCCCCCGGCCCACGGCCGGGGGCGGCGCCGACCCGGAGAAGCTGCTCTCGCCCGTGCTCAGCGCCTTCTGGGACCAGCCGCGCTCCTGGACGCTGGACACCTATCTGCGCCACGAGGGCTACGCGGGCGCGCGCAAGGCCCTGGCGATGACCCCCGACGACGTGATCGCCTATGTGAAGGACTCCGGGCTGCGCGGCAGGGGCGGCGCGGGCTTCCCGACCGGGATGAAGTGGCAGTTCATCCCCCAGGGCGACGGCAAGCCGCACTACCTCGTCGTCAACGCGGACGAGTCGGAACCGGGCACCTGCAAGGACATCCCCCTCCTCTTCGCCAACCCGCACTCCCTCATCGAGGGCATGCTGATCGCCTGCTACGCGATCCGCTCCAGCCACGCCTTCATCTATCTGCGCGGTGAAACCGTCCCCGTGCTGCGGCGGTTGCACGAGGCCGTGCGCGAGGCGTACGCCGCGGGCTACCTCGGCCGGGACATCCTCGGCAGCGGGCTCGACCTCGACATCATCGTGCACGCGGGGGCGGGCGCCTATATCTGCGGCGAGGAGACGGCCCTCCTCGACTCGCTCGAAGGGCGTCGCGGCCAGCCCCGGCTCAGGCCCCCCTTCCCTGCCGTGGCGGGTCTCTACGCCTGCCCCACTGTGGTGAACAACGTCGAGTCCATCGCGTCGGTTCCCGCGATCCTCAACCGCGGTAAGGAATGGTTCCGTTCGATGGGCAGCGAGAAGTCCCCGGGCTTCACGCTCTACTCCCTCAGCGGCCATGTCGCGGGCCCCGGGCAGTACGAGGCGCCGCTCGGCGTCACCCTGCGCCAGCTCCTCGACATCAGCGGCGGCATGCGCCCCGGCCACCGGCTCAAGTTCTGGACCCCCGGCGGCTCCTCCACCCCGCTGCTCACCGAGGAGCACCTCGACGTCCCCCTGGACTACGAGGCCGTGGGGGCCGCCGGTTCCATGCTCGGCACCAAGGCCCTCCAGTGCTTCGACGAGACGACCTGCGTGGTGCGGGCCGTCACCCGCTGGACCGAGTTCTACGCCCACGAGTCCTGCGGCAAGTGCACGCCCTGCCGGGAAGGCACGTACTGGCTGGTGCAGTTGCTCCGCGACATCGAGGCCGGGCGGGGCCGTATGACCGACCTCGACAAGCTGGCCGACATCGCCGACAACATCAACGGCAAGTCCTTCTGCGCGCTCGGTGACGGCGCCGCGAGCCCGATCTTCTCCTCGCTGAAGTACTTCCGCGCGGAGTACGAACAGCACATCAAGGGGAAGGGCTGCCCCTTCGACCCCGCGAAGTCCACGGCGTGGGCGGACGGGAACCACCAGGAGGTAACCGCATGACCGTCACCACGCCGGCTTCCTCCGGGGGAGGGAACGCGGCGGTGCCACCGGACGACCTGGTGTCCGTCACCATCGACGGCATCGCGCTCTCCGTGCCCAAGGGGACGCTGGTCATCCGCGCCGCGGAACTGCTCGGCATCGAGATCCCCCGGTTCTGCGACCACCCGCTGCTCGACCCCGCCGGAGCCTGCCGGCAGTGCATCGTCGAGGTCGAGGGCCAGCGCAAGCCGATGGCGTCGTGCACCATCACCTGCACCGACGGCATGGTCGTACGCACCCAGCTCACCTCGCCCGTCGCCGACAAGGCCCAGCGCGGGGTGATGGAGCTGCTGCTCATCAACCACCCGCTCGACTGCCCCGTCTGCGACAAGGGCGGCGAGTGCCCGCTGCAGAACCAGGCGATGTCCGCCGGGCAGGCCGACACCCGCTTCGAGGGCCGCAAGCGCACCTTCGAGAAGCCGGTGCCGATCTCCACCCAGGTCCTCCTCGACCGCGAGCGCTGCGTGCTGTGCGCCCGCTGCACCCGCTTCTCCCAGCAGATCGCGGGCGACCCGATGATCGAGCTGCTGGAGCGGGGCGCGCTCCAGCAGGTGGGCACCGGCGAGGACGTGCCGTTCCAGTCGTACTTCTCCGGCAACACCATCCAGATCTGCCCGGTGGGCGCGCTCACCTCCGCGGCGTACCGATTCCGCTCCCGGCCCTTCGACCTCGTCTCCTCGCCGTCGGTGTGCGAGCACTGCGCGGGCGGCTGCGCGACGCGCACGGACCACCGGCGCGGCAAGGTGCTGCGCCGCCTCGCCGCGAACGACCCCGAGGTCAACGAGGAATGGGTGTGCGACAAGGGCCGCTTCGCGTTCCGCTACGCCCAGCGGCCGGACCGGCTCACCACCCCGCTCGTACGCAACGCCGACGGCGCCCTGGAGCCCGCGAGCTGGCCCGAGGCGCTGGAGGCCGCGGCCCGCGGGCTGGCCGCCGCGCGCGGCCGGACGGGCGTGCTGACGGGCGGACGGCTGACGGTCGAGGACGCCTACGCCTACGCCAAGTTCGCGCGCGTGGCCCTCGACACGCACGACGTGGACTTCCGGGCGCGGACGCACAGCGCGGAGGAGGCCGACTTCCTCGCGGCGCGGGTCGCCGGACGGGGCCGTGACCTCGACGGCGAGGGCGTCACCTATCAGACGCTGGAGCAGGCACCCGCCGTGCTGCTCGCCGGGTTCGAGGCGGAGGAGGAGGCGCCCGGGGTCTTCCTGCGGCTGCGCAAGGCGCACCGCAAGCACGGCCAGCGCGTCTTCTCCCTGGCCACCCACACAACTTCCGGTCTGCTGAAGGCGGGTGGCACGCTGCTGCCCGCGGCTCCCGGCACCGAGACCGAGTGGCTGCGGGCGCTGGCGGACGCCGTCGGGCTGGACGCGGCCGGGCAGGCGGCGGCCGAGGCGCTGCGCGCGGACGGCTCGGTGATCGTCGTCGGCGAGCGGCTGGCGGCCGTGCCGGGCGCGCTGACCGCGGCCCTCGCGGCCGCGGGCACGACCGGGGCGAGCCTGGTGTGGATCCCGCGCCGGGCGGGCGAGCGGGGCGCGATCGAGGCCGGTGCCCTGCCGGGCCTGCTGCCCGGCGGCCGCCCGGCCACCGACCCCCGGGCCCGGGAGGAGACGGCGGCCGCCTGGGGCGTCACCGACCTGCCGCGCGGCACCGGCCGGGACACCGGCCAGATCGTCGGGGCCGCGGCCACCGGGGAGCTGGGCGCCCTGCTGGTGGGCGGGGTGGAGGTCGCCGACCTGCCCGACCCGGCACGCGCGCGTGCCGCGCTCGATGCCATCGGCTTCCTGGTGAGCCTGGAGCAGCGGCCGAGCGAGGTGACGGAACGGGCGGACGTGGTGCTGCCGGTCGCGGCGGTCGAGGAGAAGGCGGGCACGTTCCTCAACTGGGAGGGCCGTGCCCGTCCGTTCGAGGTCGCGATCAGACGCGATCAGCTGACGCGCGGTCATGTCCCGCCGGACGTCCGGGTGCTGCACATGCTGGCCGACGCGATGGGCGTCGCCCTCGCCCTGCCGGACACCGACGCCGCCCGGACGGAGCTGGACCGGCTCGGCGCCTGGGACGGCGCCCACGCGGCCGCCCCCGCCGAGCCCGGCCGCCCGCCGGCGCCGCCCGGCGCCGGTGAGGCCGTGCTCGCGGGCCACCGGCTGCTGCTCGACCGGGGACGGCTCCAGGAGGGCGACGAGGCGCTGGCCGGCACGCGGCACGCGGCGGTCGCCCGGCTCTCCGCCGCGACCGCCGCCGAGGCGGGGGTGCGCGAGGGCGAGCCGCTGGCCGTGACCGGTCCGGCCGGGACCGTACGGCTGCCGCTGCGGATCACCCCCATGCCGGACCGGGTGGTGTGGCTCCCGCTGAACTCCGTCGGCGCCGGGGTCACCGACGGCACCGGCGCCCGCCCCGGCGAGCTCGTGCGCATCGCCGCGGCCGCCGGTGACGGCACCGGAACCGAAGAACCGGAGGCACAGCAGTGAAGGCATACGCACTGGCCGCCGAGGACCTGTCGATGTTCGGCCGGGACCCGTGGTGGCTGATCGTCGTCAAGGCCGTCTTCTGCTTCGCGTTCGTCATGCTGACGGTGCTGTTCTCGATCGTGTGGGAACGCAAGGTCGTCGCGTGGATGCAGCTGCGCATCGGCCCCAACCGGCACGGCCCCTGGGGCATGCTCCAGTCCCTCGCGGACGGCATCAAGCTGATGCTCAAGGAGGACGTGGTCGTCAAGCGGGCCGACAAGGCCGTCTACATCCTCGCGCCGGTCGTCGCGGCGATCCCGGCCTTCATGGCGGTCGCCGTCATCCCCTTCGGCCCGGCCGGGAACGAGATCTCGATCTTCGGCCACCGCACCACGATGCAGCTCACCGACCTGCCGATCGGCGTGCTCTACATCCTGGCCACCGCGTCGGTGGGCATCTACGGCATCGTCCTGGCGGGCTGGTCCTCCGGCTCGACCTACCCGCTGCTCGGCGGGCTGCGGTCGTGCGCGCAGATGATCTCGTACGAGATCGCGATGGGCGTCTCCTTCGCCGCCGTCTTCCTCTACTCCGGGTCGATGTCGACCTCGACGATCGTCGACGCGCAGCACGACCGGTGGTACGTCCTGCTGCTGCCGGTCTCCTTCCTCATCTACATCGTGGCGATGGTCGGGGAGACCAACCGGGCGCCGTTCGACCTGCCGGAGTCCGAGGGCGACCTGGTCGGCGGCTTCAACACCGAGTACTCCTCCATCAAGTTCGCGATGTTCATGCTCGCCGAGTACGTCAACATGGTCACGGTCTCGGCGGTCGCGGTGACGCTGTTCCTGGGCGGCTGGCGGGCCCCGTACCCCGTCTCGGCGTTCTGGGAGGGGGCGAACCACGGCTGGTGGCCGATGCTGTGGTTCGTCATCAAGCTCCAGCTGCTGCTGTTCTTCTTCATCTGGCTGCGCGGCACGCTGCCGCGGCTGCGCTACGACCAGTTCATGAAGCTGGGGTGGAAGGTCCTCATCCCCGTCTCGATGGTGTGGCTGATGCTCGTGGCCACCGTCCGGGCGATGCGCAACGAGCACTACGACTTCCAGCGCATCGTGCTCTACGTGGCCGGCGCAGTCGTCGCCATCCTGCTGCTGTCCTTCGTGGCCGACGTCTTCCGCGACCGCGGTGCCAAGGCGGAGCAGGAGGCGGAAGGGGCGGGCCCGGAAGGGGAGTTCGACCCGATGGCGGGCGGCTTCCCCGTGCCCCCGCTGCCCGGCCAGACCCTGCCGCCGGTGCCGCGCCGCCCGTCGCGCCTCGACCGCGAGCTCATTGTCAGTGGCAGCCCCAATACTGTGAGTGACGGTCCCCGAGACGGAAAGGAGGGCGAGGGTGCCTGACTTCCAGAACCCCGTGGCCGGCTTCGGCGTGACCTTCAAGGCCATGTTCAAGAAGCGGCTGACCGAGCAGTATCCGGAGGAGAAGAAGCACACCGCGCCGCGCTTCCACGGCCGCCACCAGCTCAACCGGCACCCGGACGGGCTGGAGAAGTGCATCGGCTGCGAGCTGTGCGCCTGGGCCTGCCCGGCCGACGCGATCTATGTGGAGGGTGCGGACAACACCGAAGAGGAGCGCTACTCCCCGGGCGAGCGCTACGGCCGCGTCTATCAGATCAACTACCTCCGCTGCATCCTGTGCGGCCTGTGCGTCGAGGCGTGCCCCACCCGGGCCCTGACCATGACGAACGAGTACGAACTGGCCGACACCAGCCGGGAGTCGCTCATCTACACCAAGGAGGAGCTGCTCGCGGGCCTGGAGGACCGGATGGTCGACACCCCGCACGCGATCTTCCCCGGCATGACGGAGAAGGACTACTACCGCGGCCTGGTGACGGAGGCCGCGCCGGGCACCGTGCGCCAAGTGGCGCTCTCCAAGGGCGAGGAGCCGGCGCGGGACACCGAGCCCGCGGGCACCGGGGCCTCCGCGCCGTCCGGTGAGGGGGAGGCATGAGCGCCACCGTCGCCGCCGCGGGCATGACCTCGACCGGCGAGGCCGTGCAGTTCTGGCTGCTGGGCACCGTCGCCGTCGTCGGCGCGCTGTCCACGGTGCTGATGAGGAAGGCCGTGCACAGCGCCCTGTCGCTCGCCGGCACCATGATCGTCCTCGCGGTGTTCTACCTCGCCAACGGCGCCTACTTCCTGGGCGTCGTCCAGGTCGTCGTCTACACCGGCGCGATCATGATGCTCTTCCTCTTCGTGGTCATGCTGGTCGGCGTCACCGCCGCCGACTCCCTCAAGGAGACCATCAGGGGCCAGCGCTGGCTCGCCGGGCTCTGCGCGCTGGGCTTCGGCATCCTGCTCATCGCAGGCATCGCCAATGCCTCACTGAAGGACTTCACCGGGCTCGGCCAGGCCAACTCCGGCGGCAATGTGCAGGGTCTGGCGGCGCTCATCTTCACCAAGTACGTCTTCGCCTTCGAGATCACCGGCGCGCTGCTGATCACCGCGGCCGTCGGGGCGATGGTCCTCACCCACCGCGAGCGCACCGAGCGGGCCCCCGGCCAGCGCGAGCGCTCCCAGGCGAGGGTCCGGGCGGGCAAGCAGCTGCCGCCGCTCCCCGCCCCCGGCGTCTACGCCCGGCACAACGCCGTGGACGTCCCCGGCCTGCTGCCCGACGGCACCCCCGCCGAGCTCACCGTCAACCCGACGCTGCGCGCCCGCGGCCAGATCCGCGACGTGTCCGGCGAGGCGCTCCAGGAGCTGGCCGCGCTGGAGCAGCGCTCAGCGGAGTGGGTCGAGGGCGGCCGCACCGAGGGCGCGAAGGAGGCCCGCAAGTGAACCCGGTCAACTACCTGTACCTGGCGGCCCTGTTGTTCACCATCGGCGCCGCCGGTGTGCTCATCCGGCGGAACGCGATCGTCATCTTCATGTGTATCGAGCTGATGCTGAACGCCTGCAACCTGGCGTTCGTCACCTTCGCCCGGCTGCACGGCAATCTGGACGGCCAGATCATCGCCTTCTTCACCATGGTCGTGGCCGCCGCCGAGGTCGTGATCGGCCTCGCGATCATCGTGTCGATCTTCCGCTCCCGCCATTCGGCCTCGGTCGACGACGCCGGCCTGCTGAAGCTGTAAGGGGACGCTGACGTGGAGAACCTCATCGGACTGCTCGTCGCGGCACCCCTGCTGGGCGCGGGCCTGCTGCTGTGCGGCGGCCCCCGGCTGGACCGGGCCGGGCACTGGATCGGCACGCTGCTCGCGGCGGTGTCCTTCGCCCTCGGCGCCGTGCTCTTCGCCGACCTCCTGGGCAGGGGCCGCGAGGACCGGACGCTGACCTCGCACCTGTTCAGCTGGGTGCCGGTCGGCGGCTTCCGCGCGGACGTCGGCTTCCAGCTGGACCAGCTGTCGATGACCTTCGTCCTGCTGATCACGGGGGTGGGCACGCTGATCCACCTCTATTCGGTCGGCTATATGGAGCACGACGAGCGGCGGCGCCGCTTCTTCGGCTATCTGAACCTCTTCCTCGCCGCGATGCTGCTGCTCGTCCTCGCCGACAACTACCTTCTGCTGTACGTGGGCTGGGAGGGCGTCGGCCTCGCCTCGTATCTGCTGATCGGCTTCTGGCAGCACAAGCCCAGCGCGGCCACCGCCGCCAAGAAGGCGTTCCTCGTCAACCGCGTCGGCGACATGGGCCTGTCCATCGCGATCATGCTGATGTTCACCACGTTCGGCACCTTCGCCTTCGGCCCCGTCCTCGCGCACGCGACGGACGCGGGGCAGGGCAAGCTGACGGCCATCGGGCTGATGCTGCTGCTCGCCGCGTGCGGCAAGTCCGCCCAGGTGCCGCTGCAGTCCTGGCTCGGGGACGCGATGGAGGGCCCGACCCCGGTCTCGGCCCTCATCCACGCGGCGACGATGGTGACCGCCGGCGTCTATCTGATCACCCGGTCCGGCGCGATCTTCAACGCGGCACCGGACGCGCAGACCGCGGTCGTCACGGTGGGCGCGGTGACGCTGCTCTTCGGTGCGATCGTCGGTTGCGCGAAGGACGACATCAAGAAGGCGCTGGCCGGCTCGACGATGTCGCAGATCGGCTACATGATCCTCGCGGCCGGACTCGGCCCGGTCGGCTATGTCTTCGCGATCATGCACCTGGTGACCCACGGCTTCTTCAAGGCGGGGCTCTTCCTCGGCGCCGGGTCGGTGATGCACGGCATGAACGACGAGGTCGACATGCGGCGCTACGGCGGCCTGCGGACGTATATGCCGGTCACCTTCGTCACCTTCGGCCTCGGCTATCTCGCCATCATCGGCTTCCCCGGCCTGTCCGGCTTCTTCTCCAAGGACAAGATCATCGAAGCCGCCTTCGCCAAGGGCGGTACGGAGGGCTGGATCCTCGGCGGCGCGGCGCTGCTGGGCGCGGCCATCACCGCGTACTACATGACGCGCGTGATGGTCCTGACCTTCTTCGGCGAGAAGCGCTGGCAGCCGGATGCGGAGGGCAACGCCCCGCACCCGCACGAGTCGCCCAGGACCATGACGATCCCCATGGTCGTGCTCGCCTTCGGATCGGTCTTCGCCGGTGGGCTGTTCAGCATCAACGACACCTTCCTGAAGTGGCTGGAGCCGGTCACCGGGCACGCCGAGGGCAACTCGCCGGTCAGCGCGCTCACCGTCACGATCGGCACCATGGTCGTCCTCGTCCTCGGGGTGGCGCTCGCCTGGGCGCAGTACGGGCGCCGCCCCGTCCCCGTCACGGCGCCCCGGGGCAATCCGCTCACCCGCGCCGCCCGACGGGACCTGCTCCAGGACGACTTCAACCACGTCGTGCTGGTCCGGGGCGGTGAGCACCTCACCCGCAGCCTGGTCTACGCCGACCACACGCTGGTCGACGGCGTCGTCAACGGCACGGCCGCCTCGGTCGGCGGGCTCTCGGGCCGGATGCGCAGGCTCCAGAACGGCTACGCGCGGTCGTACGCGGTCTCGATGTTCGGCGGTGCGGCAGTGCTCATCGCCGCGACCCTGCTGATGAGGGCGGTCTGATCATGTCTTTTCCCCTGCTGACGGTCACGGCCGCGGTGCCCGCGGCCGGCGCGGTCGTGACCGCCGCCGTCCCGGCCGCGCGCCGCACGGCCGCGAAATGGCTCGCGCTGGCCTTCGCGCTGGCCACGCTCGTGCTGGCGGGCGTGCAGCTGGCGCGGTTCGACCCGGACTCCGGGAAGCCGTTCCAGCTGACCGAGTCGCACGCCTGGATCAAGGACTTCGGCGTCCGGTACGACCTGGGGGTCGACGGCATCGCGGTGGTGCTGATCGCCCTGACGGCGCTGCTGATCCCCTTTGTGATGCTGGCCGGCTGGCATGACGCCGACCCGCTCGAAGGGCCCGCGCCCAACCGGCGCTGGCGGCCCACCCAGGGCTTCTTCGCGCTGATCCTGATGGTCGAGGCGATGGTGGTGATCTCCTTCGAGGCCACCGACGTCTTCCTCTTCTACATCTTCTTCGAAGCCATGCTGATCCCGATGTACTTCCTCATCGGCGGCTTCGGCGACCGGGCGGGCGGCCGGTCCGAGGAGGAGACGGCCGCCCAGCGGTCGTACGCGGCGGTGAAGTTCCTGCTCTACAACCTGGCCGGCGGGCTGATCATGATGGCCGCCGTCATCGGGCTCTACGCCGTCACCGCGCACCAGCTCGGCACCGGCACCTTCTCCCTCCAGGAGATCGTCCAGGCGCGGGCGGACGGCAGGCTGCACTTCGCGACCGTCACCGAACGGGCCCTGTTCCTGGGCTTCTTCTTCGCCTTCGCGGTGAAGGCGCCGCTGTGGCCGCTGCACACCTGGCTGCCCAACGCCATGGGCGAGGCCACCGCGCCCGTCGCCGTGCTGATCACCGCGGTGGTCGACAAGGTCGGCACGTTCGCGATGCTGCGCTTCTGCCTCCAGCTGTTCCCGGAGGCGTCGAAGTGGGCGACGCCGGTGATCATCGTGCTGTCGCTGATCGGCATCCTGTACGGGGCGCTGCTCGCGGTCGGCCAGCGGGACATCAAGCGGCTGATCGCGTACGCGTCGATCTCGCACTTCGGCTTCATCATCCTGGGCATCTTCGCGATGACCACCCAGGGCCAGGGCGGCGCGACGCTCTATATGGTCAACCACGGCATTTCCACGGCCGCGTTGATGCTGGTCGCGGGCTTCCTGATCTCCCGCCGCGGCTCCCGGCTCATCGGCGACTACGGCGGGGTGCAGAAGGTCGCGCCGGTCCTCGCCGGGACGTTCCTGGTGGGCGGTCTGGCCACGCTGTCGCTGCCGGGGCTCGCGCCCTTCGTCTCCGAATTCCTGGTCCTGGTCGGCACGTTCACCCGCTATCCGGCGGTCGGGATCGTCGCGACGCTGGGCATCGTGCTCGCCGCCCTGTACGTCCTGGTGCTCTACCAGCGCACGATGACCGGCCCGGTGCGGGAGTCCGTGCGCGGCATGCCCGATCTGCGGGTGCGCGAACTGGTCGTCGTCGGCCCGCTGATCGCCCTGCTGATCTTCCTCGGCGTCTATCCCAAGCCGCTGACGCAGATCATCGACCCGGCGGTCGGCCGCACGATGTCACAGGTCCACAAGGTCGACCCCAAGCCCGATGCCCCGACTGTTCCGACGAACGATGTGGAGGCCGCGAAGTGAGTCACGCAGCATTCGTCCACAGCCTGTGGACGATGTCGGCCGACCCGCCGAAGAAGATCCCGGCCCCGCATATCGAGTACGCCCAGCTGTCACCGACGCTGATCGTCCTCGGCGCGGCCGTCCTCGGCATCCTCGTGGAGGCGTTCCTGCCGCGGCGCCTGCGTCACCCCGTGCAGCTGCTGCTGAGCGCGGTCGGCCTGGTCGCCGGGTTCGCCGCCGTCATCGCCCTGGCCGCCGGGGGCTACGGCACCGGCAAGGCGCACGTCGCCGCCATGGGTGCCGTCGCCGTCGACGGCCCGGCGCTGTTCCTCCAGGGGACCATTCTCCTGGTCTCGCTGATCGCGGTGTTCACCTTCGCCGAGCGGCGGCTGGACCCGGCGGCGCACGGCAAGAGCGTCGACTCCTTCGCCGCGCAGGGCTCCGCCGTGCCGGGCGGAGCGGCCGAACAGGCCGCCGTCAAGGCGGGGTTCACCACCACCGAGGTCTTCCCCATCGTGCTCTTCGCGGTCGCGGGCATGCTCGTCTTTCCCGCCGCGAACGACCTGCTGACCCTCTTCATCGCGCTGGAGGTCTTCTCCCTCCCGCTGTATGTGCTGTGCGGGCTCGCCCGCCGCCAGCGGCTGCTGTCCCAGGAGTCGGCGGTCAAGTACTTCCTGCTGGGCGCCTTCTCCTCGGCCTTCCTGCTGTTCGGGGTGGCGCTGCTGTACGGCTACGCGGGCACGGTCACCTACGCCGGCATCGCCGACGTCGTGAACGGCACGGTCCGTACGGTCGACCCCGCCCTCGCGTCGACCACCGGCAATGACGCGCTGCTGCTGATCGGCGGGGCGCTGGTGCTGATGGGGCTGCTCTTCAAGGTGGGCGCGGTGCCCTTCCACATGTGGACCCCCGACGTCTATCAGGGCGCCCCCACGCCGGTGACGGGCTTCATGGCCGCAGCCACCAAGGTCGCCGCCTTCGGCGCGCTGCTGCGGCTGCTGTACGTGGTCCTGCCGGGGCTGCGCTGGGACTGGCGGCCGGTGATGTGGGGCGTCGCGATCGTCACCATGCTGGTGGGCGCGATTGTCGCCGTGACCCAGACGGATGTGAAGCGGCTCCTCGCCTACTCCTCCATCGCGCACGCCGGGTTCATCCTCGCCGGTGTCATCGCCGTCAGCCCGGACGGGGTGTCCTCCGTCCTGTTCTACCTGGCCGCGTACTCCTTCGTGACCCTGGGCGCCTTCGCGGTGGTGACGCTGGTGCGGGACGCGGGTGGCGAGGCGACGCACCTGTCCAAGTGGGCGGGTCTCGGCCGCCGTTCGCCCCTGGTCGCGGCCGTCTTCGCGGTCTTCCTGCTGGCCTTCGCGGGCATCCCGCTGACCAGCGGCTTCACCGGGAAGTTCGCGGTCTTCAAGGCCGCGGCGCAGGGCGGCGCGACGCCGCTGGTCATCGTCGGTGTGCTGTCCTCGGCGATCGCCGCGTTCTTCTACATCCGGGTGATCGTGCTGATGTTCTTCAGCGAGCCGAAGGCCGACGGGCCGACCGTGGCCGTGCCGAGCGCGCTGACCTCCACGGCGATCGCCGTCGGGGTCGCGGTCACGCTCGTCCTCGGTGTCGCCCCGCAGTACTTCCTGGATCTGGCGGGCCAGGCGGGGGTGTTCGTGCGGTAGGCGCGCGGAGCCGTCATGCTGCCCGGTGCCCCGAGAGGGGCGCCGGGCAGCGGTGCGTCAGCCGCCGAGCTTGCCCGGCATGCCCGGCACCTCGGCGGCGGGCTTGCCGTCCACGCCCACGGCCTTGGTGAGGGTGTCCTCCTTGCCGGAGGCCCACGCCACCGTGAGCTTCTTGGCGTCCACGCTCTTGATGGTGCCCTTGGCGTATTCGGTGCTGCCGTCCTGGCAGCGGGTGATGTTGATGGTGACCGGCTGCGTGCTGTCGACGACCGTGCCGGAGCAGGCGGTCTTCCCGCTCAGCATCACCATGTTCCCGGAGAAGGACAGGATGAGCAGGCTCTTGTCCATGAGCTTGCCCTTCGACCAGCCGCCCTTGAGGTCGGCGGCCTTGACGTTGCCGCCCTTGGCGGCGGCCGGGTCGGCGGGCTTGTCCGGCTGGGCGGCCGGCGGTGTGGCGGCGCCGGTCTTCTTGTCCCCGTCGCTCTGGCTGCTGCAACCCGTCATCAGCACAGCGGCGATGATCGCCGCCCCCGTGATCTGTACTGCCTTGCGCACGTGCGCTCGCTCCTCCGTAGTGGATCTGGACACGACAAATTAGCAGTCCAGATCCACTGCTCCGGAGCGGTGTCAGCCGCCGTCCGCGGAGCGGTCCCGCTGCACATTGGCGAAGGAGAGCAGCAGCAGTTCCGCGGGCAGCGTGAGGCCCGGGGCGGTGCCGGCGGTCATGGCCCGGAGGTGCGTGCGGGCGCGATCCTGCCCGTGACCTCGCCGAGGCCGATCCGGGCGCCGTCCGGCCCCGGCGCCCAGGCGGTGAGGGTGACCTCGTCCCCGTCCTCCAGCCAGGGGCCCTTGCCCTCGGTGAGCTCCAGCAGGCAGCCGCGCTGGTCGGGGTCGGGGCCGCTGACCGTGCCGGACGCGAAGAGGTCGCCGGTGCGCAACGAGGCGCCGTTGACGGTCATATGGGCGAGCTGCTGGGCCGCCGTCCAGTACATGGAGGCGAAGGGCGGCCGGGAGACCGTCTCCCCGTTGATGGTCACCTCGATGCGCAGGTCGATGCCGCCCGGCTCCGCCGCGGAGTCGTCGAGGTAGGGCAGCAGCGGGTGGGTGCGCTCCGGCGGCGCGGTGCGCGCCTCGTCGAAGGCGTCGAGTGGGGTGATCCACGCCGAGACCGAGGTCGCGAAGGACTTCCCGAGGAAGGGGCCGAGCGGGACGTACTCCCACGCCTGGATGTCGCGCGCCGACCAGTCGTTGACCAGGCACACGCCGAAGACGTGCTCGCGGAAGTCGCTCAGGGGTACAGGGGTGTTCGGCGGCGCGGGCGTGCCCACGACGAAGCCGACCTCGGCCTCGATGTCGAGCCGCGTCGACGGGCCGAACACCGGGCCCTCCGGGGTCCTGCGCTGGCCCTGGGGCCGGATCACGGGGCTGCCGGAGACGACGACCGTGCCGGCGCGGCCGTGGTAACCGATCGGCAGGTGCTTCCAGTTGGGCGTCAGCGCGTCGCCGTCGGGCCGGAAGATCCGGCCGACGTTGGTGGCGTGGTGCTCGCTGGCGTAGAAGTCGACGTAGTCGGCGATCTCGAAGGGCAGGTGAAGCGTCACCTCCTCCAGCGGGTGGAAGTGCTCCCCGTCCAGCCAGGTGCGGATCTCGGCGCGGACGGCCTGCCACGTGGAGCGGCCCGCCGCCAGCAGCGGGTTGAGCGTCGGCCGGTCCAGCAGCCCGGCGTACGCGGAGCCGTGCGCGGCGGCCGCGGCCGCCGCGTCGAGGACGTACGCGCCGTAACGGACGCCGATCCGGCGGTGGTCCGGGGCGTCGGGCGTCGTGAAGACGCCGTACGGGAGGGTGGCCGCGCCGAAGGGATCGCCTTCGGGAAGCTCGCGGGGGCTGTGCTGGGGCATGGGACGCTGCCTCGCTCTCTCCTGGACGCCTGGTGACCGTCCGTGCCCACATTACGTGCTGGCGGCCGCCAGGCAAGGGGTGTCCGAGGGGGATCCGGGGGGCGTGCGCAAGGCGCTCGCAGGGGCGGAACGCGCCCTGCTCGGACCGCCTCGCGCGCCGACTCCGAACACCCGCCCGGGACCTGGTCCGAACCACTGTCCGACCACTCACTAAAGGGCGAGCAATGTCCGGTAATTCCTTGCTGGAAGCGGTAATTCCGAAGTAGCGTCCTTAATCGGGTCACGCACAGTGGGGGGCCGCTGCGGCTGAGTGGCCGAGGGGGATGCTGGTGGCGAGCAGGAGTACGCCCATCGCGGCGGACCGGTCCGTTCCGGGGCTCATCGTGAAGATCGGCGATTACCCTCTGCATCACGGCGGGGTCGGCGCGATCCGCAGTCTCGGCAGACTCGGGGTCCCGATGTACGCCATCACCGAGGACCGCTGGACCCCCGCCGCCGTCTCCCGTTATCTGCGCGGTGGCTTCGTCTGGCCCACCACGGGCCGGGAGCGGCCCGAGGAGCTCGTCGAGGGGCTGCTGCGCATCGGGCGGTCCATCGGCCGCCCCACGGTGCTGCTGCCCACCGACGAGGAGGCGGCTGTCCTGGTCGCCGAGCACGCGGAGCAGCTGTCGGGGAACTTCCTCTTCCCGCCTGTGGAGCGGGAGTTGCCCCGCAGACTCGCGAGCAAGCAGGGCCTGCACGAGCTCTGCGTGGAGCACGGGGTGCCGTCCCCGGAGGCCCTCTTCCCGTCCTCCTACGAGGAGATCGAGGAGTACGCCGGGCGCGCCCGCTTCCCCCTGGTGGCGAAGAACCGGGAGGCGTTCGAGCGGCGCCGCAGGCCCGCCGTGCACGGGACCACCCGCATCGCCGGCCCCCGCGAGCTGCTGGCCCTCGCGCGCGGCTGGGGCCCCTCGCCGGGGGTGATCCTCCAGGAGTACCTGCCCCGCGAGCAGGCCGAGGACTGGATCGTGCACGCGTATTTCGACGCGGAGAGCACCCCCCTCGCGATGTTCACCGGAGTGAAGGTGCGCTCCTGGCCGCCGCACGCGGGCATGACCGCCAACGCCTACGTCGTGGACAACCCCGAACTGGCCGACATGGCTGCACAGTTCATCAAACAGATCGGCTTCTGCGGAATCATCGACCTGGACTGGCGCTTCGACCGGCGCGACGGCCGCTACAAACTCCTCGACTTCAACCCCCGGATGGGCGCCCAGTTCCGCCTGTTCGAGAACGAGGCCGGCATCGACGTCGTCCGGGCCCAGCACCTCGACCTCACCGGGCGCAAGGTCCCCGAGGGCGAGCAGCTCGCGGGGCGCCGGTTCGTCGTCGAGAACATCGACCTGCCGGCCCTCGCCGCCTACCGCCGCAGCGGGTACACCACCCCGCACGCGCCCGCACGGGCGAGCGGCACGGAGCTGGCCTGGGTCGCGCGTGACGACATGAAGCCGTTCTTCACCATGCTCGCCCGGTTCGTCAGGCCGGGCGTTCGGCACCTCTGGCAGCTGTGGCGCTCCAGGCGTGCCGCTGCTCTCGTCGAGTAAGCAACGCCCTGGGAGGGGACTCGTGACACTTCCCGTCGTAGTCATCGGGGCAGGTCCGTACGGACTGTCTACCGCTGCCCACCTGAGGGCGCACGGCATAGCGACCCGTGTCTTCGGCTCGCCGATGGTGAGCTGGAGGGCCCACATGCCCGCCGGAATGCTGCTGAAATCCACCCCCGTGGCCTCGAACATCGACGCACCGCAACCGGGCCACACGCTGCTCGACTTCTGCCGCGAAGCGGGGGAGCAGCGCTACGAATCGGACTGGGACGCCATCCCGGTCGAGACCTTCGCCCGCTACGGCCTGTGGTTCCAGGAGCGCCTGGTGCCCGATCTGGAGCAGACGCGGGTGGTGTCCGTGGACCGGCGGTCCACGGGCTTCGAGCTGAAGCTGGACTCCGGCGAGCAGTTCGCGGCCCGTGCCGTGGTCGTCGCCACCGGGCTCAGCGGGCTCGCCCGGCTGCCGGCCGAGCTGGCCGCGGCCGTGCCGGACGGCCCGTCGGTGAGCGGTCCCATCTCGCACAGCTCGCAGCACGACGACCTGTCGCGGTTCGCCGGCCGCGACGTGGTGGTCGTCGGCGCCGGGCAGTCGGCGCTGGAGAGCGCCGTGCTGCTGGCGGAGGGCGGGGCCGCGTCGGTGCGGGTCCTCGCCCGGCGCCGGGGCGCGGTGCGCTTCGGGGCGGCGCCGGACGGGCAGTCGCCGCTGAAGCCGGACACCCCGTTCGGGCGGGCCTGGTCGCTGTACGCGTTCTCGTACTACGCCGACGGATTCCGCCGGCTCCCGGCGCCGACCCGGAAGTACCTCGTCCAGCGGGTGCTCGGGCCGCTCGGCGCCTGGTGGCTGCGGGACCGCTTCATCGGCCGGGTGCAGGTGTCGGAGGGCAAGCGGATCGTCCGGGCCAGGGTGGAGGACGGCCGTCCGGTTCTGCTCCTCGCCGGGCCCGACGGGTCCACCGAGGGGGAGCTCTCCGCCGACCACGTCCTCGCCGCGACCGGCTACCACGTCGACCTGGCCGCCCTCGACTTCCTCGGCCACGGTCTGCGGACCAGGCTCGCGGTCGGCGCGGGCGGGCCCCGGCTGGGCCCCGGTTACCACTCGTCGGTCCCGGGCCTGTTCTTCACGGGCCTCCCGGCGGCGGCGAGCTACGGCCCCGTCATGAGGTTCGTCTGCGGCACGGAGTACGCGTCGCCACGGCTGGCGAGGGCGGTGGGAGCGCTGCCGTAGGCCCACGGCGCCGGACGGACTGGTTCCGGATGCAACCGGATCCAGTCCGTCCGGCGTTCGGTCAGGGGTTCCGGGGGCTTGCTCCCGGTGGGTGACCAAGCGCATAACGGGGCACACGTCTGGTCGACCGGGAAGGCGCCCACGGTGATCGACAGCCGACCGGATACGCTGACTTTCGGTGGAGACAGCGACACATCGACAATCCCCGTGTTCGCAGGCAGACAGGAGTACCCCTCGTGACCGTCGTCGGGCCTTTTGGGCTGAGCGTGCGGGACCAGGCTCTTGAAGCCGATGTCCAGGCCGGTTTGGCCGCCGTCGAGGAGGGCCTCCTGGAGGCCACCAAGAGCGACGTGCCCTTCATCACCGAGGCGGCCCAGCATCTCGTCCGGGCCGGAGGCAAGCGGTTCCGCCCGCTTCTGGTGATGCTCGCCGCGCAGTTCGGCGACCCGCACGCCCCGGGCATCGTGCCCTCGGCGGTCGTCGTCGAGCTCACCCACCTGGCCACGCTCTACCACGACGACGTCATGGACGAGGCGGACGTGCGGCGCGGCGTCGACAGCGCCAACGCCCGCTGGGGCAACTCCGTGGCCGTCCTCACCGGGGACTTCCTCTTCTCCCGGGCCTCGTACATCCTCGCCGACCTGGGCCCGGAGGCCGTCCGCATCCAGGCCGAGGCGTTCGAGCGGCTGGTCACCGGCCAGATCCTGGAGACGGCGGGACCGCGCGACGGCCGCGACCCCATCGAGCACTACCTCGACGTCATGGCTGGCAAGACCGGCTCGCTGATCGCCGTCTCCACCCGCTACGGCGCGATGATGTCCGGCGCCGACGAGCGCACCGTCGACATCCTCACCCACTACGGGGAGCGGCTCGGCATCGCCTTCCAGCTCGCCGACGACGTCCTCGACATCGCCAGCGACTCCCACGAGTCCGGCAAGACGCCCGGCACCGACCTGCGCGAGGGCATTCCCACGCTGCCGGTGCTGCACCTGCGGGCCCAGGCGGCCGCGACCGGCTCGGCGGACGACCTCCAGCTGTGCGAGCTCCTCGACGGCGACCTCACCGACGACACCCTGCACGCCGAGGCACTGCGCCGCCTGCGCGCCCACCCGGCGCTGGAGCAGGCCCGCCGCGACACGGTGCGCTACGCGCAGGAGGCACGGGCGATCCTGGCCCCCCTCCCGGAGTGCTTCGCGAAGGCGGCCCTGGAAAACCTTTGCGACGCGGTCGTGCACCGGGCTGGTTGATTCAGCCCGTCCGGCGTTTGAGGACAGCGCGCGAAGCGTGCTTCGGGGTCCGGGGCGGAGCCCCGGCAACAGGCCTGCGCCACAGGGGTCATACCCGAGAGGTACGGGAAAGTGCTCCCCGCGGCTGACGCGCAACCCGGCTGGCTTTGGTGCAATTGACACTGCTCCAGCAACCAGCGGCAGGGCCACAATGAAGAAGGCCCGGGGGCGCCGACGACGGAGGTATTGGCACATGGCACGGAATGAACCGACCCAGGTTGCCGAAGGCCCGGAGGGCCATCGCACACCGGCCCGCCGCAAAGCGGTCCGCTATGCCGTGCCGGTCGCGGTGGCGGGCGTCGCGGCGGCCACGATCGGGCTCGTCCCGGCGCTGGCGAAGAGCGGCGACCCCGATCTGCCGAAGATCAGCGCGGAGGATCTGATAGCCAAGGTCGCCAAGTCGGACGTCCAGCAGATGTCCGGCTCGGTCAAGGTGACCACCGACCTGGGCCTGCCGTCGCTTCCGGGCGGCGCCTCGCTCGGTGCCCTGGGCGGGGGTCACGACGGGAAGAAGGGCGGCGCGGACGTCTCCCCGCAGGCCAAGCTCACCGAGCTCGCCTCGGGTTCGCACACGCTGCGCGTCGCCGTCGACGGCCCCGACAAGCAGCGCGTGTCGATCGTCGAGCCCGCCGCGGAGTACAGCCTGATCCGCAACGGCGACCAGGTCTGGGCGTACGACAGCGGCAGCAACACCGTCCACCACTCGACCGCCCCGCGCGAGAAGGCCGATGCCAAGGGGCACTCCGGCCCGGAGGAGCTGAAGGGCGCGTCGCCGCAGGAGCTGGCCAAGAAGGCCCTCTCCGCCGTGGACGACTCGACGTCGGTGTCGGTCGGCGGCACGGCCAAGGTGGCCGGTCGGGACGCCTATCAGCTGGTCGTCAAGCCGAAGGCCGAGGAGTCGACGGTCGGCGCGGTCCGGATCGCGGTGGACGCCAAGACCGGTGTGCCGCTGAAGTTCACGCTCTCCCCGAAGAGCGGTGGCAAGGCGGCGATCGACGCGGCCTTCACCAAGGTCGACTTCGCCGAGCCGGCTGCGAGCACCTTCGACTTCACCCCGCCCAAGGGCGCCAAGGTCACCGAGGACAAGGGCAAGGGCGACGGCGCGCAGCGGGAGCACAAGGGCGCACTTCCGGCCACGCCGGGCGAGATGTCGGGCTTCGACGTGGTGGGCAAGAGCTGGACGTCGATCGCCCAGTTCAAGGCGCCCGCGGGCGCGAGCAAGGACGCCAAGGCCAAGGGCGGCGCCCTCGGGAAGAACGCCGGCGGCGCCGGTGCCCTCCTGGACACCCTCGGCACCAAGGTCTCGGGCCCCTTCGGCTCGGGCCACGTCTTCAGCACCCGCCTCGTCAACGTCCTGATGACGGACGATGGCCGGGTGTACGCGGGCGCGGTGACGAAGGAAGCACTCATCAAGGCAGCGACGAAGTAGGCACCCTCCTCGGCCGGCCCGGCGGGGTCGGCCGAGGTGTTCCACGAAAGCGTGACGAAGGGGGAGGCGGGTGCCAGGGTCTGCCGAGCGTGCGCCCTCCGGCGCCGGGTGCCATCCGGACGCCGCCATCCACACCCGCGCCCTCACCAAGCGCTACCGCGGCGGCCAGCTCGCCGTGGACGGGCTGGACCTCACCGTGCCGCGCGGGAGCGTCTTCGGGTTCCTCGGGCCCAACGGGTCCGGGAAGACCACCACCATCCGGATGCTGATGGGCCTCATCGAGCCGACCTCCGGCTCGGCCGAGGTGCTGGGGGAGCCGATGCCCCGCGCGGGCCGCCGGGTGCTGCCCAGGGTGGGCGCGCTGATCGAGGGGCCCGCGCTCTACGGCTTCCTGTCCGGGCGCGACAACCTCGTACGGTTCGACGCCGCCGACCCGACCGCCGATCCCCGTACCCGGGCCGCCCGGGTGGACGCGGCGCTCGACCGGGTGGGGCTCGTCGCCGCCGCGGGCAAGAAGGCCCGCGCGTACTCCCTGGGCATGAAGCAGCGCCTCGGGCTGGCCGCGGCCCTGCTCCAGCCGCGCGAACTGCTCGTGCTCGACGAGCCGACCAACGGCCTGGACCCGCAGGGCATGCGGGAGATCCGCACGCTCGTCAGGGAGCTCGCGGCCGACGGCACCACCGTCTTCCTCTCCTCGCACCTCCTCGACGAGATCGAGCAGGTCTGCACCCATGCCGCGGTCATGGCCCAGGGGCGGCTGCTCACCCAGGGCACGGTCGCCGGGCTGGCCTCCTCCACGCGCGGCCGGCTGGCCGTCACCACCCCCGACACCTCGGACGCCGTCCGCGTCCTCAAGGAGCACGGCGTGACCGATCTCGTCGTCGTGGACGACCGTGTCACCGGTGAACTCCCCACCGGGGAGCCGCCCGAGGACGCCGCACCGCTCGATCTCGCGGACCTCAACGCCGCGCTCGTCCACGCCCGGGTCCGGGTCCGGGCCTTCGGCACCGAACGCGCCTCGCTGGAGGACGCGTTCGTGGCGCTCACCGGGGAGGGTTTCGATGTCGCGGGCTGACGTCGCGGTCGCGGGCGGCACCCGGGTCCCGAGCGCGCTGTGGCAGCTGTCCCTCTTCCGCAGCGAGGTGGGCTCGGTGTTCCGGCGGTGGCGGACGGTCGCCCTGCTCGGGGTGCTCGCGGCCGTCCCCGTCCTCGTGGGCATCGCCGTGAAGATCGAGACCAGGGGCGGCGGCACGGTCGGCCAGGAGGGCGGCGGGGGTGGCCCGGCGTTCATCAGCCAGGTCACCAACAACGGCCTCTTCCTGGTCTTCACCTCGCTCGCCGCGACCCTGCCGTTCTTCCTGCCGATGGCGATAGGCGTGGTCGCGGGCGACTCCATAGCCGGCGAGGCGAGCTCCGGCACCCTGCGCTATCTCCTCGTGGCACCCGCCGGGCGGACCCGGCTGCTGCTCGCCAAATACGCGTCGACGCTGGTCTTCTGCCTCGCGGCCACCCTGGTCGTCACCGTGTCCGCGCTGGCGGTGGGGGCGCTGCTGTTCCCCCTGGGCGAGGTCACGCTGATCAGCGGGACGAACATCTCCTTCGGCGAGGGGCTGCTGCGCGCGCTGGCCATCGCGGGGGTCGTCGCGCTGTCGCTGATCGGCGTCGCCGCGGTCGGGCTGTTCGTCTCCACGCTCACCAACAGCGGGATCGCGGCCATGGCCACGACGGTGGGCCTGCTGATCACGGTCCAGATCCTCGACCAGTTCCCCCAGCTGCACGCGGTGCAGCCGTATCTCTTCCCGCACTACTGGCTGAGCTTCGCGGATCTCCTGCGGGAGCCGGTGTACTGGGACCAGCTCCTGGACAACCTGCGCCTTCAGGCGCTGTACGCGGCGGTATTCGGCTCGGCGGCGTGGGCGAGGTTCACGTCGCGGGATGTGACGGCGTAATTTTCCGCGCTTCGCGCGGTGTCCTCAAGCGCCGGACGGGCTGGAAATCCAGCCCGTCCGGCGCTTGAGGACGCGGCCGCAGGCCGCTCCCGCCGCAGGCGGCAACGGACCCGCAGCCGGGGGCCTGGGGCACGAGCCCCAGTTCGGGAAGGGGCGGGGTGGGGAACAAGCCCCGCAGGGCGCCCGCTAGCTCGTCGTGCCGCCGCTCAGCGACCACACCGCACCCGCGATCGCATCGGTGTTCGTGCCGAGCGCCGTGTCGTTCAGGTTGGCATACGTGTCGCACGAGCGGTGGTAGCAGGCGTCGAACGCCCGGCCCGCCGTGCCGCCCCACTTCTGCGCCTGGTCGGCGGTCTTGATGTAGTCGGCGCCGCTGAAGAGCCCGCCGACGGGTATGCCGACGTTCTGGAAGGGGGCGTGGTCCGAGCGGCCGTCGCCCTCGTGGTCGACCTCGGTGGCGATGTTCTTCGCCGCGAACCAGTTCTCGAAGAGGCTCTGGAGGTTCGCGTCGTAGCCGTAGACGTAGTAGCCCGGGTTCGGCGAGCCGATCATGTCGAAGTTCAGATAGGCGTCGATCTTCGACCGGTCGGCGGAGGACAGTTGGTCGACGTAGTTCTGCGAGCCGACCATGCCGAGTTCCTCGGCGCCCCACCAGCCGAACCGCAGGTGCTTGTCGGGCTTGTAGCCCTCACGGGCGACGGCGAGGGCGACTTCGAGGACCCCGGCGGAGCCGGAGCCGTTGTCGTTGATGCCGGGGCCCGCGGAGACGGAGTCGAGGTGCGAGCCGGCGAAGACGACGTGGTCGGTGTCGCCGCCGGGCCAGTCGGCTATCAGGTTGTAGCCGGTGGCGCCGTTGGCGCTGAACTGCTGCACGGTGGTGGTGAATCCGGCGGCGTCCAGCTTGCCCTTCACATAGTCGACGGACGCCTTGTAACCGCTGCGGCCGTGCGCGCGGTTGCCGTTGTTGGCGTTGGCTATCGACTGGAGCCGGTTGAGGTGGGCCTTGACGTTGGCCACGGGGATGGCGGGCGCGCCGGCCTTGATCTTGACGGGGCCCTTGGCGACGGTGGTGGCGCTGGTCTTCGCGGTGGTGGGGACCGCGTCGGCCGTGCCGGAGGCCGTGCCGAGGAGGGTGGCGGCGAGGGCCGCGCCGGTGGCCAGGAGGGCGACGGCGCGGCTTCTTCGGGCAGGTCCGTTGAGTGGTCCGGTGAGTTCAAGCATGGGGGGCTCCCAACTCATTTTGACGTGGCCATGATGTTGGGGGCCCCTGGAAGGTGCGTCAAGGGCGGATTTCGGACGCCGAACACCGGTTTCCGGATATCGGGCGCCGAACTACCGCCCCTGAGCTGTGGCTTCAGGGGTTTCTGTGGTGCCTGTGTCCTCTGTGATTTCTGTGTGAACAGTGGCGTCCAGCCCCGCCTTGTCCGTCCGCCCCGCCTGCTCCGTCCGCTCCGCCTTCTGCCGGGCGGCCCGCAGCTCGGCCCGCGCGGTACGGGCCGTACGCAGCGCGTCCCAGCTGAGCAGCGCCAGCGCCAGCCAGATCAGGGCGAAGCCCGCCCACCGCTCCGCGGGCATCGTCTCGTGGAAGACCAGCAGCCCCAGGGCGAACTGGAAGACGGGGGCGAGGTACTGCACCATCCCGATCACCGACAGCGGCAGCCGCACGGCCGCGATGCCGAAGCAGACGAGCGGCAGGGCGGTGATCGCGCCGGTGCCCATCAGCAGCAGGGCGTGGCCGGTGCCCTCGCTCGCGTACGTGCTGTGGCCGCTCGACCCCAGGAACAGCAGGAAGCCGAGGGCGGGCAGGAACTGCACCGCCGTCTCGGCCGCCATCGACTCCACGCCGCCCAGCCCGACCTTCTTCTTCACCAGGCCGTAGGTGCTGAACGAGATCGCCAGCGTCAACGCGATCCACGGCGGCTTCCCGTACGCGACGGCCATCACCACGACCGCCGCCGCACCGACCCCGACCGCCACCCACTGCAGGGCCCGCAGCCGCTCGCGCAGGACGAGGACGCCGAAGGCGATGCTCACGAGGGGGTTGATGAAGTAGCCCATCGACGTCTCGACGACGTGCCCGGAGTTCACGCCCCAGATGTAGACGCCCCAGTTCACGGAGATCAGGGCCGCGCCGAGCGCGATCATCACCAGTCGCCGGGGCTGCCGGAGCAGCGGGCGTATCCAGTCCCAGCGCCGGGTCACGGCGAGCACGACGAGCACGGTGGCCAGCGACCACACCATGCGGTGCGCCAGGATCTCGACGGCTCCGGACGGCTCCAGCAGTGGCCAGTAGAGGGGGAAGAGGCCCCAGATCGAGTAGGCGGCGACGCTGCACAGCAGTCCTGTGCGGGTCTCGTTCCTGGGTGGTTGCATGGGGCGGCTCCTGGGGGTGCGAGGGCGGCGGCGACGCTGCGAAGGTAGCGCCGCGGGCGCGCCGGTGTCATGCGTGTATCAGATAACGGTCATGACGCGCCCACGTCGTACCCGGCAACGGCGAGCCCTACTCGTTCACCGAGCGCAGGCGCTCCACCTCTCGGGTCACGTCGAACGGCAGCACCGTCACCGCCACGTTCGGCAACTGCTCCAGCGCCTTGGCCATTTCGTTGCCGCTGTCGGGGTGGAGCAGGGGGCCGAGCGGCGGGGAGTACGTGCGGCGGGGGATCAGGAGGGTGAGGGCCGTCTCGCCGTCGGCCGTGGTGCGCGCGGCGAGGCCGGCGACCGCGTGCCGCAGCCGGCGGTCCGGGCAGTCGACGAGTTCCAGCGGCACCGTCGTGCCCGGCGTCGCGTCCCACTTCGCCGCCAGCCGCCGCGCCCGCTCCGCGTCGATGACGAAGTGCAGGGCCCGTACGTCGTCCGGCCGCAGCTCGTGGGCGTACTGCAGCGCCTTGACCGTGGCCAGGTCGAGGTAGTCGACGAGGATGTACACCAGGTGCCGCCGCCAGTGCGGCCGGTCCGCGGTGAGGGCGGGGACGTTGCCGAGGGCCTCTTCCTCCTCGCGGTACTGCCGGTTGATGCGGATCAGCGCCCACACGCCCAGCGGGAAGATCACCACGACCAGCCACGCGCCCTCGGTGAACTTGGTGATCGCGAAGATGATCACGACCAGCGCCGAGACCACCGCCGCGACGAGGTTCACCCCCACCTTCCAGTGCCGGTGGGACTCCCCGGGCCGCCGCCAGTAGTGGGCGGTCATCCCGGCGGCCGCCATGGTGAAGCCGGTGAAGACGCCGATGGCGTAGAGCGCGACGAGCTTGTCGACGCTGCCGCGCGTCACGATCAGCAGCGCGAGCGAGACGACGGTGAGGGAGATGATCCCGCCCGAGAAGGCCAGCCGGTGTCCGCGGCGCGTCAACTGGCGGGGCAGGAAGCGGTCTTCGGCGACGAAGCTGGCCAGGAAGGGGAAGCCGGTGAAGGGTGTGTTGGCGCCCGTGTAGAGGATGAGCGCGGTCGCGAGCTGGACGTAGACCAGCCCGGCCGTGCCGAGCCAGCCGTCGCCGAAGACGAGGTGCGCCTCCTGCGCGATGACGGTCGGGTTGCCGTCCTGGTAGGGGACCGCGTGGGTGAAGTGGGCGAGGGTGGAGACGCCCAGCACCATGACGCCGAGGATGCAGCTCATCACGGTGAGGGTGCGCCGGGCGTTGGGACCCTGCGGCTTGCGGAAGGCCGAGACGCTGTTGGAGATCGCCTCCAGACCGGTCAGCGAGGAGCCGCCGTTCGCGAACGCGCGCAGCACCATGAACAGCGACGCGCCGTAGAGCCAGCCGTGTCCGGCGGTGCCGAGCGGGACCACCCCGGAGGCGTGCAGGTCGGCGTGGGGGAGCCCGCCGTTCAGGGCGCGCACGAGGCCGATGAGCAGTATCAGCGCGACGGCGATCATGAAGAGGTACGCGGGGGCCGCGAACGCCCGTCCCGCCTCGCGGAGCCCGCGCAGATTCCCGTACATCAGCAGCACCACCACGCCCACCGTGATGGGCACCTTGAGGTGGTCGATGCCGGTGTAGCCGTCGCCGGTGAGGTGCGCGAGGGAGATCAGCGCGTCGGTGCCGGCGGCCGTCTGCACGGCGACGGTGACGATGTAGTCGACGAGGAGCGCGACGGCGGCGATCTGGGCGATGCGCGGCCCGAAGTTCTCCCGGGCGACGACGTACGAGCCGCCGGCGCGGGTGTAGACGGAGACGACGTCGCGGTAGGAGAGCGTGAGGAGCAGCAGGACGAGCAGGATCGCGCCGGTCACCGGCATCAGCAGGGTGAACGCGGCGACTCCCACGACGGGTACCAGGATGCGCAGCATCTCCTCGCTGCCGTACGCGGTGGAGGAGATGCAGTCGGAGGCGAGCACGCCCAGGGCCAGGGGGTTGGACAGCGTCTCGTGGGCGAGCTCCTGGGTGACCAGCGGGCGGCCCAGCAGGCGGCACTTGACCCGGTAGGCGAGCCGGTCGGGGACCTCGGGTACGACTTCGGGGTGGTCGGCCATAGCCGTATCTTCGGGGCTCCGCCCCGGGCCCGGACCCTCAAACGCCGGGCGAGCCGAAAGTCGGCCCGCCCGGCGTCCGGGGACGTGCGTCAGCCGACGACGGTCCAGGTGTCGTTCCCGGCCAGCAGTGCGGCGAGGTCGCCCTTGCCCTTCTGCTCGACCGCGGCTTCCAGCTGGTCGGCCATCTGGGTGTCGTAGACCGGGCGTTCGACATCGCGGAACACGCCGATGGGCGTGTGGTGCAGCGTGTCGGGGTCCGCGAGGCGCGACAGCGCGAACGCCGAGGTCGGGGACGTCGCGTGGGCGTCGTGGACGAGGATGTCGGCCTCGTTGCCGGGCGTGACGTCGACGACGCGGAGGTCGCCGGTGGTGCGGTCGCGGACGACGCCCTTGGCGTCGTCGGTGCCGAAGCGGATGGGCCGGCCGTGTTCGAGGCGGATGACCGCTTCCTGGGCCTGCTGCTTGTCCTTGAGGACCTCGAAGGCGCCGTCGTTGAAGATGTTGCAGTTCTGGTAGATCTCCACCAGCGCGGTGCCGGGGTGCTCGGCCGCCTGCCGCAGCACCTCGGTGAGGTGCTTGCGGTCGGAGTCGACGGTGCGGGCCACGAAGGAGGCCTCGGCGCCGATGGCCAGGGAGACCGGGTTGAAGGGCGCGTCGAGGGAGCCCATCGGCGTGGACTTGGTGATCTTGCCGACCTCGGAGGTCGGGGAGTACTGGCCCTTGGTCAGCCCGTAGATCCGGTTGTTGAAGAGGAGGATCTTGAGGTTGACGTTGCGGCGCAGGGCGTGGATGAGGTGGTTGCCGCCGATGGAGAGGGCGTCGCCGTCGCCGGTGACGACCCACACGCTCAGGTCGGGGCGGGAGGAGGCCAGGCCGGTGGCGATGGCGGGGGCGCGGCCGTGGATGGAGTGCATCCCGTAGGTGTTCATGTAGTACGGGAAGCGGGAGGAGCAGCCGATGCCGGAGACGAAGACGATGTTCTCCTTCGCCAGGCCGAGGGAGGGCATGAAGCCCTGGACGGCGGCGAGGATGGCGTAGTCGCCGCAGCCGGGGCACCAGCGCACTTCCTGGTCGGACTTGAAGTCCTTCATGGTCTGCGCGGCCTCGGCCTTGGGGACCAGTTTGAGCGCCTCAGTCATCGATGGCCTCCTTGAGGGCTCCTGCGAGCTGCTCGGCCTTGAACGGCATGCCGTTGACCTGGTTGTAGGAGCGGGCGTCGACCAGGTATTTCGCGCGGATGAGGGTGGCGAGCTGGCCGAGGTTCATCTCGGGCACGATCACCTTGTCGTAGCCGGCGAGGACCTTGCCCAGGTTTTTCGGGAAGGGGTTGAGGTGGCGCAGGTGGGCCTGCGCGATCGCCACGCCCTCGGCCCGCAGCCTGCGGACGGCCGCGGTGATGGGCCCATACGTCGAACCCCAGCCCAGCACCAGGGTTTTGGCGCCGTGGGGGTCGTCGACCTCGAGGTCGGGGACGGTGATGTTGTCGATCTTGGCCTGGCGGGTGCGGACCATGAAGTCGTGGTTGGCCGGGTCGTAGGAGATGTTCCCGGTGCCGTCCTGCTTCTCGATCCCGCCGATCCGGTGCTCCAGCCCCGGAGTGCCCGGCACCGCCCACGGGCGCGCCAGGGTCTGCGTGTCGCGTTTGTACGGCCAGAAGACCTCGGTCCCGTCGGCCAGGGTGTGATTGGGGCCGGTGGCGAACTGGACGCGCAGGTCGGGAAGTTCGTGCGTCTCCGGCACCCGCCAGGGCTCGGAGCCGTTGGCGAGATAGCCGTCGGAGAGCAGGAAGACCGGTGTGCGGTAGGTGAGCGCGATGCGGGCGGCGTCCAGGGCGGCGTCGAAACAGTCCGCCGGAGTGCGCGGCGCCACGATGGGCACCGGGGCCTCGCCGTTGCGTCCGTACATCGCCTGGAGCAGGTCGGCCTGCTCCGTCTTGGTCGGCAGGCCGGTCGAGGGGCCGCCGCGCTGGATGTCCACGATCAGCAGCGGGAGTTCGAGCGACACGGCCAGGCCGATGGTCTCGGACTTCAGCGCCACGCCGGGGCCGGAGGTCGTCGTCACCGCGAGGGCGCCGCCGAAGGCCGCGCCGAGCGCGGCGCCGATGCCGGCGATCTCGTCCTCCGCCTGGAAGGTGCGCACGCCGAAGTTCTTGTGCTTCGACAGCTCGTGGAGGATGTCGGAGGCCGGGGTGATGGGGTACGAGCCGAGGTAGAGCGGCAGGTCCGCCTGCCGGCCCGCTGCCACCAGCCCGTAGGAAAGGGCCAGGTTCCCCGAGATGTTGCGGTACGTGCCGGCGGGGAAAGCGGCCGTGGCGGGGGCGACTTCATAGGAGACCGCGAAGTCCTCGGTGGTCTCGCCGAAGTTCCAGCCCGCCCGGAACGCGGCCACGTTCGCTTCCGCGATGTCCGGCTTCTTCGCGAACTTCGCCCGCAGGAACTTCTCCGTCCCCTCGGTCGGCCGGTGGTACATCCACGACAGCAGGCCGAGCGCGAACATGTTCTTGCTCCGCTCCGCCTCCTTCCGCGACAGCCCGAAGTCCTTCAGCGCCTCGATCGTCAGCGTGGTCAGCGGCACGGGGTGGACGCGGTAGGCGTCCAGCGACCCGTCCTCCAGCGGCGAGGCCGCGTAACCCACCTTCGCCATCGGGCGCTTGGTGAACTCGTCGGTGTTCACGATGATCTCCGCGCCGCGCGGCACATCCGCGATGTTCGCCTTCAGCGCCGCCGGGTTCATCGCGACCAGCACATCAGGCGCGTCACCCGGGGTGAGGATGTCGTGGTCGGCGAAGTGCAGCTGGAACGAGGAGACACCCGGCAGCGTCCCGGCAGGCGCCCGGATCTCCGCGGGGAAGTTCGGAAGCGTGGAAAGATCGTTCCCGAACGACGCCGTCTCCGACGTGAACCGGTCACCCGTGAGCTGCATGCCGTCACCCGAGTCCCCCGCGAACCGGATGATCACCCGCTCCAGCTTCCGCACCGACTTCGCACCGGACCCCTGGGCGGGAGCGCGCTGGGGGCTGAGGCGTGAAGGCTCCTGCTCTGCCGGCTGCTGTGCCGACGGCGGGGCGGCCCCGCTCGGCTGCTCGCCTGGTTCGGCCTGTTCGGCCGGGCTGCTGACCTGGCTGGTCACTGCTTCGGACCTCCCTCGTGGCGGCGGCTCGCACGCGGTGGTGACGGCCGGCGTTCCCACGGCCATCGTACGGGGGTAAGGGTCGCCTACCTGGGATGGATCACAAGATGCCTGCGCCGAACCGTAGTCACTTTGCCCCGGTAAATGGTTTTTGAGCCACCCCGACGCCTCTTGCGGAGGGGGAGGCTCCGCTGGGTCTTTTGTCCTAGGTCCCCGCCCTGGCGACCGTCTCACCAGGGCGGCTCCCCCCGACCGGACCGGAGCCGGCCCCTCAGGACCGGAGGTAGGTCAGCACGGCCAGCACCCTGCGGTGATCCCCGTCACTCGGCGACAGCCCCAGCTTCAGGAAGATGTTGCTGACGTGCTTCTCGACCGCGCCGTCGCTGACCACCAACTGCCGTGCCACAGCGGAATTCGTCCTTCCCTCGGCCATCAGACCGAGGACCTCCCGCTCCCGCGGGGTGAGCCCGGCCAGCACGTCCTGCTTGCGGCTGCGACCGAGCAACTGCGCGACGACCTCGGGGTCCAGAGCGGTACCGCCACGGGCGACGCGGACCACGGCGTCGACGAACTCCCGCACCTCGGCGACCCGGTCCTTCAGCAGATAGCCCACGCCCCGGCTGCTCCCCGCCAGCAGCTCCGTCGCGTACTGCTCCTCCACGTACTGCGAGAGCACGAGCACACCCAGCCCCGGGTGCGCCTTGCGGAGCCGCACCGCGGCCCGCACGCCCTCGTCGGTGTGGGTCGGCGGCATCCGTACGTCCGCGACCACCACGTCCGGCAGGGCGTTCTCGTCGGCGAGCTCCTTGATGACCTTCAGAAGCGCCTCGGCGTCGCCGACACCGGCGACGACGTCGTGCCCGCGGTCGGTGAGCAGGCGGGTCAGCCCTTCCCTGAGCAGCACCGAATCCTCGGCGATGACGACCCGCACCCTGTCCTCCACGATTCCCTTGCCCCCATGTTTGTCGCTGCGTTTGCGTTCAGTCAGCATCGCAGCATTCGTGAGGGTGCGGGTCCGTTGCGCCTGCGGCGGAGCGCCCTGCGGGCGCGTCCTCAAGCGCCGGACGGGCTGATTTCAGCCCGTCCGCCGCTTGAGGACAAGCGGCGAAGCCGCTTCAAAAAGTCAGCCGCGCCAAGGCAGTTCCGCCGTCACCGTCGTCGGCCCGCCCACCGGCGAGTCGACCACCAGCAGGCCGTCCACCGACCCCAGACGTTCGGCCAGGCCCGCCAGCCCGCTGCCGGATTCGGTCGATGCCCCGCCCCGCCCGTCGTCCCAAACCTGAAGCATCACGCGGTTCCCCGAGCGCCACGCGTCGACCCGCGCCGCCCGCGCCCCACTGTGCTTGCTGATGTTCTGGAGCAGCTCGGAGACCGTGAAGTAGGCGATGCCCTCGATGGCCGGAGCCGGGCGGGACGTCAGGTCCACCTCCACCCGCACGGGGACCGTGCAGCGCGCGGCCAGGGCAGAGAGGGCCGGGCCCAGGCCGCGGTCGGTGAGGATCGCCGGGTGGATGCCGCGGGCGAGGTCGCGCAGTTCCTGGAGGGCGAGCTTCACCTCGCCGTGGGCCTCGTCGACCATCTTCGCCGCGGCCTCCGGGTCCTCCTCCAGCTTCTCCTTCGCGAGGCCCAGGTCCATGGCCAGGGCCACGAGGCGGGCCTGGGCGCCGTCGTGCAGGTCGCGTTCGATGCGGCGCAGGTCGGCGGCCGCGGTGTCGACGACCACGCCGCGGTCCTCCTCCAGCTCCCACACCCGCGCCGCCAGCCGGGACGGCCCCAGCAGGCCGAGCACCAGCATCCGGTCGCCGAAGGCGAGTCCGCGGATGATCCAGGGGGTGATCAGGACGAGCACCAGGCCGACGGCGCAGGTCGCCCCGATCTCGAAGGGGTTGTCGAGGTAGAGGGCGGTGCCGTCGGCGTCGCCGTACACCTGCATGCCGGGCTGGCCCCAGTAGGTGGGGTACATCCACATGTACGCCGGGTACAGGAACAGCGCCCAGCTCACCGCCCACATGGTCAGCGACACCACGAAGGCCGTGATCGCCCAGGGCATGTGCACCACGCAGTAGAGCAGGTGCCGCCACGACGTACCGCTCTTGAGCAGCGCCCCCGTCCAGGCGAGCGGCCCCTTCCGGCCCTTCGGCGGGCGTACGGGCTCCGGCTCCGCTATCTCCACCCGGAGCAGCCCGCGCGCCCGCGCGCGCTCGGCCGCGCCCAGCGCCCGCGCCCCGAGGAGCGCCGCGGCCAGCACCGGCACCCCGATGAAGGTGATCAGCAGACCGGCGCCGAGGCACACCATCGTGATCGCGTAGCTGAAGGCCAGGACCGACATCGGCAGGCTGAGCAGGAGATAGAGGAACTCCCGCCAGGTGCGGGCCTCCACGGGCGCGCGCAGCACGGCGGGCACGCGGTGGGTCGCCCGTCCTTCGTCGATGGCCATCTCTGTCGTCCGATCTGCCAGGGCTCTGCTTGACGTACTCCAGCCTCGCGGAGGGCGAGGGCCGGGACCATGGAGCGAGTAGGTGTCCTCGGGGTGGGGTTGTCCCTACCTTCCGGGACTGCGGAGGTCAGACCGCGGAGCGGTCGCGCCAGGGGAGCTCCGCCGTGACCACCGTCGGCCCGCCCACCGGCGAGTCCACGACGAACAGTCCGTCGACCGATCCCAGGCGCTCCGCCAGCCCCGCGAGACCGCTGCCGGAGTCCGTCGACGCCCCGCCCTTGCCGTCGTCGCGCACCTGGATGAGCAGCCGGTCCGCCTTGCGCCACAGCTCGACCTCGGCGGTGCGGGCGCCGCTGTGCTTGCTGATGTTCTGGAGCAGCTCGGAGACCGTGAAGTAGGCGATGCCCTCGATCGCCGGCGCGGGCCGGGCGGCCAGGTCCACGGACACGCTGACCGGCACGGTGCAGCGGGCCGCCACCGACGACAGGGCCGCGTCCAGACCACGGTCCGTCAGGACGGCCGGGTGGATGCCGCGGGCGAGGTCGCGCAGTTCCTGGAGGGCGAGCTTCACCTCGCCGTGCGCCTCGTCGACCATCTTCGCCGCGGCCTCCGGGTCCTCCAGCACCTTCTCCTTCGCCATGCCGAGCCCCATGGCGAGCGCCACGAGGCGGGCCTGGGCGCCGTCGTGCAGGTCGCGTTCGATGCGGCGCAGGTCGGCGGCCGCGGTGTCCACGACGATGCCGCGGTCCGACTCCAGCTCGGCGACCCGCCGTTCGAGCTCGCTGGAGGGGGACAGCAGCCCGCGCACCATGGCCCGGTCCGCGTTCGTCAGCAAGCGCGCGAGGTGGCCGAGCACGGGCCAGGCGACGAACAGCGCGCAGAGGGTGACGCCGAAAGTGAGAACGCCCCATGGCAGTCGTATGAACGAGTAGAGCGTGCTCCGCCAGGCCACGGGGTCCTTCACCGCCGTCCACGTCCAGGAGAGGAACCCCCGGTTCCGGGGGTGTCGCGACAGCGGGCTCGGCTCGTCGATCCGCAGGCCCAGCAGCGCCCGGGACCGACGCCGCTCCATCCGCCCCAGCCACCGCGCCCCCAGCAGCCCGAGCGCCAGCAGCGGCAGTCCGATCACGGTGATCGACAGCGCCGCGCCCGCGTACAGCCACAGCGACACATAGACGAACCCGGCGATCCCCACGGGCAGGTTGAGCAGGAGGTGGGCGACTTCCCGCCACGTCTGCGCGCCGAAGGCGAAGCGGGCGGGTGGCAACCGGTCCTGGTCGTGGTCGGTCCCACCGTCACGGAGGGTCGTGGGGCCGGTGCTCCCGGTGGTGCTTCCGGTGGTGCTGTGTGCGGCACTGCTGGCGGTCATACGCCCAGCCTGCCGGGCCGGGCGGGCGGACGCCATGGGGGCCATGGGTGCGCCCGGGTGGGGATAACCCCACCTCCGGCCGGACAGCGCTGCTCGCCGTGACCTTGTCAGGGCCTAGACTCCCGTGCGTAAAGAATCGTCGAAATGTGCTGGACAGGGAGCGAGGGCGGACGTGCCGGAGGCCACCGTGCGCACCGACAGTGCGGGCGTCCCCGACGTCCAGCTGGCGACTGACTACTTCCACAGCTATTCGGTGGTCGGACTGCTCGCCGTCGTCGGCGTGCTCTTCGTCGCCGTCGCGTTCGCGGCCGGACGGCTGCTGCGGCCCGTGGTGCCGACGCCCGAGAAGCTGCTGACGTACGAGTGCGGCGTCGACCCCGTCGGCGAGGGCTGGGCGCACACCCAGATCCGCTACTACGTCTACGCCTTCCTGTATGTGATCTTCGCGGTGGACTCGATCTTCCTGTTCCCCTGGGCGACGGTCTTCGCCGCGCCGGGCTTCGGCGGTGCCACGCTCGTGGAGATGTTCGTCTTCCTCGGCTTCCTCGCCGTGGGTCTGTTGTACGCATGGAAGAAGGGCGTCCTCGAATGGACGTGACACCGGTGGACCTGCCCGAGCCGCGACGGTTGGGCGCCCTGTCCCGGCTCGCGCCCGAACCCATGAAGGTGGTCCTCAACTGGGGCCGCCGCTACAGCCTCTGGGTCTTCAACTTCGGCCTCGCCTGCTGCGCGATCGAGTTCATCGCCGCGTCGATGGCCCGGCACGACTTCATCCGCCTAGGCGTCATCCCCTTCGCCCCGGGCCCCCGCCAGGCGGACCTCATGATCGTCTCGGGCACCGTGACGGACAAGATGGCCCCCGCGGTCAAGCGGCTCTACGAGCAGATGCCGGAGCCGAAGTACGTCATCTCCTTCGGCGCGTGCTCGAACTGCGGCGGCCCCTACTGGGACTCGTACTCGGTGACCAAGGGCGTCGACCAGATCATCCCGGTCGACGTCTACGTCCCGGGCTGCCCGCCCCGCCCCGAGGCGCTGCTCCAGGGCATCCTCAAGCTCCAGGAGAAGATCGCGCAGGAGTCCCTGCGCGACCGCTACGCCTCCGGCGCGGGCCCGTCGGTGGCGGCGCTGAAGAGCGGCCTGGTTCCGCAGCCGGAGGCCGGGGGCCAGAACGATGAGTGAGCCGACGCATCAGGGCGAGAGCGCGCCGGAGACTTCGGAGGCCGGTACGGCCGAGACCTCCGGTGCGACCGCCGCCGAGGCGGCTGCGCCGCCCGTCGGGTGGCTGCCGCGGAGCGCTGCCGAACTCTTCGGCGAGGGCGCGAGCGCCGAGGAGGCGTACGGGCTGCTCACCGTCGACGTCCCCGCCACCGCCTGGCTCACCGCCCTCGAAACGGCCCGCACCGCGCTGGGCTGCACGTTCTTCGACTGGCTCAGCGCCGTCGACGAGCCCGGTACGGGCTTCCGCGTCTGCGCCCACCTCGTGGCCCTGCCGGGCCCGGAGGGCGGGGTGCGCCGCCTCGTCGTCCGCACCACCGTGCCGCACGACAAGCCGGCGCTGCCGACCGCGATCGGCGTCTACGCGGGTGCGGCGTGGCACGAGCGCGAGACCCACGAGATGTTCGGCGTGGACTTCACCGGGCACCCCCACCTCGTACCGCTGCTGCTCCCCGAGGGCTTCGAGGGGCACCCGCTGCGCAAGGACTTCGTGCTGGCCGCGCGCGTCGCGAAGGCATGGCCCGGGGCGAAGGAACCGGGCGAGTCCGAAGGGGGCGGCCCGAAGCGCCGTCAGATGCTCCCGCCGGGCGTCCCCGACCCCAACGAGTGGGGCCCCCTCAAGGGCCAGCTCCCCCCTGCCCCGGCCCGCCCGGCCCGCGGAGCGCGCGCGGCAGCCGCGGGCGCACCGGCCGCGGGGGACCGCCCCGTACGGCGTGCCCGCAGCGTGAGCGAAGGCTCGGCGAGCCAGGCCGCGGTCCCGCGCCGCACGCGCAGCGTGAGCGAGGGCTCCGCGAGCCAGCAGCCGACCGGGCCGACGGAGCCGACTCCGGCAGCGGAGGAGCGCCCGGCGCGCCGCAGCCGCAGCGCGAGCGAGGGCTCTGCGAGCCAGACCGCTCCCGAGCAGCAGCCGCACAGCGAAGCTTCTGCCGCCGAGCAGCCCGCGGCCCAGCCGGAGCCGAAGCCGGCACCACGCTCGTCCGACGCACCGTGGCACCACGCCCGCCCGGCATTCGACGACACGAAGCCGCCCGAGCCACCCGCGGCAGCGGACACCGCGGACACCGCGGACGGCGCGGATGACGCGAAGACAGAAGACCAGGGACCGGGCGCGCAGCGCCCCGACACGGCAGGAGGCGAGTCGCAGTGAGTGGCACTCTCGACGTGGTGCTGCGCCTCGTCGCCGTGTTCGCCGTCTTCCTCGTGCTGCCGCTGGCGATCGGGCAGACCGAGCACAAGGTCATGGCCCATATGCAGGGGCGGCTCGGCCCGATGTACGCCGGTGGGTTCCACGGCTGGGCACAGCTCGTCGCGGACGGCGTGAAGTTCGCGCAGAAGGAAGACGTCGTGCCCGCGGGCGCGGACCGGCGGATCTTCCAGCTCGCGCCGGCCGTCGCCCTCCTGCCGTACCTCCTGGTGCTGGTCGCGATCCCGGTCGGGCCGGGCAACGCCGTGGGCCAGTTCATCGACGCGGGCATCTTCTTCGTCCTCGCCGTCATGGGCGTGGGCGTGCTCGGCTCGCTGATGGCCGGCTGGGCGTCCGCGAACAAGTTCTCGCTGCTCGGCGGTCTGCGGACCGCCGCCCAGCTGATGGCGTACGAGCTGCCGATGCTGCTCACGGCGGCGTCGGTCGCCATGGCGGCGGGCACGGTCTCGCTGCCGGGCATCGTGGAGGCCTTCCACTGGTGGTGGGTGCCCTGGCAGATCGTCGGCGGCCTGGTCTTCTTCACGGCCGGACTCGCCGAGCTGCAACGCCCGCCGTTCGACATGCCGGTGGCCGACTCCGAGATCATCTTCGGTGCCTACACCGAGTACACCGGCCTCCGCTTCGCCCTCTTCCTGCTCTCCGAGTACGCGGGCATCGTCGTCCTCTGCGGTCTGACGACGGTCCTCTTCCTCGGCGGCTGGCACGGCCCGTTCGGCGCCGACGGCCTCGGCTGGCTGTGGACCCTGCTCAAGACGCTGGTCCTCGCCTTCGTGGTCATCTGGCTGCGCGTCACCTATCCGCGACTGCGCGAGGACCAGCTGCAGAAGCTGGCCTGGACGGTCCTCATTCCGCTCGCCCTGGCGCAGATCGCGCTGACAGGCGTCGTCAAGGTGGTGATCCAGTAGTGGCGATCCCCGGTTCCGGTCTGGCCAAGGGCCTCGCTGTCACCCTCCGCACGCTGACGAAGCGTACGGTCACCGCCCAGTACCCCGACGTACAGCCCGAACTGCCGCCGCGCACCCGCGGTGTCATCGGCCTGTTCGAGGAGAACTGCACGGTCTGCATGCTGTGCGCCCGCGAGTGCCCGGACTGGTGCATCTACATCGACTCCCACAAGGAGACCGTGCCCCCGGCCGCCCCCGGCGGGCGCGAGCGCAGCCGGAACGTCCTCGACCGCTTCGCGATCGACTTCTCGCTCTGCATGTACTGCGGCATCTGCATCGAGGTGTGCCCCTTCGACGCGCTGTTCTGGTCGCCGGAGTTCGAGTACGCGGAGACCGACATCCACGACCTCACCCACGAGCGCGACAAGCTGCGCGAGTGGATGTGGACGGTGCCCGAGCCGCCCGCGCTGGACCCGGCGGCCGAGGAACCGAAGGAGATCGCGGCCGCCCGCAAGACCGCCGAGAAGATGGCGGCCCAGCGGGAGAAGGAGAAAGAGGAGGGGGAAGCGTGACCGGCACCGCAGCGCTCGCCGCGCAGGCGCACGGCACCCATACGCTCGCCGCGCAGGCGCAAGGTTTCCTCTCCACCTCCGGTGTGGAGATCGCCTTCCTCCTGGTCGGCCTGGTCACCCTCGGCGCGGCCCTCGTCACCGTCACCACCAAGCAGCTGGTGCACGCCGCCCTGTGGCTGGTGGTCACCCTCGGCGGGCTCGCGGTCGAGTACCTCCTGCTCACGGCGGAGTTCATCGCCTGGGTGCAGGTGCTCATCTACGTGGGCTCCGTCGTCGTCCTCCTGCTCTTCGGGCTGATGCTCACCAAGGCGCCCATCGGCCGCTCCCCGGACGCCGACTCGGGCAACCGCTACCCCGCACTCGGGGTCGCCGGAGCCGCGGCCGTCGCGCTGGTGTGGGTGGTCGCCGATGCCTTCCGTACCACCTGGATCGATCTCGACGGGGCACCGCAGGGCACCACCAAGGTCTCCGGAGAGTTCCTCTTCCGGAACTGGGTGCTGCCCTTCGAGGCCCTGTCCGTCCTGCTGCTCGCCGCGCTCGTCGGCGCGGTCGTGCTCTCCCGCAGGAAGAACGCACAGGCAGGGGAGAAGCGCTGATGCACCTCGTCTACCCCGCCGTCCTCGCCGCCCTCCTCTTCTGCACCGGGCTCTACGGCGTGCTCGCCCGGCGCAACGCGATCCTCGTCCTGATGTCCGTCGAGCTGATGCTCAACGCCGTCAACCTCAACCTCGTCGCCTTCGACGTGTGGCTGCGCGACACGCTCCACGCGGGCCAGGCGCTCACCCTCTTCACCATCGCCATCGCCGCCGCCGAGATCGGCATCGGCCTGGCGATCGTGCTGCTCGTGTACCGCAACCGCGGCACCGCCGACATCGACCGGCTCCGCGACCTCCACGAGGACGCGCCCGGACCCGACGCAGGCCACGGTGACCGCGAGGAGAAGGCGGAGGCCGCCGCGTGACGACCACGACCACCGCCGTACTCGTCCCCCTGCTGCCCTTCCTCGGCGCCGCCGCGGGCCTGCTGCTCGGCCGCCGCGCGCCCGGCTTCGTACGGCCCCTCGCCGTGCTGCCGACCCTCGCCGCGGCCGTCCTCGCCGTCGTCGTCGCCTGGCGGCAGGGCGGGGGCGAACCCCTCGACGCGGCCAGGCGGCTGACGCCCACCGGGTCGGTGCCCATCGACCTCGCGCTGCACCTCGACGGCTTCGCCGTGCTCGTCGCCGTGCTCGTCGGTGTCGTCGCGACCTGCGTCCAGCTCTACTCGACGGCCTATCTGCGCGACGACCCGCGCTACCCCTCCTACGCGGCCCTCGTCTCCCTCTTCACCTCCGCCATGCTGCTCGTCGTCTACTCCGGCGACCTGATGGTGCTGCTGGTCGGCTGGGAGATCATGGGCATCTGCTCGTACTTCCTGGTCGGCCACTACTGGGAGACCGAGGCCGCGCGCAGCGCCTCCCTCAAGGCGTTCCTGGTCACCAAGCTCGGCGACGTCCCCTTCCTGATCGGCATCCTCGCGCTGGCCGCCGACGCCGGGACGTTCCGCATCAACGGCATCCTCAGCGCCGTCGCCTCCGGCTCCATCGGCCACCCGACGCTCATCGCGCTGCTGCTGCTCGCCGGCGTCGCGGGCAAGTCCGCGCAGTTCCCGCTGCACACCTGGCTGCCCGACGCGATGGCGGGCCCCACGCCTGTCTCCGCGCTGATCCACGCCGCGACGATGGTCGCCGCCGGTGTCTACTTCGTCGCCCGGCTCCTCCCCGTCTTCACCGCCTCCTCGGCGGCGCTGGTGGTGCTCGCCGTGATGGCGGCGGTCACCATGGTCGGCTCGGCGCTCGCCGCGCTCGCCCAGGACGACATCAAGCGCGTCCTCGCCTACTCGACCGTCGGCCAGCTCGGCTACATGACCGGCGCCCTCGCCGTCGGCGACCGGGACGCGGCCGTCTTCCACCTCATCACCCACGGCGCGTTCAAGGCCCTCCTCTTCCTCGGCGCGGGCGTGATCATCCACGCCGCCGGCACCAACTCGCTGGGCGCGATGGCCCGCATGGGCGGCCTCGCCAAGCGCATCCCCGACGCGTACTGGACGATGACGATCGCCCTGCTCGCGCTCGCCGCGATCCCCCCGTTCAGCGGCTTCTTCTCCAAGGAAGCCGTCCTCGGCGCGGCCGAGCACGCCACCGGCGCCGACGCGCACGGCATCCCGCACGCGGCCGGCTGGACCGTCCTCGTCGCCGGGCTGCTCACCGCCCTGCTCACCGCCGGCTACGCCACCCGCCTGTGGCTGCGCGCCTTCCACGGCAAGGGACCCGAGGCCCCCGACCACGGCAGGCAGCCCACCGCCATGAACGCCGTCCTCTGGGTCCTCTTCCTCCCCACCCTCGGGCTCGGCCTGGCCGCATGGAAGCTCCCCGACTGGTTCGACGGGAACTCCCTCACCCCGACCCTCACCACCTCCGTGCTCGGCACCGGCTGCGCCCTCGCCGGCGCGGCCGTCACCTACGCGGCCTGGCGGCGCACCGCCCCCCTCGCGGCCCGCGCGCCCCTCGGCGCCGTCGCCGCCGACCCGGACGCGGCCCCCTACATCTCCGAGGAAGAGACCATCGCCACCCACGTGGCGGCCTACGGGAACATCGCGGGCGCCCACGACCCGTCCGACCCCGGCCGCCTCCTCCTCGGCCCCCTGCACCGCCACGCGGTCGCCGGCTTCCACCTCGACGCCGTCTACTCCGCCCTCTTCGTACGGCCCGTGCGCGCCGCCGCCGGTCTCGTGCGCTTCCTCGACCGCGAGGTCGTCGACGCGTACGTCCGCGGTGCCGCGGGCGCCCCCCGCCTGCTCGGCGCGGCCGTCCGCCGCGCCCAGACCGGCAATGTGCAGACCTATCTCAGCGCCCTGCTCGCCGGCTCCGTCGTCCTGGCCGTCGCCGCCGTGCTCGTAGCCACCGGAGCCTGACCGTGAGTCATACCGTCATGCAGATCCTCCTCGCTGCGACCGTCGTCGTCCCCCTACTCGGCGCCCTCGCCGCCCTGCTCCCGGCCCCGCCCGGCCTCAAGGGCAGGAACCCGGACCAGGCCGTGCTCCGCCACGGCGTCACCGTCACAGGCGCCGTGCTCGCGCTGTCCGTCGCCCTCGCCGTCGGCTTCGACCACGACCACCCGGCGCGGATGCAGGCCACCACCGACATCAGCTGGATCCCGGCCCTCGGCATCCGGATCCACCTGGGCGTCGACGGCGTCTCGCTCCCCCTCCTCGTGCTTACGGCCCTGCTGACCTTCCTCAGCGCGCTGTACTCGTACTTCAAGCCGCAACATCAGCCGCTGGCGCAGCGGGCGTCGGGCCCGTCTCCCAAGGCATTCGTCGCGCTGATCCTCGTGCTCGAAGCCGGCACCCTCGCGAGCTTCGCCGTCCTCGACCTGATGCTGTTCTTCCTGGCGTTCGAGATGGTGCTCATCCCGATGTACTTCCTCATCGCCCGCTGGGGCGGCGAGGGCAGGGAACGCGCCGCGTGGCGGTTCATCCTCTACACCCTGCTCGGCTCCGTCGTGATGCTGCTCGGCCTCCTCCTCATCGGCATCAAGGGCGGCACATTCGACATGGTGGCACTCGCCACTGACAACGGCTCGGGGCTCAGCCACACCACGCAGGTCATCGCCGTTCTGGCCATCGGCATCGGACTGGCCGTCAAGGCCCCGATGTGGCCCTTCCACAGCTGGCTGCCCGACGCCCACACCGCGGCCCCGACCGTCGGCTCGGTCCTCCTCGCGGGCGTCCTGCTGAAGATGGGCACGTACGGCTTCGTCCGCATCGTCCTGCCCATCGCCCCCGGCGGCGCGCACACCTTCGCGCCGTACCTCGCGGCCTTCGCGGTCGTCGGCATCCTCTACGGCTCGCTGGCCTGCCTCGCCCTCGCGCGGCGCGGTGCCAAGGGCGACCTCAAGCGCCTGATCGCCTACTCCTCGGTGGGCCACATGGGCTTCGTCCTCCTGGGCATCGCCACCCTCACCCCCACCGGCGTCAACGGCGCGCTCTTCGCCAACATCGCCCACGGCCTCATCACCGGCCTCCTCTTCTTCCTCGTCGGCGCGATCAAGGACCGCCACGGCACCAGCGACCTCGACGCACTCTCCGGCGCGACCGGCGCCGCCCTCTACGGCAGGGCACCACGCCTCGGCGGCCTCCTCGCCTTCGGCGCCGTCGCCTCGCTCGGACTGCCCGGACTCGCCGGGTTCTGGGGCGAGATGCTCGCGATGCTCGGCTCCTTCCACCCCGCCGACGGACTCAGCCGCCCCGCCTACCTCACCTACATGGCGCTCGCCGGCTTCGGCACGCTGCTCACCGCCGCGTACATGCTGGTCGTGGTGCGCCGGGTGTGCATGGGCGGCGACGGCGACGGCAGGCCCGGGGGAGCCCCCGCCCTCACCGACGTCCAGACCTACGAATTCGCCGCCTGGACCCCGCTCGTCGCCCTCACCGTCCTCGCCGGACTCTGGCCCGCGGCCCTCCTCGGCCTCACCGACCCGGCCGTTCAGCAGCTCCTCCGAGGAGGCAACTGATGGTCCCCCTCGCCGGAAGCGTGGTCCAGTCCGTCGACTGGCTCGCCATCGCCCCGCCCACCGTCGCCGCCGTGGCGGCGCTCGTCGTCCTGGTCGCCGACCTCTTCCTGCCCGAGCGGAAGAAGCCCCTCCTCGGCGGGATCGCGATCGGCGGCATCGTCCTCGCCGGGCTCTCCCTGCTGCCGCTCCTCGACGGCGACCGCTCCACCTTCTGCCTCACGTCGGGCACGCGCGCGTGCAGTTACACGGCGGACCACTTCACCCTCGTCATCCAGTTCCTGGTGCTGGGCGGCGCCCTGCTGACGGCCCTGCTGTCCGTCAGCGACCTCGTGGACTTCGAACTCCCCTCGGGCGAGTACTGGTTCCTGCTGCTGTCCTCCGTCGCGGGCGCGGCCCTGCTGCCCGCCTCCCGGGACCTCGCCACCCTCGTCGTCGCCCTCGAAGTGGCCTCCCTGCCCGCCTTCGCCCTCGTCGGCCTGCGCCGCGACGACAGCCGCTCCTCCGAGGCGGCCCTGAAGTTCTTCCTCTCCTCGGTCACCGCCACCGCGGTGATGCTTCTCGGCGTCAGCTTCGTCTACGCCTCCACCGGCACCCTGCACCTGACCCAGGTGGCCGACGCGCTCACCCACGTCGACCCCCGCCTCGACACCCTCGCCGGTGCGGGCGTGGCCCTCACCCTCGTCGGCTTCGCCTTCAAGACCGCGGCCGTCCCCTTCCACTTCTGGGTGCCCGACACCTATGTGGGCGCCCCGCTGCCCATCGCGGCCTACCTCTCCGTCGTCGGCAAGGCGGTCGGCTTCACCGGCCTCATCCTCGTGACGGTCGTCGCCTTCCCGTCCTACGCGGACGTCTGGGGACCCGTCCTCGCCGTCCTCGCCGCGCTCACCATGACGATCGGCAACGTCGGCGCGCTGCGCCAGCGCCCGGACCGCACCCGCAGTGCCGTACGCCTCCTCGCCTGGTCCTCCGTCGGCCAGGCGGGCTATCTGCTGGTGCCGATCGCGGCCGCCGCGTACACCGACGACCCGGGCCGCGCCATCGGCTCCACCGTCGCCTACGCCCTGATGTACGCGGCCGTGAACCTCGGCGCCTTCGCCGTCGCCGCCCTCGTCGCCCGGACGAACCCGGCGCACCGCGTCGCGGACTACCGCGGCCTCTACGCCCGCAGGCCCCTGGCGGCCCTGGCGCTCGGCTTCTTCCTGCTCTGCCTGGCCGGGCTGCCGCCGGGCATCATCGGGCTGTTCGCCAAGGTCACGGTCTTCTCGGCGGCCGTGGACGCGGGGCTGGGCTGGCTGGCCGTCGTCATGGCCGTCAACGTCGTGATCGCCCTCTACTACTACCTCCAGTGGACGGCGCTGCTGTTCCGCGCGCCCGACGCCGAGGCGGAGCCGGCGGACGGCGAGCGGCCCGCGCGGATCCCGGTGCCGCTGGCCACCGCGACGGCCCTCGCGGCCCTCGTCGGCATCGCCCTGTCCGGCGCCCCGCAGCTCGTCCTGCGCTTCGCCTCGCAAGCGCTGCTGTAGGCGCCCGCGCGCTCACCCGTACGGCCCAGGCGCCCCTCGCGCGCACAAGGGAACTGGCGGCCTTCGTCTGGCGTTGATCGGTCAGGAAGGTTCCACTGGAGGCTCCACTGCGAAGTGGAAGCGCACCGCAGCAAAGGGTTCCCCTGCCGCACCATTTGGAGGGCGTACCGTGCACCGCCGGCACAACGGGCTCAGGACCGCCGTCCTCCTCGGGGGGCTGTCCGCGCTCATCATCGTCATCGGCAGCCTGTTCGGGCGCATGGGCCTGGTCGTCGCCGTCGTGGTGGCGCTCGGCACCAACGCCTACGCCTATTGGAACAGCGACAAGCTGGCCCTGCGGGCGATGCGCGCCCGGCCGGTCAGCGAGTTCGAGGCGCCGCAGCTCTACCGCATGGTGCGCGAGCTCTCCACGGCCGCCCGCCAGCCGATGCCCCGGCTGTACATCTCCCCGACCGAGGCCCCCAACGCCTTCGCCACCGGCCGCAATCCGCGCAATGCCGCCGTCTGCTGCACCGACGGCATCCTGCGTCTCCTCGACGAGCGCGAGCTGCGCGGCGTCATCGGCCACGAGCTCAGCCACGTCTACAACCGCGACATCCTGATCTCCTCGATCGCGGGCGCGCTCGCCTCGGTGGTGATGTTCCTGGTGAACTTCGCCTGGCTGATCCCCTTCGGCAGATCGGACGACGACGAGGGCCCCGGCATCGTCGGCATGATCATGATCATGCTGCTGGGCCCGATCGCCGCCTCCCTCATCCAGCTCGCCGTCAGCCGCTCCCGGGAGTACGAGGCGGATGCCTCCGGCGCGCGCCTCACCGGCGACCCGCTGGCCCTGGCCTCCGCCCTCCGCAAGCTCGAAGTGGGCACCCAGCGGCTCCCGTTGCCCCCCGAGCCGCGCATCGAGACCGCGAGCCACATGATGATCGCGAACCCCTTCCGTGCGGGCGAGGGGATGTCCAAGCTCTTCTCCACCCACCCCCCGATGGCCGAGCGCATCAGCCGCCTCGAAGGCATGGCGGGCCACCGGCTGTGATCAGCCGCTCCGAGGCCGCGCGGCACCCCTGAGCGGCCCCCGCGCAACCACTCTCAGCCGCGCGAGCGTCCTGCTCGCCAGGGACTGGTTTCGCGTGGGAGGCTGTTTTTCATGAGGTTCATCCTGAATGTCATCTGGCTGGTCCTCTGTGGCCTCTGGATGGCAATCGGCTATGTGGTCGCAGGTCTGATCTGCTGCGTCCTGATCATCACGATCCCCTTCGGGATCGCCAGCTTCCGCATCGCCGGCTTCGCCCTGTGGCCCTTCGGGCGGACGACGGTCGAGCGCAACGACGCCGGCGCGGGCTCGCTGATCGGCAACATCATCTGGTTCGTCTTCGCGGGCTGGTGGCTGGCGCTCGGGCACATCTTCACCGGCATCGCGCTGTGCCTGACGATCATCGGGATCCCGCTGGGCATCGCCAACTTCAAGCTGATCCCGATCTCCCTGATGCCGCTGGGCCGCGAGATCGTCCCGACGGACCGCCCCTTCGCCACCCGCTGAGCCGCGCGGTCCGTACGCACCGAGGGCGCGTCCGGGGAGTTCTCCTCCCCGAACGCGCCCTCGGCGTACGGCGTCCCGCGCCACCTCGGCCCCGTGGCCGGTGCGGCTAGCGGTAGTTGACGTACTGGATCGCGAAGTCCAGGTCCTTGCCCTTGAGAAGGGCCTGGACCGCCTGGAGGTCGTCGCGGCTCTTGGAGCTGACGCGCAGCTCGTCGCCCTGGACCTGCGCCTTGACGCCCTTCGGGCCCTCATCGCGAATGATCTTGGCGACCTTCTTCGCGTTCTCCTGCGAGATCCCCTCCTCGATCGAGGCGAAGATCTTGTACTCCTTGCCGGAGGCCTGCGGCTCGCCCGCGTCCAGGGACTTCAGCGAGATGCCGCGCTTGACCAGCTTGGTCTCGAAGATGTCGAGGACGGCCTTGACCCGCTCCTCGGCATTCGCGCGCATCTCGATCTTCTCGCCGGACCACGCGATCGAGGCGCCGACGCCCTTGAAGTCGTAGCGCTGCGAGATCTCCTTGGCGGCCTGGTTGAGGGCGTTGTCGACCTCCTGCCGCTCGACCTTCGAGACGATGTCGAAACTGGAGTCGGCCATATTGAGTTGGCTCCTCATACGTAGATCCATCAGGGGGCACGGCCCATGGCCGCTCCGCAAGCCTAGTCACCCGGACCCCGCGTGAGGGGTGATGAATCGAGTGGCGGACCACCCCTGGTCATCGGGTATGGTTTACGTCGTTGCCACGGAGCACCACCGCAAGGCGGAATCCGGGGCGGCAACCCTTGGCGGTGTGCCCGAGTGGCCAAAGGGAGCAGACTGTAAATCTGCCGGCTCAGCCTACCCAGGTTCGAACCCTGGCGCCGCCACATGTGAAGGGCCTTCTCTTTCGAGAGAAGGCCCTTCTGTGTTTTCCGGATGCCGCCGAGAAGCCAAGAACCCACCGTGAAATGTGATCTGCCGCACTTTCCCGGAGAGTGGCTCGTTCGGCCCCTCGGCTCAGCCCTCCGCCGCGCTCTTCACCGCCTCGTCCACCGGCGTGTCGCCCGCGATCAACTCCAGCGTCCGCCCCGCGGTGCCGGGTTCGGCCAGCAGCGCCGCCAGGACCGCGGCCACGTCGTCGCGGGACACCGAGCCCCGCCCCGTCGACCCGGCGAGCGCCACCCGGCCCGTACCGGGCTCGTCCGTGAGGCCGCCCGGCCGCAGGATCGTCCAGTCGAGCCCGGCGCGGCCCGTCACGTCCGCGTCGGCCGCGCCCTTCGCGCGGAGGTACGCGGCGAAGACCGGATCGGTGCCCTCCGGGGGCTCGTGGTCGGCGCCCATGGCGGAGACCACGACGAAGCGCCGTACCCCTGCCGCCTCCGCCGCGTCGGCGAACAGGGCGGCCGCCGCGCGATCCACGCTGTCCTTGCGTTCGATGCCGCTCCCCGGGCCCGCGCCGGCCGCGAAGACGGCCGCGTCGGCGGTCTCCAGGTGCCGGGCGATGTCCTCGACAGACGCCGACTCCAGGTCGCACACGACCGGTTCGGCACCCGCGGCGAGAAGGTCCCCGGCCTGCTCCGGCCTGCGGATGACACCCGCGACCTCGTCCCCGCGCGCGGCGAGCAACCGCTCCAGCCGCAGCGCGATCCGACCATGTCCACCAGCGATGACAATGCGCATGATCCGACCGTACGCGGTGGGGCCCGCGCCGCCAGGCGGAAGGGGCGCGAACCGGCCTGACCAGGCGCGCGGGGGGCGCGCGACGACCGGTCAGGAGGGCTCGCCGCCGCGCGACGACTGGCGGGGCAGCTCCAGCGCCGAGACGGCCGACGAGTCGCAGTACTCCCGCACCGCGCTGGTGCGCGCCACCACGCGCCCCCGGTGCACCACCAGTCGGCTGTACGCAAGCGACAGCACGCCCTCGATCCGCCGCCCCCGCACGGCCAGGAGCTCCGCGGGGAAGCCCGCCTCCACCCGGACCGGCGGCAGCCCCATTGCCGCCCGCGCGCCCCCGCTGACGGCCTCGTAGGCCTCCTGCGGGCGCAGCTCGCCGCGCGAGGCCAGCAGGAAGGCGGCCTCCAGGGGGTCGCCGCGGCCGACGGGGTTGGCCGCGTCCCGCAGCGCGCCGCTGCCCGCCGTCACCCGCACCCCGGCGGCCCGCAGCAGCCGCACCGGCGCGCAGCGCGAGACGCGGGCCGCGCGCTGCTCCAGGGCGGCGCAGTCGCCCTGTGGCAGGCACACCACGGTCACCCCGGCGGCCGCGAGCTGTTCCGCGGCCCGTACGGCCTGGTCGTACGGCAGCCGGGCCAGGCCGCCGCAGGGGCCGATCGTGACGCCGGGGCGCAGGCCGCCGGCCATGGCGGCGAGCCGGGCCAGCCGGGCGGGGTCGGCGCCGTCGGTGTGCAGGTCGACGGCGCAGCCGTGCTCGGCGGCGAGGTCCAGGACGGCCTCGGCGTAGCCGGTGGGGTCGGGGTCGAGGTCGGGGCAGCCGCCCACGGCCGCGCCCATCTTCACGGCGTCCCGCAGCATGGCCAGCCCGTCGGCCCCGGCGGCCCCGGTGAGCAGCCGGGGCACCGCGACGGTGGTGAGGTCGGTGAGGCCGCGCAGCGCCCGCCGCGCCTGGAGCACGGCCTCCAGCGAGCGCAGGCCCTGGACGGCGCCGATCCGGACGTGCGAGCGGAGCGCGGTGGCGCCGTGGCCGAGCTGGAGCAGGGCGGCTTCGGTGGCCCGGCGCTGGACGGCCTCGACGGAGTACGGGACGGGGCCGTCGGCGTCCGCGGTGAGCGCGGTGTCGCCGTGGCCGTGGGGTTCCGCCGGGGCGGGCAGCAGCAGATAGCCGCTGAGGTCGACACGCGGGCCGGGGGCGAGGCTGCCGGAGGTCCCGACGGCTTCGATGCTCCCGCCGCTGAGCCGCACGTCCACGATGCGGCCGTCGGCGAGCCGGGCGCCGCACAGCACCAGGGCGCTGTCGCCGGGCGCGGCGCCGGACGGCGGGCCGACGGGCGGGGTGTCACCCCCGGGGTTTCTCGGGGGCTGCGGCTGGCTGTCGGGCATCGCGCTCCTCCGGGGTCCGGGGCGTGCATGATCACGCAGCGTGTTCCGAGCCTAGGGCGGGTGAGGAACGGCTTCGAGCAAGCGACGAATAGTCGTACTGGTGTGGTGCGAGAGGGGTGCGCAGAGCCCCTTGGGGTGGCCGCGGGATACGGATTTCACCTTCGGCGGCCAACCGTGTAATGTCTTCCTCGCTCGCCCCAATAGCTCAGTCGGCAGAGCGTCTCCATGGTAAGGAGAAGGTCTACGGTTCGATTCCGTATTGGGGCTCTGGTGTGTGAGGTTCCTCGCCTTCGGGCGAGGATCTCTCTCGCATCAAAGCGGTGTAGCTCAGTCGGTAGAGCAAGCGGCTCATAATCGCTGTGTCACCGGTTCAAGTCCGGTCACCGCTACACGTAGTAGCCGATTGTGGGGTCGGTCCTCCGGTCGGCTACTCTTGTCTGCGTTCATCCGTCCATTCCGTCAAGGAGCACTCACGTGGCTGCCACCGACGTCCGCCCGAAGATCACGCTGGCCTGCGTGGAGTGCAAGGAGCGGAACTACATCACCAAGAAGAACCGGCGTAACGACCCGGACCGTCTTGAGATGAAGAAGCACTGCCCGCGCTGCAAGGCGCACACTGCGCACCGCGAAACGCGCTAAACACAGGCTCGTTCATGAGGCCGTCCCCAGATCTTGGGGGCGGCCTCATGGCGTTATCCACCGCAGTCCACTCAGGAGGTGCCGAGCCCATGGCGCTCGACCAGTCCTTCGTCGGACGGACCTACCCGGCCACCGAGCCCTATGAGGTCGGCCGGGAGAAGATCCGCGAATTCGCCGATGCCATCGGTGACGCCAATCCGGTGTACACCGACCCCGAGGCCGCCAAGGCCCTCGGTCACCCCGATGTGATCGCGCCGCCGACCTTTGTGTTTGCGATCACGTTCCGGGCCGCGGGCCAGGTCGTCCAGGACCCGCAGCTGGGCCTGGACTACGACCGTGTGGTGCACGGCGACCAGAAGTTCGCCTACACCCGCCCGGTCCGCGCGGGCGACCGGCTGACGGTCACCTCCACGATCGAGACGATCAAGTCCATGGCGGGCAACGACGTGGTGACGGTCCGTGGCGAGGTCCACGACGAGACCGGCGAGCACGTTGTGACCGCGCACACGATGCTGGTGGCGCGCGCCGCCGAGGAGGCGTGATGGCCGCGAGGATTTCGTACGACGACGTCGAGGTCGGCACCGAGCTGCCCGTGCAGTCCTTCCCGGTGACCCGCGCCACTCTTGTCCGCTACGCGGGCGCCTCCGGCGACTTCAACCCGATCCACTGGAACGAGAAGTTCGCCAAGGAGGTCGGGCTGCCGGACGTCATCGCGCACGGCATGTTCACCATGGCCGAGGCGGCCCGCGTGGTGACGGACTGGACCGGCGACCCGGGCGCCCTCGTGGAGTACGGCGTGCGGTTCACCAAGCCGGTCGTCGTGCCGAACGACGACGAGGGCGCGGTCATCGAGGTCGGCGGCAAGGTCGCGGCCAAGAACGACGAGGCCCGTACGGTCCGCGTCGACCTCCTGGTCAAGAGCGCGGGCCAGAAGGTCCTGGGCATGTCCCGCGCCGTCGTCCGCCTCGCCTGACGGCGAAGCCGGCCGGAGCCGTGAAGTAAGAAGCTGTGGAGTAAGGGGCATCCGCCATGGCGGATGCCCCTTACTTCTTGCCTTCGCTGCTCCTTGACTTCATAAGTAATCAATCACTAACTTACGTCCATGGTCAGGATGAGCGCCGATGAGCGCCGCGAGAGCGTCATCCGCGCCGCGATCACCGAGTTCGCGCGCGGCGGCTACCACGGCACCTCCACCGAGACGATCGCCCGCCGGGTGGGTGTCTCGCAGCCGTATCTCTTCCGGCTCTTCCCCGGCAAGCAGGCGATCTTCCTCGCCGCGGCCGAGCGCTGCCTGGAGCGGACCCGTGGGGTCTTCGAGGAGGTCGCGAAGGATCTCCCGGCCGGCGCCGCCGCCGAGGATCGTGTGCACGCAATGGCGGCCGCCTATCGGCGGCTGATCTCCGAGGATCCCGACAGCCTGCTGATGCAGATGCAGGTGTATGTCGCGGTCGCGTCGGCCGAGGCCGCCGGTGACCACGGATTCGGCGATTCCATCCGGGCCGGCTGGCTGGACCTCTGGGACGCCGTTCATCTGAACCTCGGGGCCGACCGGGAGGAGACCAAGTCCTTCATGGCGTACGGGATGCTCATCAACACCCTCGTCACGCTCGGCTTTCCCGACGACCACCGGGTGTGGGCCGGCTTCTACGAGTCCGCCCGGTCGGCGTGACCTCGTGCCGCCGGGGAGAACGGCATGGCATGACCACGCAAGTTAGTAAGCGATAACTAATCTTCAGGGGGGAAATCCACCATGCTCCAGCGAACAGCGCGGCGCTCCGGCGTCGTCTGGGCCCTGGTCGTCACCGGCACCGCCGGGTTCATGGCCGCACTCGACAACCTCGTCGTCACCACGGCCCTCCCCTCCATCCGCGAGGACCTCGGGGGAGCGCTCCAGGACCTCGAGTGGACGGTCAACGCCTACACCCTCGCGTACGCCGCCCTCCTGATGACCGGCGCCGCACTCGGCGACCGCTTCGGGCGCCGCAGGCTCTTCGCCCTCGGCATCGCGCTCTTCACCGCCGCGTCGGCCGCCGCGGCCCTCGCGCCCGGTATCGACGGACTGATCGCCGCCCGCGCCGCGCAGGGCGTCGGCGCCGCGATCATGACGCCGCTGTCCCTCACCCTCCTCACCACGGCCGTACCCGCGGAACGGCGCGGCACCGCGTACGGCATCTGGGGCGCGGTCAACGGCCTCGCGGTCGCGGGCGGCCCGCTCATCGGCGGCAGCCTCACCGAACACATCTCCTGGCAGTGGATCTTCTGGCTCAACGTCCCCCTCGGCATCGCCCTCCTGCCGCTCGTCCGGGCGCGCATGGCGGAGTCCCGCGCGCCGGGAGCGCGCCTCGACATCCCCGGCACGCTCCTGGCCACCGGCGGCCTCTTCGGCGTCGTCTTCGGCCTGGTCAACGCCGACGCCCACGGCTGGACCAGCGCCCGCGTCCTCACCGGCCTGATCGCCGGGGCGGCGCTCCTGGGCGGCTTCGTGCACCACGGCTTCCGCAGCAGCGACCCGGTCCTGCCGATGCGGCTCTTCGGCAACAGGGCGTTTGCCGCGGTCAACGCGGCCGGGCTGCTGATGTTCCTCGGCATGTTCGGCTCGATCTTCCTGCTCAGCCAGTACCTGCAGATCGCCTGCGGCTACTCGCCCACCGAGGCGGGCCTGCGGATGCTGCCCTGGACCGGCGCCCCGATGGTCGTCGCGCCCTTCGCCGGCTACCTGTCCGACCGGATCGGCGGCCGCCGGGTCGTCACGGCCGGACTCGCCCTCCAGGCGCTCGGCCTCGCGCTGTTCGCCCTGGTGCTCGCGCCCGGCGTCTCCTACGCGGCGCAGCTTCCCGCGCTGATCGTCAGCGGGGTCGGGATGGCGCTGTACTTCGCGCCGGCCGCGAGCCTCGTCATGTCCAGCGTCGCCCCCGCGCAACAGGGCATCGCCTCCGGGGCGAACAGCGCCCTGCGCGAGGTGGGCGGAGCGCTGGGTGTCGCGGTCCTCGCCTCCGTCTTCTCCGCGCAGGGCGGGTACGGGTCGGCCGCGAGCTTCACCGACGGCATCGTGCCGGCGCTGTGGGTCGGGTCGGGGGCGGTCGCCCTGGCGGCGGTGACGACGACGGCGATACCGCGCCGGCAGGCGACGCCGGCGGGCTGACGGTGCTCCCGCCGTGGATCACAGGGCCCCGGGGCGGTGAAAGTGCAGCGGATACCCTGGGGCCCGTGCAGGAATTCCACGATGCCCCCCTCGCCCCCCTGACCACCTTCCGTCTCGGTGGCCCCGCGACCCGCCTGGTCACCGCCACCACCGACGACGAGGTGATCACGGCCGTACGCGAAGCCGACGCGACCGGCACCCCGCTGCTGATCATCGGCGGCGGCAGCAACCTGGTCATCTCCGACAAGGGCTTCGAGGGCACCGCCCTGCGCATCGCCACCACCGGCTTCACCCTCGACGGCACCGACCTCGAACTCGCCGCCGGCGAGAACTGGTCCGACGCCGTGGCCCGCACCGTCGAGGCCGGACTCGCCGGCATCGAGTGCCTGGCCGGGATCCCCGGCTCCGCCGGTGCCACCCCGATCCAGAACGTCGGCGCGTACGGCCAGGAGGTCTCCGCCACGATCACCGAGGTGGTGGCCTACGACCGCCGGGCCGACGAGGTCGTCACCCTCCCCAACGAGGAGTGCGCGTTCTCGTACCGCCACAGCCGCTTCAAGCAGGACCCCGCCCGGCACGTCGTGCTCCGGGTCCGCTTCCGGCTGGAGGACGCGGGCGGGCTGTCCGCGCCGATCAAGTACCCGGAGACGGCCCGCGTGCTCGGCGTCGGGGCGGGCGACCGGGTACCGGCCGCGACCGCCCGGGAAACGGTCCTGAAGCTGCGCGCCGGCAAGGGCATGGTGCTCGACCCGGAGGACCACGACACCTGGTCCGCGGGCTCCTTCTTCACCAACCCGATCCTCACGGAGGCCGAGCACGCGGCGTTCCTGGAGCGGGTGGCGGAGCGGCTCGGATCGGACGTCGTCCCGCCGGCCTTCCCGGCGGGGGAGGGCTTCATGAAGACGTCCGCCGCCTGGCTGATCGACAAGGCGGGGTACACGAAGGGGTACGGGGCCGGGGCGGCTCGTATCTCGACGAAGCACACGCTGGCGCTGACGAACCGCGGCGGGGCGACGACGGAGGATCTCCTGGCACTCGCCCGCGAGGTCCGGGACGGCGTGCGGAGCGCTTTCGGGGTGACCCTGGTCAACGAGCCGGTGACGGTGGGCTGCGGGCTTTAGCCCCCGCGGTGCGCGAATTCAGCCCGTCCGGCGTTTGAGGACGCGCCCGCAGGGCGCTCCGCCGCAGGCGCAACGGACCTGCAGCCGGGGGTCTGGGGCACGAGCCCCAGTTTCGGGAAGGGGCGGGGCTGGGGAAAGCCCCCGGCAGGGCTACGCCGCCAGCCAGCCGTCCACGCCCGCCAGAAGCTTCTCCCGGACATCGGCCGGCGCCCGCGACGCCCGGATCGACTGGCGGGCCAGCTCCGCGAGTTCGGCGTCGGAGAAGCCATGGTGCTCCCGGGCCAGTTCGTACTGCGCGGCCAGCCGCGAGCCGAAGAGCAGGGGGTCGTCCGCGCCCAGGGCTATCGGGACGCCCGCCTCGTAGAGCACCCGCAGCGGCACGTCGGACGGCTTCTCGTAGACCCCCAGCGCCACGTTCGACGTCGGGCAGACCTCGCAGGCCACCCCGCGCTCGGCGAGCTTGCGGAGCAGGCGGGGGTCCTCCGCGGCGCGGACGCCGTGCCCGACGCGGCCCGCGCGCAGGTCGTCCAGGCAGTCGCGGACGCTGCTGGGGCCCGCGAGCTCGCCGCCGTGCGGCGCGGCGAGGAGGCCGCCCTCCCGGGCGATCTCGAAGGCGCGGTCGAAGTCGCGGGCGAGCCCGCGCCGCTCGTCGTTGGAGAGCCCGAAGCCGACGACGCCGCGGTCGGCGTAGCGCACGGCGAGCCGGGCCAGTGTGCGCGCGTCCAGCGGGTGCTTCATGCGGTTCGCGGCGACGATGACCCGTATGCCCAGGCCGGTGTCCCGGGACGCGCTGTCTACGGCGTCGAGGATGATCTCCAGCGCGGGGATCAGCCCGCCGAGCCGGGGCGCGTACGAGGTGGGGTCGACCTGGATCTCCAGCCAGCCGGAGCCGTCGCGCACGTCCTCCTCGGCGGCCTCGCGCACCAGCCGCCGGATGTCCTCGGGGGAGCGCAGGCAGGACCGGGCGATGTCGTAGAGCCGCTGGAAGCGGAACCAGCCGCGTTCGTCGGTGGCCCGCAGCTGGGGAGGTTCGCCGCCGCTGAGCGCCTCGGGCAGGTGCACCCCGTACTTGTCGGCCAGCTCCAGCAGGGTCGACGGGCGCATGGACCCGGTGAAGTGCAGGTGCAGGTGGGCCTTCGGCAGCGTACGGACGTCGCGAACGTTCTCCATTGGCAGATCCTGCCGCATGGGCCCGGCAACCGGAAGGGACTTTCCCTGAACGGGAACCGGCCGAAAAGAATTGCGGGCCCCCGGCGACAGCCGGGAGCCCGCGAGGAGGAAGCGTGCTACTTGGCCTCGGCCAGCAGCTTCTGCATCCGGGAGACGCCCTCGACCAGGTCCTCGTCGCCCAGGGCGTACGACAGGCGCAGGTAGCCCGGCGTGCCGAAGGCCTCGCCCGGCACCACCGCGACCTCGACCTCGTCGAGGATCAGGGCGGCCAGCTCCCCGGAGGTGGCGGGCCGCTTGCCGCGGATCTCCTTGCCGAGCAGCCCCTTCACGGACGGGTAGGCGTAGAACGCGCCCTCCGGCTCCGGGCAGACGACGCCGTCGATCTCGTTGAGCATCCGCGTGATCGTCTGGCGGCGGCGGTCGAAGGCCTTGCGCATCTCCGCGACGGCCTCCAGGTCACCGGAGACGGCGGCCAGCGCGGCGACCTGCGCCACGTTGGAGACGTTGGAGGTGGCGTGCGACTGGAGGTTGGTCGCGGCCTTGACCACGTCGTTCGGGCCGATGATCCAGCCCACGCGCCAGCCCGTCATCGCGTACGTCTTGGCGACACCGTTGACCACGATGCACTTCTCGCGCAGCTCCGGCACGACCACCGGCAGCGAGCAGAACTCGGCGTCCCCGTAGACCAGGTGCTCGTAGATCTCGTCGGTCAGCACCCACAGGCCGTGCTCGGCGGCCCAGCGGCCGATCTCCTCGACCTGCGCACGGCTGTAGACCGCGCCGGTCGGGTTCGACGGGGAGACGAAGAGCAGGACCTTGGTCCGCTCGGTGCGGGCCGCCTCCAGCTGCTCGACCGAGACGCGGTAGCCGGTGGTCTCGTCGGCGACGACCTCGACCGGCACACCGCCCGCGAGGCGGATCGACTCCGGGTAGGTGGTCCAGTACGGGGCGGGCACGATGACCTCGTCGCCCGGGTCGAGGATCGCGGCGAAGGCCTGGTAGATGGCCTGCTTGCCGCCGTTGGTGACCAGCACCTGGGAGGCGTCGACCTCATAGCCGGAGTCGCGCAGCGTCTTGGCGGCGATCGCGGCCTTCAGCTCGGGGAGGCCGCCGGCGGGGGTGTAGCGGTGGTACTTCGGGGTGCGGCAGGCCTCCACCGCGGCCTCGACGATGTAGCCGGGGGTCGGGAAGTCGGGCTCACCGGCACCGAAGCCGATCACCGGGCGCCCGGCGGCCTTGAGGGCCTTCGCCTTGGCGTCCACGGCGAGCGTGGCGGACTCGGAGATCGATCCGATACGGGCCGACACCCGGCGCTCGGTGGGGGACTGTACGGGGGGCTCGGAAGGAGTCGCAGCGGTCATGGAGGCATCGTCGCAGACCCGGGACGAACGGGGCACACGCATTGCTCGCCGCCCCCTCGCCCGCCCGTGCGGCGCCTGAGCCGCGGGTGCCCCGGGTGGCGCTGTTCGACGCGGGCCTCCGGAGCACGTACACTCATCCGTCGTTGGCCCCTCATCGGCACGTCCGCTGCACGCACACCGTGCGTACGACCGGATGCGGTAGGTTGGGGGAACCACAAAGGGTCGTAGCTCAATTGGTAGAGCACTGGTCTCCAAAACCAGCGGTTGGGGGTTCAAGTCCCTTCGGCCCTGCTACACGCATCGTTTCCAGGGTGCGTGCATGCGTACGTACTGAAATGCACCGCCGTGCGGCTCAACCGGGCGCGGCACGGCTCACGACCCGGATTCAGGTGAGGACGTAGTGACGGAAGCCCTTGGCTCCACCGCGACGCCTGAGAGCGGTCGTCCCGAGGACGAGGTGGCCGCCAAAAAGGGCCGCCGTGGTGGGAAGCGCGGGAAGAAGGGCCCCTTCGGCCGCCTCGCGCTGTTTTACCGTCAGGTCGTCGCAGAGCTCCGCAAGGTCGTCTGGCCCACGCGGAACCAGCTGTCGACGTACACCACAGTGGTGATCGTCTTTGTCGTCATCGTCATTGGCCTGGTCACCGTGATTGACTATGGGTTCTCCAACGCCGTCAAGTACGTCTTCGGCTGAACCCGCGCGTAGGGCGGCTGCTTCTCGGAGAGCCGCCCCTTCGCACGTTCCACCCCTTGAAGCCAGGAAGAAGCAGCCACGTGTCTGACCCGAACCTGAACGACGCCGTCGACTCCGCCGACGCGGCAGAGGCCGACGCGGTCGCGGCTGCCTCGGCCGAGGTCGAGGGCGACGCTGCGGCCATCGCTGATGAAGAGGGCGCGCAGGAGATCGTCGAGAACGCCGACGGCGTCGACGAGCTCGACGCCGAGGACTCCGCCGCCGGCGAGCCCGCCGAAGAGGCCGCCCTCCACGTCGAGGACGACGCCGAGTCCGAGGCCGCCGCCGCGGTCGAGGCCGACGAGCTGCCCGCCGAGGAGCAGGCCCCGGTCGACCCCGTCGCCGCGCTCCGCGACGAGCTGCGCGGTCTGCCCGGCGAGTGGTACGTCATCCACACCTACGCGGGTTACGAGAACCGCGTGAAGACCAACCTCGAGCAGCGCGCCGTCTCGCTCAACGTCGAGGACTACATCTTCCAGGCCGAGGTGCCGCAGGAAGAGGTCGTCCAGATCAAGAACGGCGACCGCCGCACCGTCCGCCAGAACAAGCTCCCCGGCTATGTGCTGGTGCGCATGGACCTGACGAACGAGTCCTGGGGCGTCGTCCGCAACACCCCGGGCGTCACCGGCTTCGTGGGCAACGCCTACGACCCGTACCCGCTGACCCTGGACGAGATCGTCAAGATGCTCGCCCCGGAGGCCGAGGAGAAGGCCGCCCGCGAGGCCGCCGAGGCCGAGGGCAAGCCGGCGCCGTCCCGCAAGGTCGAGGTCCAGGTGCTGGACTTCGAGGTGGGCGACTCGGTCACCGTCACCGACGGTCCGTTCGCGACGCTCCAGGCCACGATCAACGAGATCAACGCCGACTCGAAGAAGGTCAAGGGCCTCGTCGAGATCTTCGGCCGCGAGACCCCGGTCGAGCTCAGCTTCGACCAGATCCAGAAGAACTAGCTTCTTCCGGACCAACGCTTCCGAACAGGTCAGATCGGCTGCTTGCAGCCTGTCTGACCTGCTCGGTTTTTGGCCGCAGCATGTTACCCGTTATCGTGGTGCGGTATGCCTGCGCGCACTGTGCGCCGGCAAAAAAACTCTCACTAGGACCCGGAGAGAGCAATGCCTCCCAAGAAGAAGAAGATCACGGGGCTTATCAAGCTCCAGATCAGCGCCGGTGCCGCCAACCCGGCCCCGCCGGTCGGCCCCGCGCTGGGTCAGCACGGCGTCAACATCATGGAGTTCTGCAAGGCCTACAACGCCGCGACCGAGTCGCAGCGTGGCATGGTCGTGCCGGTGGAGATCACGGTCTACGAAGACCGCTCCTTCACCTTCGTCACGAAGACTCCGCCGGCCGCGAAGCTGATCCTCAAGGCCGCGGGCGTGGAGAAGGGCTCCGGCGAGCCGCACACCAAGAAGGTCGCGAAGATCACCCGCGACCAGGTGCGCGAGATCGCCGCCACCAAGATGCCCGACCTGAACGCCAACGACCTGGACGCCGCCGAGAAGATCATCGCCGGCACCGCCCGTTCCATGGGTGTCACGGTCGAGGGCTGATCAGCCACCTCGCAGTAACCGTGGAAGGGCCGAGCGCGGCCCGCACCACGACTCCATTCACCACTGAGGAGAAGCAGTGAAGCGCAGCAAGACTCTCCGCGCTGCGGACGCCAAGGTCGAGGCGGAGCGCCTGTACGCCCCCCTCGAGGCCGTCCGTCTCGCGAAGGACACCTCCGGCACCAAGTTCGACGCGACCGTCGAGGTTGCCATGCGTCTGGGTGTCGACCCGCGCAAGGCCGACCAGATGGTCCGTGGCACCGTGAACCTTCCGCACGGCACCGGCAAGACCGCCCGGGTCCTGGTCTTCGCGACCGGTGACCGTGCTGCGGCCGCGGAGGCCGCGGGCGCCGACATCGTCGGCTCCGACGAACTGATCGACGAGGTTGCGAAGGGCCGTCTGGACTTCGACGCCGTCGTCGCCACCCCGGACCTCATGGGCAAGGTCGGCCGCCTCGGCCGCGTGCTCGGTCCGCGTGGTCTGATGCCGAACCCGAAGACCGGCACGGTCACCCCGGACGTGGCGAAGGCTGTCACGGACATCAAGGGCGGCAAGATCGAGTTCCGCGTCGACAAGCACTCGAACCTGCACTTCATCATCGGCAAGGTGTCGTTCGACGAGGCCAAGCTGGTCGAGAACTACGCCGCCGCGCTCGAGGAGATCACCCGCCTCAAGCCGTCCGCCGCGAAGGGTCGCTACATCAAGAAGGCGACCATGACGACGACGATGGGCCCCAGCATCCCGCTGGACTCCAACCGCACCCGCAACCTCCTGGTCGAGGACGAGACGGTCTGATCGACCTCTCGTAGCGAGTAAGCGTCACGGGCCGGGCCCCGCATCCTTCCGAGGGTGCGGGGCCCGGCTTTTTGCCGGCGTACGGGGGGCGATTTGCATCCGAAGACACCCTTCCCGTACCTTGTTCCAGAAGCCAAAGACCGCTGGTCGTTGCTGTGCCTTCCCAGTGAAGGTGTGGTGGCCGAAGGATCCGCTAGCTGCGGGCGACCTGCGCAGGTGATTTGTGGTTGAACTCCCGTGAGAACCCCTGGTTCGAACGGTCGAGTGCACGCCCCGAGCGCCTGCGCCGGGGCGTTTCGTTTTGCCCAGGTCCCTTCGCGTGTCTATGCGGTCCGAATCACCCGGAAGGAGGCCGAGGCTCATGGCGAGGCCCGACAAGTCTGCCGCGGTTGCCGAGCTGACGGACAAGTTCCGCAGCTCGAACGCCGCCGTGCTGACCGAGTACCGCGGTCTCACCGTGGCACAGCTCAAGGAGCTGCGCCGTTCGCTCGGTGAGAACGCCCAGTACGCCGTGGTGAAGAACACGCTGACCAAGATTGCGGCCAACGAGGCCGGGATCAACACGCTGGACGACCAGTTCACTGGTCCGACGGCTGTTGCCTTCATCACCGGTGACCCGGTGGAGTCGGCGAAGGGTCTTCGTGACTTCGCCAAGGACAACCCCAACCTCATCATCAAGGGCGGTGTCCTTGACGGTAAGGCGCTGACCGCTGATGAGATCAAGAAGCTTGCGGACCTCGAGTCCCGCGAGGTTCTGCTCGCCAAGCTGGCGGGTGCCATGAAGGGCAAGCAGTCCCAGGCTGCCGCGCTCTTCCAGGCCCTGCCGTCGAAGTTCGTCCGCACCGCGGAGGCGCTTCGCGCGAAGGTCGAGCAGGGCGGTGCCGGTACGCCGGCTCCCGTCGAGGCCGAGGCTGCCGCCGAGTGATCCAGGCTCACGCCTGAATCACTCGCGCCCGTCACGGTCGCAGCGGGCCCGTAGTACGCCCGCCGAAATGTACATCCGGCACCAGCCGAATTAGTGGAAGGACCGCCATCATGGCGAAGCTCAGCCAGGACGACCTGCTCGCGCAGTTCGAGGACATGACCCTCATTGACCTCGCCGCGTTCGTGAAGGCGTTCGAGGAGAAGTTCGACGTCACCGCTGCCGCCCCGGTCGCCGTTGCCGCCGCCGGTGGCGCCGCTGCCGCCGCCGAGGCCGTCGAGGAGCAGGACGAGTTCGACGTCATCCTCACCGCCGCCGGTGACAAGAAGATCCAGGTCATCAAGGTCGTGCGTGAGCTGACCTCCCTGGGTCTGAAGGAGGCCAAGGACCTCGTCGACGGCACCCCGAAGCCGGTCCTCGAGAAGGTCGCCAAGGACGCCGCGGAGAAGGCCGCCGAGGCCCTCAAGGGCGCCGGCGCCTCCGTCGAGGTCAAGTGACCTTCGGAGTCTGCTGACTCTCTCCTGCGCGGCCCGGCGCGTCCGGGCGGCGTATAAGTTTCAAGGGCGATCACCCATGCGGGTGGTCGCCCTTGGGCGTTCCCGCGACGGCTGCCTTGCCCCGGGCGCGGGGGCGAGTATGGTGATCTTCGTTGTCTGCCGGAAGCGCGCGAGAGGGCGGCCGGGCGACGGCCGTGGAGACGCCACGGGAAGCGTCCGGAGGCCGAGGGGCCTTGACGAACGGCACGCCGCGCGCAATTCTCAGGACGCGTCGCCACATCGATCCGCAGCCGAGGCATGGATCGACGGCGAAGAGGGAAGCCTTGCTCCAGGCAATGAGGAACAACAGGATCCCGGAGGGAGAGATTGGTATCGCACCGGTCTCCGGAAATCCGCTCTGGACATCAGTGGGCCAAGTGGCTACACTGACCCTTTGCGCTGCCTGTTAGCTGCTCCCTGCCCGTCACCAGGGGCATGCCCACTGTCGAGCACTGCTGATGGAAACCCGCTGAGCTGGGATTCTCTCGTATGCACGGAGTGGGGCCGGTACGCGCGTAGTGAGTCCGAGCCCTCGGAAGGACCCCCTCTTGGCCGCCTCGCGCAACGCCTCGACTGCCAATACGAACACCGGCGCCAGCACCGCCCCGCTGCGCATCTCTTTTGCGAAGATCAAGGAGCCCCTCGAGGTTCCGAACCTCCTTGCGCTGCAGACCGAGAGCTTCGACTGGCTGCTCGGCAACGCCGCCTGGAAGGCTCGCGTCGAGGCTGCGCTGGACAGCGGTCAGGACGTCCCCACCAAGTCCGGTCTGGAGGAGATCTTCGAAGAGATCTCCCCGATCGAGGACTTCTCCGGGTCGATGTCGCTGACCTTCCGCGACCACCGTTTCGAGCCCCCGAAGAACTCCATCGACGAGTGCAAGGAGCGCGACTTCACGTACGCGGCCCCGCTCTTCGTCACGGCGGAGTTCACCAACAACGAGACCGGTGAGATCAAGTCCCAGACGGTCTTCATGGGCGACTTCCCGCTCATGACCAACAAGGGCACCTTCTGCATCAACGGCACCGAGCGTGTCGTCGTCTCGCAGCTGGTCCGCTCGCCGGGCGTCTACTTCGACTCCTCCATCGACAAGACGTCCGACAAGGACATCTTCACCGCCAAGATCATCCCGTCCCGGGGTGCCTGGCTGGAGATGGAGGTCGACAAGCGCGACATGGTCGGTGTCCGCATCGACCGCAAGCGCAAGCAGTCCGTGACCGTCCTGCTCAAGGCTCTCGGTTGGACGACCGAGCAGATCCTCGAGGAGTTCGGCGAGTACGAGTCCATGCGCGCCACCCTGGAGAAGGACCACACCCAGGGCCAGGACGACGCGCTGCTCGACATCTACCGCAAGCTGCGTCCGGGCGAGCCGCCGACGCGCGAGGCCGCGCAGACGCTGCTCGAGAACCTCTACTTCAACCCCAAGCGCTACGACCTCGCGAAGGTCGGCCGCTACAAGGTGAACAAGAAGCTCGGCGCGGACGCCCCCCTCGACGCCGGTGTGCTGACGGTCGACGACGTCATCGCGACGATCAAGTACCTGGTCAAGCTGCACGCGGGTGAGCTGGAGACGGTCGGCGAGAACGGCACCTCGATCGTCGTCGAGACCGACGACATCGACCACTTCGGCAACCGTCGTCTGCGCAACGTCGGCGAGCTCATCCAGAACCAGGTCCGCACGGGTCTGGCTCGTATGGAGCGCGTCGTCCGCGAGCGGATGACCACCCAGGACGTCGAGGCGATCACGCCGCAGACCCTGATCAACATCCGGCCGGTCGTCGCCTCCATCAAGGAGTTCTTCGGCACCAGCCAGCTGTCCCAGTTCATGGACCAGACGAACCCGCTGTCGGGCCTGACCCACAAGCGCCGTCTGTCCGCGCTGGGCCCCGGCGGTCTGTCCCGTGAGCGGGCCGGCTTCGAGGTCCGAGACGTCCACCCGTCGCACTACGGCCGCATGTGCCCGATCGAGACGCCCGAAGGCCCGAACATCGGTCTGATCGGCTCGCTCGCCTCGTACGGCCGCGTCAACGCGTTCGGTTTCGTCGAGACCCCGTACCGCAAGGTCGTGGGCGGCGTCGTCACCGACGACGTGGACTACCTGACTGCCGACGAGGAAGACCGCTTCGTCATCGCGCAGGCGAACGCCCCCCTCACCGAGGACATGCGTTACGCCGAGTCGCGCGTGCTGGTCCGCCGCCGTGGCGGCGAGATCGACTACATCGCCGGTGACGACGTCGACTACATGGACGTCTCCCCGCGCCAGATGGTGTCGGTCGCGACCGCGATGATCCCCTTCCTCGAGCACGACGACGCCAACCGCGCGCTCATGGGATCGAACATGATGCGCCAGGCCGTTCCGCTGATCAAGGCGGAGGCCCCGCTGGTCGGCACCGGCATGGAGTACCGCTGTGCGGTCGACGCCGGTGACGTCATCAAGGCGGAGAAGGACGGTGTGGTCCAGGAGGTATCCGCGGACTACGTCACCGTCGCCAACGACGACGGCACGTACAACACGTACCGGGTCGCCAAGTTCTCCCGCTCGAACCAGGGCACGTCCTTCAACCAGAAGGTCGTCGTCGACGAGGGCGCCCGTGTGGTCGCCGGCCAGGTGCTCGCCGACGGTCCGTCCACGGACGAGGGCGAGATGGCCCTCGGCAAGAACCTCCTCGTGGCGTTCATGCCGTGGGAGGGTCACAACTACGAGGACGCGATCATCCTGTCGCAGCGCCTCGTGCAGGACGACGTCCTCTCCTCGATCCACATCGAGGAGCACGAGGTCGACGCCCGTGACACCAAGCTCGGCCCGGAGGAGATCACCCGGGACATCCCGAACGTCTCCGAGGAGGTCCTCGCCGACCTCGACGAGCGCGGCATCATCCGCATCGGTGCCGAGGTCGTCGCCGGCGACATCCTGGTCGGCAAGGTCACGCCCAAGGGCGAGACCGAGCTGACCCCGGAGGAGCGCCTGCTCCGCGCGATCTTCGGCGAGAAGGCCCGTGAGGTCCGTGACACCTCGCTGAAGGTGCCGCACGGTGAGATCGGCAAGGTCATCGGCGTCCGCGTCTTCGACCGCGAAGAGGGCGACGAGCTGCCGCCGGGCGTGAACCAGCTGGTCCGCGTCTACGTCGCGCAGAAGCGCAAGATCACCGACGGTGACAAGCTCGCCGGCCGCCACGGCAACAAGGGTGTCATCTCCAAGATCCTTCCGGTCGAGGACATGCCCTTCCTCGAGGACGGCACCCCGGTCGACATCATCCTCAACCCGCTCGGTGTCCCGTCCCGAATGAACCCGGGACAGGTCCTCGAGATCCACCTCGGCTGGCTCGCCAGCCGCGGCTGGAAGGTCGAGGGCGACGAGGACTGGATGAAGCGGCTCCAGGCGATCGGCGCCGACGAGGTCGCCGCCGGCACCAACGTCGCGACCCCGGTCTTCGACGGTGCCCGCGAGGACGAGATCGCCGGTCTCTTCGAGTCCACGATCCCCAACCGCGACGGTGACCGTCTGGTCCTGCCCTCGGGCAAGGCCCGGATGTTCGACGGCCGCTCCGGCGAGCCGTTCCCGGACCCGATCTCGGTCGGGTACATGTACATCCTCAAGCTGCACCACCTGGTCGACGACAAGCTGCACGCCCGCTCGACCGGTCCGTACTCCATGATCACCCAGCAGCCGCTGGGTGGTAAGGCTCAGTTCGGTGGCCAGCGCTTCGGTGAGATGGAGGTGTGGGCGCTGGAGGCATACGGCGCCGCCTACGCCCTCCAGGAGCTGCTGACCATCAAGTCCGACGACGTCACCGGCCGCGTGAAGGTCTACGAGGCCATCGTCAAGGGCGAGAACATCCCCGAGCCCGGCATTCCCGAGTCCTTCAAGGTGCTCATCAAGGAAATGCAGTCGCTCTGCCTCAACGTGGAGGTGCTGTCCTCGGACGGCATGTCCATCGAGATGCGCGACACGGACGAGGACGTCTTCCGCGCGGCGGAAGAGCTCGGTATCGACCTGTCCCGGCGCGAGCCGAGCAGCGTCGAAGAGGTCTGACGGGTCTGGTCGGGGCTCCCCAGTGGAGCCCCGGCCGTCCCCGGACCCCCAGACCATGATGTAGAGCCCAATAACTCGCTGGCGCGAGGGGGCACAAACCCTGAAAGAGGGATTGACGAACAGTGCTCGACGTCAACTTCTTCGACGAGCTGCGGATCGGCCTGGCGACCGCGGACGACATCCGAACCTGGTCCCACGGCGAGGTCAAGAAGCCGGAGACCATCAACTACCGCACCCTGAAGCCCGAAAAGGACGGACTCTTCTGCGAGAAGATCTTCGGTCCGACCCGGGACTGGGAGTGCTACTGCGGCAAGTACAAGCGTGTCCGCTTCAAGGGCATCATCTGTGAGCGCTGTGGCGTCGAGGTCACGCGCGCCAAGGTGCGCCGCGAGCGGATGGGCCACATCGAGCTCGCCGCTCCCGTCACCCACATCTGGTACTTCAAGGGCGTCCCGTCGCGCCTGGGCTACCTGCTCGACCTCGCCCCGAAGGACCTCGAGAAGGTCATCTACTTCGCCGCCTACATGATCACGTGGGTGGACGAGGAGCGCCGTACGCGCGACCTGCCCTCGCTGGAGGCACACGTCTCCGTCGAGCGTCAGCAGATCGAGCAGCGCCGCGATGCCGACCTGGAGGCCCGCGCCAAGAAGCTCGAGGCCGACCTGGCCGAGCTCGAGGCCGAGGGTGCCAAGGCCGATGTGCGCCGCAAGGTGCGCGAGGGCGCCGAGCGTGAGATGAAGCAGCTGCGCGACCGTGCGCAGCGCGAGATCGACCGCCTCGACGAGGTGTGGAGCCGCTTCAAGAACCTCAAGGTCCAGGACCTCGAGGGCGACGAGCTGCTCTACCGCGAGCTGCGCGACCGCTTCGGCACCTACTTCATGGGTGCGATGGGCGCCGCGGCGCTGCAGAAGCGCCTGGAGTCCTTCGACCTCGACGAGGAGGCCGAGCGCCTCCGCGAGATCATCCGGACCGGCAAGGGCCAGAAGAAGACCCGTGCGCTCAAGCGCCTCAAGGTCGTCTCCGCCTTCCTGCAGACGCGCAACAGCCCCAGCGGCATGGTGCTCGACTGCATCCCCGTGATCCCGCCGGACCTGCGTCCGATGGTGCAGCTGGACGGTGGCCGCTTCGCGACCTCCGACCTGAACGACCTGTACCGCCGTGTGATCAACCGCAACAACCGCCTCAAGCGTCTCCTTGACCTCGGTGCCCCCGAGATCATCGTGAACAACGAGAAGCGGATGCTGCAGGAGGCCGTCGACGCGCTGTTCGACAACGGCCGCCGCGGTCGCCCGGTCACCGGTCCCGGTAACCGCCCGCTGAAGTCCCTCAGCGACATGCTGAAGGGCAAGCAGGGTCGATTCCGTCAGAACCTGCTCGGCAAGCGAGTCGACTACTCGGCCCGTTCCGTCATCGTCGTCGGTCCACAGCTGAAGCTGCACCAGTGCGGTCTGCCCAAGGCCATGGCGCTGGAGCTCTTCAAGCCGTTCGTGATGAAGCGCCTGGTCGACCTGAACCACGCGCAGAACATCAAGTCGGCCAAGCGCATGGTCGAGCGCGGCCGCACCGTCGTGTACGACGTCCTCGAAGAGGTCATCGCCGAGCACCCGGTGCTGCTGAACCGTGCGCCCACGCTGCACCGCCTCGGCATCCAGGCCTTCGAGCCGCAGCTGGTCGAGGGCAAGGCCATCCAGATCCACCCGCTCGTCTGCACCGCGTTCAACGCGGACTTCGACGGTGACCAGATGGCCGTCCACCTGCCGCTCTCCGCGGAGGCGCAGGCCGAGGCCCGCATCCTGATGCTGTCCTCGAACAACATCCTCAAGCCGGCCGACGGCCGTCCGGTCACCATGCCGACCCAGGACATGGTGCTTGGCCTGTTCTTCCTCACCACCGACGAGGAGGAGCGCAAGGTCATCGGCGAGGGCCGGTCCTTCGGCTCGGTCGCCGAGGCGATCATGGCGTTCGACGCCCGCGAGCTCTCGCTCCAGGCGAAGGTCGACATCCGCTTCCCGATCGGCACCGTCCCGCCGCGTGGCTGGACCCCGCCGGTCCAGGAGGAGGGCGAGCCGGAGTGGCAGCAGGGGGACAGCTTCCGCCTGCGCACCACGCTGGGCCGCGCGCTCTTCAACGAGCTGCTGCCCGAGGACTACCCGTTCGTCGACTACTCGGTGGGCAAGAAGCAGCTCTCCGAGATCGTCAACGACCTGGCCGAGCGCTACCCCAAGGTCATCGTGGCGGCGACGCTCGACAACCTGAAGGCGGCCGGTTTCCACTGGGCGACCCGTTCCGGTGTCACCGTGGCCATCTCCGACGTCGTCGTTCCCGAGGCGAAGAAGGAGATCGTCAAGGGCTACGAGGCGCAGGACGAGAAGGTCCAGAAGCAGTACGAGCGCGGTCTGATCACCAAGGACGAGCGCACGCAGGAGCTCATCGCGATCTGGACCAAGGCGACCAACGAGGTTGCCGAGGCGATGAACGCGAACTTCCCCAAGACGAACCCCATCTTCATGATGGTTGACTCGGGTGCCCGAGGAAACATGATGCAGATGCGTCAGATCGCCGGTATGCGTGGTCTGGTGTCGAACGCGAAGAACGAGACCATCCCGCGACCCATTAAGGCGTCGTTCCGTGAGGGTCTGTCCGTGCTGGAGTACTTCATCTCCACCCACGGTGCCCGTAAGGGTCTCGCGGACACCGCCCTGCGTACCGCCGACTCGGGTTACCTGACCCGTCGTCTGGTGGACGTCTCGCAGGACGTGATCATCCGCGAGGAGGACTGCGGCACCGAGCGCGGCCTCAAGCTGCAGATCGCGGCCAAGGGCGCCGACGGCGTGCTCCGCAAGGCGGACGACGTCGAGACCAGCGTCTACGCCCGCATGCTGGCCGAGGACGTCGTCGTCGACGGCAAGGTCATCGCGCCGGCCAACGTCGACCTGGGCGATGTCCTCATCGACCAGCTCGTCGCCCACGGCGTCGAGACGGTCAAGACCCGCTCGGTCCTCACCTGCGAGTCCGCGGTCGGCACCTGTGCCTTCTGCTACGGCCGCTCGCTGGCCACCGGCAAGCTGGTCGACATCGGTGAGGCCGTCGGCATCATCGCGGCCCAGTCCATCGGTGAGCCGGGTACCCAGCTGACGATGCGTACCTTCCACACCGGTGGTGTGGCCGGTGACGACATCACCCAGGGTCTGCCCCGTGTCGTCGAGCTCTTCGAAGCCCGTACGCCCAAGGGTGTCGCCCCGATCTCGGAGGCGGCCGGCCGCGTCCGCATCGAGGAGACCGAGAAGACCAAGAAGATCGTCGTCACTCCGGACGACGGCTCCGAGGAGACCGCCTTCGGCATCTCCAAGCGTGCCCGTCTGCTGGTCAGCGAGGGTGAGCACGTCGAGGTGGGCCAGAAGCTCACCGTGGGTGCCACCAACCCGCACGACGTTCTGCGCATCCTGGGTCAGCGCGCCGTCCAGGTCCACCTGGTCGGCGAGGTCCAGAAGGTCTACAACTCGCAGGGTGTGTCGATTCACGACAAGCACATCGAGATCATCATCCGGCAGATGCTGCGCCGCGTGACGATCATCGAGTCCGGCGACGCGGAGCTGCTGCCGGGCGAGCTCGTGGAGCGCTCGCGCTTCGAGGGCGAGAACCGTCGTGTGGTCACCGAGGGCGGTCACCCCGCCTCCGGCCGTCCGCAGCTGATGGGTATCACCAAGGCCTCGCTGGCGACGGAGTCGTGGCTGTCCGCGGCCTCCTTCCAGGAGACGACCAGGGTCCTGACGGACGCGGCGATCAACGCCAAGTCCGACTCCCTGATCGGCCTCAAGGAGAACGTCATCATCGGTAAGCTCATCCCGGCCGGTACGGGCCTGTCCCGTTACCGCAACATCCGGGTGGAGCCCACCGAGGAGGCCAAGGCCGCGATGTACTCGGCCGTCGGTTACGACGACATCGACTACTCGCCCTTCGGCACCGGCTCCGGCCAGGCGGTCCCGCTGGAGGACTACGACTACGGTCCGTACAACCAGTAAGTCGCAAGTCGAGCGCGCAGGGCGGTCACCCCTTCCGGGGGGTGGCCGCCCTGCGGCGTGTTGTCACTCTCACTCGTTCGGCCGCTAGAGTGATCGTCATCTCCGCCGGCGGCCGCGTCGCCCGTGCTGGGCCGGGGAAACGGGCCCCGAGCCGCGATACGCCTCGCGCGTCGGGGTGTCCACCGCGTGTGCATTTGTTTTGACCGCAGCCCATGCGCTAGGTACGCTCTGACCTTGTGCCTGGGGTGTCCCTGGGCTCTCGTGCGTGCCTTTAGACCGTGCGGGAGACCCGGACCGTAACGGTCCGAGACACCGAAATCTGCGCCTAGCCGTCTTCGGCGGTGGTCTGCAGCCTTCGACACACCCGACCGCGTGGGTCGGTGGTAGCTCCCAGGTTAGTTTTATCGTGATCGGCACACAGAAACCGGAGAAACGGTGCCTACGATCCAGCAGCTGGTCCGAAAGGGCCGGCAGGACAAGGTCGAGAAGAACAAGACGCCCGCGCTCGAGGGTTCGCCCCAGCGTCGTGGCGTCTGCACGCGTGTTTTCACGACCACCCCGAAGAAGCCGAACTCGGCGCTCCGTAAGGTCGCGCGTGTGCGTCTGACCTCCGGCATCGAGGTCACCGCTTACATTCCGGGTGAGGGTCACAACCTGCAGGAGCACTCGATCGTGCTCGTGCGCGGTGGCCGTGTGAAGGACCTGCCGGGTGTTCGCTACAAGATCATCCGCGGCTCCCTCGACACGCAGGGCGTCAAGAACCGTAAGCAGGCTCGCAGCCGCTACGGCGCCAAGAAGGAGAAGTAAGAATGCCTCGTAAGGGCCCCGCCCCGAAGCGCCCGGTCATCATCGACCCGGTCTACGGTTCTCCTCTTGTCACCTCCCTGATCAACAAGATCCTGCTGCACGGAAAGCGCTCCACCGCCGAGCGCATCGTGTACGGCGCCATGGAGGGTCTGCGCGAGAAGACCGGTAACGACCCGGTCATCACCCTCAAGCGCGCCCTCGAGAACGTCAAGCCGGCTCTTGAGGTCAAGTCCCGCCGTGTCGGTGGCGCCACCTACCAGGTGCCGGTCGAGGTCCGTCCGGGCCGCGCCTCCACCCTCGCGCTCCGCTGGGTCGTGGGTTACTCCCGCGCCCGTCGCGAGAAGACGATGACCGAGCGCCTCATGAACGAGCTCCTGGACGCCTCCAACGGTCTGGGCGCTGCGGTCAAGAAGCGTGAGGACACGCACAAGATGGCCGAGTCCAACAAGGCCTTCGCGCACTACCGCTGGTAGTCGCTACCCCCATCGAGAACCGAGAGAAGACTGAGCCATATGGCCACCACTTCGCTTGACCTGGCCAAGGTCCGCAACATCGGGATCATGGCCCACATCGACGCGGGCAAGACGACCACCACCGAGCGGATCCTGTTCTACACCGGTGTTTCCTACAAGATCGGTGAAGTCCACGACGGCGCTGCCACGATGGACTGGATGGAGCAGGAGCAGGAGCGCGGCATCACGATCACGTCTGCCGCGACGACCTGCCACTGGCCGCTGAACGACGTCGACCACACCATCAACATCATCGACACCCCGGGCCACGTCGACTTCACCGTCGAGGTGGAGCGTTCGCTGCGCGTCCTCGACGGTGCCGTGACGGTGTTCGACGGCGTTGCCGGTGTTGAGCCCCAGTCCGAGACCGTGTGGCGTCAGGCGGACCGCTACGGCGTTCCGCGTATCTGCTTCGTCAACAAGCTCGACCGCACCGGTGCCGAGTTCCACCGCTGCGTCGACATGATCGTCGACCGCCTCGGTGCGGTTCCGCTGGTCATGCAGCTGCCGATCGGCACCGAGGCCGACTTCAAGGGCGTGGTCGACCTCGTCCAGATGAAGGCGCTGGTCTGGTCCGCCGAGGCCGCCAAGGGCGAGATGTACGACGTCGTCGACATCCCGGACACCCACACCGAGGCTGCCGAGGAATGGCGCGGCAAGCTCCTCGAGGGTGTCGCCGAGCACGACGACGCCATGATGGAGCTCTTCCTCGAGGGCCAGGAGCCCACCGAGGAGCAGCTGATGGCGGCCATCCGCCGCATCACGCTGGCCTCCCGTGGCAGCGCCGACTCCGTCACCGTCACCCCGGTGTTCTGTGGCACCGCGTTCAAGAACAAGGGCGTTCAGCCCCTGCTCGACGCGGTCGTGCGCTACCTGCCGTCGCCGCTGGACATCGAGGCTGTTGAGGGCCACGCCGTCAACAACCCCGACGAGGTCGTCAAGCGCAAGCCGTCCGACGACGAGCCGTTCGCGGGTCTTGCCTTCAAGATCATGAGCGACCCGCACCTCGGCAAGCTCACCTTCGTCCGGGTTTACTCGGGCCGCATGGAGACCGGCACCCAGGTGCAGAACTCCGTGAAGGGCAAGAAGGAGCGCATCGGCAAGATCTACCGGATGCACGCGAACAAGCGTGAGGAGATCGAGTCGGTGGGTGCCGGTGACATCGTCGCCGTCATGGGTCTGAAGCAGACCACCACCGGTGAGACCCTCTGCGACGCGGCGAAGCCGGTCATCCTCGAGTCCATGGACTTCCCGGCCCCGGTGATCCAGGTCGCCATCGAGCCGAAGTCCAAGGGCGACCAGGAGAAGCTGGGTGTCGCCATCCAGCGTCTCGCCGAGGAGGACCCGTCCTTCCAGGTCCACACGGACGAGGAGACGGGCCAGACCATCATCGCGGGTATGGGCGAGCTGCACCTCGACGTGCTGGTCGACCGTATGCGCCGTGAGTTCCGCGTCGAGGCGAACGTCGGCAAGCCGCAGGTCGCGTACCGCGAGACGATCCGCAAGGCCGTCGAGCGCATCGACTACACGCACAAGAAGCAGACTGGTGGTTCCGGCCAGTTCGCCAAGGTGCAGATGGCCATCGAGCCCCTCGAGGGCGATGGCTACGAGTTCGAGAACAAGGTCACCGGTGGCCGTATCCCGCGGGAGTACATCCCGTCCGTGGACGCGGGCTGCCAGGAGGCCATGGAGTTCGGCGTGCTGGCCGGCTACCCGCTGACCGGCGTGAAGGTGACGCTGCTCGACGGCGCCTACCACGACGTCGACTCGTCCGAACTCGCCTTCAAGATCGCCGGTTCCATGGCGTTCAAGGAGGGTGCTCGCAAGGCGTCCCCGGCTCTTCTCGAGCCGATGATGTCCGTCGAGGTCACCACCCCCGAGGACTACATGGGCGATGTGATCGGTGACATCAACTCCCGCCGTGGCCAGATTCAGGCCATGGAGGACCGTCACGGCGCCAAGCTCGTCAAGGGCCTGGTTCCGCTGTCGGAGATGTTCGGCTACGTCGGAGACCTCCGCAGCAAGACCTCGGGTCGCGCAAGCTACTCGATGCAGTTCGACTCCTACGCCGAGGTTCCGCGGAACGTCGCCGAGGAGATCATCGCGAAGGCCAAGGGCGAGTAACCGCGTCCCTGCACGCAAAGCTCACGCTTTAGGCTTTACACCGACTGTCGGGGCATTCCGGTGCGTAGCGTTAGGAACGTGTTCCTTTCGATGCGCGGCGGATGCCCCGGCGGACGGCACCCCAGCAAAGATCACCTGGCGCCGATGAGTAAGGCGTACAGAACCACTCCGTAGGAGGACCCAGTGGCGAAGGCGAAGTTCGAGCGGACTAAGCCGCACGTCAACATCGGCACCATCGGTCACGTCGACCACGGTAAGACCACTCTTACCGCGGCGATCACCAAGGTGCTGCACGACGCGTACCCGGACCTGAACCCCTTCACGCCGTTCGACGAGATCGACAAGGCGCCCGAAGAGCGTCAGCGCGGTATCACGATCTCGATCGCTCACGTTGAGTACCAGACCGAGTCGCGTCACTACGCCCACGTCGACTGCCCCGGTCACGCGGACTACATCAAGAACATGATCACCGGTGCCGCCCAGATGGACGGCGCGATCCTCGTGGTCGCCGCGACCGACGGTCCGATGCCGCAGACCAAGGAGCACGTGCTCCTGGCCCGCCAGTCCGGCGTTCCGTACATCGTTGTCGCCCTGAACAAGGCCGACATGGTGGACGACGAGGAGATCCTGGAGCTCGTCGAGCTCGAGGTCCGTGAGCTCCTCAACGAGTACGAGTTCAACGGCGACGACGCTCCGGTCGTCCAGGTCTCGGCGCTCAAGGCGCTCGAGGGCGACAAGGAGTGGGGCGAGAAGCTCCTCGGCCTGATGAAGGCCGTGGACGAGAACATCCCGCAGCCCGAGCGTGACGTCGACAAGCCGTTCCTGATGCCGATCGAGGACGTCTTCACGATCACCGGTCGTGGCACCGTCGTCACCGGTCGTATCGAGCGTGGTGTCCTGAAGGTCAACGAGACCGTCGACATCATCGGCATCAAGACCGAGAAGACCACCACCACGGTCACCGGCATCGAGATGTTCCGCAAGCTGCTCGACGAGGGCCAGGCCGGTGAGAACGTCGGTCTGCTCCTCCGTGGCATCAAGCGCGAGGACGTCGAGCGCGGCCAGTGCATCATCAAGCCGGGTTCGGTCACGCCGCACACCGAGTTCGAGGCCACGGCGTACATCCTGTCGAAGGACGAGGGTGGCCGTCACACCCCGTTCTTCAACAACTACCGTCCGCAGTTCTACTTCCGTACGACTGACGTGACCGGTGTTGTGACCCTCAAGGAGGGCACGGAGATGGTCATGCCCGGCGACAACGCCGAGATGACCGTGTCCCTGATCCAGCCCGTCGCCATGGAGGAGGGCCTGCGCTTCACCATCCGTGAGGGCGGCCGCACCGTCGGCGCCGGCCAGGTCACCAAGATCAACAAGTAAGTCTTCTTGCTTGCAGGTCTGACCTAGACGGTCGGAAAGGGCCCGCACATCTTCGGATGTGCGGGCCCTTTCGCTTTTTCCGGCGCCTACTGCTGGTACGGCAGGATCTGCCGCAGCAGGCCCTTGGGGTGGCCGCGGCGGCGCCACTCGCGCGGGTAGCCGATCGAGACCTCCTCGAAGCGCACGCCGTCGTACCAGGTGGTGCGGGGGATGTGCAGGTGTCCGTAGACGACGGCCGCGGTGTTGAAGCGCCGGTGCCAGTCGCGGGTCAGCACGGTGCCGCACCACTGGGCGAACTCGGGGTACGTCAGGACGTCCGTGGGCTCGCGCACCAATGGCCAGTGGTTGATCAGGACCAGGGGTACGGACGGGTCGTGCGCGGCGAGGCGGGCCTCGGTGGCCGCCACCCGGGCGCGGCACCAGTCGTCGGCGGCCGGGTAGGGGTCCGGGTGCAGCAGGTACTCGTCCGTGCACACCACGCCCACCGCGTGGGCCTGCTCCAGGGACTCCCGCTTGGTGGCCGCGGTCGGGGTGCGGAAGGTGTAGTCGTAGAGCGTGAACAGCGGGGCGACCGCCACGGGCCCGCCCTCGCCCTCCCACACCGGGTAGGGGTCCTCGGGCGTCACCACGCCGAGGCCGCGGCAGAGCTCCACGAGGTGCTGGTAGCGCTCCTGGCCGCGCAGCGGCACGGGATCGGCCGGGGGAGTCCACAGCTCGTGGTTGCCCGGGGCCCAGATCACCTTGGCGAAACGGGAGGCGAGCAGCTTCAGGGCCCGCTCGACGTCCGCGATCTCCTCGGCGACGTCACCGGCCACGATGAGCCAGTCCTCGTCCGTGACGGGCCGCAGGGACTCCATGATCGGTACGTTGTCGGCCATGCTGATGTGCAGGTCGCTGACGGCGAGGAGCCGCCGGCCGGGCTTGGGTGGTCCGGGAATCGTCGACGGCATCGAAGCAACGTAGCAAGGGCGCCCGGGCACGGCAACGATCTACGTCACGGCGGGAAATCGCTCGTACCGGGGAATGGCGCCGCCCCCGGAGGGTGAATTCCGGGGGCGGTCGTTGACGCGTGCGTCAGCTGTTCTGCGGGCGCCAGACCCAGGGGCTCGCGTCCGTCCCCATGGCGACCACGCACAGCTGGTGGCCCGCGTCGGTGAGCACCGCGGCGGTGCCCACGGCGACCTGGTCGGGGGCGGTCGTGGGCGAGGCGTCGCCGGACGCGGCGTCCACCACCTGGAGCTTCCCGTCGACGGCCCGGCCCAGGACGATCACGGTGTCGTTGCCGCCGCGCGCGGGCAGCGTGTGGGCGTCGAGCGGGCCGTATCCCGCGAACTCCTTGAGCTCGGTGCTCGCGACATCCTCGGAGCCGGGCTTGAAGCGGTGGACGGTCGGCTGGACGGCCTCAGGGGTGCGGTAGACGACCGCGAGGCGCCCGTCGGGGTCCAGGGTGGCACCGGGGAGCCCGCCGGGCTGCGGGAGGCCCTTGAGGGGCATCGCGCGGACCGGCTTGTCCGGGGCGTCCTGGCTCCAGTGGTGCACGGTGTCCCGGCCGGTGCCGAAGACGTGCACCCGCTTGTCCTGGTCCAGGGCCACCGTCAGGCCGTCCTGGATCTCCTGGCCGTGCAGGCTCTGCCACTTGCCCCACTTGCCGTCGGCCTCGCGGACCCGGCTGGAGACGCCCTTGCCCGCGTTGCGGACGAAGAGGTGCACCCGCCCGTCCGGGGTGGCGATCGCCGCGGGCATGCCCACGCGGCGGCCGCGGTCGGCCTTGTGCTCGGGGTTGCCGAGCGGCTTCCAGTCCTTGAAGGCGCCGTCCGGGGAGCCCTGCTCCAGCACCACGATCTCGCGGGTGTCCGGGCGCCCCTGGCCCGCCAGCGCGGAGAACCGCAGGGCGAACAGCAGCCGGCGGCCGGCCGTGTCCTTGACGGAGGCCAGGGCGGGGGCGAGGGGGCCGCCGCCGAGGTTCTGCGGCTCGCCCCAGCGGCCGCTCCCGGCGGAGGTCTCCTGCCAGCGCACGGCCTGGGTGCCGAGCACGCCGTACGCCTCCAGACGGCCCGACTTGTCAGTGTCGGGGGCCGTCGTGGCGCCCTCGTAGCGGTAGTGGGTGGAGCGGATCCAGCCCTTGCGGTTCTTGATCGGGCGGTCGCCGCCCTGGCCGTAGTCGCCGCAGCCGGCGGGGTTGCCGCACTCCCACTTGGGGTCGCCGCCGTACGCCTCGACCAGGCGGTGCTTCTGCTCCACGACCTCGGGCGGCAGGTTGTGCGGCCAGCGCTGGTTGTAGTAGCCGCGGAAGGACGTGGTCACGAAGCGCGGCGGGTGCCCGTCGCGCTTGGTGGCGTCGGCCACCCACTGCGACATCGCCTTCCAGGTGAAGAGCGCGGTCGGCGTGTGGTCGCGGTGGTCGGAGCAGGCGCCGTAGTCGTTGTCCTTGGGGTGCGTGGCGTCGTGGACCTGGTAGTCGGGGTCCGGGTCCATCGTGTGGATCACGGTCGGCTTGAACCGGTCCATGATCGTGGCCAGCGTGTCCACCAGCGTGCCGTGGCTGTACTTGCTGACCGTGGTGCACGGTGAGCCCGTGGCGACCATGCTCTGCATCTCGCCGTCCGGGCGCTCCCACAGCAGCGGCAGGCGCATGTCGTGGGCGGAGAGCATGGCGATGTTGAGGAAGACCAGCTGGGCCCGGCGGTTGCCGTTGGCCAGCTCGTTGGTCTCCGCCTGGACGCCGTTGCCGAGGTCCAGGACGGACTTCTTCCAGCCCGTGAACTTGTCGAGCCCCAGCATCTCCGCGTACGCCTGGCGGAGGCCCTGGTGGCGGGCCGAGGAGTAGGCGGCCTTGTCGGGCTTGCCCTTGGGCATGCCCTCGATCCAGTTCTGGCCGACGGCCTCGCCCGCCGTCACATAGACCGACACGACCGGCACCCCGGACTGCACGATGTGCAGGGCGTCGGGGTTCATGAAGAACAGGTCGTCGTCGGGGTGCGCCATGAACTGCAGCAGCAGCGGGTTCTTCACACTGTTGAACGACTGCGTGGCATGGGGGTCCACGGCCCTTATCGGGCTGGGGGAGGCCTTGGGCTTGTGGCCGCCCCCGCTGCCGTCGCTGCACCCCGCGGCCACCGCCACCGAGGTGGCGGCCAGGGCCGCGAGCGCGGTCCGGCGGGATATCACCATGCGCTGTGAGGTGTTCAACTAAGTGACTCCGTCTCGTTGTGCAGCACGCAGTCCCCGGCTGCCCCAGCGTGTTAGGGGACGTGGTGGGGATCGCGCGGGTTGCTCAAGACCACGGCAAACCACGGCAAAGGCGGGTAAGGCCAGGAGCCCCGGGGGGCCGACGCGGCGTGCGGGCCGGACGGCCTCTGGTGGGCGGCCTGGGCCTACGCGACCATAGTGTCCCGTATGTCGGCGGGGTGGTTTGACAACTGAGCCGGTCGGGGTACCTTCTTCGGCTGCGATTGGCGCCCCTTCGGGCGCGTATGGCACACTGTTCAGGTTGCTCGGTTGTGAGCTGATGCTTGCGCGCCTCCCGCCGGGAGGACTGGAAGCGAGTCCCGCAGTACTCGTCACCCCTTTTCAGGGGTGGAAGTACGGGAATCTTCCGGGAAGCGCCAGCGCGGCCCCGGCCAGGCGCTCGGTGGGTGTCCTTCCCCCACAACCCCCTTCATCAGGGATTTCCTCTCGGGGAATTCCCCGGAGGGGGCGCGACACGCCCGACCGCGTGGGTCGGAGAAGGACGGTGCCTCGCAAGAGGCGCAGCACACCGGGTCCCAGAGCGTTACGAGAGACAGGACTACGAAGTAGCCATGGCGGGACAGAAGATCCGCATCCGGCTCAAGGCCTACGACCACGAGGTCATCGACTCCTCGGCGAAGAAGATCGTCGAGACGGTGACCCGCACTGGTGCGTCGGTCGCAGGCCCGGTGCCGCTGCCCACTGAGAAGAACGTGTACTGCGTCATCAAGTCGCCGCACAAGTACAAGGACTCGCGCGAGCACTTCGAGATGCGCACGCACAAGCGCCTCATCGACATCCTCGACCCCACGCCGAAGACGGTTGACTCGCTCATGCGCCTCGACCTGCCGGCGGGCGTCGACATCGAGATCAAGCTCTGAGGTGACGCGCGAGATGGCAAAGAACATTAAGGGCGTCCTGGGCGAGAAGCTCGGCATGACCCAGGTCTGGGACGAGAACAACCGGGTCGTCCCGGTGACCGTCGTCAAGGCCGGGCCCTGCGTCGTCACCCAGGTCCGCACCAACGACAGCGACGGCTACGAGTCGGTCCAGATCGCCTTCGGCGAGATCGACCCGCGCAAGGTGAACAAGCCCCTCAAGGGTCACTTCGCCAAGGCCGACGTCACCCCGCGCCGCCACCTGGTGGAGCTGCGTACCGCTGACGCCAGCGAGTACACGCTCGGCCAGGAGATCACCGCTGCCGTGTTCGAGTCGGGCGTCAAGGTTGACGTCACCGGCAAGAGCAAGGGCAAGGGCTTCGCCGGTGTCATGAAGCGTCACAACTTCAAGGGCCTCGGCGCCGGTCACGGCACCCAGCGCAAGCACCGCTCGCCCGGTTCCATCGGTGGCTGCGCCACCCCGGGCCGCGTGTTCAAGGGCCTCCGCATGGCGGGCCGCATGGGCAACGAGCGGGTCACCACCCAGAACCTGACCGTCCACGCCGTTGACGCGGAGAAGGGCCTGCTCCTGATCAAGGGCGCGGTTCCTGGTCCGAACGGCGGCCTCGTCCTGGTCCGTACCGCGGCCAAGGGGGCCTGAGGTAACGATGAGCACCATTGACATCCTTTCGCCGGCAGGCGACAAGGCCGGGACCGTCGAGCTCCCCACGGAGATCTTCGACGCGAAGGTCAGCATTCCGCTGATCCACCAGGTCGTTGTCGCGCAGCTGGCCGCTGCCCGTCAGGGCACGCACAAGACCAAGACCCGCGGCGAGGTCCGAGGCGGCGGCAAGAAGCCGTACCGCCAGAAGGGCACCGGTCGCGCCCGTCAGGGTTCGACCCGCGCGCCGCAGTTCGCCGGTGGTGGCGTCGTGCACGGTCCCGTGCCGCGTGACTACTCGCAGCGGACCCCGAAGAAGATGAAGGCCGCCGCCCTGCGCGGTGCCCTCACCGACCGGGCGCGCCACTCCCGCATCCACGTCGTCTCCGGCGTGGTCGAGGGCCAGGTCTCCACGAAGGCCGCCAAGACGCTGTTCGGCAAGATCTCGGAGCGCAAGAACCTGCTCCTGGTCGTCGACCGTGCCGACGAGGCCGCGTGGCTGTCCGCCCGCAACCTGCCCCAGGTCCACATCCTGGAGCCGGGCCAGCTGAACACGTACGACGTGCTCGTCTCGGACGACGTGGTCTTCACCAAGGCCGCTTTCGAGTCCTTCGTGGCCGCGAAGACGGCCGGCGAGCTCGAAGGGAGCGACGCCTGATGAGTGAGGCGACTGTCGCCGTGGTCACCAGCAAGACCTACACGGACCCCCGTGACATCCTGGTCAAGCCGGTGGTTTCGGAGAAGAGCTACGCGCTTCTCGACGAGAACAAGTACACGTTCATCGTCGACCCGCGCGCGAACAAGACCCAGATCAAGCAGGCCGTCGAGGCGGTCTTCTCGGTCAAGGTCACCGGGGTCAACACGATCAACCGTCAGGGTAAGCGCAAGCGCACCAAGACCGGTTTCGGCAAGCGCGCCAACACCAAGCGCGCCATCGTGACCCTCGCCGAGGGCGACCGAATCGACATCTTCGGCGGCCCGGTCTCCTAACGGAGTCCGAGTCGTCCGGAATCGGACGAGGACTGAGAAATGGGTATCCGCAAGTACAAGCCGACGACCCCGGGCCGTCGTGGCTCCAGCGTCGCCGACTTTGTCGAGATCACGCGGTCCACGCCGGAGAAGTCGCTGGTCCGCCCGCTGCACAGCAAGGGCGGCCGTAACAACGCCGGTCGTGTGACCGTTCGCCACCAGGGTGGTGGCCACAAGCGCGCCTACCGCGTGATCGACTTCCGTCGTCACGACAAGGACGGCGTGCCGGCCAAGGTCGCTCACATCGAGTACGACCCGAACCGCACCGCGCGCATCGCGCTGCTGCACTACGCAGACGGCGAGAAGCGCTACATCATCGCCCCCGCGAAGCTCCAGCAGGGTGACCGGATCGAGAACGGCGCTGGCGCCGACATCAAGCCGGGCAACAACCTGCCGCTGCGCAACATCCCGGTCGGTACGACGATCCACGCGATCGAGCTCCGCCCCGGTGGTGGCGCCAAGTTCGCCCGCTCTGCCGGTTCTTCCGTGCAGCTGCTGGCGAAGGAGGGCCAGTACGCCCACCTGCGCATGCCGTCCGGTGAGGTCCGCCTGGTCGACGTCCGCTGCCGCGCCACCGTCGGCGAGGTCGGCAACGCCGAGCAGTCGAACATCAACTGGGGCAAGGCCGGTCGTATGCGCTGGAAGGGCGTTCGCCCGACCGTGCGTGGTGTGGCGATGAACCCGGTCGACCACCCGCACGGTGGTGGTGAGGGTAAGACCTCCGGTGGTCGCCACCCGGTCTCCCCGTGGGGTCAGAAGGAGGGTCGTACTCGTTCTCCCAAGAAGGCGAGCAACAAGTACATCGTCCGCCGCCGCAAGACGAACAAGAAGCGCTAGGAGCGGGTTTAGATGCCGCGTAGTCTCAAGAAGGGGCCCTTCGTCGACGACCACCTCATCAAGAAGGTGGATGTCCAGAACGAAGCCGGCACCAAGAACGTCATCAAGACCTGGTCCCGTCGCTCCATGATCGTGCCGGCCATGCTCGGCCACACGCTCGCGGTGCACAACGGCAAGACGCACGTCCCGGTGTTCGTCACCGAGTCGATGGTCGGCCACAAGCTCGGCGAGTTCTCGCCGACCCGCACCTTCCGCGGCCACGTCAAGGACGACCGCAAGTCGAAGCGCCGCTAGGCGGGGTGTGAACGACTATGACTGACACCGAAGGGACAACCATGGAAGCCAGGGCCCAGGCGCGGTACATCCGCGTCACGCCCATGAAGGCCCGCCGCGTGGTGGACCTCATCCGTGGCATGGATGCCACGGAGGCTCAGGCGGTCCTGCGTTTTGCCCCGCAGGCCGCGAGCGTGCCGGTTGGCAAGGTGCTGGACAGCGCCATCGCCAACGCTGCACACAACTACGACCACACCGACGCCTCTTCGCTGGTCATCAGCGAGGCGTACGTCGACGAGGGCCCGACCCTGAAGCGGTTCCGTCCGCGCGCCCAGGGCCGTGCCTACCGGATCCGCAAGCGGACCAGCCACATCACCGTGGTCGTCAGCAGCAAGGAAGGAACCCGGTAATGGGCCAGAAGGTTAACCCGCACGGGTTCCGGCTCGGCATCACCACGGACTTCAAGTCCCGTTGGTACGCCGACAAGCTGTACAAGGACTACGTCAAGGAAGACGTTGCCATTCGTCGCATGATGACGAAGGGCATGGAGCGCGCCGGTATCTCGAAGGTTGAGATCGAGCGCACCCGCGACCGCGTCCGCGTCGACATCCACACCGCTCGCCCGGGCATCGTCATCGGTCGCCGCGGCGCCGAGGCCGACCGCATCCGCGGCGAGCTGGAGAAGCTGACCGGCAAGCAGGTTCAGCTGAACATCCTCGAGGTCAAGAACCCCGAGGTGGACGCTCAGCTGGTGGCCCAGGCCGTCGCCGAGCAGCTGTCCTCCCGCGTCTCCTTCCGTCGCGCCATGCGTAAGAGCATGCAGTCGACGATGAAGGCCGGCGCCAAGGGCATCAAGATCCAGTGCGGTGGCCGTCTCGGCGGCGCCGAGATGTCCCGCTCGGAGTTCTACCGCGAGGGCCGTGTGCCCCTGCACACGCTCCGCGCGAACGTCGACTACGGCTTCTTCGAGGCCAAGACCACCTTCGGCCGTATCGGCGTGAAGGTCTGGATCTACAAGGGCGACGTCAAGAACATCGCCGAGGTCCGCGCCGAGAACGCCGCTGCGCGTGCGGGCAACCGCCCGTCCCGCGGTGGCGCCCAGGACCGCCCGGCCCGCGGTGGCCGTGGTGGCGAGCGTGGCGGCCGCGGCCGCAAGCCGCAGCAGAGCGCCGGCGCCGAGGCCCCCAAGGCCGAGGCCGCTGCCGCTGCTCCGGCTGAGTCCACCGGAACGGAGGCCTGACCGACATGCTGATCCCTCGCAGGGTCAAGCACCGCAAGCAGCACCACCCCAAGCGACGCGGTATGGCCAAGGGTGGCACTGAGCTCGCCTTCGGTGAGTACGGCATCCAGGCCCTGACCCCGGCCTACGTGACGAACCGTCAGATCGAGTCCGCTCGTATCGCCATGACGCGTCACATCAAGCGTGGCGGCAAGGTGTGGATCAACATCTACCCCGACCGTCCGCTGACGAAGAAGCCAGCCGAAACCCGCATGGGTTCCGGTAAGGGTTCTCCGGAGTGGTGGGTCGCGAACGTCCACCCCGGTCGGGTGATGTTCGAGCTGTCCTTCCCGAATGAAAAGGTCGCCAAGGAGGCGCTCACCCGCGCCGCCCACAAGCTTCCGATGAAGTGCCGCATTGTTCGGCGCGAGGCAGGTGAGTCGTGATGGCCGCTGGTATCAAGGCGACCGAGCTGCGTGAGCTGAACGGCGAGGACCTCGTCGCGAAGCTCCGTGAGGCCAAGGAAGAGCTGTTCAACCTCCGCTTCCAGGCGGCGACCGGGCAGCTCGAGAACCACGGTCGGCTCAAGTCCGTCCGTAAGGACATCGCCCGGATCTACACCCTGATGCGCGAGCGCGAGCTGGGCATCGAGACGGTGGAGAGCGCCTGATGAGCGAGAAGAATGTGACTGAGACGAACGAGCGCGGCTTCCGCAAGACCCGTGAGGGTCTCGTCGTCAGCGACAAGATGGACAAGACCGTCGTCGTCGCCGTCGAGGACCGCGTCAAGCACGCGCTGTACGGCAAGGTCATCCGCCGTACGAACAAGCTCAAGGCGCACGACGAGCAGAACGCTGCCGGCGTCGGCGACCGCGTCCTCATCATGGAGACGCGTCCGCTGTCGGCGAGCAAGCGCTGGCGCATCGTCGAGATCCTCGAGAAGGCCAAGTAGGCAATTCCCGCAAGGGAATTCCAATAATTACCGTCTGAGGGGGTTTCCCCTCGGATAAGTTCCGCCAGGCTCGGCGTGGGGCCTCATTCACTTGAGGCCCCCGCCGGGAACCGGCAGACGATCAGGAGATAGACGTGATCCAGCAGGAGTCGCGACTTCGGGTCGCCGACAACACTGGTGCCAAGGAGATCCTTTGCATCCGTGTTCTCGGTGGCTCGGGTCGTCGCTACGCGGGCATCGGTGACGTCATCGTCGCCACCGTCAAGGACGCGATCCCCGGTGGCAACGTGAAGAAGGGTGACGTCATCAAGGCCGTCATCGTTCGCACCGTCAAGGAGCGCCGCCGTCCGGATGGCTCGTACATCCGTTTCGACGAGAACGCCGCTGTCGTTCTCAAGAACGACGGTGACCCCCGCGGCACCCGTATCTTCGGCCCCGTGGGCCGAGAGCTGCGCGAGAAGAAGTTCATGAAGATCGTCTCGCTCGCGCCGGAGGTGCTGTAACCGATGAAGATCAAGAAGGGCGACCTGGTCCAGGTCATCACCGGTAAGGACAAGGGCAAGCAGGGCAAGGTCATCGTGGCCATGCCCAGCGAGAACCGCGTCCTCGTCGAGGGTGTCAACCGGGTCAAGAAGCACACCAAGGCCGGCCAGACCGCTCGTGGTTCCAAGACCGGCGGCATCGTGACGACCGAGGCCCCGATCCACGTCAGCAACGTTCAGCTGATCGTGGAGAAGGACGGCAAGAAGGTCGTCACTCGTGTCGGTTACCGCTTCGACGACGAGGGCAACAAGATCCGCGTTGCCAAGCGCACCGGTGAGGACATCTGATGACTGCCACCACCAACGCGCCGCGTCTCAAGCAGCGCTACCGTGACGAGATCTCCCCGAAGCTCCGTGAGGAGTTCTCGTACGAGAACGTCATGATGATCCCCGGCCTGACCAAGATCGTGGTCAACATGGGTGTGGGCGACGCCGCCCGCGACTCCAAGCTGATCGAGGGCGCCATCCGCGACCTCACCACGATCACCGGCCAGAAGCCGGCCGTGACCAAGGCCCGCAAGTCGATCGCGCAGTTCAAGCTGCGCGAGGGGCAGCCGATCGGCTGCCACGTCACCCTCCGCGGTGACCGCATGTGGGAGTTCCTGGACCGTACGCTGTCGCTCGCGCTGCCGCGCATCCGCGACTTCCGTGGTCTGTCCCCGAAGCAGTTCGACGGTCGGGGCAACTACACCTTCGGTCTCACGGAGCAGGTCATGTTCCACGAGATCGACCAGGACAAGATCGACCGCGTCCGGGGTATGGACATCACCGTGGTCACCACGGCGACCAACGACGACGAGGGTCGCGCCCTCCTTCGTCACCTCGGCTTCCCCTTCAAGGAGGCGTAAGCGAGATGGCGAAGAAGTCTCTTATTGCCAAGGCTGCCCGCAAGCCGAAGTTCGGTGTGCGCGCGTACACCCGCTGCCAGCGTTGCGGCCGCCCGCACTCCGTTTACCGCAAGTTCGGCCTGTGCCGCGTGTGCCTTCGTGAGATGGCTCACCGTGGCGAGCTGCCGGGCGTGACCAAGAGCTCCTGGTAATTCCCTACTTGGGAATCCAGGGCTCTCGGTAAGCATCAAGGATGGCAGGTGCCCCGTCTTTCCCTCCCGTAGAGTGGAAGGGTTGGGCGCCTGCCGCCCATGACCGTCTTACTACGCCGTAGGTCCCCGCGCCGCACCCGTCCCGACTCTGCTCGGGGAGAGGGATGGCGCAGATAGGAAACCACGGCGAGAGAGGCCGAAGGCCAAACATGACCATGACCGATCCGATCGCAGACATGCTGACCCGTCTGCGAAACGCTAACTCGGCATACCACGACACCGTGTCGATGCCGCACAGCAAGATCAAGTCGCACATCGCGGAGATCCTCCAGCAGGAGGGCTACATCACCGGCTGGAAGGTCGAGGACGCCGAGGTCGGCAAGTCCCTGACCCTCGAGCTGAAGTTCGGCCCGAACCGCGAGCGCTCGATCGCCGGCATCAAGCGTATTTCGAAGCCGGGCCTGCGGGTCTACGCAAAGTCCACCAACCTGCCGAAGGTCCTCGGCGGCCTGGGCGTGGCGATCATCTCCACGTCCCACGGTCTCCTGACCGGCCAGCAGGCCAGCAAGAAGGGCGTGGGTGGGGAAGTCCTCGCCTACGTCTGGTAACCAGGGAACGGAGGAATAGCCAATGTCGCGTATTGGACGGCTGCCCATCCAGGTTCCCGCTGGTGTGGACGTCACCATCGATGGCCGCACGGTGCATGTGAAGGGCCCCAAGGGTTCCCTCACGCACGCCGTTGCCGCGCCCATCGAGATCGCTAAGGCCGAGGACGGCACCCTTGTCGTCACCCGCCCGAACGACGAGCGTCAGAACAAGGCCCTGCACGGCCTGTCCCGCACGCTGGTGGCGAACATGATCACCGGCGTGACCGCGGGCTACAGCAAGGCTCTTGAGATCAGCGGTGTCGGTTACCGCGTCCAGGCGAAGGGCTCCAACCTGGAGTTCGCCCTGGGCTACAGCCACCCGATTGTGATCGAGGCCCCGGAGGGCATCACCTTCAAGGTGGAGTCCCCGACCAAGCTCAGCGTCGAGGGCATCGACAAGCAGAAGGTCGGCGAGGTCGCGGCGAACATCCGCAAGCTGCGGAAGCCCGACCCGTACAAGGCCAAGGGCGTCAAGTACGCCGGCGAGGTCATCCGCCGCAAGGTCGGAAAGGCTGGTAAGTAAGCCATGGCATACGGTGTGAAGATCGCCAAGGGCGACGCTTACAAGCGTGCCGCCAAGGCTCGCCGCCATGTCCGCATTCGCAAGAACGTGTCGGGTACGGCGGAGCGTCCGCGCCTCGTCGTGACCCGCTCGAACCGCGGCATCACCGCTCAGGTCATCGACGACATCAAGGGTCACACCCTGGCGTCGGCGTCGAACCTGGACGCGTCGATCCGTGGTGGCGAGGGCGACAAGTCCGCGCAGGCCAAGCAGGTCGGTGCCCTGGTCGCCGAGCGTGCGAAGGCTGCCGGTGTCGAGGCCGTCGTGTTCGACCGTGGTGGCAACAGGTACGCCGGGCGCATTGCCGCTCTGGCTGACGCCGCCCGCGAAGCCGGGCTGAAGTTCTAAGCCCCGGTTCCGGAGCTAGCGGACGTAACAGAGAGAGGTAAATCCAATGGCTGGACCCCAGCGCCGCGGAAGCGGTGCCGGTGGCGGCGAGCGGCGGGACCGGAAGGGTCGCGACGGTGGCGCTGCCGCCGAGAAGACCGCGTACGTTGAGCGCGTTGTCGCGATCAACCGCGTCGCCAAGGTTGTCAAGGGTGGTCGCCGCTTCAGCTTCACCGCGCTGGTCGTGGTGGGCGACGGTGACGGCACCGTAGGTGTCGGATACGGCAAGGCCAAGGAAGTTCCCGCGGCCATCGCCAAGGGCGTGGAAGAGGCCAAGAAGAACTTCTTCAAGGTCCCCCGCATCCAGGGCACCATCCCGCACCCGATCCAGGGCGAGAAGGCGGCGGGCGTCGTCCTGCTCAAGCCTGCTTCCCCCGGTACCGGCGTTATCGCCGGTGGCCCGGTGCGTGCGGTGCTCGAGTGCGCCGGCGTCCACGACATCCTGTCGAAGTCGCTCGGTTCTTCGAACCCGATCAACATCGTGCACGCCACGGTGACCGCGCTTCAGGGCCTTCAGCGCCCCGAGGAGATCGCGGCCCGTCGTGGCCTGCCGCTGGAGGACGTCGCCCCCGCCGCACTGCTGCGGGCGCGTGCAGGGGCGGGTGCGTAATGGCTCGCCTCAAGGTCACGCAGGTCAAGTCCTACATCGGTAGCAAGCAGAACCACCGCGACACCCTTCGTTCGCTTGGTCTCAAGCGCATGAACGATGTGGTCGTCAAGGAGGATCGTCCCGAGATCCGCGGCATGGTGCAGACCGTCCGCCACCTCGTGACGGTTGAGGAGGTCGACTGACATGGCGGAGCAGAACCCGCTGAAGGTCCACAACCTCCGGCCCGCCCCGGGCGCCAAGACCGCCAAGACCCGTGTGGGTCGTGGTGAGGCGTCCAAGGGTAAGACCGCAGGTCGTGGTACCAAGGGCACCAAGGCCCGTTACCAGGTTCCGGAGCGCTTCGAGGGTGGGCAGATGCCCCTCCACATGCGTCTCCCGAAGCTCAAGGGCTTCAAGAACCCGTTCCGCACCGAGTTCCAGGTCGTGAACCTGGACAAGCTGGCCGCGCTCTACCCGCAGGGTGGCGAGGTCACGGTGGCCGATCTGGTCGCCAAGGGTGCGGTTCGCAAGAACCAGCTCGTCAAGGTCCTGGGCCAGGGCGAGATCTCCGTGGCGCTGCAGGTGACGGTTGACGCCGTCTCCGGCTCCGCCAAGGAGAAGATTGCCGCTGCCGGCGGCAGCGTCACCGAGCTCGTCTGAGCTCGTTGAACTGACAACCGGGGATGTCCCAAAAGGGGCATCCCCGGTTGGTCGTTCCAAGGGGGGCACGGTCGCCGGTAAGGTGGCGTGCACTGTTAACCTCCGCGCGGACTGTCATGCATGGCGGCCCGTGCGGATTTTGACTGATATGTATTCGTCGATCCTCAAGACCGTCTCCTCTCACGTCGCTGCGTGAGAGGCGCAGGAGGCACCGTGCTCACCGCGTTCGCCCGAGCGTTCAAGACGCCCGACCTGCGCAAGAAGCTGCTGTTCACGCTGGGCATCATGGTGCTCTTCAGGCTCGGTGCGCACGTGCCGGTGCCGGGCGTCAGTTATGCCAACGTCCAGACGTGTATGGACCAGGCCAAGAGCGGCCAGGGCCTCTTCGGCCTCGTGAACATGTTCAGCGGTGGCGCGCTGCTCCATGTCACGATCTTCGCGCTCGGGATCATGCCCTACATCACGGCGAGCATCATCCTGCAGTTGCTCACTGTCGTCATCCCACGGCTGGAAGCCCTCAAGAAGGAGGGTCAGTCGGGGCAGGCGAAGATCACGCAGTACACGCGTTATCTGACCGTCGCCCTCGCCATCCTCCAGGGCACCGGCCTGGTGGCCACCGCGAGCAACGGTGCGCTGTTCAGCGGCTGCGCGGTCGGCAACCAGATCGTTCCGGACAAGTCGATCTTCGCCACGGCCACCATGGTCATCACCATGACCGCGGGCACCTGCCTGATCATGTGGCTCGGTGAGCTGATCACCGACCGCGGCATCGGCAACGGCATGTCGATCCTGATGTTCACGTCCATCGCGGCGGGCTTCCCGAGCGGCCTGTGGGGCATCAAGCTCGCGGGCAAGCTGATGGGCGGCTGGCTGGAGTTCGGGCTCGTCATCGTCTGCGGCCTGGCGATGGTCGCGCTCGTCGTCTTCGTCGAGCAGGCCCAGCGCCGCATCCCCGTGCAGTACGCGAAGCGCATGATCGGCCGCCGGTCCTACGGCGGCACCTCGACCTACATCCCGCTCAAGGTGAACCAGGCGGGCGTGATCCCGGTCATCTTCGCCTCGTCGCTGCTGTACATCCCGGCGCTGCTGGTGCAGTTCACCGGCTCCAAGGCGGGCTGGGCGACGTGGGTCAACTCCAACCTCGTCAAGGGTGACCACCCCATCTACATGGTCACGTACTTCCTGCTGATCGTTTTCTTCGCCTTCTTCTACGTCGCCATCTCCTTCAACCCCGAAGAAGTTGCCGACAACATGAAGAAGTATGGTGGGTTCATTCCGGGCATCCGGGCCGGTCGTCCCACCGCGGAGTATCTGAGCTACGTGCTGAATCGCATCACGTGGCCCGGCTCTCTCTACCTGGGTCTGATCGCCCTGGTGCCCACCGTGGCACTGGTCACACTCAAGGCAAACCAGAACTTCCCGTTCGGGGGAACCAGCATCCTGATCATCGTGGGTGTCGGTCTGGAGACTGTGAAGCAGATCGAGAGCCAGCTTCAGCAGCGCAACTACGAAGGGTTCCTCCGCTGATGCGAATCGTCCTCGTCGGGCCGCCCGGCGCCGGCAAGGGTACGCAGGCCGCGTACCTCGCCAAGAATCTCGCGATCCCGCACATCTCGACGGGTGACCTCTTCCGGGCGAACATCAGCCAGGGCACGCCGCTCGGGCAGAAGGCACAGGAGTACATGCGTGCCGGCCAGCTCGTGCCGGACGAGGTCACCATCGGGATGGCCAAGGACCGCATGGAGCAGCCGGACGCCGCGAACGGCTTCCTGCTGGACGGCTTCCCGCGGAACCTCGCCCAGGCCGAATCCCTGGACGAGATCCTCAAGGCCGACGACCTCCGGCTCGACGCCGTCCTGGACCTGGAGGTCCCGGAGGACGAGGTCGTCAAGCGGATCGCCGGTCGCCGGATCTGCCGCCGGGACAGCAGCCACGTCTTCCACGTGATCTACAACGCGCCGAAGACCGAGGGCGTCTGCGACGCCTGCGGCGGCGAGCTGTACCAGCGCGACGACGACCACGAGGACACGGTCCGTGACCGCCTCGAGGTCTACCACACGCAGACCGAGCCGATCATCGACTACTACAAGGCCCAGGGCCTGGTGGTCACGATCTCGGCGCTCGGTCCGGTCGCCGAGGTCACGGAGCGCGCGATGGCCGCTCTGGACCGCGCGAACGCCTGAGACACGGTCCTCCTACGGCCGCGATGCCCCACCGGGCATCGCGGCCGTAGTGTTGTCCGAGAAAATTTTGTTTGCGGCACCGTCCGTACGCGGCACCAAGAGAGGCAGCACCCCCATGGTGGAGATCAAGACTCCCGAGCAGATCGCGAAGATGCGCGAGGCGGGGCTGGTCGTCGCCGCCATTCACGCGGCCACCCGGGAGGCGGCCGTGCCGGGTGCGACGACCAAGGACCTGGACGAGGTGGCCCGCAAGGTGCTCGCCGAGCACGGCGCGAAGTCGAACTTCCTCGGTTACGGCGGCTTCCCCGCGACGATCTGCACCTCGGTGAACGAGGTCGTCGTCCACGGCATCCCGGACACCAGGACCGTCCTGAAGGACGGCGACATCATCTCCATCGACGCGGGCGCGATCATCGACGGCTGGCACGGCGACGCGGCCTTCACGGCCTTCGTGGGCACCGGTCACGCTCCGGAGCTGATCGAGCTCTCCCGGGTGACCGAGGAGTCGATGTGGGCCGGCATCGCCGCCGTGAAGAACGGCAACCGCCTGGTGGACATCTCCAAGGCCATCGAGGGCTACATCCGCCGCCAGCCCCGCCCGGCCACCGGGAAGTACGGGATCATCGAGGACTACGGCGGGCACGGCATCGGCTCCGAGATGCACATGGACCCGCACCTGCTGAACTACGTCTCGCGCAAGCGCGGCAAGGGCCCCAAGCTCGTCCCCGGCTTCTGCATCGCGATCGAGCCGATGGTGAGCCTCGGCACGGCGCGTACGCACGTCCTGGAGGACGACTGGACGGTCCTCACGGACGACATGACCTGGTCCTCCCACTGGGAGCACTCGGTGGCCGTGACGGAGCAGGGGCCGCTGGTCCTGACCGCGGTGGACGGCGGCAAGGCGAAGCTGGCGGAGTACGGCATCGTGGCCGCCCCGGATCCTTTGGCCTGAGCTCTGGGCCTTCCGGGCTCGGCCGCCGACTCGCCGGACGGAGTCCGGCGCAGCCGGCCGAAGCTTGTGAGGCGCCCCTGGCGCCGAACCCGCGAGGGCGGCGTTGGGAGGAGTGGCCCCGCTGGCTTAAGGATCTCTGCGGCTGGGCAGTCACCCCTGGATTAGTCTTTCGGGTTGCCCTGACGTAGACTGACGCGTCGGCTCTCGTGTATCCGCATGCCTGCGTTCGTACGGCATGTTCGATCACGAGAGTTGATCAAGGTAGCCGATTCGAAAGGCGAAGCGTGGCCAAGAAGCAAGGTGCCATCGAGATCGAGGGCACCGTGATCGAGTCTCTGCCGAACGCAATGTTCAAGGTGGAGCTCCAGAACGGTCACAAGGTCCTCGCGCACATCAGCGGCAAGATGCGGATGCACTACATCCGTATTCTCCCGGATGACCGGGTCGTCGTGGAGCTCTCTCCCTACGACCTGACGCGTGGCCGGATCGTCTACCGCTACAAGTAGATCTTGTCGACGCCCCCTTCTTGCGGGGTGGCGGCACTGACCCGGAGAACCTGACATCCCATGAAGGTCAAGCCGAGCGTCAAGAAGATCTGCGACAAGTGCAAGGTGATCCGCCGCCACGGCCGGGTCATGGTCATCTGCGACAACCTGCGCCACAAGCAGCGCCAGGGCTGACGCAGAACCTGCACTTCGCAGTTACTTCGCGCGACGCATAGCAATTCGTACATACGCAGGGCCCGTCCAGCCACGGCTGGCGACACCTCCGGCGGGGGCCGGGGACTCGGAACGTACCACCGCTCTTGATCAAGAGCGGTCGGCGGTCGAGAGCGGCACTGTGGAAGACCCCCGAGAATCAACTGGAGCCAGTCAATGGCACGCGTTTCCGGTGTTGACATCCCGCGTGACAAGCGCGTGGAGGTTGCACTCACCTACGTCTTCGGTATCGGCCGCACCCAGTCGCAGGCGACTCTCGCCGCGACCGGTGTGAACCCGAACACCCGCGTTCGTGACCTTCCCGAAGAGGACCTGGTCAAGATCCGCGAGTACGTGGACGCCAACCTCAAGACCGAGGGTGACCTCCGTCGCGAGATCCAGGCCGACATCCGCCGCAAGGTTGAGATCGGCTGCTACCAGGGTCTGCGTCACCGTCGTGGCCTGCCGGTCCACGGTCAGCGCACCAGCACGAACGCTCGTACCCGCAAGGGCCCGCGTCGCGCGATCGCCGGCAAGAAGAAGCCGGGCAAGAAGTAGTCCTCAGCGGACGCTCACCAGCGGTCTTCGCTGTAGGACCGATCACCTCCACTCCACAGGAGTAAGACATGCCCCCCAAGGGACGTCAGGGCGCAGCCAAGAAGGTGCGTCGCAAGGAAAAGAAGAACGTCGCTCACGGCCACGCGCACATCAAGAGCACGTTCAACAACACCATCGTTTCGATCACAGACCCGTCCGGCAACGTGATCTCCTGGGCCTCCGCCGGCCACGTCGGCTTCAAGGGCTCCCGCAAGTCCACTCCGTTCGCCGCGCAGATGGCCGCCGAGTCGGCTGCCCGTCGCGCGCAGGAGCACGGCATGCGCAAGGTTGACGTCTTCGTCAAGGGCCCGGGTTCCGGTCGCGAGACCGCCATCCGTTCGCTCCAGGCGACCGGCCTCGAGGTCGGCTCGATCCAGGACGTCACCCCCACGCCGCACAACGGCTGCCGCCCGCCGAAGCGCCGCCGCGTCTGACGCAGCGCCGCTCGCGCGGTTGTCTTGAGGGCATGGGCGGTACGGCTCCTTGGAGCCGTACCGCCCGTACCCTTGTAGTACCTCAGGACATCAAATAGTGGGTGTCCATGACTGAAGGATGCTTCGCATGCTTATCGCTCAGCGCCCCTCGCTGACCGAAGAGGTCGTCGACGAGTTCCGCTCCCGGTTCGTGATCGAGCCGCTGGAGCCGGGCTTCGGCTACACCCTCGGTAACTCCCTGCGTCGTACGCTCCTCTCCTCGATCCCGGGTGCGGCTGTCACGTCCATCCGCATCGACGGTGTCCTGCACGAGTTCACCACCGTGCCGGGCGTCAAGGAGGACGTCACCGACCTCATCCTGAACATCAAGCAGCTGGTCGTCTCCTCGGAGCACGACGAGCCGGTCGTGATGTACCTGCGCAAGCAGGGCCCCGGCCTGGTCACCGCCGCGGACATCGCCCCGCCGGCCGGTGTCGAGGTCCACAACCCGGACCTGGTCCTGGCGACGCTGAACGCCAAGGGCAAGCTGGAGATGGAGCTGACCGTCGAGCGCGGTCGCGGCTACGTCTCCGCCGTGCAGAACAAGCAGGTGGGCCAGGAGATCGGCCGTATCCCGGTCGACTCCATCTACTCCCCGGTGCTCAAGGTCACGTACAAGGTCGAGGCGACCCGTGTCGAGCAGCGCACCGACTTCGACAAGCTGATCGTCGACGTCGAGACCAAGCAGGCCATGCGCCCGCGTGACGCCATGGCGTCCGCCGGCAAGACCCTGGTCGAGCTGTTCGGTCTGGCCCGCGAGCTCAACATCGACGCCGAGGGCATCGACATGGGCCCGTCCCCGACGGACGCCGCCCTGGCCGCCGACCTGGCGCTGCCGATCGAGGAGCTCGAGCTCACCGTTCGGTCGTACAACTGCCTCAAGCGCGAGGGCATCCACTCCGTGGGTGAGCTCGTCGCCCGCTCCGAGGCCGACCTGCTCGACATCCGCAACTTCGGTGCGAAGTCGATCGACGAGGTCAAGGCGAAGCTGGCCGGCATGGGCCTGGCGCTCAAGGACAGCCCGCCCGGATTCGACCCGACCGCCGCCGCCGACGCTTTTGGCGCCGACGACGACGCGGACGCGGGTTTCGTGGAGACCGAGCAGTACTGAGCGGTCTTCGGCTGCCGGCCCGCTGTGGCTGGTCGCGCAGTTCCCCGCGCCCCTTCGGGGGCGCGGGTCTCCGACGGGCAACCGCCCGCTCGGATACTGACCCCGGTACCTGATACGGCCAGGGCAGACACCTAGGAGAAACACCATGCCGCGTCCCACCAAGGGTGCCCGTCTGGGCGGCGGTGCCGCGCACGAGAAGCTGATGCTGGCGAACCTCGCCAAGTCGCTCTTCGAGCACGGCCGCATCACCACCACCGAGGCCAAGGCCCGTCGCCTGCGCCCCGTGGCCGAGCGTCTGATCACCAAGGCGAAGAAGGGCGACATCCACAACCGTCGCCAGGTTCTTCAGACGATCACGGACAAGGGCATCGTGCACGTGCTCTTCACCGAGATCGCTCCCCGCTTCGCCGAGCGTCCGGGTGGCTACACCCGTATCACGAAGATCGGCAACCGTCGTGGCGACAACGCCCCGATGGCCGTGATCGAGCTCGTCGAGGGCGAGATCGCGAAGAAGGCGACCGTCGCCGAGGCCGAGGCCGCCACCAAGCGTGCGGTCAAGGAGTCCGAGGCTGCGGCCGAGGCTGCGGCCGAGGCTCCGGCCGAGGAGTCCAAGGACGCCTGACGCATCTGATGCGTGCAGTGGACGGGTCCGTTCCCTCTTCGAGGGGGCGGGCCCGTCCCGCATTTTCTGAAAGAGGAACGCGGTGAGTGACGAAGTTGAGCCCGGCTTTGTGCGGGTGCGGCTGGATCTGTCGTACGACGGCAAGGACTTCTCCGGCTGGGCCAAGCAGCGCTCGGGCCTGCGCACCGTGCAGGGCGAGATCGAGGCCGCCCTCCGTACGGTGACCCGGTCGTCCGAGACCTATGAGCTGACGGTCGCGGGCCGTACGGACTCCGGGGTGCACGCCCGCGGCCAGGTCGCGCACGTCGACCTGCCGGCCGGGGTGTGGGCCGAGCACGAGGAGAAGCTGCTGCGCCGGCTGGCCGGGCGGCTGTCGCACGACGTACGGGTGTGGAAGGTCGCGGAGGCGCCGGCCGGTTTCAACGCCCGCTTCTCGGCGGTCTGGCGGCGGTACGCCTATCGGGTGACCGACCACGTGGGCGGTGTCGATCCGCTGCTGCGCGGTCATGTCCTGTGGCACGACTGGCCGTTGGACGTCGACGCGATGAACGAGGCCTCGCGCGCGCTGCTCGGGGAGCACGACTTCGCCGCGTACTGCAAGAAGCGCGAGGGCGCGACGACCATCCGCACGCTCCAGCAGCTGAGTTGGGAGCGCGACGCGTCGGGTGTCGTCACCGCGACCGTGAAGGCGGACGCCTTCTGCCACAACATGGTGCGTTCGCTGGTGGGCGCGCTGCTGTTCGTCGGCGACGGGCACCGGCCGGTGGACTGGCCGGGCAAGGTGCTCGCCGCGCGGGTCCGCGATTCGGCGGTGCACGTGGTGCGGCCGCACGGGCTGACGCTGGAGGAGGTCGGCTACCCGGCCGACTCCGAGCTCGCCGCCCGCAACCGCGAGGCGCGCAACAAGCGGACGCTTCCCGGCGCGGGTTGCTGCTGATCCGGACGCAACAGTGGGATAGGCCGGGCGAGTTGGCCTATCCCACTGATTGAGCGTCAGGCTCCTTCGGGGGCCGGGCAGTTGACCGCGAGGTCGCTGTTGACCGTGAGGTACGGCTTGATGCCGTCGATCACCGGGTAGATGTCGGTCTTGTTCCGGTCGACGATGTCGCCGACGAGCCGGGCGACGCGGATCGGCTCGGCGTCGGGGGCCGGGCGCAGGGCCAGGTCCCAGACGGTGTTCTCGTCGCCGCCGCGGGCGTGCCGCAGATCCGCGTACGAGAGGCTGAAGGTGAAGGCCGTCTCGTTGACGACCGTCACCTCCGCCGTCACCGTCGAGGCCGCCTCGATGCGCGGGGTGGCCACGACGGCGGGCTTGCTGTCGGCGGTGAACTGCGCGCCGTGCAGGGTGCCTTCGACCGTCAGCGCGTTGTTGCCCTGCCGGACCGTGCGGGCCTCGGCGTGCTGCTTGCGGTTCCAGGCGCGCAGCGCGAGGAAGCCGTCGACGGTCGGATAGGCCACCCACCAGGTGAACGGCGAGCCCGGCAGCGGCTCCAGCTCCACCAGACCGCGGCCCTCGGCGAGGTGCGAGACGACCCGGCGGCGGGCGCCGTCGTCGCCCCGTACGACGTGGAAGTCCCAACGGCCTTCGCCCAGACGGAGTTCGCGGCGGTCGAGCACCGCGGTGTACGCGCCCTTGCCGTCGGCGGGGGCCTTCAGCGGCACGCTGATCGGCTTGCCCTCCTTGCGGCGGGTGACCGTCAGGGACAGCTTCTCGCCGGACAGGCCCTTGCGGTCGACGGAGACGACGATGTTGCCGTCGGTGTCGACGCGGCAGGACGCGGTGCAGCGCAGCGGCTTGCGGACGATCTCCTTTATGGCCGCCTTGACCGTCGGGGTGGCGGGCTTGGCCACCGAGCGGCGCAGCGGGCGGATGAGCTTGCCCGCGGTGCGGCGCAGCACCTTCGACAGCGGCACGGGCGCGGGCTTGCGGGGCTCGCCGGGCGCGCTGCCCGCGGGGGCCGGCGCGGTGCCGGTGTCGCCGCCGAGGCTCTCGATGAGGTCCTCGTAGGCGCGGGCGATGGCGTCGGGCTGGTAGCGCTCGGCGGAGATCCGGGCGGCCTTGCCCATGGCGTGCCGCAGCTCGTCGTCCTCGATCAGCTTGAGCAGGCCCTTGGCGATGGCGTCGCTGTCGAGGTTGGTGACGAGCAGGCCGTCCTTGCCGTCGCTGATGATCTCGCCGGGGCCGTGCGGGCAGTCGGTGGCGACGACGGGGACGCCGCAGTTCATGGCCTCCACGATCGTCATGCCGAAGGACTCCTCGCGGGAGGTGACGGCGGCGATGGAGCCCTTGGCCCACTCGGTCTCGATGGGGGAGTGGGGGCCCATGAGGCGGACGTGCTCGTTGAGGCCGAGCTTGTCGATCTGCTCGCGCAGCTTGGCCTGCTGGGGGCCGCGGCCGTAGATCCGCAGCTTCCAGTCGGGGCGGGTGGCGGCGACGGTGGCCCACGCCTTGACCAGCAGGTCGTAGCGCTTGACGGGGATCAGCCGGCCCGCGGCGACGACCAGCTTGGCGTTGCCGTCGGAGGGCTCGACCTCGGACGGCGGGACGCCGTTGGGCAGGGCGATCAGCTTGGTCTTCACGCCGGGGAAGTGCTCGCGGTGGGTGGCCGCGTCGGCCTCGGAGACGGCGGTGTGGGCGTCCAGGCGCGGGATGGCGCGGTCCTGGGCGGCGCGGATGTTCGGCTCGTGCGTGCCGTAGATCCGGTGCTCCTGGCCGATCTTGAGGTAGCGGTCCGTGCCGAACTCGGCGAGGTACATCACCAGGCCGGGGCGGGTGGCGATCACGACGTCGGCGTCGGTGCGGGCGAGGTGCTCGGCGACGCGCTTGTCGGTGAGCGCGCTGAACTGCGCGCCCTTGGCCTCGACGGGCGGGATCAGCGTGCTGTCCTGCTGGAGCAGGCCGTTGTCCCGGTCGGCGCCGGTCTCGGCGCGGGTGTCGATGAGGTGGACCAGCTTGACCTTGCGGTGCAGGGGGAGCTTGGGCGTGCCACCGGTTCTGTGGATCGACACGATCTCCACGTCGTGCCGGGCCGCGAGGGCGCCGGCGACGTTGAACGTGGAGCGGATCGTGCCGCCGATGCCATAGGCATTCTGCAAAAGGAAAGAGATCTTCATGGCGGTGTGTGCGCGGCACGTCGGGTGCCGCGTCCGTCCTTCCCCCTGGCCTGGGTGTCCGGGTCGTCCCCTGTGTGCGGACCGCTGGGCCAAGTGTTGGTCGAGTGCGGCCCGATCCGTCGGTAAAGACCGTTGGGAGGGGTTTCGGTTGCCTGCGAAGCCTACATTGTGGCTTCAGTCACAGGTCGTGGGTCAAGGGGGAGATCGTCCCCGCGGGCCGTGCGCCGGAGGCGCTCGGACAGCCGTCCAGAGGGTAACCGGGCCGCCGGGCGTGGCGATCGGACGGACCCCGCGGGCGCTGGGACGCTGGGGGTGTGAAGGCGATGGTGGCGGTCTCCGCGGTCGTGGCCCTCGGGCTGGTGACCGGGTGTGGTGTCGGTGACGGCGGCGCTGCGGGCGAGCCCCGCAGGGCGTCCCCGTCCCGGGCGGACAGGGGTGAGGGCAAGGAGGCGCTCGACGCCGTGACGATGCTCGGCCCGGACCGGCTGAGACGTGTGGAGCTGGGCGCGCACGAGGTGCCCGGCTTCCAGATCGAGAGGGCGGGCGAGGGCGCGGCGGGCGCGGGCAGGCCCCGTACGGACAGCGAGCCCTGCCGGCCCCTCGCCGACGCGCTCGGCTCCCAGCTGCGGCCCGCGCCGGCCGCGACGGTGGTCAGGACCTTCGCCAAGACGGGCGAGGACATGGACTTCGAGGGCCTGATGGGCATGATCCGCGTCTCGGCGTACGAGGGGGACGGCGCGGCCGGCACGCTCCGTGCCCTGAGGGCGGCGGCCACCGCCTGCGCGGACGGCTTCCGGATGCGCACGGGCGAGGGCGAGCCGCAGGAGTTCGAGGCGGTACGGACGCTGTCGCCGCCGTCGCTGGGGGACGAGGCGGTGGCCTTCCGCCTGGAGAACGTGGCGGAGCGCGCGCCCAGTCTGATCACCGCCGTGCGGTCCGGGAACATGCTGGCGATGTTCTTCGCGACGAGCCTGTCCGACCCGGACGGGGTGGAGATCCCTCCCGAGCTCGTGCGCGCGCAGGTCGAGAAGCTCCGGGGGATGGCGGAGGAGGCGTCCGCTCAGGCTTCCGCCGCTCCGGGGGAGGACGACGACGAGGACGAGGATCCCTCGGGGTGAACGCGTGGAGGCCGGGGCGAAGCCCCTTCACGCCCGCTTTGCCGGTGGCGGCGCCGACCTCACCGAGTCCGCTGCCTGGGCCTGTGCGCGGTACATGATGCGGCGGAACGTGTAGTCCGACACGTCCCGTCCGGCCTGCAGCGCGGCGGTGTCGCCCGAGTCGACCGCCTTGCCGTTGGCGAAGCCCGCCACGGTGAAGTACGCGTAGCGCCCGATCGCATTGGCTGTCAGCCGGCATGCCGTCGCGCGGCAGAACTCGGGGGCGTTGTCGCCGGGAAGGGAGGCGATGTTCCCCGCGGACTGCTCCTTGGCCTTGTCCGCGGCCGCCTTGTCGTCGAAGACGGCGACGCCGACCGTGACCGCGATCCCGTCCCGTACGTAGGTGGAGCGCAGCACCTTGCGGCAGCCGTTGTCGGCGAGGACGGAGCCGAGCGCGCCCTGGGTCGCGGAGGCGCAGTCCGTCGTGGTGGCGGTGGCGGTCCGCTCGTACGTGCGCTTGTAGAGGACCGGCTTGGTGTGGGGGAAGAGGGTCTTCGTGCTCAGGGGCGCCTTGTCCTTGTCGGCGCTCGCTATGAAGTCGAGGGGGTTCGGCGGGGGCGGCGGGGCGTTCTCGGAGAAGGAGGGCTCCGGTGCGCCGGAGGAGCTGGGCAGCTTCTCGGGCGCGGGCAGGCCGGACTGCTTGCCGCCGCCGTGCGAGCCGGTGACCGCGAAGGCCACGGCGGTGGCGACGGCGGCCGTGGCGAGCGCGCCGCCACCGCCGAGGAGGAGCCACTTGCGGCGGCGGCCGCGGGCCGCGGTGTCGTCGGCGAGCGCCGACCAGTCCGGGGTCTGCGGTGCGCCGGAGGCGGCTCCCCAGGGCTGTGGCGGCGGGGGCGGGCCCCACTGCGGAGTCGGCCGATGGGGTTCCCCCGGGGCCCCGTGCGGCCCTCCCTGCCCAAAGCTCATGGCGTGCATCGTAAACCGGTTGGTCGCACCCCTCGCCAGCGGCGACAATCCCACCCATGGGACATGTCGAAGCAGCGCACCTGGAGTACTACCTTCCGGACGGCCGGGTGCTGCTCGGCGATGTCTCGTTCCGGGTCGGGGAGGGCGCCGCGGTCGCCCTCGTCGGTGCGAACGGCGCGGGCAAGACGACCCTGCTGCGGCTGATCTCCGGGGAGCTCCAGCCGCACGGCGGCACGGTCTCGGTCACCGGCGGGCTCGGGGTGATGCCGCAGTTCGTCGGATCCGTGCGGGACGGCCGTACGGTCCGCGACCTGCTGGTCTCCGTGGCCCAGCCGAGGATCAGGGAAGCGGCGCGGGCCGTGGACGAGGCCGAGCACGCGATCATGACGCGGGACGACGAGGCCGCGCAGATGGCGTACGCGCAGGCCCTGTCCGACTGGGCGGAGGCGCGGGGCTACGAGGCCGAGACCGTGTGGGACATGTGCACGATGGCCGCGCTCGGCGTCCCGTACGACAACGCGCAGTGGCGCGAGGTGCGCACCCTCTCCGGCGGTGAGCAGAAGCGGCTGGTCCTCGAGTCGCTGCTGCGCGGCACGGACGAGGTGCTGCTGCTCGACGAGCCGGACAACTACCTCGACGTGCCCGGCAAGCGCTGGCTGGAGGAGCGGCTGCGCGAGACGAAGAAGACCGTCCTCTTCGTCTCCCACGACCGTGAGCTGCTCGCCCGCGCCGCCGAGAAGATCATCAGCGTCGAGCCGGGCCCGGCCGGGTCGGACGTATGGGTGCACGGCGCCGGCTTCGCCACCTACCACGAGGCCCGCAAGGAGCGCTTCGCCCGCTTCGAGGAGCTGCGCCGCCGCTGGGACGAGAAGCACGCCCAGCTGAAGAAGCTGGTGATCAACCTCCGCCAGGCCGCCGCGGTCAGCCACGAGATGGCCTCGCGCTACGCCGCGGCCCAGACCCGGCTGCGGAAGTTCGAGGAGGCCGGCCCGCCGCCGGAGCCGCCGCGCGAGCAGGACATCCGGATGCGGCTGCGCGGCGGGCGCACCGGCGTCCGGGCCGTGACCTGCGAGAAGCTCGAGCTCACCGGCCTGATGAAGCCGTTCGACCTGGAGGTCTTCTACGGCGAGCGGGTCGCGGTGCTCGGCTCGAACGGCTCCGGCAAGTCCCACTTCCTGCGGCTGCTCGCCGGTGACGACGTGGCCCACACGGGCACGTGGAAGCTGGGCGCCCGCGTGGTGGCCGGGCACTTCGCCCAGACCCACGCCCACCCGGAGCTGCTGGGGCGCACGCTCGTCGACATCCTGTGGACGGAGCACGCGAAGGACCGGGGCGGGGCGATGTCCGTGCTGCGCCGGTACGAGCTGGAGAAGCAGGGCGACCAGCCCTTCGAGAAGCTGTCGGGCGGGCAGCAGGCGCGCTTCCAGATCCTGCTGCTGGAGCTGGCCGGGACGACGGCCCTGCTGCTGGACGAGCCGACGGACAACCTGGACCTGGAATCGGCCGAGGCGCTCCAGGACGGCCTGGAGTCCTACGACGGCACGGTGCTCGCGGTCACACACGACCGCTGGTTCGCTCGCGCGTTCGATCGCTATGTGGTCTTCGGCTCCGACGGCACGGTCCGCGAGGTCCCGGAGCCGGTCTGGGACGAGGCGCGGGTGGTGCGGAAGCGGTAGCCGCCCGGGCGCGGCACCGCCTCCGGGGCCCTGGAGCCGTACGGGTGGCCGGGTCCGGCAGCCGGTGGGACCATGTTGTTTTGACCCCGCCGGTGGGCGACCGGTACTCTACGAGTTCGTTATGCGTATTGGCTTGGTCGTTCTCACGCGAGGGGCCCTTACGCTTGCTCATCGGGCCGATAATGACCGGCGCGCGTTCGGGTTGCGTCCCCGGATCGCCGCCAGTGTCGGTTGACCGCCCGGAGAGACGTGTCAGGACCCACACTCAGAAGCGAAGGCTACGACCGTGCGTACGTTCAGCCCCAAGCCCGGCGATGTCCAGCGCCAGTGGCACATCATTGACGCGCAGGACGTTGTCCTGGGCCGTCTGGCCTCTCAGGCCGCCAACCTCCTGCGTGGCAAGCACAAGCCTGTGTATGCCCCGCACATGGACATGGGTGACTTCGTCATCATCATCAACGCCGACAAGGTTCACCTGTCCGGCAACAAGAAGACCCAGAAGCTGGCGTACCGCCACTCCGGCTTCCCGGGTGGTCTCCGTGCCGTTCGTTACGACGAGCTGCTCGACAAGAACCCCGAGAAGGCCGTCGAGAAGGCCATCAAGGGCATGGTTCCCAAGAACTCCCTCGGCCGTCAGATGCTCTCGAAGCTGAAGGTCTACTCGGGCAGCGAGCACCCGCACGCCGCCCAGCAGCCCGTCCCGTTCGAGATCACCCAGGTCAAGCAGGGCTAGTCCCGGCCACCGCCGACCAGACAGAAAGTATCTGAGGAGAATCGTGGCTGAGACCACCGCCGAGACCCCCGTCATTGACGAAGAGGTCAGCGTCGAGGAGTACACCACCGAGACCGAGGCGCCGCTGGAGGGTGAGTACACCTCCGAGTCGCTCGCGTCCCGTTTCGGTGACCCGCAGCCGGCCGCCGGCCTGGGTCGTCGCAAGAACGCCATTGCCCGCGTCCGGATCGTTCCGGGCACCGGCAAGTGGAAGATCAACGGTCGCACCCTTGAGGACTACTTCCCCAACAAGGTGCACCAGCAGGAAGTCAACGAGCCCTTCAAGGTGCTCGAGCTCGACGACCGCTACGACGTCATCGCCCGCATCTCGGGTGGCGGCGTTTCCGGCCAGGCCGGCGCCCTGCGCCTCGGTGTGGCCCGCGCGCTGAACGAGGCGGACGTGGACAACAACCGCGGCCCGCTGAAGAAGGCCGGCTTCCTGAGCCGCGACGACCGTGCGGTCGAGCGCAAGAAGGCCGGTCTGAAGAAGGCCCGCAAGGCTCCGCAGTACAGCAAGCGCTAAACAGCGGCTTCGCTGCTTCTGCTCGAACGCCCCGGCGGCACGCTCCGTGCCCGCCGGGGCGTTCGGCTATCGGCGGCACGGGGCGTATACCTGGATGTACCCGGGCGCAACGCTCCGGTCCCGGACTCGACACCTTTCTTTGGCGGGGGCCCTCTCCCGGGCCCCGCACCCCCGCGTTTTTTCGGAGGACACCAGTGGGACGACTCTTCGGTACGGACGGTGTGCGCGGTGTGGCCAACGCCGATCTGACAGCCGAGCTGGCGCTCGGCCTGTCGGTCGCCGCGGCGCATGTGCTCGCCGAGGCGGGTACGTTCGAGGGCCACCGCCCCGTGGCCGTGGTGGGCCGGGATCCGCGCGCGTCCGGGGAGTTCCTGGAGGCCGCCGTGGTGGCCGGGCTCGCCAGCGCGGGCGTGGACGTCCTGCGGGTGGGCGTGCTGCCCACGCCGGCCGTGGCGTACCTCACCGGGGCGCTCGGTGCGGACCTCGGCGTGATGCTGTCCGCCAGCCACAACGCCATGCCGGACAACGGTGTCAAGTTCTTCGCCCGCGGCGGCCACAAGCTCGCCGACGAGCTGGAGGACCGGATCGAGCAGACCTACCGGGCGCACGCCTCCGGCGAGCCCTGGGACCGGCCCACCGGCGCCGGTGTCGGCCGGGTCCGCGAGTACGACCAGGGCTTCGACAACTACGTCGCCCACCTCATCGGCGTGCTGCCCAACCGCATGGACGGCCTCAAGGTCGTCATCGACGGCGCCCACGGCGCGGCCGCCCGTGTCTCCCCCGAGGCGTTCGCGCGGGCCGGCGCCGAGGTGATCACCATCGGCACCGAGCCCGACGGCCTCAACATCAACCACGAGTGCGGCTCCACCCACCTGGACAAGCTGCGCGCCGCCGTGGTCGAGCACGGCGCGGACCTGGGTGTCGCCCACGACGGTGACGCCGACCGCTGCCTGGCCGTCGACGCCAAGGGCAACGAGGTCGACGGCGACCAGATCCTGGCCGTACTCGCGCTCGCGATGCGCGAGGCGGGCTCGCTGCGCAAGAACACCGTCGTCGCCACCGTGATGTCCAACCTCGGCTTCAAGCTGGCCATGGAGCGCGAGGGCGTCGACCTCGTCCAGACCGCCGTCGGCGACCGCTATGTGCTGGAGGAGATGAAGGCCCACGGCTTCGCCCTCGGCGGCGAGCAGTCCGGCCACGTCATCGTCCTCGACCACGCGACGACCGGCGACGGCACCCTCACCGGCCTGATGCTGGCCGCTCGCGTCGCGGCGACGGGGCGGTCGCTGGCCGACCTCGCCGGTGTCATGGAGCGGTTGCCGCAGATCCTCATCAATGTGCGGGATGTCGACAAGTCGCGCGTGACGTCCTCGGAGGAGCTCGCCGCTGCGGTCGCCGTGGCGGAGGCCGAACTGGGCTCCACCGGACGGGTGTTGCTGCGGTCGTCCGGCACCGAGCCGCTGGTGCGGGTCATGGTCGAGGCCGCCGACATCGAGCAGGCACAGGCTGTCGCCGAGCGGCTCGCCGACGCGGTCAAGTCGGCACTGGGCTAGGGGTTTTCTTCCCCAGCCCCGCCCCTTCCCGAACTGGGGCTTCGCCCCAGACCCCGAAAGCGGCTTCGCCGCTTGTCCTCAAACGCCGGACGGGCTGATTTCAGCCCGTCCGGCGTTTGAGGACGCGCCCGCAGGGCGCTGGGGGCCCGGGGTCTCCCCGGTTCGGGAAGGGGCGGGGTGGGGGCTAAAGCTTGCGCAGCGACAGGCGCTGCACCTTGTGGTCCGGACCCTTGCGCAGGATCAAGTTCGAGCGCCCCCGGGTCGGCGCCACATTCTCCAGCAGATTCGGCTTGTTGATCGTGCGCCAGTTCCGCCGCGCATAATCCAGCGCCTCTTCCTCCGGCACCTGTGTGTACTGCCGGAAGAACGAGTGCGGATCCTGAAACGCCGTCAGGCGCAGCTTCTTGAACCGCTCGTAGTACCACCGCTCGATGTCCTCCGCCCGCGCGTCCACGTAGACGCTGAAGTCGAAGAAGTCGGCGAGCCCCACCCGCGTGCGCCCGTCCTTGCCCGGGAGCGCGGGCTGGAGGACATTGAGGCCCTCGATGATCAGGATGTCCGGGCGGTGCACGGTCAGCCGCTCGCCGGGCACGATGTCGTAGATCAGGTGGGAGTAGACGGGCGCGGTCACCTCGTCCTTGCCGGCCTTCACGTCGGCGACGAAGCGGGTGAGGGCCCGGCGGTCGTAGGACTCGGGGAAACCTTTCCGCGACATCAGGCCCCGGCGGTGCAGCTCCGCGTTGGGCAGCAGGAAGCCGTCCGTGGTGACCAGCTCGACGCGCGGGTGCTCGGGCCAGCGGGCCAGCAGCGCCTGGAGGAGACGGGCGGTGGTCGACTTGCCGACCGCGACGCTGCCCGCGACGCCTATGACGAAGGGCGTGCCCGGCTGCGAGCCGTGGCCGCGGGTCCCGGCCTCGCCCAGGAACGTGTTGAGCGTCCCCCGCAGCTGGCTCGTGGCCCCTACGTAGAGGTTGAGCAGCCGGGACAGCGGCAGATAGACGTCCCGGACCTCGTCCAGGTCGATGACGTCTCCGAGCCCGCGCAGCCGCTCGACCTCGTCCGCGGTCAGTGGCAGCGGGGTGTTTTCGCGCAGGGCGCTCCACTCCGCGCGGGTCAGGTCCACATACGGGGAGGAGTCGGCGCGGCGGCGCTGCTGCTGCTCTGAGGTGGTCGGCACGGGCCCATTGTGCGCGGGTGGCGCGCGCGGCTCACTTCCGGGTGGTGGATGCGGGTGTTCTCGTCTGATTTGGGTGACTCCGGCGGCGCCGGACGGTGAAGTTCCGCGGAGACCCTGTACCTACTGGCGGGTCAGTACTACGGTCCCACCCACCTCCGGCCACCGCATCCCGCTAGGAACGCCGTGTTCGTTCTCCTCGCCCTACGGAACACCGTCAGGGTCTCCCTGCGCCACTTCCTGCGCCGCCTCGCACGCCGGCTGCGCCCCGCCCCCGCCGTACGGGCCACGCCGGTCCCGCGCGACGACTTCGCCGCCCTGGTCTCCGGCGAGCTGGCCGCCGAGCTGCCCGACGAGGACCTCGGCCAGGACCTGGACGACTGCCTGGACCGCTATGAATTCGGCAGCAAGCCGCGCTGCGAGGAGGTCGAGTACCTCGAACTCGTCCAGGACGCGATCGACCGCATCGAGCGGGGGCGTTGAGGGGCGTACGGGGGCGCGCGGGCACTCCGGTGCGACCGCGTTGCGCCATTGGGGGCACCCGCCCGCCCCTGGGCCGTACGCTGCTGCGCATGTGCGGAATCGTTGGCTATGTGGGAGGGCAGTGCGCCCTCGACGTCGTATTGGCCGGGCTGAAGCGCCTGGAGTACCGCGGCTATGACTCGGCCGGGGTCGCCGTGCTCGCCGACGGCGGGCTCGCGGCGGCGAAGAAGGCCGGCAAGCTCGCCAATCTGGAGAAGGAGCTCTCGGACCGCCCGCTGCCGTCCGGCCCCACCGGCATCGGCCACACCCGCTGGGCCACCCACGGCGGCCCCACCGACGCCAACGCCCACCCGCACCTCGACAACGCGGGCCGCGTCGCCGTCGTCCACAACGGCATCATCGAGAACTTCGCCCGGCTGCGCGCCGAGCTGACCGACCGCGGCCACGAGCTGGCGTCCGAGACCGACACCGAGGTCGTCTCGCACCTGCTGTCCGAGGCGTTCTCCTCCTGCGGCGACCTGGCCGAGTCGATGCGGCAGGTGTGCCGCCTGCTGGAGGGCGCGTTCACGCTGGTCGCCGTGCACGCCGACGAGCCGGACGTGGTCGTCGGCGCCCGCCGCAACTCCCCGCTGGTCGTCGGCGTCGGCGACGGCGAGTCCTTCCTCGCCTCCGACGTCGCCGCTTTCATCGCCCACACCCGCGACGCCATCGAGCTCGGCCAGGACCAGGTCGTGGAGCTGCGCCGCGACGGCGTGACCGTCACGGACTTCGACGGGGCGCCCGCGGAGGTCCGCGCGTACCACGTGGACTGGGACGCCTCCGCCGCCGAGAAGGGCGGCTACGACTACTTCATGCTCAAGGAGATCGCCGAGCAGCCGAAGGCCGTCGCCGACACCCTGCTCGGCCGCATCGACGCGGCGGGCACGCTGTCCCTGGACGAGGTGCGCATCCCCGCCTCCGTGCTGCGCGAGGTCGACAAGGTCGTCATCGTCGCCTGCGGCACGGCGTACCACGCGGGAATGATCGCGAAGTACGCCATCGAGCACTGGACGCGGATCCCGTGCGAGACGGAGCTGGCGAGCGAGTTCCGCTACCGCGACCCGATCCTCGACCAGCGCACGCTGGTGATCGCGATCAGCCAGTCCGGCGAGACCATGGACACCCTGATGGCCCTGCGGCACGCGCGGGAGCAGGGCGCGCGCGTGCTCGCCATCTGCAACACCAACGGCTCGACCATCCCCCGCGAGTCCGACGCCGTGCTCTACACCCACGCCGGGCCCGAGGTCGCGGTCGCGTCCACGAAGGCGTTCCTGACCCAGCTGGTCGCCTGCTACCTCGTCGCCCTCTACCTGGGCCAGGTGCGCGGCACGAAGTGGGGCGACGAGATCCGGTCCGTCGTGCGCGAGCTGTCCGCCATCGCCACGCAGGTGGACGAGGTGCTGGAGACCATGGAGCCCGTACGGGAGCTGGCGCGCTCCCTGGCCGACAAGAACACCGTGCTCTTCCTCGGCAGGCACGTCGGCTACCCCGTGGCCCTGGAGGGCGCCCTCAAGCTCAAGGAGCTCGCCTACATGCACGCCGAGGGCTTCGCCGCCGGCGAGCTGAAGCACGGCCCCATCGCGCTGATCGAGCGGGACCTGCCGGTCGTCGTGGTCGTCCCCTCGCCGCGCGGCCGCTCGGTGATCCACGACAAGATCGTCTCCAACATCCAGGAGATCCGCGCCCGGGGCGCCCGTACGATCGTCATCGCCGAGCGCGGCGACACGGCCGTACGCCCCTACGCCGACCACCTCATCGAGATCCCGCCGACTCCCGTGCTGCTCCAGCCCCTTGTCGCCACCGTCCCGCTCCAGGTCTTCGCCTGCGAGCTCGCCACCGCGCGCGGCAACGAGGTCGACCAGCCGCGCAACCTCGCGAAGTCGGTGACCGTCGAATGATCGTCGGAGTGGGCATCGACGTCGCCGAGATCGAGCGCTTCGACGCGGCCCTGCGCCGCACGCCGGGCATGGCGAACCGGCTCTTCGTCGAGCGCGAGCTGTATCTGGCGAACGGCGAGCGGCGCGGCATCGCCTCCCTCGCGGCCCGCTTCGCCGCGAAGGAAGCGGTGGCCAAGGCCCTGGGAGCCCCGGGGAACCTGCTCTGGACGGACGCCGAGGTGACCACCGAACCGACGGGCCAGCCACGCCTGGTGGTGACGGGCACGGTCGCGGCCCGCGCGGAGGAACTGGGCGTACGCTCCTGGCACGTCTCGCTGAGCCATGACGCGGGGGTGGCTTCGGCGGTGGTGATCGCGGAGAAGTGAGGGACGGCCCCCGTTTGCTGCGGGGGCCCAACTGGACCTTGTACGCGTGTCGGTGGGCGGGGGTACGGTTCTGATGGACGAGTCAGAACGGAGCACCGTATGCCCCCGCACTTTGACGAGTACACCGGAGCGCGTGTCGCGCGCGTCCGTAAGGTCCGGCGGTTGACCCAACGCGAGTTGGCGGACCTGTCCCATGTCTCCTACAGCACCCTCACGAAGGTCGAGCAAGGGGCGCTGCCCGCGAGCCCTTCGGTGGTCGGGGCACTGGCCCGCGCGCTGTCCGTGCCTGTCGCCGAGCTGATCGGGCAGCCGTATCTGGAGGAGTTGCAGCAGGACCAGTTCGACGGGCTGATCCAGCCGATCCGCGAGGCGCTGAACGTCTACGACCTCGGCCCCGACCCGGACGTCTCCCCACGCCTGGTGGAGGAGCTGGAGGCCCACGCGGACGCGTTGTGCGCTCTGGTCCGAGCGGCGAACATCAAGCAAGTGGCCACCGAACTCCCCGGCCTGATCCACGAGGCCACGACAGGGGCGCATCTGACGCCGAGCGCGCGCTGGTGGAGGTTGCTTGCCAGCGTCTACCGCACGGCTTACGACGTCACGACCAAGCTCAGCCACCCCGACCTGGGCATGGTCGCCCTGGATCGAATGGGCTGGGCTGCCCAGCAGGCATCCGATCCCATCCTGAGCGCCATCCGGCAGTACCTGCGTGGTGTGGCCTACCTGCGGGCGGGCGACTGCCGGACCGGGACCCGCCTCGTCCGGCTGGGCATGTCCACCCTGGAGCAGGCGGAGCCCGGCCGGACGTTGGATGTGGCCACGGGGCAGTTGCACCTGGGGTCCGCGGTGCTTGCGGCGCGGGGGAAGTCCGAGGACGCGGCCGGCGCACATCTCGATGAGGCGCAGCGCATCGCGGAACGTACCGGGCCCGCCGAGGAGGTCTACTGGCTCTCATTCGGGCCGACCAACGTCGATATCCACCGTATCAGCGTGCTGGCCGAGTTGGACCACTACCCGGAAGCCGTCTCCGCTGCCCAAGCGATGACGGTTCCTCAAGGGTGGACGCCCTCCCGCCTGGCCCATCACCACACAGAGGTCGCCCAGGCACAGATGTGGACGGGCCGCTCGGAGGCGGCCTTCAAGAACCTGCAACTGGCCCGGAAGGTCGCTCCCCAGCAGACGCGCTACCACCCGACGGTGCGGGAGACGTACGCGGGCCTGGAGTCGGCGAAGCGACGCATGCCGGAGACGTTCGGCAACTTCGGTGCGTGGCTCGGCATGTGACTGAGGGTCAATCGGTGGCCGGGGCTATCAGGAACGTCTGACAGTTCCGGCCCTGGTGCGTCGGCACGATGTGGGGGTGAGCGACCCCCCGCGACCGCGTGAACGGCCCGGGGGGCATGGTCAACGCCAGCTAGGAGCGTCAACATGCCGAAGTTTATCCACCGGGTCGTCGACTGGGCGAGGGCCAGATTCGGCGCACGTACGGCCGAACTCACCGTGCCGGAGCCCGAGCCGACGGCCCGCCCCGCCGCGGCCCCGCAGAGCGAACTGTGCGGCGTCTACGTCTGGGCGACCGCCCACGGGATCGACATCAAGCCGAGCTCACCCCTGCGCTCGTGCGACTGCGCCTCGCATCAGCCGTCCGAACTGAGCGCGAAGGTGGCGGAAGCGAACAAGCTGAGCCGCCGGGGGAGAGGCGAGCCCGCCCCGGGCACGCCGTGGCCGTAACCGCTCTCAGCGCGGCACGTCCCCCAACGACTCCAGCAGTACCCGGAGTTCGCCCGCCAGGGCGTCACGGCGGGAGGCCGTCAGGGCGGACAGTAGGCGGTTCTCCGTCGCGATGTGGTCGGGGAGCGCCTTGTCGATCAAGGCGCGCCCCGCTTCGGTGAGGGTGACGTACACGCCGCGGCCGTCCGAGTCGTTCGGGGTGCGGGTCACGAGCGCGCGGGCCTCCAGGCGGTCCAGGCGCTGGGTGATCGCGCCCGAGGTGACCATCGACGCCCGCATCAGCTCCGCGGGCGTCAGCCGGTGCGGGGGGTCGCTGCGGCGCAGGGTCGCGAGGACGTCGAAGGACGCGGTGTCGAGGCCGTGCGTGGCGAACGTACGGCGCAGCTCCGTGTCGAGGAGCCGGGAGAGCCGCTGGAGGCGGCCGATGACGCCCATGGGGGAGGTGTCGAGTTCGGGGCGCTGCGCGGCCCACTGTTCCAGGATTCGGTCCACTTGGTCTGCCACGCCCCCAGCCTAGCCACTGTCTCACCGCTAAGAGAGATTGCTTAGCACTAAGCAAAGCGTTACGGTGGTTTAGTGCTAAGCAATCGCATCGGGATCGTCCTCGTGACCGCCTTGGCGCCCGCCATCTGGGGCTCCACCTACCTCGTCACCACCGAGCTGCTGCCGCCCGGCCGCCCCCTCCTCGCAGGGGTGATCCGGGCGCTGCCCGCCGGGCTCGCCCTCGTCGCCGTCACCCGCCGCCTGCCGCGCGGCTCGTGGTGGTGGCGGGCGCTCGTGCTGGGCGCGCTCAATATCGGCGCGTTCTTCGCGCTGATCTTCGTCGCCGCCTACCGCCTGCCGGGCGGCGTCGCGGCCACCCTCGGCGCGCTCCAGCCGCTGCTGGCGGCGGTTCTCGCCGCCGGGCTGCTCGGGGAGCGGCTGACCACCCGTACGGTGATCACCGGCGCGGCGGGCGTGGCCGGCGTCAGCCTTCTCGTGCTCCAGGCGAACGCGCGGCTCGACGCCCTCGGGATCGCGGCGGGACTCGGCAGCGCTGTCGTCATGGCCACCGGGGTGATCCTCAGCAAGCGCTGGGCCTCGCCCGCGCCGCTGCTCGCGACCACCGGCTGGCAGCTCGTCGCGGGCGGCCTGCTGCTGCTCCCGGTCGCGCTCTTCGTCGAGGGCCCGCCCCCGGCGTCGCTGACCGGCGCGAACCTGACCGGTTACGCCTACCTCGCGGTCGTCGGCGCGGGCCTGGCCTACCCCCTGTGGTTCCGGGGGATACGCGCCCTGCCCCCGACCGACGTCACCTTCCTCGGCCTGCTCAGCCCGGTCGTCGCCACCGCACTCGGCTGGCTCGTCCTCGGCCAGGACCTCACCCCGGCGCAGTCCCTCGGCGGGCTCGTCGTCCTCGCGTCCCTCGTCGTGGCGCAGATCCGCCGCCGCCCGCGCGCGGAAGCGGCGCCCCTTCCCGTACGGGACGACGCCGTACGTGTCTCATCCACCCGTTGAACCAAAGGAGTTCGTAACCATGCGCATCACTGTCTTCGGAGCGGCCGGGAACGTCGGGAGCCGCGTGGTGGCCGAGGCGCTGTCCCGCGGCCACGAGGTGACCGCTGTCGTACGGGACCCGGCCCGCTTCCCCCACCTGCCCGCCGGGGCCGAGGCGCGGACCGGTGACGCCGCGGTCGCCGACGACGTGGCCGCCCTGAGCGCCGGCCAGGACCTCGTGATCAGCGCGACCCGCCCGGCGCCCGGCCGCGAGAGCGAGCACGCCGCCACCACGCGGACCCTGCTGGCCGGGCTCGCCCGGACCGGCGTACGGCTGCTGCTCGTCGGCGGCGCGGGCAGCCTGACCGTGCCCGGCAGCGGCGGCATGGTGGTGCGGGACGACCCGGCGTTCGCCCCCGCGGCCATCCGGCCCATCGCGCAGGCCGGCACGGAACAGCTGGCGGTCTGCCGCGCGGAGACGACGGTGGACTGGGCCTACCTCAGCCCGGCGGCCCTGCTCGCACCGGGCGAACGCACCGGCACCTACCGGCTGGGCACGGACGAGCTCCTGGTCGACGCCGAGGGCAACTCCGCGATCTCCATGGAGGATCTGGCGGTGGCCCTGCTGGACGAGGCGGAGCGGCCGAAGCACCGGCGGGCGCGGTTCACGGTCGCGTACTGAATGACCCGACGGCCGGGCCGGAGCGCTGGATAGCCTGTGAATCGTGCATCCAGCGAGGGAACGTATCGCGGCGGTCATCGGACGACGGACGCAGGGCAGCGGCTATCTGCTGGCCCCGCGTCTCGTCCTGACGGCCGCCCACGTGGCGCGGGATTCCGTGCGGGTGGCCGTCCCCGGCGGCGTCGGCCCCGTGGCCTGCCGGGCGCTCTGGACCCGCGATGACGACAAGGGCGACGTCGCCCTTCTCCTGGCCGAGCGGGATCTGGTGCCGCCACAGGTGGCGGCCGCCTTCGAACCGGTGGTCTGGGGGCGCGTCGGCGACCTGCGGGTCTGGCGCGACGCCCAGACGATCGGCTTCCCGCAGGCCGCCCGGGACGCGCACGACGAGCTCGACACCGAACAGCTCGTCGGCACCCTCAAGCCCGGCAGCCAACTGCTCGGCGGCCGCCACGTGCTCGACAGCGACCACGGCGCCCCGGCCGCGCTCGCCGACGGCGGGTCCCCGTGGGCGGGGATGTCCGGCGCGGCCGTCTTCGTGGGCGGCCTGCTGTGCGGCGTCGTCTGCGAGGACCCTGGCGGCTGGCGGCACGGACGGCTCGCGGTGACGCCCATGTTCCGTATCTGGTCGGACCCGGAATTCCTGGACCTGTGCGCGGAGCACGGCCACAAGCCGGCGTCGCGTGCGCTGGCTTCTTCTCTGGAGGTCGAGGAGGAGACGTTCGAGCGGCGGTTGCGGGAGTATCTGGCAGAGCGGGCTGGGGAGTTGACGATTGTCGGGTTGACGTTGTCGGACGGAGAGGGGGAGGGGTGGCCGCTGGATGCGGCTTATTTGAGTTTGGAGGTGACGGGTGGAGGGAGGGTCTGGTATGTGTTCCAGGGCGGCGCAGACCAGGGCGGCGCCGCATTCGAGTTGGCTATTCCGGGGGCTTGGTCGGGTCTGAGGGTGCCATCGTCGGCCGTGGTCGGCGAGAGCGTTGGAACGTCTGACGCGGGTGCATTGCGACGCGTCGGGGAGGGCCATGCGTGGGCGCGGAATGCGCAATGGAACGAAGCCGTACCGGGACCCCGGCGGGCTGAAGAAGCCCTCTCCGGCCAGGATCGAGTTCTCCTGCGGGGCGCCGCCGGTTCCGGCAAGACCACGCTGCTCCAGTGGTTGACCTCGGTCACCGCTAAAGGTGAACTCCCGCCAGGGTTGGAGCAGTTCTCCGATTGCTTTCCGCTCCCTTTGCCGCTGCGTACGCTCGTCGGGGAAGGTGGCGGCCTGCCGGGCCCGGAAGGCCTCCTCCATGCGGTCGCCCGTCCGCTGGCCGGGCTGCCTGCCGCGCAGGGATGGGTGACGCGTCGCCTGTCCGAGGGCCGTGTACTGCTGCTGATCGACGGCGTCGATGAGGTCCCCGAGGCCGACCGCCGCCGTACGCTGGCGTGGCTGAAGGAACTGCTGGCCGCGTATCCGGACGCTCGATATATCGTCACGACCCGGCCCTCCGCTGTACGTGAGGGATGGCTCAAGGATTCCGGCTTCACGGAGCTGGAGCTGATGCCCATGAGCCGCGCGGACGTCGCAGCGTTCATCGACCGCTGGCATACGGCGGCGGGGCAAGCGAAGAATGCACAGCTCCGTGCTTTTCGGGACGCGCTGACCAAGGCGGTGATAGCCAAGCCGGATCTGGGGCGGCTGGCTACCAATCCCCTGATGTGCGCGCTGATTTGCGCGCTCAATCGCTCACGTCGCGGCAGCCTTCCGCAGGGTCGTATGGAGCTGTACCGTGCCGCGCTGGAGCTGCTGCTCGTACGGCGGGATCGTGAACGCGATGTCGTGATCGGCGCGGACGGCCCGGAGCTGGAACACGCGCAGCAAGTGGCGCTCCTGCAGAAGATCGCCTACTGGCTCATCCGTAACGGTCGTTCGGAAGTCGAGTGGGACAAGGCAGTCCAGATCATCGAGCGCGCGCTCCCGGCCATGCCGTCGGTCGCGGCGCGTGGCGACGCTGAGAGCATCCTTCGGCATCTCGTGCTGCGCAGTGGGCTGTTGCGGCGTCCGACGAGTGAGACGCTGGACTTCATTCACCGCACGTTCCAGGACTATCTCGGATCTCAAGCAGCCGTCGAGGAATGGGATTTCGATGTCTTGGTGAGCCACGCCCATGACGACCAGTGGGAGGACGTGCTGCGCATGGCGGTCGGCCACGCGTCACCGAAGGCGAGGGCCGAACTGCTGGGGATGTTGCTGGACCGTGCGGCACTGCGGCCTTCTCGCGGACAGCGATTGCGTCTGTTGGCGGCTGCCTGCCTTGAGCACGCGACGGAACTCGATCCCGCCGTCCGGGCACGCGTGGCCGAAGAGGCGCTGGAACTGGTGCCGCCGCGGAATCCGGAGGCTGCCAAGGGGCTGGCGACTGCGGGTCGCGTCGTCATCGACCTGCTGCCGGGGCCGAACGAGATATCCGAGGAGAAGTACGGAGCCGAGCGGGACGAGGTGGCCCGCGCTGTGGTCGTGGCGGCGACTGCCGTTGCCGATGACCGGGCGATTCCACTGCTGGCCGAGTATGCCGACCATCCTTATCTGGGCGTTCGTGCCCAACTTGCATGGTCCTGGGACCGTTTCGACACCGATCACTACGCGGACGAAGTGATCGGGAAGCTCGCGTATGAGGGGGCAGGTAAGGAGGACCTGGAATTCGTCGTCAAATCGAAAGCCGAGATCTCCGCGCTCAAGAGGCTCGGTGGACGCCCATGGGTACGCTGCGTGGGCTCACTCCATGAGGACGACCTGCGTGACCTGGACACCCCCGCCCTGGACGTGCTCTCATTCCGATCCAATACCGAGGGCGTCGATTTCGGGCGCCTTCGTCTCGTCCGCCCGCTGTCGGAGCTCGGCATCGTGGAGTCGCGCTCCTTCGCTGGCTTGGAAGCGCTGAACAGCGAGGCCCTGCACACTTTGAGCCTTGCAGTGAACGGGCGCCCTGGGCGCATCGATGCCGTGTCGGACATGGAGAACCTGGAGGTGCTTACGCTCGATTGGATTGTTCAAAATGGGCCCGCGCAGACATTGGCCCTGCCGTCCGCGCTCCAGTACCTCCGGTTGGGAGTCGGGCCGTCGGTCAATCTGCAGCTGGAGGGCATGAGCCGCTGCCGTACCTTGCGTTCGCTGTCGTACGTGAACCTGGACTCGTCCAAGATCATGGCGCTGACGGCCCTTCCCTCCCTCACGGATCTGCGGATCGAGAGCGAGAATCTCATGTGGTGGGCGGTCGTCGCGGAGCCGCTTCTTCAGGTGGAGCGTCTCTTCCTTGATGAGCCCTTGAGCTTCACGGGTCTGCGTCACCTGCCCAATGTTTTCCCCAACCTCAAACAGTTCTCCATCTACAGCAAGCACTCGAACGAACCCCTTGACGCGGCACTCTTGGCGGACCTGGACATCCCCGAGATCTCCATCGACCACCACGGCCCCGTCCTCAATGCCGAGCTGCTCCCCAACGTCGTGCGTAATCCCGCCGACAACACCGTCCGCGGCGCAAAGGAACGCACCTGACACGCACCTCGTCAGGCCGCATTTCCGAAAGCGCACCCCGTACCCGTCACGGATTGATGTCGAGCACCCGCACCGGCTGCCCCGCCCACCGACCCGGTGTCGCGGTCGCGATGAAGGCGCCGTCAGGACGCTCGGGTGTCGGTTCGGCGGCGTGGCGGGTGTGCGCGGCTGCCCAAGTCGCTTCGCGGGCGACGGCCAGAGCGGCCGGCAGGTCCAGGTCGAGAATCGTGATGCCGGGCAGTGCCGCGAAGTGTTCGGCGATGCCGGGCCGTGCCCTGTCGGCTTCCACGAGTGCGCAGGTGGGGGCGTATACGTACCAGCCCGCTTCCGTGTCCGCGCGGTGGATGAGCCGGGAGACGACGACGTTGCCCTGGCCGGCGGCGGTCAGGGCCGTTTCGTCGAGCAGGACGTGGATCTGGTCGCTCACCGCATCGCCTCGGTGAGGCGCCGGTCCAGGTCGGCGTCCAGTCGGGCCACGTCGTCCTCGCTGGGGTCGTAGCCATTCCACTCGTGCAGCAAACGGCGGGTCTGTTCGGCGCGTTCGGCGCGTTCGGCCGGAGTGAGAAGCTGGTCGGCGAGGCGGGCGAGATAGGAGCGCAGCGACAGTCCTTCTGCGGCTGCGACCTCTGCGAGCCGGTCGCGTGCTTCGGCGGGGATGCGGATGTTGGCGTCTGCCATGGCTTCGGTCTCCTTCCGTTCACCAGGCAGCGTACGGGTACGCACCCGTACCCACCATCACTCGATCGGGCGGCGCCTCACCCCACCACATCCCCCCAGACCCCCCGCAGCGCCTCCGCCACCGCCGATGCCGTCAGGGGGGCCTGGCCCAGGGAGCGGGCTGCGAGGCCGTGGAGGTAGGCGCCCGTCGAGGCCGCGTCGTAGCCCGTCAGGCCCGCGGCCAGGAGGGCGCCCGTCAGGCCCGAGAGGACGTCGCCGCTGCCCGCCGTCGCGAGCCACGGGGTGCCCGTGGGGTTGACGCGGACCGGGTGGTGGCCGGAGGCGACGGCTGTGGTGGAGCCCTTGAGGAGGGCGGTCGCGCCGTACCGCTCGGCGAGGGCGCGTACGGACACCAGGCGGGCCGACTCGACGCGTTCGCGGGTCTGGCCGAGGAGGACGGCGGCCTCGCCGGCGTGCGGGGTGAGGACGGTCCCGGCGGAGCGGGCGCGCAGGGCCTCGGGGGAGAGCAGGCGGAGCCCGTCCGCGTCGATCAGGACGGGGACGTCCGAGGCCAGGACGTCCTCCAGCGCTTGGCGCGCCTCCGCGCCGTCACCGAGGCCGGGGCCGACGACCCACGCCTGTACCCGCCCCGCCTTCGACGGCGGGCCCGCGGAGACGAGCGTCTCGGGGAAGCGGGCGATCACCGCCTCCGCCGCGGGGCCGACGTAGCGCACGGCGCCCGCGCCGCCGTGCAGCGCGCCCGCCACGGCGAGGACCGCGGCGCCCGGGTAGCGGGCGGAGCCCGCGACGATGCCGACGACGCCGCGCCGGTACTTGTCGCTCTCGGCCTCCGGGCGCGGCAGCAGCCAGGCGACGTCCGCGTGCTGGAGCGCCTCGGCGTCGGGCGCGGACGGCAGGCGCAGACCGATGTCGACCAGGCGCAGCGCGCCCGCGTGCTCGCGGGCGGGGTCGAGCAGGAGGCCGGGCTTGTACGCGCCGAAGGTGACCGTCGCGTCCGCGTGGACGGCCGCGCCGTGCACCTCGCCGGTGTCCGCGTCGACACCGCTCGGCAGGTCGACGGAGACGATCAGGGCGCCCCCGGCGTACGCCGCCCGCATCAGCGCCTCCGCCTCCGGCCGCAGCCCGCCCTTGCCGCCGATGCCGACGATCCCGTCCATGACGAGGTCGGCACGGCGCACGGCCCGGTCGGCGGACTCGGCGGAGGCGATCCGTCCGCCCGCGGCCCGCAGCGCGGCCAGACCGCCCGCGTGCGTGCGCTCGGGGGAGAGCAGGACGGCGGTCACGCCCGCGCCGCGGCGTGCCAGCCGGGCGCCCGCGTAGAGCGCGTCCCCGCCGTTGTCGCCGCTGCCGACGAGCAGCGCGACGCGCGACCCGTACGTACGCCCCAGCAGATCCGCGCAGGCGGCCGCGAGCCCGGCCGCGGCGCGCTGCATCAGGGCGCCCTGGGGGAGCTGTGCCATGAGCGCGCGCTCGGCGGCCCGTACGGTCTCGACGCTGTACGCAGTCCTCATGCTCCCCAGTGTCACCTTCGAGCCCGCCGCACGCCGCCGTATTGCCGCGGATCCGGCACCCTGGGCGCACGGAAACGGACACCTGAGAGACTGACGGGGATGAACGAGACACCGATGCGCGCCCGTGCCCTGGTCGACCTGGCCGCCCTGCGGGCCAACGTACGCACGCTGCGGGCCCGTGCGCCCAAGGCGCAGCTGATGGCTGTCGTCAAGGCGAACGCGTACGGCCACGGCGCCATCCCCTGCGCCCGGGCGGCGCGCGAGGCGGGCGCGGCGTGGATCGGTACGGCCACGCCGGACGAGGCGCTCGCGCTGCGCGCGGCCGGTGACCGGGGCCGGCTGATGTGCTGGCTGTGGACGCCGGGCGGCCCGTGGCGGGAGGCCGTCGAGGCGGACATCGACGTGTCGGTGAGCGGCCTGTGGGCCGTGCGCGAGGTGAGCGACGCGGCCCGCGCCTGCGGCCGCACCGCCCGCGTGCAGCTGAAGATCGACACCGGTCTCGGGCGCAGCGGCTGCCAGCCCGACGACTGGCCGGAACTGATCGCCGCCGCCCGCGCCGCTGAGGACGAGGGCCTGATCAAGGTCACCGGCGTGTGGTCGCACTTCGCGTGCGCGGACGAGCCCGGCCACCCGTCCATCCAGGCGCAGCTGCGGGTCTTCGAGGACGCGGTGGGCTACGCCGAGCGGCAGGGCATCGAGCCGGAGGTGCGGCACATAGCCAACTCCCCGGCGACCCTCACGCTCCCGGAGAGCCACTTCGACCTCGTCCGCACCGGCCTGGCGATCTACGGCGTCTCGCCGAGCCCGGAGGTGGGCACGCCCGCCGACCTGGGCCTGAAGCCCGTGATGACGCTGTCCGCGTCCCTCGCCTCCGTCAAGCGCGTGCCGGGCGGGCACGGTGTCTCATACGGGCATCACTACGTCACGCCCGGCGCCACTACTCTCGCCCTCGTTCCCGTCGGCTACGCGGACGGGATCCCGCGGGCCGCCTCCGGGACCGGGCCCGTGCTGATCGGGGGCAAGTGGCGGACGGTCGCGGGCCGGGTGGCCATGGACCAGTTCGTGGTCGACCTGGGCGGCGACAGCGCGCGGGTGGGCGACGAGGCGGTGCTGTTCGGACCGGGCGACCGGGGCGAGCCGACCGCCGAGGACTGGGCGCGGGCGACCGGAACCATCGCCTATGAGGTCGTCACGCGCATCACCAGCCGGGTGCCTCGCGTCTACGTCGGTGAGACGGTGGACGCGGGTACGGATGCGCACGAGAACGTGAACAAGAACGAGAGCACGGACGTGATCGGGCAGGAGAGCTAGGACACGGGGGGCACGGCATGAGCGACAGCGCGAATACCGACGGGACGGGTGTGGCCCGAGTGGCCGACGTGGCGGGCCTTGGCGCCGCCGCGGTCGATGCGGCCGGGGCCGCCGGGTGGCGGCGGGGCGCGGGTGTCGCCGGTGCCGCGATCGGCGTGGTGGCCGCGGGAGCCGCGGTCGGGGTGGCCGTGGAGCGCCTGACCGTCGGGCGCGGAGTGCGCCGCAAGGCGCGGCTCGCGCTGGACTCGATGGGCCCGTACGGAACGCTGCGGGGCCGGCCGGGCCGGGCGGTCGCCGAGGACGGCACGGAGCTGTACTACGAGGTCGACGAGGTGGGGGAAAACGCTTCCGCCGGTGCCTCCACCGATGCCCCTGCCGATGCGCAGGAGTCGCTGCTGAAGCGGATCTTCGGGCGGCGCACGCCCCCTCCGGTCACGGTGGTTTTCAGCCATGGCTACTGCCTCGGCCAGGACGCCTGGCACTTCCAGCGGGCCGCCCTGCGCGGAGCCGTGCGCACGGTTTTCTGGGACCAGCGCAGCCACGGCCGCTCGGAGCGCGGCCGCTCCCAGCTGGACGGGAGCGTTCCGGTCTCCATCGACCTGCTCGGCCGCGACCTCAAGGCGGTCATCGACGCCGCCGCGCCCGAGGGGCCCCTGGTGCTCGTGGGGCACTCCATGGGCGGCATGACGATGATGGCGCTGGCCGCGCAGTACCCCGAGCTGATCGCCGAGCGCGTCGTGGGCGCGGCCTTCGTCAGCACGTCCTCGGGCGGGCTCGCGGCCAACACGTACGGGCTGCCGGCCGCGGGCATGAGCGTCGTGCGCCGGGTGCTGCCCGGCGTCTTCAAGGTGATGACCGCGCAGCCGGAGCTGGTGGAGCGCGGCCGGCGGGCCACCGCCGACCTCTTCGCGGGCCTCATCCGGCGCTATTCGTTCGGCTCCCGCGACGTGGACCCGGCCGTCACCCGCTTCGCCGAACGCCTCCTGGAGGCGACCCCGGTCGACATCGTCGCCGAGTTCTACCGGGTCTTCGCGGAGCACGACAAGGCGCAGGCGCTCTGTACGTTCGCCGGCCGCCCCGTCGTCGTCATCGGGGGCGAGAAGGACCTGATGATTCCGAGCACGCACTCGGAGGCGATCGCGGAGGTACTTCCGGAGGCGCGGCTGGTGCTGCTGCCGGGGGTCGGGCACTTGGCGATGCTGGAGCAGCCGGAAGTGGTTTCCGGCTGCTTGCTGGAGCTGCTGGAAGCTGCCGGGTCCGATGCGGGCGCTTCGCGCGAGCAGGTCCCGGCCGCGCGCCGCCGCGTCTGAACGGAGGCTCGTCCCGGCACGGGCTCAGGCCGCGGGGCGGTTCCGGTCCTGTTCGGGCTCGGGTGCCTTCGGAGGTGTGGACACCGCGTCCGCCGCCGCGCACGCCGCCAGCAGATCTCGCATCGACAGGGGCCGCTCATCGGACCGCTCGTCGCGGCGGTCGGCAGCAGGCGCAGGCTCGGCGGCGGGTTCTCGGGCCGTCATGAGTGCCTCCTGAGGCAGCTGGGCAAGGTTAGGTAGACCTAACCGTGTCTCTGCCTTCCATGTGACCACGCCGGAGACCGCCCGCGCAACATGTTGCCGACGGCCTGTCGGAATGAAGCGGCGTACGGCGGCGGGCCCCGTACCATCGACGGGTATGAGCGCCCCGCATGACATCTCCACCCCCAACATCGCCCACCTCACCGTCAAGTCCGCCGAGGACATGCGTGACTTGGGCCGCAGGCTGGCCGCGCTGCTGCGGCCCGGCGATCTGGTCCTGCTCACCGGTGAGCTGGGCGCGGGCAAGACGACGCTGACCCGCGGGCTGGGCGAGGGCCTGGACGTGCGCGGCGCGGTCACCTCGCCCACGTTCGTGATCGCCCGCGTCCACCCGCCGCTCGGCTCCGGCCCCGCCCTCGTCCACGTCGACGCCTACCGCCTCAACGGCGGCCTGGACGAGATGGAGGACCTCGACCTGGACGTCTCCCTGCCGGAGTCGGTCATCGTCGTCGAGTGGGGCGACGGCAAGGTGGAGGAACTCTCCGACGACCGCCTGCACGTGGTGATCGAGCGGGCGGTGGGCGCGGACGCGGACCTCTCGGAGCACGCGGACGACGTACGCGGCGTCCGCTTCGAGGGCGTGGGCGACCGCTGGGCGAACGTGGACCTGGGCGCGCTGTAATCAGCCTGTCCGGCGTTTGAGGACAAGCGGCGAAGCCGCTTTCGGGGTCTGGGGCGGAGCCCCAGTTTCGGGAAGGGGCGGGGCTGGGGAAACAACCCGCCGGGCCGCACCCGACACGCGGCCGGGGCGGAGCCCCGCATGAGAGGCAGCGGGGCCGGGAAAAGGAACCCGTCAGGGTGAACGGCGGACCCTTACGGGACCACCACCACACTCGCCCCGCTCACCGCGAACTCCCACATCGCCCGCCCATCCGCAGGCTGCTCCCGAACGCCACCCGTCTTCTGCGTGGCGGACGGCTTCGGCGAAGACCCGTCCACCGCCGCGCTGAAGCCGAAGACGACACCGGCCGCGTCGCGGTGGAAGCGCACGATGTGCTCGATGGGGACACCGTCCGAACCGTTGCCGGTGGGCGTCCGCGAGGTCACCTTGTAGGAGCCCGGCGGCGGGTTCACCGCGCTGGGCGCGACCTCGAAGGACCGGGTCGCCTGCCCGTTCGCGCCGACCAGCCACACCCGCTTGGCCGCGAGCGCGTACACGACCCGCTTGCCGGTGCCGGAGTTCGCGGGGACGGCCGTGGCGGGGTCCTGCGCGGGCTTGTCCTTGCCCGCGGAGTCCTGGCCGGAGGAGGACTTGCCGGAGCCGGACGGGGAGGCGGACGCGGCCGCGTGCGGGCGGCCGGGCGCGGCGTCCGCCTGGTAGGCGAGAAACCCGACCCCGGTCAGCGCCACCGCGGTGAGCACGGCCACCATGGCTCCCGAGCTGCTGCGTGCCACGCTGCGCACCCTTTCGTCCTGCGTACGGCTATGCGGCTGACCGTAGCACCCGCGTACGCCCCCGCCGCGCCCTCCGCGTGGGCAGGCGCGGGCACCGTCCGCCCCATGGCGCGCCGTAGGCTGTCAGTGTGCTGCTGCTCGCTCTTGATACCGCAACCCCCGCCGTCACCGTCGCTCTCCACGACGGCGACAAAGTCATCGCCGAATCGCGTCAGGTGGACGCGCGCAGGCACGGTGAGCTGCTGCTTCCCGCTGTCGACCGGGTGCTCGGCGAGGCCGGCCGCGTGCTGGCCGACGTGACCGGCATCGTCGTCGGCGTCGGCCCCGGCCCGTACACGGGCCTGCGCGTCGGCATCGTGACCGCCGCCACCTTCGGTGCCGCGCTGTCCGTCCCCGTCCACGGGCTGTGCTCGCTCGACGGGATCGCGTACGCGGCGGGGCAGCAGGGGCTGGAGGGCGAGTTCGTCGTGGCGACGGACGCCCGCCGCAAGGAGGTCTACTGGGCGCGGTACCGCGACGCGCGTACCCGCGTCACCGAGCCCGCCGTGGACCGCCCCGCCGACCTCACCGAGCCGCTCGCCGGGCTGACCGTCGTCGGCGCGGGAGGAATGCTCTACCCGGACGCGTTCACGGACGTACGGGCCGACATGCCCGAGCACCAGTCGGCGGGCGCGCTGGCGTCGCTGGCGGTGGAGAAGCTGCGGACGGGCGGGGAGTTCCTGCCGGACCAGCCGCTCTACCTGCGCCGTCCGGACGCGCAGGTGCCCGCGAACTACAAGGTGGTCACACCGAAGTGACCGAGACAGTACGTATCCGCGAGATGCGCTGGTGGGACATCGGGCCGGTGCTGGAGCTGGAGCGCGTGCTCTTCCCGGACGACGCCTGGTCCAAGGGCCTGTTCTGGTCCGAGCTGGCGCACGCCCGCGGCGCGGGCGCCAACCGCCGCTACGTGGTCGCCGAGGACGCCAAGGGCGGCGTCGTCGGCTACGCCGGCCTCGCCGCGATCGACGGTACCGGCGACGTACAGACCATCGCTGTCTCCTACGAGCACTGGAGCACCGGCCTCGGCGCCCGGCTGCTCGCCGAGCTGCTCACCACCGCGACCGACTTCGAGTGCCGTGAGGTGCTCCTGGAGGTGCGCGTCGACAACACGCGCGCCCAGCGGCTCTACGAGCGCTTCGGCTTCGAGCCGGTCGGCGTCCGCCGCGGCTACTACCAGCCCGGTAACGTCGACGCGCTCGTGATGCGCCTTTCCGATCCGAACTCCGCAGTGCAAGGAATGACCCATGGCTCCCAGAGCTGACGAACCCCTCGTCCTCGGCATCGAGACCTCCTGCGACGAGACGGGCGTCGGCATCGTCCGGGGCCACACCCTGCTCGCGGACGCCGTCGCCTCCAGCGTCGACGAGCACGCCCGCTTCGGCGGCGTGGTCCCCGAGGTCGCCAGCCGCGCCCACCTGGAGGCGATGGTCCCGACCATCGAGCGGGCGCTGAAGGAGGCGGGGGTCAGCGCCAAGGACCTGGACGGCATCGCCGTCACCGCGGGCCCCGGCCTCGCGGGCGCGCTGCTCGTCGGGGTGTCGGCGGCCAAGGCGTACGCGTACGCACTCGGCAAGCCTCTTTACGGCGTGAACCACCTGGCCTCGCACATCTGCGTGGACCAGCTCGAACACGGCGCGCTGCCCGAGCCGACGATGGCCCTGCTGGTCTCCGGAGGCCACTCCTCGCTGCTCCTGGCGCCCGACATCACCTCCGACGTCCGCCCGCTGGGCTCGACGATCGACGACGCGGCGGGCGAGGCGTTCGACAAGGTCGCCCGTGTGCTGAACCTCGGCTTCCCCGGCGGCCCGGTCATCGACCGGTACGCACGCGAGGGCAACCCGGACGCGATCCGCTTCCCGCGCGGCCTGACCGGCTCCCGGGACCCGATCTACGACTTCTCCTTCTCCGGTCTCAAGACCGCCGTGGCCCGCTGGATAGAGGCCAAGCGCGCGGCGGGCGAGGAGGTGCCGGTCGCGGACGTGGCGGCGTCCTTCCAGGAGGCCGTCGTGGACGTCCTGACCCGCAAGGCCGTGCGCGCCTGCAAGGACAACGGGGTCGACCACCTCATGATCGGCGGCGGCGTCGCCGCGAACACGCGGCTGCGCGCCATGGCCGCCCGCCGCTGCGAGGACGCGGGCATCACGCTGCGCGTGCCGCGCCCGAAGCTGTGCACGGACAACGGCGCGATGGTCGCGGCGCTGGGCTCGGAAATGGTGGCGCGGGGGCGTGCCGCCTCCGCGTGGGACCTCTCGGCGGACTCCTCGCTGCCGGTGACGGAGACGCACGTACCGGCGCCGGAGGGCGCTCATGGGCACTCGCACTCCCACGGTCACTCGCACTCCCACGCGCATGATCATGACCATGTGCACGAGCTGAGCAAGAAGAACCTGTACGAGTCGTGAGCCGGTAGCGGGCCATCCACGGCCGGTTATCCACAGGCCTGCCCGGGCCTCCGGGGGAACACCTATTCTGGAGGCCGGGCAGGGCGGACGGGGAGGAGCCGGACATGGATTGGCTCTGGTGGGTACTGATCTTTTTTGGCGTGGGAGGCTTCACCAAGGCCGCCGACATGGGCCGCACGGCCCTGCGCACCCGCCACGAGCGCAAGCTGGAGCTCCTGGAGACCGAGCGCCGGCAGCATGAAGCGCTCGAATCCGCGTCCAAGCCCCCGGAGCCGGTCTGCGGCTGCACCCACCACCTGGCGAAGCACGACAAGCAGGGCCGCTGCCACGAATCGGTGGAGGTCCCGGTCGCCTGGGACGCGGAAAAGAAACCGACGAGCTATGAGCCGGGCCAGTGCAACTGCCAGCAGTACATAGGCCCGCAGCCGCTCACGACGTTCTACGCGGAGGATCTGACGGATCTGGCGTAGGGAGCCCCGGGGCCGTTCAGAGGTACTCGAAGGGCGGGATGACGCGGGTGATCACGACCAGCTTCCGGCCGGGCAGTGGGAGGGCGTACACGAATCCGTCGGGGGAGAGAGGCAGGCGCCGCATCCCGCCGGGACCGCCATGACTTGGGCCTTCTCCGATGTCGGTCACATCGATCCCCAACTCGCCCAGATCAACCAGGTCTCCGGCAATTTTCTCGACCTGGGTGACGACGGCCTCGGGTAACCCTGTGATGACATGCGCGCGATTCGGGTCGTACGCCCAGCGCCACTCTTTGTCGCTCACTCGCCTGCCGACCTGTGCAGGAGCCCAGCTTCGGCGAACGCCTGGTCCAGGATGTGCCCGAGCTCGGAGGCCGCCGTCAGGGCCTCTTCGTCCGTATCGGCCTGATCAGCCGCGGCTTCGAGGTAGTGAAATCTTGCCGCCCGCTTCGGGTGTCGCTCGATGGCGACGTACACCGCCCACTGGCCGACGAGTCGGCGCATCGGCCCCGCGTTCCCGGTGCTGCGTGCCTCTCTCAGAGCTTCGACGCGCTCGGCGTCGAAGGTCGTCAGCGAAGCAGGCATGACCTTGGCGACTGCGGCCCGTAGAGCTTCGGGGGTGTTCGCCGGCTGCGGGATCAGCGGAGTGTCGGGCTCTTCCGTCGCGGCTGTGCTCATGGGGCTGCACCCTCCAGGTCGACGCGCTGTGGTGACGCCCATCAAGTCTAGGTGTCCCGCGGTGCTGATGTTGCTGATCACCGTTCCTCCGAATGGCGCGGAGGGGCAGGGTTGGTCTCCGCGATCGCCGCGTGGGCCTCGTCCGGGGTGTTCGCCCCGGCGACCGCGGTGCGGAGGTCCTCGGGCGTGGGGCAGTCCGTCGGGCCCGTGGTCATACGAGCCTCCGGCGGTTGTTGACCTCCGAGACGTGCGCGCGCAGATAGGCGCGCAGCGTCGTGACCTGAAGCGAGGCGGCGGGGCACTCCCACTCACGGCCGCCGCCGGGCGGGCGCAGGTGCACGAAGTCGCCTGTGTGGTCCATGACTTGACCGACTCGGTCGGTGCGGGTGTCGATGACGTATGCCCCACGCGGCGGAATTTCTCTGTTCACGCTACCCAGGATTGCGGGGCGTGGCCGGACTCGTAAGTGACGATTGCGGGACGTGCGTCGCGCGTACCGTTCAGGCGCAAGGAATCCGCGCGCTGTATAAGGAAATTGATGGAGGGGTTATGGGGGCTTGAGCTCCGGGCTCCGGGGTCCGGACCCCGAGCTCTGCCTCTGAGGAATGGATGGTGGGTATAACCCACCCGCCCACCCTCCCTCAACCCCCGCGCGCACCACACGAGTTAACTTCCAGTGATCGGGTTGCGACGGCCCGTCGCCACGCTCTAGCGTTCGCAGCAACAAAGCGACCCCGGCAGGTGTTAGCAGCACCGACCGGGGTCTGACCTACAAGATCACTCAAGGCTGATCTCATGGCTTACGCCAACTCTAGTGGCGCCGCGCGCCCCACGCACGTACACCCGCAAGCCACTCCCGGCTACGGCAAGCGGAGCGCCCCCGATCAGGAGCCCCGCCGCGCGGGCGACTTCGCACACCTGCCCGCCCGTGAGGCCCTGATCGCCGCATTTGTCGACCGCCTGCCCGAGGGCGCGGCCATGGATGCGAAGACTCTGGCCGCGAACATCCCCGCGTACGGCCAGGCCGCGTGCCGTACGGCCATCCGCCGCCTCTCGGAGGCGGGTCACCTGCGGATGGTGAAGGAGCACCGCAAGGGTGACGGCGGCAGCATGCACTGGGTGACGCGCACATACTTCTCGCGCACGGCGCGGGGCGACGCGTGGTGGGAGACGTTCCTGAGGGGAGACGTCGTCCCGGAGGCGCGCCACGAGCCACCGGCCCGCTCGGAGGCGTACGACGCGCTCGCGTCCCTGGGCCGCACCGACCCCCGGATGACGCTGTCGGCGGCGGACTGCCGCGAACTGGAGGAACTGGCCACGGAGTGGCTGACGAGGGGCGCGTCACCGAGAGACCTCGCACGCGAACTCACGGCGGGACTGCCCCCGGTGGTGCACTTCGCGCGCGCCATGGCCCGTACGCGCCTGGTCGACAAGATGCCACCGGAAAGGGTGAAGCAGCCCGTTTCGGCACCCCTCCGCATCCTGGAATGCACGATCTGTCGCACCCCGGGTCGCCCGGAAGCGATCCCTGGCGGCGTCTGCGGCCCTTGCCGAGGCGAGACGCCACCCGAACCTGACTACGCGGTGGCCCCTGCCGAGGTCCACGACCACGCAGCGGAGATCCGAGCGGCCCTCCGTGCACGCGAAAGGAGCAGTAGGTGACGTTGCTGCACGTGCCCCCTGATGTCGGGGCACCATGTAGGGGAGGAGGCGACACCATGACCCCCAGCACTGCTGACCGCCGGCCCCAGATGAGTGTCGAAGAGTTCGAGGAACTCGCCCACTCGGCACCCGAGACCGTGTGGCTGGAATTCATCAACGGAAAGCTTGAGGTCAAGCCGGTGCCGGACGGGGATCACGGAGAGATCATCATGTGGCTTCTGGAGCAGTGCATGGTGCAGCGCGCTGGGCTGCGTCTCTATCCGGAGCAAGGTCTCAAGATCGAAAACTATCGTGCGGGGCGGGCCCGGGCGGATGGCTCCCTTGCGCCCAAGGGCAACTTTGCGGGCCAGGGGGAGTGGGCCAACCCTGACGGTGTTCTGATGACTGTCGAGGTGACTTCACATGACTCGGACACCGATCGCCGCGACCGGAAGGAGAAGCGTGACGGCTATGCCGCCGTCGGTATTCCGGTCTATCTCCTCGTCGACCGTGACGAGTGCATGGTGACCGTCTACAGCGAGCCCAGGAACGGGAAGTACCTGAGCCGAAAGTCGCATCCGTACGGCGAAACCGTCGTGCTCCCTGAACCGGTCGGCATCACCTTGGCGACAGAGGAGCTCAAGGACTACACCCACTGACAGGTCGCGTCGGCGTGGCGGGAAGCGGACGATGGACGTATGGGCATCCCTTCGGCAACCGGAGGTGGCGGGCGATGGCCAAGTTCATGGACGTCCATCACGGCATGAAGGGCATCACGGCCGAGCAGCTGGCGGCCGCGCACAAGGCCGATCAGGCGATCGAGCGCGAGGAGGGCGTGCATTTCGAGAGGGCATGGGCGGACCCGAAGTCGGGAACCGTTTACTGCCTGTCGGAAGCGCCCTCGGCCGAAGCGGTCAAGAAGGTCCACGCGAAGGCCGGCCACCCGGTGGCGGAGGTCCACGCGGTCCCGCTGTCGGTCTGACCGCCTCCCTCCCTCAATCGCTGATGCGGTTAGCGATCAAGGCCAGCCACCCGCTGGGGGCATACGGCTCGGGAGGGTCGACCTCCATGCCCAGCTCGGTCACGGCCAAGGCGTAGTCGCTCTCCTCCAGCGGCAGGGCCAGAATTTCGTGGAGCTCACCGACGAGGCGGACGACGAGATCGGGCTCGGTCGTGGCGAGATAGTCGTCGAGGGCCGCGTCGTGATCGGCGAACTCGTCCGGCATGTCCTGTGAGTACCAGCCCCCGAGGAGCTGACTCAGCTCGGGGAAGCGCGTCTGCCATTCCCAATGGGTTTGCGGAGCGGCGGGCGGCGGCACATCACCGCTCTCCACGCTCCGCTTGAGGTGATCGGCGAGGAGCAGCAGCCAGTCCTGGATTTCGGACTCCTCCAGCCCGACATCGGGCACGGGATAGAACTCGCCCAGGCGCAGGCGGAGACGCCCCGGGGGATTCTGCGCGTACTCACGGATCTGCTGTTCGGCGACGGCGATGGCCCATGGGCGGGTGTGCCATGTGTGGCGCAGATAGGCGTCGAGGGCAGCACTGCGATTCTCGGGGGTGTCATCGGCGGCCTGCCCGAGATACGCGCGGACGACCTGATCCAACTCGCCGTATTTTCGGTCGTGTTCGAGAGGTCCCAGGGGCATGTGAGGCTGCCTTCAGAGGTAGATCGGGAAGGTGGCGTGGACCGAGAAGCCGTGCGGTCGGGCGGCATCACGCTTGAGGATCACCCGCGCGGCCCGCACATCCACGGGCTCGCGGCCGGCGAGCATCATCGCTTGCAGCAGGACGCGACCCACCGGCTCGGCGCGGGAGGGCCAGGATGCCTCGATGGTGAGCCGTTGCCTGACGCCTTGGGCGAGCCAACGATGGATGACTTGTTCGTTGCGGGTCACGACCTGCTGGGTACACCACTGCGCGGTTTCCCGGTCGGGGTAGGTGGCGGTTCTGGTCAGCACGGTCCGATCCTCTCTCACTCGTCGTTGAAGGCCCAGAAGACACCGACTTCGGTGTCGGAGACGACGATGAGGCCCAGGTCTCCCATAAGGTCGGTGAAGGGGATATCGCCGGAGACGCTGTTTCGATCGGACTCGCGGAAGAAGTCGGGGTGCTTTGTTGTTCTCGCCAGTCCGGAGGGGGTGTAGCAGGCGCTGTCCGGTCCGTAGCGGGCGACAAGTGTGCGGGCATCCGAGAGCAGCTGTTCCTCCCTCTCCTCGAAATTCCACACTCCTTTTATCGTGAACCACTCGCTGAGCAGTGTCACCAGCAGGTGTGCCGCCGGTTCGGGTTCGATCTCATATAGTCCCGTCAGCTGCTCGACCGTAAGATTCTTGAAGGGGAAGGCCGTATTTCCTTCGGTGCGTTCCTCGGAGTCTTTGTCCCAATCGAGCTCGACCCAGCCGCGCGGGTCTTCGACTTCGCGCGTGAGAATCGGTGGAAGGTCGTGGCGCCAGTCCCCATGCTTTCTGGGGCCGGTGCGGACAAAAGAATATACGTCGTCGAACATCCGCACTGCGGCTGCGTTCCACTGGTTACGGTCAGGCATGGAGGTATCGGTCCCTTCGGCTGTCACTGTTGAGGCATACAGGTCAGTACGACGAAGGGCGGGTCAAGGTTCCTGTCGTACTTGAGAACGGTTCTGATTCCCTGGACAGGGATGGCCCTGGCGTTGATCCCATCACTCTTGTATCCGGAATTGTTCTGTGGGTTCGATTGCTTGGTGACGCTGCGGCCGCTGTTCTGGCCAGGGGGTGCCGTGCCGTCGAATGACTCTTTCTCGCCGTCCGACGGAGGTTTGTCGAGCCACGCTTTGATTTCGCTCGACTTCTGATCGATGTTGTATTGCGTGAGCCGTTGCGCTTCCTCTGCGTTCTCGAAGGTGGAGGAGGCGCCGATGCTCGGCTTGCCGTGCGGCCACGCGTCCGTCGGAGGGTTTCCCTGGTCCCGCAGCCGCTGAGCGAGCTGCTGATCCGACTTCCCCACGTGCTTGTCGAGCGTGTGCCCGCCGTCGAGCTCCTCGTTGGCCGCGAGGTCAATGTGGTAGATGCCGTTCTTCGTGTCGTCCGGGTTGGTCCATTTGTGCTCGTGCTTGAACTCGTTGAGCGAACGCGATCCGAACCCTTCGGCACGTGCCTCTTCCGCATCGAAGTCGGGGAGGCTCATGAGTGCCTCGTCCAGGGGCGCGAGCCGGGCGTTCAACTTGGGTACCAGGTCATGGAGGCGGGACTCGTAGCGAGCGACCGCCGCGTTGAGGGCTCCCTCGTCTATTTCCAGAGTGATGCCCTGGCCGAGGCTCTTCCCCATTTTGTAAGCGCCCTTGGCGAGGCTCTTGAGATCCTTGATGCCGAAGCCGTCCGACAGGTCGAGTCCCCCCAGGGCGTCCTTGACGGCCTTGCGGTAGATCTTGCTGACCTCCAACCGCATGTCGTACGCGGCCTCGGCGTATTGCCGTACGGCATCGCTCACTGTGTCGCACGTATCGAACAGCACTGCCAGCGCCGGGTGGTTGCTGCCGCCGGCCGAGGCGCTGTCGTGCTTCCACTGATAGCCCTCGCGGGACCCTCCCCACGCGGTCGTGCCCCAGACCGCACTGCAGAAGGTGCGCATGGCGCTGTACCACTCGGAGTTGGCCTGATCGGTGATACTGCTGACCAGCCCGGTGAGGTTGCCGTCCACCTGCGCGAGCGCGATCCCCGGGTGGAGCCAGGACGCGGAAACCTTGTCCAGGGCACCGCTGTCGGGAAGCGGCAGCACCTCGGCGACCTTGCCCCAGCGCATCGCGTGGTGGATCAGCGGACGGACAATGGCCTCGGCGGCGTGGTCGATACCGTCGATGACATCAGCGAAAAAGCCGTCGTCGCCGTCGTCCACGATCCCGTCCCATTTGAGGACGGGAACCTTCCCGTAAGGAGACACCTGCCGGATGACTTGAGGGAGCGGCCGTGTTGCCGGAGGCCCTTTGTGGGCAGGGTTGGAATGGGCGTCGGCGGTGACGTAGTGGTTGGCCGTGACGGTGAAGCCGACGGCCGCGCCGCCCACGCTCACGACGCTCTTGGCCCACACCTTCAGTATTCGCTCGCCCACCTCCATATAGGCGGCGTTGAACGCGTCGGCGGCTTTGCCGGCGCCGCCGACGTTCGAGTGGCCGTCCAGCTCGCGGAGGAACTGTCCGGCGCCCCGGTCGAGCACCCCTTGCTCCAGGGCTATCCGACCGGAGACGCGGTAGAGGTCCGTGGGTTTGATGTCGATGGTGCCGTTCTGCGGAGCCGGAGGAGGCGCCGAAGTCACTGAGCCCCCCAACCGCGCAGAACGGCCCGGTGTGCGGCGGCATAGTTGTGGTGACCGGTGACGACCGAGTCGTGCAGCCAGCGCTGCGCGCCTTCCAGGTCCTGCATCGACCTGTCCCACTTGTCGAGGGCGTCGACGCACATGTCACGAGCCTCTCCGTCCCAGCTGAGAACGACCGTTTCGGTCCGCCGGTAGAGATGCTCCAGCTTGTCGTTCAAGTCCTTGAGGAGGGAGTCCAGCTCACCGGATATCTCATGCAGCTTGCTGAACTTGACGGATATGTCGCTGTCTTCTGACATGCTCGCCCCCGGAGCGTACGGTCTTGGCAACTGCGTGTTGCAACCGATCACTCTATCGACGCCCGGTGCTCTTCGAGCGAGATCGCTCAGTAGCTGTCCAACTTGCTTTGCGTTCCGGCCGGTGGCTCCGTCGGCTGATCCGTCCCCGGCTGGGTCGGTGCGAGGAGTTCACGTTCGCTCCGGGCCGACTCCTGGAGTCGTCGGAAGCCGCGCAGGATTTCCAGATCCTGCGCGCTGAAGCCGTCCCGGCCCAGCTTCACGGCTTCCTCGATGAGGATCAGAGTTTTCCTGATACGCACTGCGTCGTCGTTGACGCTCTTCTGAAGCTTTTTGTATGTAGCCGAAGCAGGGCTGTCCCAACCTGCGTCGACGGAGTCGACCAGCTCGTTCAACTGCGTGATCCTCGCCTTGAGATAGCGTTCCATCGAGCCGAGATCTTTCGCCAGCCCCGCGAGCCCCGAATCCACCACAGCGAGCTTGTCGTCCATCGTCCCCGCCCTCCCTCGCCCGTCCCGGCTGTCAGATTAGGCCCGGACCGGATGCCCCAGCAGCATCGTCGGGGCCCCCGCCGCGCGCGTGAGAAGGATCGTGCAGGAGTTGGCGCCCTCCAGCTTCAGCTTCTTGCGCAGATCCTCCGGCTCCACCGCCGAGCCGCGCTTCTTGATGACCGCGACGCCGATTTCCCGTTCGCGCATCAGCTTTTTGAGGTGCTTGAGGTTGAAGGGGAGCACGTCCGTGATCTCGTACGGCGTCGCGTACGACGTCGGGCGGAGTTCGTCGCTCGTCACGTAGGCGATCGTCTCGTCGATCAGGCCGCCGGCGAGGTCCTCCGCGACCTCGGCGACGAGGTGGGCGCGGATGACGGCGCCGTCCGGTTCGTAGAGGTAGCGGCCGACCGGGCGGACCGCGGGGTCGGGGAGGCCGCGGCCGGGGAGGGTCGCGGCCGACGGGAGCAGCGTCGCGCGGCGCGTGCCCGGGGCGGTGCCGAACCACAGCACCGCTTCCTTGACGTCGCCTCCGTCGGAGATCCACTCCGCTTCGGCCTCGTCCGGGATGGCCTCGTGCGGGATGCCGGGTGCGATCTTGAGCGCGGCCCGGGGAGCGGCGAGGGCCGCCCGGACCGCCCAGGACAGCGGGGGCGAGTACGCCTCCGGGTCGAAGATCCGGCCGCGGCCGCCACGGCGCGCCGGGTCGACGAAGACGGCGTCGTACGAGGAGGTGTCGACCTCCGTGACGTCCGCGCAGCGCACTTCGATGAGGTCGGCCAGGCCGAGCGCCTCCGCGTTGGCCTGGGCGACCGCGCAGGTCAGCGGGTCGCGGTCGACGGCGAGGACCCGTACGCCCGCGCGGGCCAGCGCGAGCGCGTCGCCGCCGATGCCGCAGCAGAGGTCGGCCACCGAGCGGATGCCGAGCGCGGCGAAGCGGGCGGCGCGGTATTCGGCGACGGTCTTGCGCGTCGACTGCTCGACACCGTTGGGGGTGAAGAACATGCGGTACGCGTCCTCGGCCCCGAACTTCGCGACCGCCCGCTGCCGCAGCCGCGCCTGGCCGAGCGCGGCGGAGACCAGCTCGGCGGGGTGCTCACGGCGCAGCCGGGTGGCCGTGGCCAGCTCCTGCGACGGGTCGTGGTCGCGCAGCTCGGCGAGGAGGTGGCGGCCTTCCTCGGTGAGGAGGGAGGCGAAGGCTTCGGTCGGGGAGTTCGGTGCGGGCACGGGGCCATTCTCGCCGACGGGCGGGGAGGGGCGCGTACGCCCGGGGCCGTACCCCGCGTCGTACAGCCGCCTTTCAGAGCCGGTCGTAGATGTCGGCCAGTTGTCGCAGCACGTCCGTGGCGGCGTCGAGCGCCGCCGCGTCGTGGTGGGCGAGCGCGCCGCGCAGGGCATCGGCCAGGGCCCGCTCGCGCTCCTCGTGGCGGCGGCGGCCGGCGTCGGTGAGCGCGACCACGACCGACCGTTTGTCGCCGGGCGGGCGTTCGCGGGTGACGTAGCCGGCGGTGACCAGCCCGTTCACGAGCTGGGTGGTGGCGGCCCCGGTGGTCTCCGTGGCCTCGGCGAGCTGCCCGATCGACAGCGGGCCCCGCTCGGCGAGGATGCGCAGGGCGCGGGCGTGCGTGAGGGAGAGCGCGCCGGGCGTGCGGGTGGCGCGCCCGCGGAGGCGGGAGTCGGCGGCGCTGAGGCTGTACGCGGCGCGGGCCAGGCGCCCCAGCGCTTCCTCGTGGCCGGTGGCGGACGGGTCGGGCACGGTGGGCTCCTCGCCGGGGTGGCGGACGTCGGGGGCGGGTTGACAACGAGCTTAGCCTAAGTACTTACTAAATAAGTACTTAGCTATCTGCTGCGAGTGCGGGGCGCACCCGCATGCCATCCGAGAGGACACCCGCCATGACCGTCCGTTCCACCGGCCAGAGCTGGGCGCTGGACATCGCCCTCGCCCAGGGCGGCTTCGACGCCCTCCACCCCGAGGCCATGGGCACCCTGGAGCAACTCGGCCACGACCACACCGACTTCACCAAGGTCTTCGACCTCGTCAGGAGCGGCGCGATGCTGCCCAAGGCGTGGGCGACCGTGGCCGGTCAGGCGGAGGAGCGCGCGAGCCACCACGAGCGCGGTGGCTTCGCACAGACCGCCGCCGACCTCTATGTCCGCGCCGCCGTGATGTGGGGCCGCGCCCAGTACTCGGTCTTCGACGCCGCCGACCCCCGCAAGGCCGCCTTCCGCGAGCGTGCCGACCACTGCGTCGAGCGGCTCGGCGCGCTGCGCGGCGGCCGGGTCCGCCGGGTCGTCCTCGACTTCGAGGGGAAGCGCATATACGCCCTGCTGCACCTGCCCCAGGGCGAGGTCCGGGGCGCCCCCGCGGTGATCCTCGGCCCGGGGATGGACATGATCAAGGAGGACTACATCCACGCGGCCGAGCGCTACTACACCTCCCGCGGGATCGTCGCCCTCTCCATCGAGGGCCCCGGCCAGGGCGAGTCCAGGGCGGGCGGCCTGACGGTCGACCTCACCAACTACGAGCGCGCCATCAGCCGCTACATCGACCACCTCGCCGGACTGCCCGAGGTCGATCCCCGGCGGATCGGCATGTTCGGCATCAGCATGAGCGGCTACTGGGGCTCGCGGGCCGCCGCCACGGACCGCCGCCTGGCGGCGCTGGCCGCCTTCGAGGCGGTGACCGGGGACTTCGCCACGATCTTCGAGCGCGCCCAGCCGACCTTCAAGAACAACTACATGTACATGGCCGGGTACACGGACGAGGGCGCCTTCGACCGGGAGCTGGCCGCGCGCATGCCGCTCGGCGACCTCGTGCGGGAGATTGTCTGCCCGGTCCTCCACGGCATCGGCGAGTTCGACGAACTCACGCCGCTGGAGCAGGCCCTGGCGAGCTACGAGCGGATCGGGGCGCCGAAGGAGATGCGCGTCTACGAGGACGAGTTCCACCCGCTGGGCGGCGTCGCCGCGGAGGTGTTCCGCTTCGGTGCGGAGTGGCTGGAGCGGGCGCTGAACGGGGAGTTCGCGGAAGCCGGGCGGGACGTGCGCTGCTATGTCCGCCGGGACGGGAGCACGGTGGACGGCTCGGCGGATCCGGCGTGGTGGATGGGTGCCGTGCCCGCGGAGGTGGCGGGGGTGCGTACGGCTCAGGCCGGGTGACCTGCGGATCCCGGGCCTGGCTCAAGCGGCCCGGGACCCACCCGCCTCGCCTCACTCGAACGAGTGAACAAGAATCGGATAGGTGAGTTCTTCCATATCCGGCCCCCGGGTCGTCATCGCGCTGCTGCTCGCCGGACTGCTCTCCGGGTGTTCCGGATCGTCGTCCGGGCCGGAGAAGCCGGAGAAGCCCGCCCCGTCGGCCACCGGGCAGGCGTCGGGTGCCGCGCCCTCCGCCGACACCGGCGCGTACCGCCGCTGGGGGCTGGACGCACCGCTCGCCGCGCCGCCCGCGCCGCCCGCGGCGAAGGTGACGGACGGGATGAAGCCGGGGGAGACCCCCAAGATCGTGCGGCGGGTGGCCACCAAGGACAAGGTCGTCTTCATGACCTTCGACGACGGGGCGGAGAAGGACCCGGAGTTCGTGAAGATGACGAAGGATCTGAAGCTGCCCTTCACGATGTTCCTGACGGACGACATCGCCCGGGCCGGCCGCGGCTACGGCTACTTCGAGCAGCTCAAGGACGGTGGCAACACCATCCAGAACCACACCCTCTCCCACCCCAACCTGCGCACGCTCCCGCCCGCCGCCCAGCGCCACGAGATCTGCGGGCAGCAGGACGTCCTGGAGAAGCGGTTCGGGGCCAGGCCGCCGCTGTTCCGCCCGCCGTACGGCAACTACAACGACGCGACGCTCGCGGCGGCCGGGAGCTGCGGGGTGAAGGCGGTCGTGCTGTGGGAGGCGACGATGCAGATCAACGACATGCGCTACGCCGAGGGCGACAAGCTGCGCCCCGGCGACATCGTCCTCGCGCACTTCCGCGGTCCGCAGGAGCTCAAGGGCACCTCGATGACCAAGATGGTGACGAACATGCTCCGCAGCATCCAGAAGCAGGGCTACACGGTGGCCCGCCTGGAGGATTACGTCTGAGGACCGCGCCCGGCGGGGTGAGGATTACGGCCCGCGGAGCGGGGAAGATCCTCCCGGCGAACGTCCGTCGTCGACGCGCGCGCCGCACGGCGAATTGGCACTCCGCTTGACCGAGTGCTAACCGCGTCATAGTCTCGCTTCCGTTGGCACTCTCCACCCGGGAGTGCCAGACACGGCGACGGGCAGATCCGGCACCCGCGACGACGGATCCGACCTGGTCGCCACCTCAGACAGTTAACCCCGTGAGATCTCCGAAGGGGGAGGTCGGATCGTGACGACCGCCAGCTCCAAGGTTGCCATCAAGCCGCTCGAGGACCGCATTGTGGTCCAGCCGCTCGACGCCGAGCAGACCACGGCCTCTGGCCTGGTCATCCCGGACACCGCGAAGGAGAAGCCCCAGGAGGGCGTCGTCCTGGCCGTGGGCCCGGGCCGCTTCGAGGAGGGCAACCGTCTTCCGCTCGACGTGACCGTCGGCGACGTCGTGCTCTACAGCAAGTACGGCGGCACCGAGGTGAAGTACAACGGCGAGGAGTACCTCGTCCTCTCGGCTCGCGACGTTCTCGCGATCGTCGAGAAGTAATTCACCCGAAGCTTTTTGATCTGCGCCCCGTGCTCCCGCTCTTCACCGGCCGGGTGCCCGGGGCGCAGTTCGTTCGAGCGATAGGCGGCCACTGTTGCGTGGCCGAGGATCGCAACGAGAGGACTTGAAGCAACCATGGCGAAGATCCTGAAGTTCGACGAGGACGCCCGTCGCGCCCTCGAGCGCGGCGTCAACAAGCTGGCCGACACGGTCAAGGTGACGATCGGCCCCAAGGGCCGCAACGTCGTCATCGACAAGAAGTTCGGTGCCCCGACCATCACCAACGACGGTGTCACCATCGCGCGTGAGGTCGAGCTCGACGACCCCTACGAGAACCTGGGCGCCCAGCTCGTCAAGGAGGTGGCGACCAAGACCAACGACATCGCGGGTGACGGCACCACCACCGCGACCGTCCTGGCCCAGGCGCTGGTCCGCGAGGGTCTGCGCAACGTCGCCGCCGGCGCCTCCCCGGCCTCCCTGAAGAAGGGCATCGACGCCGCGGTCAAGGCCGTCTCCGACGAGCTGCTCGCGACCGCCCGTCCGATCGAGGACAAGTCCGACATCGCCGCCGTCGCCGCGCTCTCCGCGCAGGACAAGCAGGTCGGCGAGCTCATCGCCGAGGCGATGGACAAGGTCGGCAAGGACGGTGTCATCACCGTCGAGGAGTCCAACACCTTCGGCCTGGAGCTGGACTTCACCGAGGGCATGGCCTTCGACAAGGGCTACCTGTCCCCCTACATGGTCACCGACCAGGAGCGTATGGAGGCCGTCCTCGACGACCCGTACATCCTGATCCACCAGGGCAAGATCTCCTCGATCCAGGACCTGCTGCCGCTGCTGGAGAAGGTCATCCAGGCCGGCGCCAGCAAGCCGCTGCTGATCATCGCCGAGGACGTCGAGGGCGAGGCGCTCTCCACCCTGGTCGTCAACAAGATCCGTGGCACCTTCAACGCCGTCGCCGTCAAGGCGCCCGGCTTCGGTGACCGCCGCAAGGCGATGCTCGGCGACATGGCCACCCTCACCGGTGCCACCGTCATCGCCGAGGAGGTCGGCCTCAAGCTCGACCAGGCCGGTCTGGACGTGCTGGGCACCGCCCGCCGCGTGACCATCACCAAGGACGACACCACGGTCGTCGACGGTGGCGGCAACCACGAGGACGTCGTCGGCCGCGTCAACCAGATCAAGGCCGAGATCGAGTCCACGGACTCCGACTGGGACCGCGAGAAGCTCCAGGAGCGCCTCGCCAAGCTCGCCGGTGGCGTCTGCGTCATCCGCGTGGGTGCGGCCACCGAGGTCGAGCTCAAGGAGAAGAAGCACCGTCTGGAGGACGCCATCTCCGCGACCCGCGCCGCGGTCGAGGAGGGCATCGTCTCCGGTGGTGGCTCCGCTCTCGTCCACGCCGCCAAGGTGCTTGAGGGCGGCCTGGGCAAGACCGGCGACGAGGCCACCGGTGTCGCCGTGGTCCGCCGCGCCGCCGTCGAGCCGCTGCGCTGGATCGCCGAGAACGCCGGCCTCGAGGGCTACGTCATCACCTCCAAGGTGTCGGAGCTCGACAAGGGCCAGGGCTTCAACGCCGCGACCGGCGAGTACGGCGACCTGGTGAAGGCCGGCGTCATCGACCCGGTCAAGGTCACCCGCTCCGCCCTGGAGAACGCCGCGTCCATCGCGTCGCTGCTGCTCACGACCGAGACCCTGGTCGTCGAGAAGCCGGCCGACGAGGAGCCCGAGGCCGGTCACGGCCACGGCCACTCGCACTGACGCCACGCGCGCTAAGGCCGAGGCCCGGCACCCCTTCGGGGGCGCCGGGCCTCGGCCTTTTTCCGTGAGCCTTGCCGTGAGCGCCTACTTCGGCCCGTACTTGCGGCCCGTCGTCGACGACGCCCGGGACACCGCACCGCGCGGCGCCAGCCGCATCAGACCCGTGAGCGCCTTGTAGCGCGGATCCGGCACGGAGAGCGTCTTGCCGTGCGCCAGATCCCGCAGCGCCGCCGCGACCACCTTGTCCGCGTCCAGCCACAGCCAGCCGGGGACGTTGTCCGTCCCCATCCCGGCCCGCTGGTGGAACTCCGTACGCACGAAACCGGGGCACAGGGCCATCAGCCGTACGCCCGTGCCGGCCAGGTCGCGGGCCACGCCCTGGGTGAACTGCACGACCCACGACTTGCTCGCGCCGTACGTGCCCCGCGGGGTGAAGGCGGCCACCGACGCCACATTGACGACCGCGCCCCTGCGGCGCTCCCGCATCCCCTCGGCCGCGGCCGACGTCAGCCGCAGCACCGCCTCGCAGTGCACCTTGAGCATCCGCAGCTCGTCGGCCATCGACACTTCGAGATACGCGCCCTTGTTGCCGAAACCGGCGTTGTTGACCAGCAGATGCACCGGGCGGGCGCCGTCGCGGAGCCGGGCCTCGACGGACTCGATGCCCTTGTCCTCGGCCAGGTCCGCCGGGAGGACCTCGACCTCCACGCCGTGCCGGTCGTGGAGGTCGGTCGCCTGCTCGTGGAGGCGCTCCTCATTGCGGGCGACGAGGACCAGGTCGTGGCCGTCGGCCGCGAGCTTGCGCGCGAAGGCGGCGCCGATCCCGGCGGTCGCCCCTGTGATCAATACAGTCGTCATACAGGCACGTTAGAGCCCGGGGGCGCTCCGTGCCGTTCCACTGCACTCTTTTGACGGTCCGAAGGGCACGGTCACAGGGCCGCCCGATACGCGAGGGCCTTCTCGTGGGCCTCGGGGTGCAGCGCGTCGCCAGCTGCCAGGACATCCGGCAGCAGGGCCCTTTCTGTGGTGCTCGCGCGGAAGAGGAAGGAGACGGTCACGGCGTGATCCGGGCGGTGCACGACGGTGACAGGATCACCCGCACGGACCTCCCCGGGCTCTATCACCCGAAGGTAGGCGCCCGGGGCGGCCTCCTGCGTGAACCGCTTGATCCAGCCCGCCTCGCCCAGCCAGGTGGCGAACGTACGGCAGGGGATGCGCGGCGACGTCACCTCCAGCAGCAGATCCGGGCCGACGCGCCAACGCTCGCCTATGAGTGCGCCGTTGACGTCGATCCCGCTGGTGGTGAAGTTCTCGCCGAAGGCCCCGTTGGGCAGCGTGCGGCCGAGCTCCCGCTCCCAGCGGTCGAGGTCCTCGCGGGCGAACGCGTACACCGCCTGGTCGTCCCCGCCGTGATGGCGCAGGGTGACGATCGTGTCCCCGGCGAGACCGCTGCCCGCGATGCCCTTGGGGCCGGGCGCGGCCACGGCGACCGGGCCGTCGGCGGGCCGCTTGTCGATACCGGTGGCCAGACCGGGCGCGAAGCCGGGGAGGCCCTCGTCGGTACGGTCCTGGCCGAGGTTCACGGAGAGCAGCTGCATGAAGAAAGGTTAGGCGACATCACCCAAAGCAGCGAATGGAATTTCGCGATCACCCCCAAGGTGGGCTTATGCTCGAAGAATGATCGAGGCTCGTCATCTGAGGGTGCTGCGCGCGGTTGCCGCCACCGGTTCGTTCTCGGCCGCGGCCCGCGAGCTGGGGTGCACCCAGCCCGCCGTCAGCCAGCAGATGAAGGCCCTGGAGCAGTCCACGGGCACCCCGCTGCTGATCCGCACGGGGCGCGAGATGCGCCTCACCCAGGCGGGCCAGGCGCTCGTGCGGCACGCCTCCGGGATCCTGGCCGGGCTGACCGCGGCCGAGGAGGAGATCGCCGCGATCGCCGGGCTGCGGGCGGGGCGGGTGCGGATGGTGTCCTTCCCCAGCGGCAGCTCGACGCTGGTGCCGGGCGCGCTCGCGCGGATGCGGGCCGCCCACCCCGGCACCCGGGTCTCCCTGGTCGAGGCGGAGCCGCCGCGCTCGGTGGAGATGCTGCGCGACGGCGACTGCGAGATCGCGCTGGCCTTCCGCTACCCCGAGGTGCGGGGCGCCGACCCCGCCGCGGCCGCGGAGTGGGACGACCTGGTCGTACGGCCGCTGCTCACCGACCGCCTGATCGGCGTGGTGCCCGAGGGGCACCGGCTGGCCGGGGCGGACCGGATCGGGATCACGGACCTCGCCGAGGAGCCGTGGATCGCGGGCTGCCCGCGCTGCCGCAGGCACCTGGTCGAGGTGTGCGAGAGCGCCGGGTTCACGCCCCGGATCGACTTCGCGACGGATGACTACCCGGCGGTCTTCGGGCTGGTCGGGGCGGGGCTCGGGGTGGCGGTGATGCCGGAGCTCGCGCTGGAGTCCGTACGCCCCAAGGGCGCGTGCACGGTGCCGGTCGAGCCGGTGGTGCAGCGCGAGATCGTGGCCCTCACGCTGCCGGACCTGGCGCGGGTGCCGGCGGTGGCGGCGATGCTGGAGCAGCTGGCGACGGCGGCCGAGCGTTCGTAGCCGGTCGCCGGGGGAGCGCTAGGCCCCGGTGGGCGTCACCGCGATGACCCGGTGTCGCGCGCGGCCCATCAGCTCCTCGCGCTCGTCCTCGGTGAGGCCGCCCCAGACGCCGTAGGGCTCCCGCACGGCCAGTGCGTGTGCCGCGCACTCCGCGCGCACGGGGCAGCGCATGCACACCTCCTTCGCCGAGGTCTCGCGCGCGCTGCGGGCCGCGCCGCGCTCACCCTCGGGGTGGAAGAAAAGCGAGCTGTCGACCCCGCGGCACGCCGCCAGGAGCTGCCAGTCCCACAGGTCGGCGTTGGGACCGGGAAGGCGGGAGAAATCTGCCATGGCTATCCCCTCGAAGCGATCCGCCGGGGCGATCCGCCGGAGGATCCGGCGGGATCGGCCCGGCACGAGCGGTCTGATGCGGACGCACTGCCTGTGCCGTTTACGTCTGCCCGTGGGAGCAGATGTAAATATGACTGATTGCGAATCTAGTCATAGACACCGGCAAATGGGAAGAAAGACTGCTCCGCCTGGGCAAATGGGGCATAGCTTGTGCGCCGCAAAGGGCGCCCCCAATGCGCCCTGCTCCGTGTCCGCGCCCTCACGTAGAGTGCCGAACGTGGCCGACCGAGCCCGTAACTCTTTCGGGTGACCGTCGTTGAGAGGGCGGAGGCGGTTGACGGATGAAGCAGTCGGGCAGTTGTCCGAGCCTGCCGGAGAGCGTCGATCGCACAGGTGACGATCAGTACCAGCCTGGAGGCTCAAGGTGACGCGCATCAGCTGCGGAGGACGGCCATGACATCCGTCCTCGTCTGCGACGATTCCCCGCTTGCCCGAGAGGCGCTCCGCCGTGCGGTGGCGACCGTGCCCGGCGTCGAGCGTGTGACGACGGCGGCCAACGGCGAGGAAGTCCTCCGCCGCTGGGGCGCCGATCGTTCGGACCTCATTCTGATGGACGTACGGATGCCCGGACTCGGCGGTGTCGAGACGGTCCGCCGGCTGCTCTCCGCGGACCCCGGCGCACGCATCATCATGCTCACGGTCGCCGAGGACCTCGACGGCGTCGCGCTCGCGGTCGCCGCCGGGGCGCGCGGCTATCTGCACAAGGACGCCTCGCGCGCCGAGTTGCGGGCCACCGTGACACAGGCGCTCGCCGACCCGACCTGGCGGCTCGCCCCGCGGCGGCTGCGCTCGGCGGAGATGGGCGCCGCGCCCACGCTCACCGCGCGGGAGATCCAGGTGCTGGAGGGGATGAGTCACGGCCGTTCCAACGCGGAGATCGGACGTGAGCTGTTTCTCTCAGAGGACACCGTGAAGACCCACGCGCGGCGGCTGTTCAAGAAGTTGGGCGCCTCGGACCGGGCGCATGCCGTGGCCCTCGGATTCCGCTGGGGCCTGGTCCGCTGAGCCGGGAGTGGCGCGCAGCGCCGTGAGGTCGCGGTGCGCGCCACCCGGGTGGGTGACCGTGCCGTGACCTCATCGCGTGGCCGTCCAGCGCCGAAACTCCGAGGGATGCCGCATCCTTGGAGTGTGACCCCTCCCCGGCCGGAGGCCGAGGCTTCTCACTCGGCCGGCGATGACCCCATGACGGACAAGCCCTGTCCCGTGCCTCGCGGTACCGGCACAAGCTATCGGTGGAGTCGTGAGGGCGGGGGCGGGTATACCCGGAAGGGGGAGACGCGAGACGTGAGTACGAGGACACCTACGCGTAACGGTTCGATGCACGACTATGAAGGCGGTGCCGTGGATCGCTTGGCGTCAAGGCACCATGGACCGATGCGCGACGACGATACGACGGGGTCCCCCGCGGCTGCCGCCCCCGGGGAGATCGGCGCACTCGTCACCCTCGCGGTGGAGGGGGACCGGCGGGCCACACACGACCTGCTCGCGCTGGTGCACCCTCTCGCGCTGCGCTACTGCCGCACCCGGCTCTCGCGGCTGCCGGGTGACGCCCGCCACTTCGTGGACGACCTGGCGCAGGAGGTCTGCCTCGCGGTGCTCTGCGCCCTGCCGCGCTACCGCGACACCGGCCGTCCCTTCGAGGCGTTCGTCGTGGCCATCGCCGCGCACAAGGTCGCCGATCTCCAGCGCGCCGCCATGCGCCACCCGGGCAGCACGGCGGTGCCCTCCGACGAGATGCCGGAGCAGCCCGACGACTCCCTGGGCCCCGAGGAGCGGGCGCTGCTCAGCAGCGACGCCGAGTGGGCCAAGAAGCTCCTGGCCAACCTCCCGGAGAACCAGCGCGAGCTGGTGCTGCTGCGCGTCGCCATCGGGATGACCGCCGAGGAGACCGGGCAGATGCTGGGCATGTCCCCGGGCGCGGTCCGGGTCGCCCAGCACCGGGCGCTGAGCAGGCTGAGGGCGCTCGCGGAGCAGTGAGGAGGGGGGCCGGGCCGCCCGGCGTCCCCTCTTCGTAGGAATATCCAAGTGATGCGGGACTCAGTCGTCGTGGAATGGGACACCTGTGGCGGCCGTTAGCATGGGAGTCCGCGCTGGGGCAAGACCATTGGGAAGGTGTCATGACTGACAACGTCGACGGAATGCCCGGGAAATTCGCGATGCTCGGTCTGACATACGACGACGTCCTGCTGCTGCCGGGCGCCTCAGAGGTCCTGCCGAACGGCGTCGACACCTCCTCCCGGGTCTCGCGCAACGTCCGGGTGAACATCCCGCTGCTGTCCGCGGCGATGGACAAGGTGACCGAGGCGCGCATGGCGATCGCCATGGCCCGCCAGGGCGGCGCCGGTGTCCTGCACCGCAACCTCTCCATCGAGGACCAGGCCAACCAGGTCGACCTGGTCAAGCGCTCCGAGTCCGGCATGGTCACCGACCCGATCACGGTCCGCCCGGACGCCACGCTGGCCGAGGCGGACGCGCTGTGCGCGAAGTTCCGCATCAGCGGCGTGCCGGTCACCGACCCGGCGGGCAAGCTGCTCGGCATCGTCACCAACCGCGACATGGCCTTCGAGTCCGACCGCAGCCGTCAGGTGCGCGAGGTCATGACCCCGATGCCGCTGGTCACGGGCAAGGTCGGGATCTCCGGCGAGGACGCGATCGAGCTGCTCCGCCGCCACAAGATCGAGAAGCTGCCGCTGGTCGACGACGCCGGCGTGCTCAAGGGCCTCATCACGGTCAAGGACTTCGTCAAGGCCGAGAAGTACCCCAACGCCGCGAAGGACTCCGAGGGCCGCCTGGTCGTCGGTGCCGCCGTGGGCGTCGGCGACGAGGCCTACGAGCGCGCCCAGGCGCTGGTCGAGGCCGGGGCCGACTTCCTGGTCATCGACAGCGCCCACGGCCACAGCCGCGGCATCCTCGACATGATCTCCAAGGTCAAGTCCAACATCAACGTCGATGTCGTCGGCGGCAACGTCGCCACGCGCGACGGCGCCCAGGCGCTGATCGACGCGGGCGTGGACGGCGTCAAGGTCGGCGTCGGCCCCGGCTCGATCTGCACCACCCGCGTCGTCGCCGGCATCGGCGTGCCGCAGGTCACCGCGATCTACGAGGCCGCGCGGGCGTGCCACGCGGCGGGCGTCCCGCTGATCGGCGACGGCGGCCTGCAGTACTCGGGCGACATCGCCAAGGCGATCGCCGCCGGTGCGGACACGGTGATGCTCGGCTCGCTGCTCGCGGGCTGCGAGGAGTCGCCGGGCGAGATGGTCTTCATCAACGGCAAGCAGTTCAAGTCGTACCGCGGCATGGGCTCGCTGGGCGCGATGCAGTCGCGCGGCCAGGCCCGCTCGTACTCCAAGGACCGCTACTTCCAGGACAACGTCCTCTCCGAGGACAAGCTCGTCCCCGAGGGCATCGAGGGCCAGGTTCCCTACCGCGGCCCGCTGTCCTCGGTCGCCCACCAGCTCATCGGCGGCCTGCGCGCCTCCATGGGCTACGTCGGCTCGGCGAACGTCCAGGAGCTCAAGGACAAGGGCACCTTCGTCCGCATCACGGCGGCGGGCCTCAAGGAAAGCCACCCGCACGACATCCAGATGACGACGGAAGCGCCGAACTACTCGCGGCGGTAGCAAGCAAGCAGCAGGCGCCTACTGCCGACGGTAGTAGTACGTGGTTCAAGAAGCCCGCGACCGCTCAGGCCGCGGGCTTCGCCACGTCAGGGATACTGGATGCGGCAGACGTAGAAGGAAAGGCCACACAACGTGACTGAGATCGAGATCGGGCGCGGCAAGCGCGGCCGCCGGGCGTACGCATTCGACGACATCGCCGTCGTCCCGAGTCGCCGTACCCGCGACCCGAAGGAGGTCTCGATCGCCTGGCAGATCGACGCCTACCGCTTCGAGCTGCCGTTCCTGGCCGCCCCCATGGACTCGGTCGTCTCGCCCGAGACCGCCATCCGCATCGGTGAGCTGGGCGGCCTGGGCGTGCTCAACCTCGAGGGCCTCTGGACCCGCTACGAGGACCCGGAGCCGCTGCTCGCCGAGATCGCCGAGCTGGACGAGACCGCCGCGACCCGGCGCCTCCAGGAGATCTACGAGGCTCCCATCAAGGAGGAGCTGATCGGGCAGCGCATCAAGGAGGTCCGCGACTCCGGTGTCGTGACCGCCGCCGCGCTCTCCCCGCAGCGCACCGCGCAGTTCTCCAAGGCCGTCGTCGACGCGGGCGTGGACATCTTCGTGATCCGCGGCACGACCGTCTCCGCCGAGCACGTCTCCGGCGCCGCCGAGCCGCTGAACCTCAAGCAGTTCATCTACGAGCTCGACGTCCCGGTCATCGTCGGCGGCTGCGCGACGTACACCGCCGCGCTGCACCTGATGCGCACGGGCGCGGCGGGTGTCCTCGTCGGCTTCGGCGGCGGTGCCGCCCACACCACCCGTAACGTCCTGGGCATCCAGGTCCCGATGGCGACCGCGGTCGCCGACGTGGCCGCCGCCCGCCGGGACTACATGGACGAGTCCGGCGGCCGCTATGTGCACGTCATCGCCGACGGCGGCGTGGGCTGGTCCGGCGACCTGCCCAAGGCCATCGCCTGCGGTGCGGACGCCGTGATGATGGGCTCCCCGCTCGCCCGCGCCACCGACGCGCCGGGCCGCGGCTTCCACTGGGGCATGGAGGCCGTCCACGAGGACGTGCCGCGCGGCAAGCGCATGAACCTGGGCACGGTCGGCAGCACCGAGGAGATCCTCACCGGTCCCTCGCACACGCCGGACGGCTCGATGAACATGTTCGGCGCGCTGCGCCGTGCCATGGCCACCACGGGCTACAGCGAGCTCAAGGAGTTCCAGCGGGTCGAGGTGACGGTCGCGCCGTCGCAGCACGACAACCGCTGACCTTCAGCAGGGCGGAAGGGCCCGGACCGCTTCGGCGGTCCGGGCCCTTCGTGCTTCCCGCCGTGTCGCCGGCCCCGCGGTGTCACCGACAGCGAGCGGGCCGCTGTGAGTTCCGTATAAAAGTTCGACGGTAAGGAATAATGGCAACTTATGGCGCAAAGCAAGTCGTTCAGCGGCAGGGACATGGGGATCGACCTCGGCACGGCGAACACGCTGGTGTACGTGCGGGGCAAGGGGGTAGTGCTCAACGAACCATCAGTTGTCGCCGTCAACGCCGAGGACGGCAGCGTGCTGTCGGTCGGCCATGAGGCCAAGGAGACGATCGGCCGTACCCCCTCGAACATCGTCGCGGTCCGCCCGCTGCGCGACGGCGTCATAGCCGACTTCGAGATAGCCGAGCGGATGATGCGGCACTTCATCAAGAAGGTGCTGGGCAACCGCCGTTTCACCCGCCCGCGCGTCGTGGTGTGCGTCCCGTCCGGCATCACCGGTGTCGAGCGGCGCGCGGTCATCGAGGCCGCGTCCCGGGCCGGGGCCCGTCAGGTGCACCTGGTAGAGGAGCCGATGGCGGCGGCGATCGGCGCGGGGCTGCCGGTCAGCGAGCCGACCGGCTGCATGGTCGTCGACATCGGCGGCGGCACCACCGAGGTCGCGGTGATCTCGCTGGGCGGCATCGTCACGGCCCGCTCCGTGCGGACCGCCGGTGACGCGATGGACGTGGCGATCACCTCGTACGTGAAGAAGAAGTTCGCCCTCGCCATCGGTGAACGCACCGCCGAGGAAATCAAGATGAGCATCGGCTCGGCCTCGCCCACGGGCTCCTGGACCGCCGCCGGGCTCACCGCGCTCGCCAAGCAGCTGGAGAAGAACGACGGCCTGGAGGACGCGGGCGGCGACCCGGAGGAGACGCAGGGGCTGCTGCCGCCGGACCGCTTCACCATTCGCGGTCGCGATCAGGTCAGCGGTCTGCCGAAGACGCTGGAGCTGACGGCCGACGAGATCCGGCACGCGCTGGCCGAGCCCGTCGACGCGATCGTCATGGCGGTCCGCCAGACCCTGGACGAGACCCCGCCGGAGCTGGCGGGCGACATCATGGACCGCGGCATCGTCCTCACCGGCGGCGGCGCGCTGCTGCGCGGCCTGGACGTACGCCTGAGCAAGGAGCTCGACATCCCGGTCATCGTCGCCGAGGAGCCGCTTGACTGCGTCGCCGTCGGCACGGGGCGCTGCGTGGAGGACTTCGCGTCGCTGAAGACGGTCCTGGACGCGCAGCCGAACCGTCTGCTCGGTACGGGAAGGCTGTAACGGGAAGGCTGTAAAGGCTCCAAGGGGGCGGGGGTTCGCCGGACGGGCTCGATCCGGCCGGCCCCGGCCCGATCGGGCACTCACAGCCGGTGGGCCGCGCCCGCCGGCGTCGCTCCCCTTGTGTCCAGCAGCAGTTGAGCCTTCACCGCCAGCCCCTGGAGGTCGTACGTGCGGTGGTGCTGGAGCAGGACCGTCAGGTCCGCCTCCGACGCCGCCTCGTAGAGGCAGTCCGCCCGCGGCACCGGCTGGCCGAGCACCCGCCACTGCGCCACGTACGGGTCGTGGTAGCTGAGCTGGGCGCCCAGTTCGATCAGCCGGGAGCCGATCTCGCGGGCGGGGGAGCCCTCCTGGTCGGCGATGTCGGCCTTGTAGCTGATGCCGAGCAGCAGGACGCGCGCGCCGCGCGCGGACTTGCCGTGCTCGTTGAGGAGCGTGGCGCAGCGCTGGATGACATAGCGCGGCATCCGCCCGTTGACCTCCTGCGCGAGCTCGACCATGCGCAGCGGGTAGCCCAGGCTGCGGCCTTTGTAGGAGAGGTAGTTGGGGTCGACGGGCACTCCGTGACCCCCCACCCCGGGCCCCGGGCGGAACGCCTGGAAGCCGAAGGGCTTGGTCTCCGCGCACCGTACGACGTCCCACATGTCGACGCCGATGTCGTGGCAGAAGACCGCCATCTCGTTCGCGAGTGCGATGTTGACGTGCCGGTAGTTGGTCTCCAGTACCCGCACCGCCTCCGCCTCGCGCGGCCCGCGCGCCCGGACGACCTTCTCGCAGATCCGCCCGTAGAAGGTGGCGGCGGCCTCCGTGCAGGCCGAGGTGAGGCCGCCCAGCACCTTGGGGGTGGTGGTGTAGTGGTGCCGGCGGTTGCCGGGGTCGGTCCGGCTGGGGGAGTACGCGAGGTGGAAGTCCCGCCCGGCGCGCAGCCCGGAGCCGGCCTCCAGCAAGGGACGCAGGTATTCCTCCGTGGCTCCTGGGTAGACGGCTGATTCCAGGAGCACCGTGGTGTGCGGGCGCAGCCGCGCCGCGAGCGTACGGGCCGCGTCCCCGACGGGCGTCAGGTCCAGCGCCCGGTCCTCGCCCAGCCGGGTGGGGACGCAGATCACGGCCGTACGGACCCTGCCGAGCTCGGCGTCCGCGGTCGTCGGCCGGAACCCGGCGGCGAGCATCCGGCGGACGTCGGCGGCGGTGAGGGTGCCGTCCACGTCCTCCGAGGGCAGCCGCCCGGCCCGCAGCTCGGCCACGGTGTCCGGGTCGGGGTCGTAGCCGATGGTGGCGATGCCGGCGGCGGTGGCCGCCCGGACGAGAGGGAGGCCGAGAGGGCCCAGACCGATGACGGCGAGATCTGCGGGCATGACGAGGCGGTCCTTCCCGAGGGGCGATCCCTGGACGGCCCTGGAGGGGGTACATCAGGTTAAGCGGATATATGACTGTTATGAGGTATTGCGACGGCGTGGCTCGTGCCCGGGCGGCTCCGGCACGGCCAAAGTGACCGATCTGAGGCAGCATCGAAGGAGACAGCGGCTTCGGCAGCGGCGGAAGCGCGGCCGTGCGAACGGCGGTGACCGAAGCGGACCGGCGAATCGGCGGACGGCAGTGACAGCGGTCGAGCGGGAGGCAGCGGTGAGGACAGCGACACTCGGGCCGGTCGAGCGCGGCGAGGCGCTCGCCCGGATGGCGGAGCGGGAACTGGACATCCTGGTGGTCGGCGCCGGGGTCGTCGGCGCGGGCACCGCGCTGGACGCGGCCACCCGCGGGCTCTCGACCGGACTGGTCGAGGCGCGCGACTGGGCGGCGGGCACCTCCAGCCGGTCCAGCAAGCTCATCCACGGAGGGCTGCGCTATCTGGAGATGCTCGACTTCGCGCTCGTGCGCGAGGCGCTCAAGGAACGCGGGCTCCTGCTGGGACGGCTCGCCCCGCACCTGGTGAAGCCCGTCCCCTTCCTCTACCCCCTCCAGCACCGCGGCTGGGAGCGCCTCTACGCGGGCTCGGGGGTCGCCCTCTACGACGCCATGTCGGTCTCCTCGGGCCACGGCCGCGGCCTGCCCACCCACCGCCACCTCACCCGCAGGAGGGCGCTGCGGGTCGCCCCGTGCCTGCGCAAGGACGTCCTGGTCGGCGCGTTGCAGTACTACGACGCCCAGATGGACGACGCCCGCTACGTCGCCACCCTCGTGCGCACCGCCGCGGCCTACGGCGCCGACGTGGCCAACCGGGCGCGCGTGGTGGGCTTCCTGCGCGAGGGGGAGCGGGTCGTCGGCGCCCGGGTGCACGACCTGGAGCAGGGCGGCGAATTCGAGATCCGGGCCCGGCAGATCGTCAACGCCACGGGCGTGTGGACCGACGACACCCAGAAGCTGATCGCCGAGCGCGGGCAGTTCCACGTACGGGCGTCCAAGGGCATCCACCTGGTCGTGCCGAAGGACCGCATCCACTCCAGCACGGGCCTGATCCTGCGCACGGAGAAGAGCGTGCTCTTCGTGATCCCCTGGGGCCGGCACTGGATCATCGGCACGACCGACACCGACTGGGACCTGGACAAGGCGCACCCCGCGGCCTCCAGCGCGGACATCGACTATCTGCTCCAGCACGTCAATTCCGTGCTCGCGGTGCCGCTCACCCGCGACGACGTGCAGGGCGTCTACGCCGGGCTGCGCCCGCTGCTGGCGGGGGAGTCGGACGCGACGAGCAAGCTCTCCCGCGAGCACACCGTGGCGCACCCGGTGCCGGGGCTGGTGGTCGTGGCGGGCGGCAAGTACACCACGTACCGGGTGATGGCCAAGGACGCCGTCGACGAGGCGGTGCACGGCCTCGCGCAGAAGGTGGCGGAGTGCGTCACGGAGGACGTGCCGCTGGTGGGCGCCGAGGGCTACCGGGCGCTGTGGAACGGCCGCGCGCAGATCGCCCGGCGCACCGGCCTGCACGTGGCACGCGTCGAACACCTGCTCAACCGGTACGGGTCGATGGTGGACGAGGTGCTGGAGCTCGTCACTTCCGACCCGACCCTGGGCGAGCCGCTCGCCGGTGCGGACGACTATCTGCGGGCGGAGGTCGTCTACGCGGCCTCGCACGAGGGGGCGCGCCATCTGGACGACGTCCTGACCCGCCGTACCCGGATCTCCATCGAGACCTTCGACCGCGGCACCCGCTCCGCGCGGGAGGCCGCCGAGCTGATGGCGCCCGTGCTCGGCTGGGACCACACCCAGGTCGAGAAGGAGGTCGAGCACTACGAGAAGCGGGTGGAGGCGGAGCGCGAATCACAGCGGCAGCCCGACGACCTGACGGCGGACGCGGCCCGGCTGGGGGCGCCCGACGTGCAGCCGATCTGAGCGGAACCCGTCGTCTTCGTGTGGGTGAGTCAGGAGTGTCGTTGTTGACGCGATAACTGAGGGAGCGTCGCCTGCGGATCCGTACATACGCGCCGTTAACAGGGCACCCATGAGCATCCTGTGACAGCTCGGCCGGTCCGGGAACCGCTCCGGCCGAAAGCAGGTCCCTCAGGGGAGACCGGTCCGCGTGGCCCGCTGCTGTGCCACCGTCAGCACCGGTGCTGTGACGGCGCAGGTCAGGCAGGGTTTGCGCGGCAGCGGCCGGTGCGTGGTGCGAGGCGGCGGCGGGGCGTCGGCATGCGGCCATCATCAGGGGGCCCGCGGACCCTGGCCTTCCGCCGGTCCGCGGATGAGAGACAATGGTGGCTCTGCCAGGGTGGGTTGGTCGCAGAGCTGATTGCCAGAGGGGACGCATGTCGGAGGCGGAGCAGACGCAGGGCACGGCAGGGCGCCTCCTGGCCGGGCGGTACCGCCTCGGGGACGTCCTCGGGCGCGGCGGCATGGGCACGGTCTGGCGGGCGACCGACGAGACCCTGGGCCGTACGGTCGCGGTGAAGGAACTGCGGTTCCCGGCCAACATCGACGAGGACGAGAAGCGCCGCCTGATCACGCGCACGCTGCGCGAGGCCAAGGCGATCGCGCGCATCCGCAGCGCGGGCGCCGTCACCGTCTACGACGTGGTGCACGAGGACGACCGGCCGTGGATCGTCATGGAGCTCATCGAGGGCCGCTCGCTCGCCGACGTCATCCGTGAGGACGGGCCGCTGAAGTGGCGGCGCGCCGCGGAGGTCGGCCTGGCCGTCCTGGACGTGCTCGGCGCCGCGCACCGCCAGGGCATCCTGCACCGCGACGTGAAGCCGTCCAACGTGCTGATCGCGGACGAGGGCCGCGTGGTGCTCACCGACTTCGGCATCGCGCAGGTCGAGGGCGACCCGTCGGTCACCTCCACGGGAATGCTGGTCGGCGCGCCCTCGTACATATCCCCTGAGCGGGCGCGCGGCCAGAAGCCCGGCCCCCCGGCGGACATGTGGTCCCTGGGCGGCCTGCTGTACGCGGCGGTCGAGGGCGCCCCTCCGTACGACAAGGGTTCGGCCATAGCCACCCTCACCGCCGTGATGACGGAGCCGCTGGGCCCGCCCCGCAACGCGGGACCGCTGGCGGAGGTCATGTACGGGCTGCTCGCCAAGGACCCCGAGAAGCGGCTGGACGAGGCGGGCGCGCGGGCGCTGCTGAACGGTGCCGTCAACGCGCCGGACGAGCGGCTGCCGAAGCCGCCCGCGCCGGAGCCCGAGCTGGACGCGACGCAGGCGATCGCCATTCCGGCGATCCCGGAGGCGGCCTCGCGGTCCGCCGCGCCGCGGTCGGGCGAGAAGGCGTCGGCGAAGCCCTCGGGCAAGCCGTCCTCGAAGCCTTCCCTGAAGCCGTCCTTGAAGAAGGCCGGCGCGTCCTCCGAAGGCTCGCCGAAGCCGTCGGCCGCGGCCGCGAAGCCCGCTGCCGTGGGCCACTCCGGTGCCGCCCAGGTCTCCCAGGACGGCGCGCCCGGCGCGGGCGGCGGTCTGCAGCGGGTGACGTGGGAGCGGGCCTCGGTCATGGAGGTCGTGCCGCGCCGCACCCTGGTGATCGCGGCGGTCGTCGTCGTGCTCGTCGTCGTCGGCACGGTGCTCGCCTTCGCGGTGGGCAACGACGGGAACGGCGGTGCGGACAAGGGCGGTAAGAGCGGCAAGGCCGTCAAGTCCGCGTCCGCGTCGGTGCCGGGCGGCCTCCAGGGCACGGCGGATCAGTCGGCGCCCGGCGGCACCAAGCGCGGTGCCGGGGCCGGTTACGAACGGGTCGAGAACGACGCGTACGAGTTCGAGATCGACATGCCCAAGGGCTGGCGGCAGACCGGCACGGCGGGCGACCACTCCGGCGCCATCTACAGCGCAGAGGGCGGCTTCCCCAGGGTCCAGGTCGACTTCGGGCCCGATCCGCAGGCGGACGCCGCGAAGGCCTGGCGCGAGCTGGAGTCCGGCGCGAAGCACAGCATGAAGAACTACAAGGGCCTCGGTATCAAGGAGGTCCACGGCTGGGACGGCCACGACTACCCGACCGTGGCCGACTGGTCCTTCGAACGCGACCAGAACGGCAAGCGCGTCCAGGTACTCAACCGCGGCTTCAAGGTGGACGACGAGCACGGCTACGCCATCATGATCACGTGCGAGAAGGGCGCGTGGAACGGCGCGGAATGCACCTCCCTGCGCGACGCGGCCTTCAGGACGTTCACGCCGGAGGACTGACCGGAGGGCGGCCGGGGAAGACCCCCGTCCCGGCCGGGAAGCGCGTGACCCGAGGGAGACCGGCCCGCTCCCCGGGCTCGTGGGGCGGAACAGGACGACGTACGTGGCGACGTACTGAGCCGTACGGCCCCGAAGGGGTGGGTTCGGCACGTATCGTGAGTTGTCGTGGACGGTACGCAACCACAATAGGCAGCAAGATGACCGGTGTTGACGGCGGCTCGACCGTCATCCGGGCGACGGTGCGGATCACGCGCGTGGGGAGGCGTCGTGGACGATTACGCGGGACGGGTGCTCGCCGACCGCTATCGCCTGCCGCTGCCGCCGTCCGAGGTGTTCGAGCTCGTGGAGACGCGCGCCTTCGACACCTACAGCGGCCAGGAAGTCCTCATCCGGCAGATCCCGTTGCCGGAGGTCGTGGAGGCCGAGGTCGAGGGCGAGGAGGCCCACGGCACCGGACCCGCCGCTTCCGCGCACAAGGGGGCCATGCACAAGGGGCCCGCGCACAAGGGGTCCGCCCGGCAGGGGCCCGGCGATTCCGCGGTGCGCCGCGCGCTCGCGGCCGCCACCGCCGCTGCGCAGATCCCCGACCACCCCAGGCTCGACCAGGTCTTCCACGTCTTCGCGGAGGGGAGCAGCCTGTGGATCATCAGCGAGCTCGTCTCCGCCCGCCCGCTCGCCGCGCTCCTCGCCGAGCGCTCCCTCTCCCCGCATCGCGCCGCCGAAGTCGCCGCCGACGTCCTCACCGCCCTGCGCGCCCTGCACTCCCACGGCTGGACCCACCGCAACATCACCACCCGCACGGTCCTCATCTGCGATGACGGCCGCGCCATTCTCACCGGCCTGGCTGCGGGCGCGGCGGAGGAGGCCCTGTGCGGCTACGACCCGGTGCCGGAGGGCGTTGCTCCGGCGACGGGCTCGGGCATGGGCATGGGTGACGGAAAGGTGCCCGGCGCTCGTCCGGGTGTGCCCGGTCCCGGGGGGGCCGGAGCTCTCGGGCGCGGTGCGGGAGCCTCTGGCGGCGCCGCGCGGCCGGCAGGCGGTGGTCCGGGGCCGGGCGCGGCGAGCGGACCCGCGCAAGGTGCCACGCAGGCCGGACCGTCGGCGTACGGCGCCTCCGGCGGCGGGAGCCGGCGGCCGGGGCCGGGCGCCGCGGGGCGCCCCCAGGGCGGGTCCGCGTACCGCGACCAGGGCGCCGCGGGCGGATTCCTGCCGCCGGGCGGTACGCCGCGTCCCCGGGCGCCGCAGGACGGCTCCGGGCCGACGCAGCAGCCCGGGGCGGGCGCCCCCGCGCGAGGGCCCCAGGACCCCCGGGCGGCACGGGCCGGAGCCATCGCCGCATACCGTGCGGGCGCGCGTGCCGCGGCGGCGCGGGCGGCCGCGGAGAACGCCGCGCACACCCCGACCGGCACCTCCACCTGGGGCGGCGGCAGCGCCGCCAGTGGCACGGCCCCCGCGGCCGGCCGTATGCCGTCACCGCGCCCGGTCCCCGGTGCCCCCGGTGTCTTCGGCCCGGCGTCCCCGGAGGGCGCGGCGGCGCTGCCCGCGCCCCGAGCGGAGGGCTCAGCTCCGGCCGCCGCCGCGGGCAGCCCGGCCGCACCTCCGGCCGGTTCCGCTCCCGGTGGCTGGGGCGGCGACGGCTCCGCGGCGAGCGCGTACGCCGCCGAACGGGCCCGTCAGGCGCGGATGGTGGTGGTCGGGGCCGTCACCGAACGCTGGTCGCCCGAGCAGGCGTGGCCGGTGCAGGAGAGCTGGCAGCTCGCCCCCCCGGTCGGGCCCGCCGCCGACCTGTGGGCCCTGGGCGCCCTGCTCTTCCGCGTCGTACAGGGCCATGCCCCGTACCCCGAGGACAGCACGGCGGACCTCCTCCAGCTCGTCTGCGTGGAACCGCCCGCGTACGCCGAGGAGTGCGGCGCGCTGCGGCCGGTGGTCGAGTCCCTCATGCGCAAGGACCCGGCGGAGCGGCCGGAGTTCGAGGAGCTGCGCGGCTGGCTGCGGTCCCTCATCCGCTCGGCACCCGAACCCGACATCGGCAGCCGTACCGTCACCGTTCCCTCGATCGGGCCGGGCGTCCCCGCAGATCAGCACCGGCTGCCGGTCATCCGGCGCAAGGGCGAGCTCGTGCGCCGCAGGCGCGGCCGTCCGGTCGCGGCGGTGGACTCCGCGGCGGCCGCGCACGGGCGGCACAAGAAGACCGCCAAGGACCAACTCCAGCCGCGCGCCCGGGCCCACACCACCGGACACCTCCAGGAGCAGCGCGTCAGCACCCGGCGCGGCCCCCTCAGCCTCGGGCGGTTACTGCTGGGGCTGATCCTGCTCGTCTTGATCGGTGTGGTGCTGTACGCCGTGCTGTTGATGCCCGGCGCCGACAAGAGCGAGGGGAAGGCGCCGACGGAGCACACCGGCACGACCGGTGCCCCGAGCGCGGTCCCCAACGCCCCCGCCACCGAGGGCAAGGCGGGGCAGGCGTCCGTGGGCTCGGACGAACCGTCCACCGAGGCCGAGGGACTGGCGAAGGGATTCGCCCTGCGCCAGGACCCCAAGGGCTTCACCGTGGCCGTCGCCAAGGAGTGGCAGCGGCGCGGCGAGAACGACCGGGGCCAGGTGGTTTATTTCGGTGGCGACTGCCAACTGGTCGTCGTGCCCGGGCGGGACAAGGTCACCGAGTTCGGCAGCGACCCCATGGCCTACCAGCAGGACAAGGAACCGGAACTCGACGCCTACCGCTCGTCCTCCTGGTCGGGCGCTTCCGGCCTGCGCCGCATCGACGTCGGGCAGCGCGCGTCGGCGGAGGGCACGTTCAACTGGAACGACAGCAGCGGCCGGCAGGTCTATGTGCGCAACTCCGCGATGATCCTGGGCGGCCGCTATCACGTGCTCCAGGTGATCGGCCCGATGAACGAACAGCGCCTGGTCGACGGGTACTTCGACCAGGCCACCGCCACCTACCGGACCCGCTGAGTCACCCGTCGGAGAAGCGCTCGCGCAGCCGGTGCTTGAGGACCTTGCCGAGGGTCGTGTCGCGGGGCAGCGCGTCGACCAGCTCCAGCTGCTCGGGGACCTTGTGCACGGCCAGCCCCGCGCCCCGCAGATAGGTCCCGATGTCGTCGAGCGTGAGCGGCGCGGCCCCGGCGGGCTGCTGGACGACGGCGCAGACGCGTTCCCCTCGCGCCGGATCGGGGAGCCCGATCACAGCGGCGTCCTCGACGGCCGGGTGCCCCTGGAGGAGTTGCTCCACTTCCCGGGCCGAGATGTTCTCGCCCTTGCGGATGATGACGTCCTTGGCGCGCCCGGTGAGCACGAGATGCCCGGTGGCGGTGAGGCGGCCGCGATCGCCGGTGCGCAGGAAGCCGTCCGCGTCGAACGCCTCGGCGGTCTGCGCCGGATCGAGGTAGCCGCGGCAGACGGCCTCGCCGCGCAGCCGTACGTCCCCGTCCACGCCCGGCGGCACGGGCAGTCCGGCGGCGTCGACCACCCGGATCTCCATGCCCGCGGCCGGGCGGCCCTCGGTGGTGGCGAGGTTCTCCGGGGTGTCGTCCGGGTCCCCCATGGTGATCATGGGGGCTTCGGTCATCCCGTAGCCGTGGGTCAGCCGGCAGCCCAGCTCGCGGACGACCTCGTGGTACAGCCCGGGCGGCTTGGGGGCTCCGCCTCCCGCCATGAGACGGAGCGTGGGGACGATTCTGCGGTCCGGGTCCTTGCGCTGTTCGGCAAGGAACATCGAGTAGAAGGCGGTGGAGCCGCCCGCGATGGTGACGCCGTGGCGCCTATAGGCATCCAGCGCGGCGGGGAGCGCGAAGTGCTCCATGAGGAGCGCGGGGAAGCCGCACAGCAGCATCATCACGGTGTAGTCGGGGCCCGCCACGTGCGCGTAGGGGAAGGCCATCGAGCCCATGTCCGCCGGGGTGGGCCGCAGTGCGCGGGCGAGACGGGCTCCGGCGGCGATCAGGGTGCGGTCCGTGTGCAGGACGCCCTTGGGGTCGGCGGTCGTGCCGGACGTCCAGTAGACCCAGCGGACCGCGGCGCCGTCGCCGGGCGGTGGCGGGAGGATCGCCGGGTCCCCTTGCGGGAGCGTGTCGTACGCCGTGAACACCAGCGGCGGAGCGGGCATCCGGAGCGCCAGCCGGAAGGCCATGGCCGCGTGGTCGTAGCCCCGCCACAGGCCGGGGGTCGCGAAGAAGCCCGCCTCGGTGGCCCGCAACGCGTGACCGGCCTCGCGGTCGCGGTAGAAGGGGACGAGCGGCGTCTGCACGGCGCCCAGGCGGGCCAGGGCGAAGGACAGCACGACGGTCTCGATGCGCGTGGGCAGCTGCCAGGCGACCGTGTCGCCGGGCCGGACCCCGAGCTCGTACAGCCCCGCCGCCGTCCGCTCCGCCTGCTCGCGCAGGGCGCCGAAAGTCAGCCGCCGGTCCGCCCCGGTGGGGCCGGGGTCGTCGCCCTGGACGAGCGCGAGGGCGTCGGGGGTACGGGCGGCGCGGCGCCCGAGCAGCTCCCACAGGGTGCGGGAGGCGCTGAGGTCGTCATCGGTACCGGTCATGGAGGCTCCCCGCTTCCGCTGCTCCGGCGTGAGGCGTGGCGCGAAGCGTAGGGTGCCACGGCTTGTCGGTCCAGAGGGCGCGGGCTAGCCTCGATTCTGACGGAGCGTCAGAAAAGTTGGAGGGCCGCCGTGGAACTGCCCCGCATCGTCAGCGTCGACGACCATGTGATCGAACCGGCCCACCTCTTCGCCTCCTGGCTCCCCGCCCGCCTCCGCGACCGTGGCCCCCGCCCGGTCACCACCGGGATCGGCGAACTCGCCTACACCGGCGGCAAATACGTCGTCACCATGGACCCCGACGGCCCGCCCGCCGACTGGTGGATCTACGAGGACCTCGCCTTCCCGTACAAGCGCAACATCGCCGCCGTCGGCTTCGACCGTGACGACATGACCCTGGACGGCATCACCAGGCAGGAGATGCGGCCCGGCTGCTGGGACCCGGCGGAGCGCCTCAAGGACATGGACCTCAACCACGTGGAGGCGTCCCTGTGCTTCCCGACCTTCCCCCGGTTCTGCGGCCAGACCTTCGCGGAGGCCCGGGACAAGGAGGTCGCGCTGGCCTGTGTGCGTGCCTACAACGACTGGATGGTCGAGGAGTGGTGCGGCGACAGCGGCGGCCGGCTCATCCCACTCTGCCTCATCCCGCTGTGGGACATCGCTCTCGCCGTCGCCGAGATCCACCGCAACGCGGCGCGGGGCGTGCGCGCCGTGACCTTCAGCGAGATCCCCACCCACCTGGGCCTGCCCAGCATCCACTCCGGCCACTGGGACCCCTTCTTCGCCGCCTGCCAGGAGACGGACACCGTCGTCAACATGCACATCGGGTCGTCCTCGCAGATGCCCGCCGCCTCACCGGACGCCCCGGTCGCGGTTCAGGCGACCCTGTCCTTCAACAACGCCATGGCATCGCTGGCCGACTTCCTCTTCAGCGGCGTGCTGGTGCGCTTCCCCCGCCTCAAACTCGCCTACAGCGAGGGTCAGATGGGCTGGATCCCGTACGCCCTGGAGCGCGCCGACGACGTATGGCGGGAACACCGCGCCTGGGGCGGCGTGCGGGACCTGATCCCCGAACCGCCCTCCGCCTACTACTACCGGCAGGTCTTCTGCTGCTTCTTCCGCGACAAACACGGCATCGCGTCACTCGATGCGGTGGGCCGCGACAACGCCACCTTCGAGACCGACTACCCCCACGTCGACTCGACCTTCCCCCACACCAAGGACGTCGCACTCGACCACGTGCGCGGCCTGGACGACGAGACCGTCCACAAGCTGATGCGCGGCAACGCCATCCGCATGCTCGGCCTCGACCTCGACCGGCCGGGCCGGTGACCGCCCATGGACCTCAGCGGCACGGAAGAAGAGGAAGCCTTCCGGCACGGGCTGCGCGCCTGGCTCCGCGAGACACTGCCGAAGCTGCCGCCGCGGCCGCCCGCCACGGACTGGCCCGCCCGGCGCGCCCACGACTGCGCCTGGCAACGGGCCCTGTACGACGCCGGTTACGCGGGGCTGCACTGGCCCTCCGACGCCGGTGGCCGCGGCGCCGGCCCGACCCAGCACCTGATCTTCCTGGAGGAGACGGAACGGGCCGGTGCCCCCTACGTGGGCGCCAGCTTCGTCGGCCTGCTGCACGCGGGTCCCACCATCGCCGCGGAGGGCACCGCCGCCCAACGGGCCCGCTGGCTCCCGCCCATCTTGCGCGGCGACGAGATCTGGTGCCAGGGCTTCTCGGAACCCGAGGCGGGCTCCGACCTCGCCGCCCTGCGCACCCGCGCCGTCCTCGACGGTGACTCCTACGTCGTCACCGGCAGCAAGCTCTGGACCTCGCACGCCGAGGTCGCCGACTGGTGCGAACTGCTCGTCCGCACCGACCCCTCGGCCCCCAAGCACTGGGGCATCACCTGGCTCGCCCTGCCGATGGACGCCCCCGGCGTGAGCGTACGACCCCTGCGGACCCTCGCCGGGTCCGACGAATTCGCCGAGGTCTTCCTCGACGGAGTGCGGGTGCCCGTCGGCAACCGGGTCGGCGCGGAGAACGACGGATGGCGCGTCACCATGGTCACCCTCGCCTTCGAACGCGGCACGGCCTTCGCGGGCGAGGTCGTCGCCTGCCGTCGCACCCTCACCCGGCTCGCCCGCGCGGCCCGTGCGAACGGCCGCTGGGACGACGCCGTACTCCGCCGCCGCCTGGGGCGGCTCAACGCCGAGTTCACGGCGCTGTGGCGGCTCACCCAGTGGAACGTGAGCGAGGCGGACCACGCGGCACGCACCGGTGGCAGCGGGGTCCCGGGCACGACCGGCTCGGTCTTCAAACTGCGCTACTCCGAAGCGCGCCAGGAGCTCTACGAGGCCGCCGCCGGCGTCCTGGGCCCGGAGTCCCTCGACGCCGGCCGGGCGTGGACGGCGGACCGGCTCTCCTCGCTCTCCTACACGATCGCCGCGGGCACCTCCCAGATCCAGCGGAACATCGTCGCCGAGCGCGTCCTCGGCCTCCCCAAGGCATGGTGACCGTGGACTTCCGGCTGACCGACGACCAGCGCGCCCTCCAGGCGGGTATGCGCACGCTCCTGGCGGCCCGGTACCCGCGCGAGAAGCTGCGGGCCGCGGTGGACGCTCCGCCCGCCCCTGACGGGGCACCGGGGGCGCCGGAGGCCCATGGCGCCGCGGGCCCCGGCCCGGACCGCAAGGTGTGGCGCGCGCTCGGAGAAGCCGGCTTCTTCGCGCTGCGGCTGGCCGAGAAGGACGGCGGGACGGGCCTCGGCCTGCCCGAAGCCGTGCTCCTCTTCGAGGAGGCGGGACGGGCCCTGCTGCCCGGCCCCCTGGCCGCCACCCACCTGGCCGCGGGCCTGGTGCCCGGCGCCGCCGACGGCACCCGGATCGTCACCGCCCTGGACGCGCCGGGCATCGCCGAACACCTCGCATTCGCGGACGCAGTGCTGCTGCTCACCGACGACACCGCCCGGCTGCTGCCCATGGAGGCCGGTGCGGGACCGCGCGCCGTACGGGCCCGCCCCTTCCGCTCCGTCGACCCGCTCACGCCCCTGCACCACGTGGACCCGCCACCTCCCCTGTGTCCAGGCGCCCTTGACACGTCCGCCGATGCCGCACGCCTGCGTCGCGAAGCCGCCTTGCTGACCGCCGCCCAGCAACTCGGCAGCGCCCGGGGCACCATCGCGCTCGCCGTCTCCCACGCCCGGCGCCGCACCCAGTTCGGCCGACCGGTCGGCGCGTTCCAAGCTGTGCAACACCTGTGCGCGCAGATGCTCGTACGCACGGACCTCGCTCGCGCGAGTGTCTACGCCGCGTCACTGACCGAGGACCCCGCCGAGATCGCCGCCGCGAAGCTGCTTGCGGACAGTGCAGCCATCCGCAATGCCCGTGACTGTCTGCAAGTACACGGTGGCCTGGGCTTCACATGGGAAGCCGACATTCATCTGCACCTCAAACGTGCCTGGGTCAGGGCATTTCAGTGGCAGTCGACCGAAGAATCGGAGGAATTCCTTGCGAATGAACTGTTGATGGACGCCGCTGAGGAAAATGCGCCAGATGTTTGGTGGGGCACTCAAGGCGGCGAAAATGTCCTGGCTTAATCGGCATGGGTGAAATGCCGGTCATGTCATACATAACCGATCACAGAACGTCGATATCAGGCTGTGTCCTATGCGTTACTCGTCACTGGGTGGAGTCGGTCCCGCCCTCGGGTACTCTCCCTTGGATGCGAGTGGTTCAGAGGCGCAGCAAGCCAGGTGTTGTCCATGTGGCGACGCCGGGTGGGAAAATGTCTGACGCTCGTGTCGGAACGGGGCCTGTGGCCCTCCGATGTTCGAGTCTCCGCAGCGCGCGTCGCACAGTATGCAGTACGCATACTCCTTTGCGCCGGAATATGCCCGAAGCGCTTGTTGAGGTGACTGTGCGTCAACCATGCTGTCTTGGAGCGGGATCACGTTCCGTGACCCCTCGGAGACGCGAGGCGTTGTGTCCGCCGGTTCGGATGGTGTGAGCGGTGCAGGTGCTTCAGATGCAGATGGAGGTCCGGGCCGATCCCGCGGAGGTGGGACGGGCCCGTAGGTGGGCAAGGTCCCGACTGGCCGGTTCCGGCATAGGCGTCGATGAGCCCCTGGCGGAGACGCTGATCCTGCTCATCTCGGAACTGGTCACCAACGCCGTGGTGCACACCGGCTGTCCGGCCGTGCTGCGCATGCTCTTCCCGGACGCGGGTGGCTCCTCCGGTGCGGCCGGGTTCTGCGCGGGCACCGTGCGCGTGGAGGTCGCCGACATCAGCGCCCGCCCCCCGCGCCCACGGCGGGCCGAGGGCGACGACACCGGCGGCAGGGGCCTGGAGCTGGTGGACGGCCTGGCCGACCGCTGGGGCTGGCAGCCCGAGGGTGCGGGCAAGCGCATCTGGTGCGAGGTCGACCGGGGGCAGGCCCCATGGGTCGGCGCTTTCGAGTCGCCACGCGCCGTCACAAATCGGGCTTAGTCGACAAAGTCCAGACCAGGTGTTGACGTGAAGTGTCCACGTGATCACCCTTGGACGCAGCGATTCGTTGCGAGGGGACGTCGAGGAGCCCGTTCGTACTGGGCTGCTTGGCGAGTACGGGTCGCGGTCCGGCGCGAGCAGGGCTTGCGCGCCGGAGCCGGCGGCGGCGTGCGGTGCCGTGCTCGGGGTGCGCATCGGCGCGCCGCCGCCCGCCCACCTCGTCGTGGGCCTCTCCGATGCCATGGAGCTCCGGTCCCTCCATGAGTCCATCAGGTTCGCTATGCGGTCCGGACGGCCCTCGTGCGGGGGTGAGTTCCCGCGGTTCTCCCGGTCGGGAGGGCGTAACCGGTCCTCGGTTGTCAGAGGATCGCGACAGGCGCGACCGGTGAACCGGCCCCACCCGTGAAGGGCTCCGGCGTGGCACTGAGCAGGAAGGCGTAGCGCCCCTCTTCCGCGCACGCCTGGGACAGCTCCTCCAGATTCCAGTTCTGCCCTTGCGGCATCCCCATCTCGACCAGGTCGAGGGCGTGCACCGGAAGCCACAGTCCGTCGATCTCCGGCGGGATGATCTCGAACGTCAGGGTGTCGTTGGCGACCGCGGCGACATCCCGCGCGCGGAACCACTCCGGCGTGCGGAACGACAGTCCGGGCGACGGATGGCCGTACGCCTGCCGGTCACCTGCCAGATACGCCTGGATCTGGCCCGTCCGCACCAGCACGATGTCCCCCGACCGGACCGTCACCCCCGCGAGCTCCTCCGCGGCGTCCAGGTCCTCCGGGCCGACGGCGTACCCGGTGGCGAGCCGCTCGACCCCGTGGGCGCGGGCGACATCGAGCAGGACTCCGCGCGAGACGACGTGCCGCATCTTCTCGATCCCATGGCACGCCGCGCCCCCATGTGCGGTGACCGAGCTCGCCGGGCGGCCGTTGTAGATCTTGCCGCCGTGCGAGATGTGGGCGAGCCCGTCCCAGTGGGTCCCCGCCTGCAGGCCCATCGTCACGGCGTCGTCGCTGATGGCGATGGTGTCCGGGCCGAACATCTCCACGTTGATCGCGACCATCGTGTGCAGGGGGTTGACCCTGCCGGGGATCATCCCGGTCTGTATCCCCTCCTGTTGCAGGGGCACGGCCAGTGGAACGCGGCGGCCCGTGCGCACGGTCGAGACGGCGTCGCGGACGACGGTGTCGGTGATCAGGTTGAGGGTTCCGATCTCGTCGGCCTCGCCCCAGCGGCCCCAGTTGTTGACCCGCTTGGCCGCATCGTAGAACTCCGCCGGCAATGACATGCGTCCCCTCCCCGGATCCGGGCCCCGCCGGGTCTTGTGCCCGCGGCCGCCCTGCTCAAAAATCTAACGGTCCGTCAGAAACCTGGAAGGGGTGCCGCATGGGTGACTTCTTGACCGGCAAGGTGATCGCCGTCACCGGTGCCGGCCGGGGCATCGGGCGCGCCGTCGCCCTGGCTTGTGCGGCTGAAGGGGCGAGCGTCGTCGTCAACGACTACGGGGTGTCCGTCGACGGCGCGGAACCGGCGAGCGATGTCGCCACGGCGGTGGTCAAGGAGATCGAGGCGGCAGGTGGCCGGGCGACCGCCCTCGCGGACGACGTGTCGACCATGGCGGGCGGCCGCAGGGTCGTCGACACCGCGGTGGCCAGGTACGGGCGGCTCGACGGGGCTGTGTGCGCCGCGGGCATCCTCCGCGAACGCATGCTGTTCAACATGACCGAGGAGGAGTGGGACCCGGTCATCGCCACCCACCTCAAGGGGACCTTCACCGTCTTCCGCGCCGCCTCCGCGCTCATGCGCCGCCAGGGCCACGGCGCCCTCGTCGGCTTCACCAGCGGCAACCACCAGGGCAGCGTGGCGCAGGCCAACTACTCCGCCGCCAAGGGCGGCATCATCTCGCTCGTCCGCAGCGCCGCCCTGGGCCTGCACAAGTACGGCGTCACCGCCAACTGCGTGGCCCCCGTGGCCCGTACGCGGATGTCGGCCGAGGTGCCGATGGAACTGACCGGGATCGGCGATCCCGAGGACGTCGCCGCCATGGTGGTCTACCTTCTCAGCGACCGGGTGCGCGAGCACGGCATCACCGGGCAGGTCTATACGGTCGCCGGCCCCAAGATCGCGGTATGGGCCCAGCCGCGCGAACTGCGCGCCGCCTACGCCGACGGCGCCTGGACCCCGGAGAAGATCGCGGACCACCTCCCGGGCACCGTCGGCAGTGACCCCATGCCCCTGCTCGCCAAGCTGGAGGCCATGGCCAAGGCCGCTGCCGCCCATGACCGCCCCAACGCGTGACCGCGTGCGGTGAGAGGACAGAGCGTGGACTTCGCATTCGGGCCGGAGGACGAGGCATTCCGGGAAGAGGCGCGCGGCTGGCTCGCCGAACACCTCGCGACCGGGCCCGCCCCCACGCCCCGCGCCTGGGAGCGTGAACTCGGCACCGGCGGCTGGATCGGCCTCGCCTGGGACCCCGCCCACGGCACCTACGGCAATCGCACCACCACCCTGATCGGACAGGTCGTCTGGGCCGAGGAGTACGCCCGGTCCCAAGCGCCCGTCCGCCTCGGCCACTTGGGCGAGACGCTCCTCGCCCCCACCCTCCTCGCCCACGGCACCGCCTCCCAGCGCGACCGGTTCCTCCCCGCCGTCGCCCGGGGCGAGGACATCTGGTGCCAGGGCTACAGCGAGCCCGGCGCGGGCTCGGACCTCGCCGCCCTCCGTACCTCCGCCGTACTCACCGACGGAGGCGGGACCTACCGGATCAGCGGACAGAAGATCTGGACCTCCTACGCCCATGAAGCCGACTGGTGCTTCCTCCTCGCCCGCACCACCGAGGGGTCGCGCAGGCACCACGGGCTCTCCCTGCTGCTCGTGCCGATGGACCAGCCCGGCCGGATCGAGGTCCGGCCGATCCGGGACATGTCGGGGGCCGCCGACTTCAACGAGGTGTTCTTCGACGGTGCCGAGGCCGACGTCGAACACGTCGTCGGCGGGGAGGGCAACGGCTGGCGGGTCGCCATGGACCTCCTCGGCCGGGAGCGCGGGCTCTCCACCCTCGCCCAGCAGATCGGCTTCGCGGCCGAGCTGGAGGACGTGATCCGCCTCGCCCTGGACACGGGCGCCGCAGCGGAACCGGTGACGCGCGACCGGATCGTACGGCACTGGGCCCAGTTGCAGGCCATGCGCTGGAACGCCTTGCGCACCCTGGGAACAGCCGGCGACCCCGGAGCCCCCAGCGTCGCCAAGCTCCTGTGGGGCCGCTGGCACCAAGAACTCGGCGAACTGGCGATGCTGATACGAGGCCCGGCCGCCACCCTGGGCCCGGCAGCCTGGGACGCCGACCGGCCCTATGAACTCGACGCCCTGCAACGCATGTTCCTCTTCTCCCGCGCCGACACCATCCACAGCGGATCGGACGAGATCCAGCGCACCGTCATCGCCGAGCGCGTGCTCGGCCTGCCGAAGGAGCCGCGTCCATGACGGCGTACGGACTGTGGATCGACGGCTCCTGGCACACACCGGAAAAAGGGCACTATGCAGTTGTCAATCCGGCGACCGAAGAGGTCGTCGGGGAGGCCCCGGAGGCGACTCCCGCCGAAGTCGCCGACGCCGTGACCGCCGCGCGGGCCGCCCGAGACGGCTGGTCCCGTACGGATCCGCGCGAGCGCGCGGCCGTCCTGGACCGGACAGCGGAACTGATCGGTGAACACGAGAAGGAACTGCTGCCCCTCCTCCAAGCGGAGACCGGCGCGACGACCCGCGTCACCACCACCCTGCAACTGCCCGCGGCGGTCGACCGGTTCCGCCGCTACGCCCGGGGCGCCCTCGAACCGGACGTCGTCCCGCTCGCGCCCTGCCCCGTCAAGCGGACCCCACTGGCCCCCGGCGGCCTGCTGGGCGCCGCCGCGGTCCGGCGCCCCGTGGGCGTCGTCGGCTGCATCACCTCCTACAACTTCCCGGTCGTCAATCTGGCGGGCAAGGTCGCACCCGCCCTGGCCATGGGGAACGCGGTCGTCGCCAAGCCGGCGCCGCAGGACCCGCTCTGCTGCCTCGCGTTGGGCCCGATCCTCAAGGAGGCGGGCCTCCCGGACGGCCTCTTCAACGTCGTCACGGGCTCGCACCCCGCCACCGGCGAAGCGCTCGTGTCCCACCCCGGTGTCGACATGATCAGCTTCACCGGGTCCACCGCTGTGGGAAGGAAGATCGCCGAGGCCGCGGGGAGGTCGATGAAGCGCACCCTGATGGAACTGGGCGGCAAGGGCGCGGCCATCGTCCTGGAGGACGCCGACGGGAAAGTGCTCAAGTCGGCGATCGGGGCGGTCGGTTCGGTCTGGTCGTTCCACAGCGGACAGATCTGCACGGCGCCGACCCGGGTGCTCGTCCACCGGTCGTCGTACGAGAAGGTCGTCACCGGTCTCTCACACTACGCGCGGGCACTGACAATCGGGAGCCCTGTGGATAACTCCACGATCGTGGGCCCGTTGATCTCCGCCGCCCAGCGCGACCGCGTCGAGGCGTACATCGCCGGGGCCCGCGAGCAAGGCGCCCGTATCGCCGTCGGCGGCACCCGTCCCGGCCTCGACCGCGGCTTCTACGTCGCACCCACCTTGATCACCAATGTCACCCCGGACATGACCGTCGCCCGCGAGGAGTTGTTCGGTCCCGTCGTCGTGGCTCTTCCCTTCGACGACGAGGACGAGGCGGTCCGCATCGCCAACAGCACCTCGTACGGCCTCTACGACTACGTCTTCAGCGCCGACGCCGGCCGCGCCTGGGCCCTCGCCGCCCGGCTGCGCTGCGGAAACGTCGGGATCAACACGGTCCAACGGCACCCCGAAACACCGTTCGGCGGCTTCAAGGAGAGCGGGGTCGGCCGGGACGGCGGCTCCTTCGGGCTGCACGCGTACAGCGAGCTCCAGTCCGTCGTCTGGCCCGCCTGAACAGTCCGGTCCGCATATATCCGAGCCGCCGAGAGGACGGAGCAGCCATGAGAGGTGTCATCTTCGACGGCGAGCGCCCCCAGGTCGTCGACGACCTCGACGTCCGCGGGCCGGGCCCCGGCGAGGTGCTGGTCGCCGTGGCCGCCGCCGGTCTCTGCCACAGCGATCTGTCCGTCATCGACGGCACCATCCCCTTCCCGGTCCCGGCCGTGCTCGGGCACGAGGGCGCGGGGGTGGTGGAGGAGGTCGGCGTCGGGGTCACCCATGTGGCGCGCGGCGATCACGTCGCACTCTCCACCCTCGCCAACTGCGGCACGTGCGCCGAGTGCGACCGCGGTCGGCCGACCATGTGCCGCAGGTCGATCGGCATGCCCGGCAGGCCCTTCTCCCGGCGCGGGGGCAAGCTCTACCAGTTCGCCTCCAGCTCCGCCTTCGCGGAGCGCACGGTCGTCAAGGCGGTCCAGGCGGTCAGGATCCCCGCCGACCTGCCGCCGGCCTCGGCGGCCGTCATCGGCTGCGGCGTCCTGACCGGCGTCGGCGCGGTCCTCAACCGGGCCAGGGTCGGCCAAGGGGACTCCGTCGTCGTCATCGGCACGGGCGGCGTCGGCCTGAACGTCCTCCAGGGGGCGCGCATCGCCGGAGCCTGTGTCATCGTCGCGGTCGACGCGAACCCCGAAAAGGAGGCCGTGGCCCGGCAGTTCGGGGCGACACACTTCGTCGACGCCTCCGCCCCGGCAGGCGCCCGGGCCGCCGTCCGCGCGATCCTGCCCAGCGGTGCGGACCACGCGTTCGAGTGCGTCGGGGACGCCGGGCTCGTACGGCAGGCGGTCGATCTCCTCGACCGGCACGGTCAGGCGGTGCTGCTCGGGGTGCCGCCCGCCGCCGCGGAGGCGTCCTTCCTGGTCTCGTCCCTCTATCTGGACAAGTCGATACTGGGCTGCCGCTACGGCTCGTCCCGCCCTCAGCGCGACATCGCCCTCTACGCCCGGCTGTACGGGGAGGGCCGCCTCCTGCTGGACGAACTGGTCACCACCGCCTACCCGGTCGAGGACTTCGCGAAGGCCGTCACCGACACCTTGGGAGGGCGTGTGGCACGCGCCGTGCTGACCTTCGGCTGAACCGCGTGCGGATCACCGGCGGGAGTCCGTCGGCGCCGCCCGGAACGTGCGCCGGTACGCGGTCGGTGACACACCCAGTGCGGCCTGGAGGTGCTGCCGCATGGACGCCGCCGTGCCGAACCCCGCATCCCGCGCCACCTGGTCCACGGAGAGATCGCTGTCCTCCAGCAGGTGCCGTGCCCGCTCCACCCGCTGCTGGGTCAGCCACTGCCCGGGGCTGATCCCGACCTCCTCGCGGAAGCGGCGCGTGAAGGTCCGTACGCTCATCGCCTCCTGCTCGGCCATGTCCCGCAGCTGGATGGGCTCGTGCAGCCGCCCCAGCGCCCACGCGCGTGCCGCCGTGGTCGTCGCCAACTGCGGCTCCGGCACGGGCCGGTGGATGTACTGCGCCTGGCCGCCGTCGCGATGTGGAGGCACCACACTGCGCCGGGCCACCTCATTGGCCACCGCGGTCCCGTGGTCGCGCCGCACGATGTGCAGGCACAGGTCGATGCCGGAGGCCACCCCCGCGGAGGTCAGCAGATCACCGTCGTCGACGAACAGCACATCGGCGTCCACCCGGACCGACGGGAACAGCCGCTGGAAGTGGTCGGTGCTGCTCCAGTGGGTGGTGGCCGGGCGTCCGTCGAGGAGCCCGGCGGCCGCCAGGATGAACGACCCGGTGCAGATGGACACCAGGCGTGTGCCGGGGCGTATGTGCGCGAGGGCGGCGGCCTGGGCGTCCTCGAGCTCGCCCACGGTGTAGGGGCGGCCGAGCTCGTACGACGCGGGGACGACGACCGTGTCGGCCTCCGCTAGCGCCTCCGGGCCCCGCTCGACGGTGATCGTGAAGTCGGCGTCGGTGCGGACCGGGCCCGGCTCGAGCGCGCACGTCACCACCTCGTACAGCGGCTCGTCGGACGCCGTCCTGGCCTTGCCGAAGATGCGGTACGGAATGGAGAGCTCGAAGGGGATGACGCCCTCCAGGGCGAGCACCACGACGCGGTGCGGCCGTACGCCCGGCCGGCTTTCCGTACGCCCGGCATCGGTGGTCTGCGGCATGTCCATTCGTCCCCCCAAGCGCTTCCCGGGCGGTCTCCCACCCGTCTTTGACCAGTCTGCGGCCCACCACTGACAATCACCGGCCCGCACCGACAAGGCTGCCGCAGGCCTGCGGCTTTCCGGATCATGATGGCCCGATCCTTGCGAATGCTGTCCTTTCGGCCACTCGTTCGCAACCCGGGTGCTCCCGATGCTGATGACGTGACCCAGACAACTCCTCGTCCCGCACGCCCGGCGAGCCGCTCGGGGCGCGGCGGGCGCCGGACCCGCATCCACCGTGCCTGGTTCGTTGCTCTCGTCACCTTTGTGACCATCATCGGCGCGGCCGGTTTCGCCTCCCTGCCCGGCCTGCTGATCGATCCGCTGCACGCGGAGTTCGGCTGGTCGCGCGGCACCATCGGCTTCGCGGCCTCCGTCAACCTCGCCCTCTACGGGCTCACCGCACCCTTCGCCGCCGCCCTCATGGACCGCTTCGGCATCCGCAGGGTCGTCGCCTGCGCCCTGACGGTGATCGCGACGGGCGCGGGGCTGACCGTCTTCATGACGGAGAGCTGGCAGCTCGTCCTGTGCTGGGGTGTGCTCGTCGGCCTCGGCAGCGGCTCCATGGCTCTCGCTTTCGCGGCGACCGTCACCAATCGGTGGTTCGTCGCCCGGCGCGGACTGGTCACCGGCATCCTCACCGCCGCGGGCGCCTCCGGGCAGCTGATCTTCCTGCCGCTGCTCTCCTGGATCGTCGAACACCACGGCTGGCGGCCCGCGGCCCTGATCGTGGCCGCCGCCGCGCTCGCCGTCGTCCCGTTCGTCTGGCTGCTGCTGCGCGACCACCCCGCGGACGTCGGCCTCACCGCGTACGGGGCGCAGGCCTACGCGCCGAAGCCGGCGCCCGTGTCCGGTGCGGCCCTGCGTGCGGTGAAGGCTCTGGTGAACGCGGCCCGCACGGGCCCCTTCTGGCTGCTCGCGGGCACCTTCGCGATCTGTGGCGCGTCCACGAACGGGCTGGTCAAGACCCATTTCGTGCCCGCCGCCCACGACCACGGCATGCCGGTCACTGCCGCCGCCGGCCTGCTCGCGGTGATCGGCGTCTTCGACGTCGTCGGGACGATCGCCTCCGGCTGGTTCACCGACCGGTTCGAGGCGCGCAGGCTGCTCGCCGTCTACTACGGGCTGCGGGGCGTCTCCTTGATGTTCCTGCCGATGCTGATGGCGCCGTCCGTCCACCCTCCGATGATCTTCTTCATCGTCTTCTACGGGCTCGACTGGGTCGCCACCGTGCCGCCGACGATCGCGCTGTGCCGTGAGCACTACGGCGACGACAGCGCGATCGTCTTCGGCTGGGTGCTCGCGTCCCATCAGGTGGGTGCCGCCCTGGTCGCGTTCCTGGGCGGTGTGGCCCGCGATGCCTTCGGCTCGTACGACCTCGTCTGGTACGCCTCCGGAGCGCTGTGCGCGGTGGCCGCGCTGATGGCCCTGATCATCCGGAGGAGGCCTGCCCGGACCCCGGCCGCCGTCTGACCGGCTGCCTCCGGAGCGCACCTGTGTGATCCCTCTTGCGATCGGTGTCGGCGGTCTTGCGCCGGTCACGGCCTCGGGGTGTTGTTGGCTCGTGCCTGTCGGGGCCTTCGCCCCTCCGGGATGCGGGGCCGCGTAGGCCCTCATTCAGGTCAAGGCGGGCCAATCGGTAAGAATGGTCCGCCGGGCGGCCGGTGCCGGTGCGGTGCTCTTCCGGACCTCCTCGCCGGTGGAAACCGGCGGTCCGGCGGACGAAGCACTGGTCACGGTCTGCGCGCGGAAGCAACCTCCCGGCCTCTGGGGGAATCTTTCTTGGAGAGAGGGGCGGTTATGACACAGCAGGCCGAGCCGGACGCGATGCCGGTCGGGGCGGAGGCACAAGCGGAAGCCACACCCGAGGAGTCGGCCCGGGCGCCGAAGCGGGTGATGCACGCCGACGGTTTCGGCGCGGCGTTCTGCGCGTCGATGGCCGGGCTGTGCGCGGAGGCGGTGATCGGCGGGACGATCGCCGTCCTGGTGATGCTCGCGCGTGAGCACGACGGGCTGCCGCACAACGTGGCCGTGATCATCGCGGCGGTTCTCGGCATCGCGTTCTTCGCCGTCCTGGTCAGCGGCTTCGTGACGGGCATCGCAGTGATGCCCGCGCTGGCGCTCGCACGGCGCGTCGCACGGCGCGCGGGCCGGGCCGAGCGCCTGCGTTGGGACCTGTCCGCCGTGCCGGTGGTGGCCGCCCTGGTGGTGGCCGCGTTCGGGGGCGTGGCGGCGCTCGGCAGCCACGCGTTCGCCCCCGCGCTGTCCTACGCCCTGTGGTGGGCCGGCCTCACGGCCGGGCTGCTGCCCGCCACCCTGGTCGCCGCGGTCGCCGGCCGCCGCGTCCGCAAGGGCCGCGCCAGGGGCCTGGTCCGCAGGGTCGCGCGCGACGGGGCGCTCGCGTGGCTCGCGGTCGCCGTGCTGGGCGCGGGCGCGTACGGCACCGGCCTGGTGAAGGTGTACGAGCCGCCGCGGCTGCACAAGTCGGATCTGGCCGGCACCTGGACCGACGGCCACGGAGGCACGGTCAAGCTCGACTCGGACGGTGTCGCCGTCGCAGAGGGCCTCGACAACTACGTCTGGGACGAGACGGGCAAGGACAGGCCGAAGGACTGCGACGGCTCCGGGAACTGGAAGGCCGTCCGGGAGGGCGGCAAGATCGAGAGCGTGGCCATGCGCATCAAGTCCTGCGAACTCAGCCGCGACTGGAGCGTCGGCGGCACGCAGAAGAAGCCGCGGATCTACCACGAGATCGGCAAGCCGGGCTCCGGCAAGCGCTACGTGCTGACGAAGGTGGTCCGGCACAAGAGGTAGCCCGGCGGGCCACGGCTCAAGGGGCGAACGTCGCGAACGCGCCCCGGTGGAAGAGCAGCGGCCGCGCTCCTGCCGCGTTCCCGTCCGCCCCGAGCGCCTCGACGCTCCCGACGACGATCAGGTGGTCACCGCCCGGGTGCACGGCGTGGACCGTGCAGTCGACCCAGGCCGGAACGTCCGCGAGGCGCGGCGATCCGGTCGCGGGGGACGGCGCGTGCCGTACGCCCGCGAACTTGTCGGCCGTCCGCGCACCGCTGACCGCGAAGGCCCGGCAGAGCTCCTCCTGCCATGCGCCGAGGATGTTGACGCAGAAGACTCCGGCGCGGGCGATGCGCGGCCAGGTGGAGGACGTGCGGGCCACCATGAAGACGACCAGCGGCGGGTCGAGGGAGAGCGAGGCGAAGGACTGGCAGGAGAAGCCCGCGGGCGGCTCCCCGCCCGGGCCCGGCGCCGTGACGACGGTGACCCCGCTGGCGAAGTTGCCGAGTACGCGGCGGAGTTCGTCCGGCGAAGGCGGAACTCGCTCGTCCGCCCGGACCGCACGCAGCTCCGGGCGCGGCATGGGGTCGACGGGCCGCGGTTCCGGGCGGGGCGGGCCGGCGGCCCGCGGAGGTGCGGAGGTCGGCGCTCCGGTCGACCGCAGATACCGCACGGCGGCTGCCGCCATGCCCGCGTGTCCCATCATGACTCCATTGAAGCTGACGGGCTGTCAGGTTGGAAGGGTCGCGTACGGGCTATCGGCCCCGGAACCGCGGGGCGCGGCGCTCCACGAAGCTCGCCACGCCCTCCCGCGCGTCCGCCGTCGTCATGTTGATCTCCTGCGCGGCGGCCTCGGCGGCGAAGGCCGCCGTCCGGTCGGCGTCGAGCGAGGAGTTGACCAGCTGCTTGGTCAGGGCGAGGGCGCGGGTCGGCCCGGCCGCCAGCCGCTGCGCCCAGGCGCGGACCGTCTGGGTCAGATCGCCGTCCGGCACCACCCGGTTCACCAGCCCCAGCCGTTCCGCGTCGGCCGCGCAGAGCGCGTCGCCGAAGAACATCAGCTCCTTCGCGCGCCGCGGGCCCACGAGCCGGGGCAGGAGATAGGCGCCGCCGCCGTCGGGCACCAGGCCGCGGCGCACGAACACCTCGATGAACTGGGCCGATTCGGCCGCCACCACAAGATCGCAGGCCAGCGCGAGATGGGCACCGAGGCCGGCGGCGATGCCGTTCACGGCAGCGATCACGGGCTTCTCGCAGTCCAGCACCGCGCCGATCAGCCGCTGCGCGCCGAGCCGGATCACGCGGGCGACATCGCCCGGCACGGGCTCGCCGGGCCGCGCCGGAGAAGCCGCGCGGAGATCGGCCCCGGCGCAGAAGGCCCTGCCCGTCGCGGTGACGACCACGGCCCGCACGGCCGGGTCCGCGGAGGCTTCAAAAAAATCTGAAATCAGTTGTTCCCGCTGGTCAGCGGTGATCGCGTGGAGGGATTCCGGGCGGTTCAGCGTGATCCACAGGACGCCGTTGTCAGTGGCGTGGAGTATCACTGAGGCATCGGAGCGGACGGGCCCGGGGGGCTCGGTGGACCCGTCCGCTCCGGTGGTGTCGGCAGGCGTTTCACGGGGGGAGACGGACATGGGGGAACTCCTGGTTCTCCGGGCCGCCGCGCGCGGCTCAGCGGCAGAGGGCCAGCGCGTCCAGGGCCACGGCGCCCTGGCCGCGGTCCAGCACCACGAGGGGGTTGATGTCCAGCTCGGCGAGTTCGCCGTCCAGCTCCAGGGCCATGCGCTGGACGCGCAGGACGGTCTCCACGAGCGCGTCCACGTCGGCCGGGGGCGCCCCCCGGACCCCGTCCAGCAGGGCTCCGCCGCGCAGTTCGCCGAGCATCGCGCGGGCACGGTCCTCGTCGAACGGCGGTACGCCCACGGCGATGTCGCGCATCACCTCGACCAGCACCCCGCCCAGCCCCACCGTCACGGTCGGGCCGAAGAGCGGATCCGGCGAGATCCCGACCGCCATCTCCACCCCGTACCCGACGAGTTGGCAGACGAGGATGCCGTCCAGGGGCAGGCCCTCGTAGCGGGCGATGTCGGTCAGCTCGCGATAGGCGTCGCGGACCTGGCTCGCCGAGGTCAGGCCGATCTTGACCAGGCCGAGCTCCGTCTTGTGCGCGAGCTGCGGGCCCGAGGCCTTCATCACGACGGGGTAGCCGACGAGCCCGGCCGCCCGCACGGCGGCGGCCGCGCTGGTCACCAACTGCTCGCGGGGGACGCGGATGCCGTACGCGCGCAGGAGCTGCTTCGCCGCGTGCTCGCTGAGCTGCTCGCCCGGCCGCATGAGGGCCTGCGCCTTGCGGGCGGAAGGGGAGAGGGTGCGGGGCGCCTCCTCGAACGGGGAGCGGTAGTGGGCGACGAAGCGGTGGTGGTCGAGGTAGGCGCGCACGGCGGTGACGCAGTTGGCGAAGGTGCGGAAGGTGGCCACGCGCGAGGAGCCGAGGAGCGCGTCGCGGTAGGCGTCCTCGGTGCCCACAGGGGAGCCCCAGACCACGCAGACGAGCTTGTCCGTCTCCTCCGCCGCCGCCACGAGGTCCCCTACGAGGGTGTCGCTCATGGGCGGGAAGGGGCCGGGTATCGGGCAGATGAGGACGCCGACGGAAGGTTCGTCGAGGACCGCGTCGATGATCTTGCGGCCGCGCCAGTCGCCGACCGGGTGGCCGCCGCTGTCGACGGGGTTGGCGACGGAGAGGTAGTCCGGTATCCACTGGTGGAGCTCGTGCTGCTTCGCGGCGGGGAGGGCGGGCAGGTCGAGGCCGGCGGCGGTGGCCAGGTCCGCGAAGTGGGCGCCCGTGCCGCCGGATATCGAATAGACGGCGACCCCGGTGGCCCGCGGCGGGCGGGCGCGGGCGAGCAGGGCCGAGGTGTCCTGGAGCTCGTCGAGACCGTCGACGCGGATCACGCCGAACTGCCGCATGGCCGCGTCCACCACGTCGTCCGCGCCGGTCAGCTTGCCGGTGTGGGTGGCGGCCGTGCGGGCGCCGGTCTCGGTGCGGCCGACTTTGACGGCGACGACGGGCACCTTGTGCCGGGCCGCCCGGTCGGCGGCGAGCAGGAAGGAGCGGCCGTCCTTGAGCCCTTCCACATACGCGGCGATGGCCCCGACCTCCGGCCGGGTGGCGAAGTAGGAGATGAAGTCCGCGCACTCCAGGTCGGCTTCGTTGCCGGTGGGGGCCCAGTGCGAGAGCCGGACGCCGAGTTCCTGGAGGGAGAAGACGGGGCGGCCCTGGTGGCCCGACTGGGTGACGAGCGCGATCGCCGGGCCGTCGAGGTCGGTGCGGAAGTGCTCGAAGGCGTTGAGGTTGGTGTTCGGGCCGAGCAGCCGGACCCCCGCCCGCCGGGCCGCGGCGGCGAGCCGGGCCTGGGCGGCGGCGCCCTCCGGGCCGGTCTCCGCGAAGCCGGAGGCGAACGCGACGGCGAACGCCGCCTTGCCGTCCGTGGAGTCGCCCCCGGAAGCGGCCAGTTGCTCGATGACGGGAAGGGGGTCGCCCACGAGGAGGACGGCGAGATCGATCCGCTCGGGCAGTTCGGCGACGGAGGGATGACAAGGACGGCCGAAGACCGTCGTGCGGGTGGGGTGCACGGGGTGGAGCCGGGCGCCGACCCGCTCGGCCCAGGCGACGAGCTGCCGGGTGATGCCGGTGTTGGGCCGTCCCTCCGCGTCCGAGGCGCCGACGACGGCGACGGTCTCGGGCCGGAAGAACCGGTCCAGGTCGGGCACGCCCGAGCGTAATGGGCGCCCGCTGACATCGAGGTCCTCGGCGTCGTCGGCCAGACCGTGGACGGCCGGGCCGCGGCGTTCGCCGCAGGCCGCCACGCGGGCCGGGCGGGAGGTGGTGGTGAGGGTGCCGTGAGTCGATCCAAGCATCGTTCTCGTCCACTCCTGCTCAAGGGCCGACGGGCTGACGTAAGGTCAGGCTACCGATCTGACGTCACGTCAGGAAAGATGTGCGGGATGCCCGTAGGGCGGCGCGAGAGGCCCAAGTGGTCATGGATCCATGGGGGTTGAGGTATTGGTGGCGGAGATTCGTCATGATGTGCCCGAGGTGGATGCGTTCACACAGCCCTACTGGGACGCCGCCGCGCGGGGCCGGTTGCTGATACGCCGCTGCCGCGCCCGGGGGTGCGGCAAGGCGCATCACTACCCACGGGAGATCTGCCCGCGCTGCTGGAGCGAGGACAACGTCTGGGAGGAGGCGACCGGCCGCGCCACGCTCCACACCTGGTCGGTCGTCCATGTCAACGACCTGCCGCCGTTCGGCGAGCGGCTGCCCTACGTGGCCGCCGTCGTGGACCTCGAGGAGGGGCCGCGCATGACGACCGAGGTCGTCGACTGCCCCGAGGGCCGGCTGCGGATCGGCATGGGCCTGCGGGTGGCGTTCCGCGCGCTGCCCGAAACCCCGCTGAAGATACCGGTCTTCCGCCCGTGTTGAATGCCGGACATGAAGGAAGCGAAGCCATTGGCCCCGGCCTGGATCGGCGAGTTCGACCTGCTGCTGCGCCCGTGGGAGGACAGTGACCTCGACGCCGTGCTCCGGGGCATATCGGACCCCGAGTTCCGCCGCTGGAACGCCGTCACCGTGCCGCCGCCGGACGAGGAGGGCGCGCGGACCTTCCTGGAACGCCGCGCGGCCGGGTGGGAGCAGGGCGACTCGGTGGCGTTCGCGGTCACCGCACAGGCGGAGGGACCGGACGTCGTCGTGGGCAGCGTGGGTCTGGCGATGATCGACCACGTCCAGCGCAGCGCCCGGGTCAGCTACTGGATCCTGCCCGAGTTCCGGGGCCGGGGCTATGCCTCCCGGGCCCTGGAGGCCCTCACCCGGTGGGCGTTCCACGAGGAACTGCGGCTGCACCGGCTGGAGCTGGGGCACGCCCTCGGCCACGGTGCCTCGTGCCGGGTGGCCGAGCGCTGCGCGTACGGCCTCGAAGGCACGCTGCGGGGTGCGATGCCGGGCAGCGACGGCGGGATGTGGGACATCCACCTCCACGCCCGGATCGCCACCGACCCGGAGCCCGACCTCAGGGCCAGAGCAGCTCGGTGACCCAGCCGCCGCCCCGGGTGCGGCGGTAGAGGAGGCGCACGTGGCGGCGCCGGGCGTCGCCCTGGAAGAACTCGACCTCGTCCGCCTCCAGGACGTACAGCGTCCAGCTGTCCACCGCGGCGTCGGGCTCCCGCAGGGCCCGTTCCCATGCCGCCTCCGAGGCGCGTGCCAGCTCGGCGCAGGAGGCGAGTGGCTCGCTCTGCCGCCCCACCAGCGCGGCCGCCAGGGCGCCGGTGGAGCGCTCGGCCAGATCGGCCCGGCTCTCCCGGGCGCCCATGGCCGTCACGGCGCCCCGCACCCGGACCTGGCGGCCGACCGCCGGCCAGTAGAAGCCCAGCGCCGCCTCGTGCCGGGCGGCCAGCTCCCGGCCCTTGCGGCTCGTGCGGTGGGTGGCGAAGTGCCAGCCGCGCCGGTCCGCGTCGTGGAGCATGACGGTCCGTACGGACGGCATGCCGTTCGCGTCGGCCGTCGCCAGGGTCATCGTGTGCGGCTCGGGCGTCCCGGCCTCGGCGGCCTCGCGCAGCCACTGCTGGAAGAGGGGCAGGGGCTCGGCGGGGGCGGTGGCCGGATCGAAGTGCGGCAGCTCGGTGTCCCACACCCGGAGGGAGCGCAGCAGTGCGCGGAAGGACTCCTGGCGGCTGTCGGCCGTTTCATCGCTCATGGTGCCCATCCAACCCGCCGCGCGGGCTTCGTTCGAGTCTCCCGCCGCGGAACAACGGCTGTCAGTCGCGTGCCAGGATCAGTGTCCCCGACGAGCAGAACCAGCCGCCCGTCCCCGAGACGACGGCCAGCCGTGGCAGGGCTCCGTCGCGCCGCCGCACCTGGCGGCCCTCCTCTGCCTCGCCCCTGAGCTGGCGTGCCGCCTCCACCAGGAGGAAGAGGCCCCGCATGCCGGGGTGACAGGCGGACAGGCCGCCGCCGTCGGTGTTGACCGGCAGTCCGCCGCCGATCGTCAGCCGGCCTCCCGCGACGAACGCGCCGCCTTCGCCTTTCGCGCAGAAGCCCAGGTCTTCCAGCGTCACCAGCGTCATGTAGGTGAAGGCGTCGTACAGCTCCGCCACATCCACCTCCTGCGGGGTGACGCCCGCGCGCCGGAAGGCGAGTTGCCCGGAGACCGCCGCCGGGGACACCGTGAAGTCGTCCCACTCCGACAACGTCGAGTGGGAGAGCGCGGTTCCGGCGCCCAGCACCCACACGGGTGACTTCGCCGTGCCGGCCACGTACTCCTCCGCCGCGAGGAGCACGGCACAGCCGCCGTCGGACCGTATGCAGCACTGCAGTTTGGTGAAGGGATCGGCGATCACCGGCCCGCCGAGCACGTCGTCGACCGTGATCGGATCGCGGTACATGGCGTGGGGGTTGAAAAAGGCGTTGGCGCGGGTTTGAACCGCGACGTCGGCAAACTGTTCACATGTGGTGCCGTACTGATGCATGTGGCGACGGGCGGCCATCGCGTACTTGGCGATGAGGGTGTGCCCGTACGGCGCCTCGAACTGCGCGGGGCCCCGGCTGCCGAAGGAGAGGGCGGCGGTGCGGCGGCCCGCCTTGAGGTCGGCGCGGGCGGTGGAGCCGTAGACGAGCAGGACCGCGTTGGCGTGGCCCAGGGCGATGGCGTCGGCCGCGTGCGCGGCCATGACCTCCCAGGTCGAGCCCCCGACGCCGGTCGAGTCGGCCCACGTGGGCCGCAGGCCCAGATAGTCCGCGATCTCCGTGGGGGCGAGCGTGCCCAGCCCGGCGGAGGCGAGTCCGTCGACGACGTCCCGGCCGAGGCCGGAGTCGGCGAGGGCGCGGCGGGCGGCCTGGGCGTGCAGGGCGTACGGGGTGGCGTGGTCGAGGCGGCCGCAGTCCGAGAGGGATACACCGACGACGGCTACCTTGCGTGGGCGGCCCGGCATAAATCTGACGGTACATCAGTTCAGGGCTGGGAAAGTGCGGTTGCGCTGCCTACGATGACGGCCCGTCGGTTCCGGTAGGAGGCAGCCCATGGATGCCGCGTTGAGCGACGAGCAGCACGAGATCCGGCGCACCCTGCGCGAACTGCTGCTCAAGCGCTGCGGGCCGGAGGACGTCAGAGCGGCGGTCCGCACACCGGCCGGTCACGACGACGCCCTGTGGCGGCTGCTCGCGGAGCGGCTCGGCCTGCCGGGCCTGGCGGTGGAACCCCGCTACGGCGGGGCGGGCTGCGGGCCCACGGAAATGGCACTGGCCTGCGAGGAGACGGGCCGCGTACTGCTGCCGTCCCCGCTGCTGGCCACGGCCGGGCTGGTGGCACCGCTGATCGCCGCCCTGGGCACGCGGACGCAGCGCGCGGAGCTCCTGCCGCAGCTCGTCTCCGGCGAGCTGACGGGGGCGCTGGTGCTGCCGGACGGCCACCTGACGGCCGCACTCGGGCTGACCGGAGCGAACGACGGGCTGTGGGCCGGAGGCGGCCGGGCGGGCGGCATCCAGGCGCGGCCGGCCGGTGACGGCCCGGGCTGGCGGCTGTACGGTGAGTCGGCGCAGGTGCTCGACGGGCACAGCGCGGGCCTGCTGCTCGTCGCGGCCCATGCGGGCGGCTACGCGCGCGGCAGGACGCTCCTGTTCGCCCTGTGGCCGCGGCGGGCGCGGGGCGTGACCCGTACTCGGCTGACCACACTGGACGAGACCAGGCCGCAGGCCCGCGTCGAACTGCGCGATGCGGCGGCCGACCTCCTGGGGTCCGACGCGGACGCCGGTGCCGATGTGCCGGGCGCGCTCGCCCGGCTGGGCGGCGGTGTGGCGGCGGCCGTGGCCGCGGAAGCGGTGGGGGCCGCGGACCGGGCGCTGGAGCGGACGGTCGAGTACGTGTGTTCCCGGGAACAGTTCGGCAGGCCGATCGGGTCCTTCCAGGCGGTCAAGCACCGGTTGGCCGACCTGTACGTGGCGGTGCAGACGGCACGTTCGGCGGCGTACTACGCGGCGTGGGCGGCCGGCGCGGCACCGGCGGCGGACGGCACCGGGGCGGCGGTCGTCGGAGGGCTCGCGCTCGCGCAGGCGCTGGAGGCGCAGCGGACCGTCGCGGGAGAGGCCGTCCAGTTGCACGGCGGCATCGGGGTGACGTGGGAGCACGACGTGCAGCTGTATTTCAAGCGGGCCGCATCGGACGAGCTGCTGTTCGGTCCCGTGCACCGGTTGAGGGAACGCGCCGCGGAGAGCGCCGGGCTGTTTGCCGCCCGGGCCGAGCGGGAAGCCGTGGCGCTGTGACGGCCGCGGTGGAACGAGTGGTGCAAAGGGTTTCCTCGACCCGTGCGTTCGCGCGGATCGCGCCGCACTTCGTGCCGGCGCTGGATCGCGCGGTGCACCGGTTGTCGGGCGGAAGGACGTTGCTCAGCGCGCGCCTGCTGCCGAGCGTCGTCCTCACGTCGACGGGCGCGCGGAGCGGGCAGCAGCGGCGCACACCGCTCGCCTGCATGCGGGAAGGCGACCCCGCCGGCGCCTGGGTGCTGATCGGCAGCAACTTCGGCAGGCCCGGCCATCCCGCCTGGACGGCGAACCTGCTGGCGAACCCCGATGCGGAGATCAGCTGGAAGGGGCGGGACATCCCCGTACGGGCACGGCTGCTGAGCGGCACGGAGCGGGCGGCCGCGTGGGCGGCGGTGGTGAAGTTCTGGCCTCCGTACGCGCGCTACCAGGCGCGCGTGGAGCGTGAGATCCGGCTGTTCCGGCTGGAGCCGCGCTAGCGACGCGGTCGGTGGGGGGAGAGACGGACGTGCGGGGGTGGGGGATGTCACTGCGGCGGGCCGCTCCGGCCCGAGCCGGGAGTGGCCCGCCGCTGCGATGACAGGACGTGCGAGGCGCTGAAGCGCTTACTTGGCCGGCTTCTTGCCGGTGATGCCCAGGTGTACGAGCAGCGCGAGGTTCGGCTTGAGCTCGGCCTGCTTGACGCCCCAGCTCTGGAAGCCCTTCTGGTGCGAGGCCACCGCGGCCAGCATCGCGACGAGCGAACCGGCGACGGCGGCGGGGTTGACGTCCTTGTCGACCTTGCCCTTGGACTGGAGCTCCTTGACGGAGTCCGTCAGGGAGTTGGTGACGGCGTTGAGGATCTTCATGCGGATCTTGTAGAACCGCTTGTCGCCCTCGGCCGCCCCGAGATCGACGACGCGCAGGATGGCGTCGTGCTTGCGCCAGAAGCCGAGGAAGCCGTCGACCAGCTCCTCCGCGGCCTGCCAGCCGGACTTGCCGACCCAGGAGCGCCCCGCGACGAGATCGGTCAGGCTCGCGCCCTCCTTCGCCATCTCCTCGGCGATCTCCAGGACGGCGCCTTCGACGTCCGGGAAATACTGGTAGAAGGTGGCGGGCGAGGTGCCGGCCTTGCGCGCGACGTCGATGACCTTCACATCGCGGTACGGCGAGGAGCTGAGCATTTCACTGAGGCAGTCGAGCAGCTTCTGCCGCGTCGCCTGTCCGCGTCGGCCGGCCACGCGGCCGTCGACGGTGCGTACTTGTCCTGTCATGCCGTCAGCTTACCGAGGGGTGATCGGAGCGCGATTCGGCCGCATGCAAATGGGGGGAGGGGGGCGAGGTGGTACGTAAGGCCAGCTCAGGCCGTATGTGAGGGTCGCCGCGAGAGCCGGGGTGGATTGGCCCGTACCGGTGAATCGTCCTATCGACAGGCTGTGGACAGGGCCCGCCGGAGCGCTCTTCGCACAGTTATCCACAGGCCGCGTGGAAACCGCCGTACCCCGATAACGTGGCACTCGGAACACCTCGCCGGGCGGGCGAGGAGCCTCACGGGAACAACGGAGAGTCACGGGACGGAAGTGAGGGGTACGACGTGCGGGGCGGGACGTTCCGCATGTGGTGGAGACACGTCGAAGCGCGACCCGGGTTCGCAACCGCGCCCGTCGCCAGGAAGAATCAGTATGCGTACCCCGGAGATAATTCGCGGTGAGACGCTGCACGGGGCTGAAACCCTTCAAGCCCCCACGGGGAGGTGGCAGGCCAGTGGTGGAGCAGCTTACGCAGCACGACCCGAGACGGATCGGCCCGTTCGAGGTGCTCGGCCGACTCGGCGCCGGCGGCATGGGGCTGGTCTATCTCGCCCGCTCGGCGTCCGGCCGACGGGTCGCGATCAAGACGGTGCGCACGGAGCTCGCGGAGGACCAGCTCTTCCGGGTCCGCTTCACCCGTGAGGTGGAGGCTGCCCGCGCGGTCAGCGGCTTCTACACCGCCGCCGTCGTCGACGCCGACCCGCGCGCCGCCGTGCCCTGGCTGGCCACCGCCTATGTGCCCGCGCCCTCGCTCGAGGAGATCATCAACGAGTGCGGGCCGCTCCCGGCCCAGGCCGTCCGGTGGCTGGCCGCCGGTGTCGCGGAGGCGCTCCAGTCCATCCACGGCGCGGGCCTGGTGCACCGCGACCTCAAGCCGTCGAACGTCCTGGTCGTCGAGGACGGCCCCCGGGTCATCGACTTCGGCATCGCCTCAGGCGTCTCCAACACCCGGCTGACGATGACCAACGTCGCCGTCGGCACGCCCGCCTACATGTCACCCGAGCAGGCGCGGGACTCCCGCAGCGTGACGGGTGCCAGCGACATCTTCTCCCTCGGCTCGACCCTGGTCTTCGCCGCGACCGGACACGCGCCTTTCCACGGCGCGAACCCGGTCGAGACGGTCTTCATGCTGCTGCGCGAGGGCCCGGACCTGAGCGGGCTGCCCGACGAGCTGCGCCCGCTCATCGACTCCTGCATGCAGATGGCCGCGGAGCACCGCCCCACCCCGGCGGACCTCCAGGCGGAGCTGGCCCCGCATCTCTTCGCCTCCGGCGGGGGCGACGACAGCGGCACGGCGTCGGCCTGGCTGCCGGACAACGCCGTCACCCTCATCGAGCAGCGCCGGGCCGGACACCGCCCCGCACCGGCGGTCGCGAGGAGCGGCGGCCGCAACCGCTCCGGGGTGCCGCCCCGACCCCCGCAGCCCCCGACGCCGTCCCGCGCGCCCGCTCCCTCGTACGCACCGCCCACCGGTGCGCGCAGCGGGCCCGCCTGGGGCGACGGACATCCGGGCGGTGCGGAGACCGGGCGCTCCGGCATGGTCGGCGCCCCCGATCCGCGCGGCGGAGCGGGCGGGCTGCCGGACGCCCCCGCCGTGGCCGGTGCGCACGGCAGGCACGCGGGGGCGCCCGCCGCGCCCGCGCACGACGGCTCCGTGCGGCTCGCCGGGTCACAGGTCCCGATCGGGCCGGGCCCGCGCGTCGCCGACGTGCGCGAGCCGCAGGCCCACCCCGGCACGGGGCACGCGACCGGATGGGTGCGGCCGCCGGCCGGGATGACGGGCGCTGCGCCCGCCTCCGTGCCCGCGCAGTCCCCCGCCCCCTCGCCCGACGGCGGCAACGCACAGGGCGACCAGGGCCGTTGGCGGCCCTGGCGGTTCCGCATGTCCAACGACGTGTGGGGCACGCCGACCGTCGCCGGGGACCTCCTCTATGTGACGTCGTTCGAGGTCCACGCGCTCGATGTGGCCAGCGGGCGCAGGCAGTTCAAGACGCGTGACGTGGCCTGGGCCATGGCCGTGGCCGACGGCCGCATCCACGCCTCCGACGGGCCCACGCTCTACGCGCTCGACGCGGCCGACGGCGCCGAGCGCTGGCGGCTGGCCACGGACGGCTGGGTGTATTCGCTCCGGGCCGACCGGGGCACGATCGTCACCGGCACCCGCGGCGGCGGCGTGCAGGCGTGGGAGGCGGCCAACGGCGAGCTGTTGTGGGAGATGGGCGGCCTCCAGACCGACTTCGAGACCCCGGACTGCGGCCCGTTCGTGCAGGACGGCACGGTGTACGTCTGGGCCGACGGGCGGCTGCGCGCCCTGGAGGCCCGCACGGGCACCGAGCGCTGGTCGTATCCCGTGGGCGACACCGCCTCCTGCGGCGGTGTGCCGGTGCGGCTGCTGGCCGCCCCGGACGGCGTCGTGTACGTCGCGGCGGGCACGCGGGTCCTCGCGATCGACGTGGCGCGCGGGGACGTGCGCTGGCGGTTCGAGGCACCGGCGGTCTTCCTGAGCCCGCCCGCGTTCGCGCCGGGCCCGGCGGTGACGGGCGGCGGTGTCTACGTCGCCGACTACCTGGGCACGGTGTATGCCCTGGATGCGGCCACCGGCCGTGACCGCTGGCGGATCGCCACGGAGCCCCGGCAGACCACGGAGCCGGTGCTGGTGGCGTCGGGGGCCGTGCACCTGGGCAGCGGCGGCGCGCTCTACACGCTGGACGCGGTCACCGGCACGCCCAGGTGGCGCTTCGCGGCCGGTGGCGACGTGGTGGGCGCACCGGTGGTCGCCGACGGCCGGGTCCACTTCGGCTCCGCGGACCACTGCCTGTACACGGTGGACGCGGCGGGCGGGCAGCTTCGCTGGAAGCTGGCCACCGGCGGCGAGATCACCGGATCGCCCGTGGCCATGGGCGGCGTGGTCTACGCCTGTAGCAAGGACCGCTGTGTGTACGCGCTGGACGCGGCCAAGGGGACGGGGCTGTCCCGGCGTTGAGAGTGTCCGTCCCGTCCGGCTGTTTGCCGGACGGGGCCGACTGCTGGTCCGCCGACGCGAGAGTCATCACGTGCGCCCGCCATCCGCCGGTCACCGCAGACGGTATGCCCGGTCGCGGGTGGTGAAGAGCTGTTCCTGGTGGGCCGGTGGCAGGTTGCCCAGGGAGATCAGGTGCGGGGCCAGGGCGAAGGCACGGTCGCGGGCGGCCTCCTTGGCCGCCCACAGGGCCCGTACGGTCCCCTGGACCGCCTCGGTGGGGCAGGACGCGATGACGCGGGCGGCGCGCAGGGCCGCGGGCACGGCCCCGCCGGGCGGGGTCAGTTCGGAGACGAGGCCGATGTCGTACGCGCGCCGTGCGGAGAGGCGTTCGGCGGTGCCCATCAGCGCCATGCGGGCGGCCTCGCCGAACGGCATCCGCTGGGCCATGTGGATCGACTCGTAGGCGCTGACCATGCCGTAGGTGGTGTGCGGGTCGAAGAACGTCGCGTTCTCGGCGGCGACCACGAACTCGGCCTCGCCGAGCAGATAGAACGCCCCGCCGCAGGCCAGCCCGCCGACCGCGGCGATCACCGGCTTCCACAGGTCGGCGGCCTTGGGCCCGACGGCGAGGAGCGGGTCGTCGGCGGAGTAGGGCGAGCCGGGCTGGGGCACGGTCACCGACCGGTCGATGCCCGAGCAGAACGCCCGGTCCCCGGCGCCGGTGAGCACGATGGCGCGCACGCCGTCGTCGTCGCGGAAGCGGCGCCATACGGAGCCGAGGGCGGCGGCCGTGGCCAGGTCGATCGCGTTGTGCCGGGCGGGCCGGTCGAGGGTGACGAGCGCGACGCCGTCCTCTCCCGTCTCCGCGCGGACCGGTGGCCCCCCGGTCGTCATGGGCGCTCCAGCAGCCAACAGGGCACCGTCACACCCTCGGTGAGCTCCGCGAAGACGACGCGCACGGGCGCGCCGATGCACAGCCGGGCCGGGTCGACGGAGTCGGGGGGCGCGTCGGGGGCGGCGACCACATTGCCGACGAGGCGGATGAGCGGGGCGTCGGCGAGTTCCACGACCACGACGTTGTACGGGGCGTGTTCGGCGTAGGCGGGCAGGAGGGGCGGGTGGGGCAGGACGAAGGACCAGATGCGGCCGCGACCGCTCATCCTGCGCCACTCGACGGCGAAGGACTGGCAGCGCGGGCAGCAGGGCCGGGGCGGGAAGCGCAGCCGCCCGCAGCCGGCGCACGCCTGTATCCGCAGCTCACCGCGGGTGGCGAACTCCCAGAAGGGGGCGCTGTCCTCGTCCGGCGCGGGCACGAGGAGGCCATTGTCAGTGGTGCCCTTCATGATGGAGGACATGAAGACTCAACTCCTCAGCAGCAGCGCCGAAGTGGGGACGCCCTCGCCCGCCGTGACCAGACAGGTCGTGGCGCCGGGCACCTGCGCGGTGGAGCGGCCGCGGAGCTGCCGGACGCCTTCGTTGATGAGGTTGAAGCCATGGACGTAGGCCTCGCTGAGCCCCCCTCCCGCCGTGTTGAGCGGCAGGCGGCCGCCGGTCTCCAGCGCGCCGTCCTCGGTGAAGGCCGCTCCTTCGCCGCGCGCGCAGAAGCCGTAGCCTTCGAGGGAGAGCAGCACCAGCGGGGTGAACGCGTCGTAGATCTGGGAGACTTCGACGTCCTGGGGGCCGAAGTCGGCCGTTTTCCACAGGTGCCGTGCGGCGGTCCAGGCGGGCCCGGACAGCGGGTCCTCGTTCCAGTAGTTGACCATGCCGTGGTGCTGGGCGGGCAGGCCCTGGGCGACGGAGTGGATGAGGACGGGCGTGTCGCGGCAGTCGCGGGCCCGCTCGGCGGAGGTGACCACGCAGGCGAGGGCGCCGTCGGTCTCCAGGCAGTTGTCGAAGAGGCAGAGCGGTTCGCTGATCCAGCGCGACGACATGTACGTCTCACGGCTCAGCGGGCGCCCGTGCATCATCGCGGCGGGGTTCTGGTTGGCCCGGTTGCGGCACGCGAGCGCGACGTTGAAGAAGTGGTCGCGTGTGGCGCCGTACTCGTGCATGTAGCGGCGGGCGAGCATGGCGATCTCGTCGACGGGGCGCAGCAGGCCGTACGGCCGGGTCCACTGCCCGGGCGTGGGGAGCTGGACGGCGGTGTTCCGCCAGGGGCGGGGTCCGGAGCCGCGCTTGCGGGAGCGCCAGGCCACGCCGACGGTCGCCTGACCGGTGGTGATCGCGGCGGCCAGGTGGGCGACGGTCGCGCAGGAGCCGCCACCGCCGTAGCCGACCTTGGAGAAGAAGGTCACGTCGCCCGCGCCGATGGCCTTGGCGACCTCGACCTCGTCGGTCTCCTCCATGGTGTAGGAGGCGAAGGCGTCGACCTGGGAGGGAGGGATGCCCGCGTCGTCGAGCGCCGCCAGGATCGCCTGGCAGGCCAAGGTCTTTTCCGATGAGGGAAGTTGGCGGGCGAAGGGGGTCTGTCCTATGCCGACGATCGCAGTGGAGTCCTTGAGTGCCGCCGCCATCGTCACCTCCACGCTGTGGGTGCTGTCGCTGCTGACAGCGCGGAAGGCTATCGCTAATCTGACGTTTAGTCAGCCAGTGGGGGAGGGGGCGCGATGCGCGGGGACCTGGAATTCATGTCCATATCCCGGCTGGTCCGCACGGCCGCCGCGCGGTACGCCGGCCGTGAGGCGGTGGCCTGCGGCCGGACCCGGATCAGCTACGGACAGCTCGCCGCCCGCGTCGAACGCGCCGCGGCGGGCTGCCTCGCCGCGGGCGTCCAGGCGGGCGACCGGGTGGCCGTCTGGGCCCCGAATACCCTCGACTGGATCGTCGCGTCCCTGGGCGCCGTCTCGGCGGGCGCGGTGCTCGTCCCCCTCAACACCCGGCTGAAGGGCGGCGAAGCGGTCCAGGCGCTGAAGCGCACACGGGCCGAGCTGCTCTTCGTCACCGGCACCTTCCTCGGTACGTCCTATGTCGCCGCGCTGCGCCGAGCGGCGGGTCGGGGCGGCGGGGGCGGGAGGAAGAGCGGCGGTCCGCCGCTGGCGGGGCTGCCCTGCCTGCGGCACGTCGTGGTGCTGGCCGAGGACGCGCCCGCGGAGTTCCGTACGTGGCAGGAGTTCCTGGCCGCGGGAGACGCGGTGCCTGCCTGGGCGGTACGGGCACGGGCCAACGCGGTGGCGCCGGACGCGCCTTCCGACATCGTCTTCACCTCCGGTACCACGGGCGAGCCGAAGGGGGTGGTCACCACCCACGCCCAGAGCCTGCGGGCCTTCGGGGCCTGGGCGGACCTCGCCGGGCTCAGGGCGGGCGACCGGTATCTGATCGTCAACCCCTTCTCGCACACCTTCGGTTACAAGGCGGGGGTGCTCGCCTGCCTGATGCGGGGCGCGACGATGGTCCCGCAGTCCGTCTTCGCCGCGGACGTGGTGGCGGCTCACGTCGCCGCGGAACGCATATCGGTGCTGCCGGGGCCGCCCACGCTCTTCCGGTCGCTGCTGGACCACCCGGCGCGGGAGTTGTACGACCTGTCGTCCCTGCGGGTGGTGGTGACGGGCGCGGCGACGGTGGACCGCGGGCTGATCCACCGGCTGCGCGCCGAGCTGGGGCCGGTGACGGTGCTGACCGCCTACGGGCTGAGCGAGGCCACCGGGCTGGTCACGATGTGCCGGCGGGGCGACGCGGACGAGATCGTGGCCCGCACGTCCGGCCGGGCCGTCCCGGACACCGAGGTCAAGGTGGTCGGGGCGGACGGCAAGGCGCTGCCGCCGGGGGAGCCCGGTGAGATCCTGGTGCGTGGCTACCAGGTGATGTCGGGCTACTTCGAGGACCCCGGGGCGACCGCCCGGGCCGTCGACGCCGAAGGCTGGCTGCACAGCGGGGACGTCGGCACGCTGGACGAGGCGGGCAATCTCCGCATCACGGACCGGATGACGGACATGTTCGTGGTCGGCGGCTTCAACGTCTACCCGGCCGAGGTGGAGCGGGTGCTGGCGCGGCACCCGGGCGTGGTGGACGCGGCCGTCGTTGGGGTGCCGGATCCGGACGGTCGGCTGGGCGAAGTGGGCAAGGCGTTCGTCGTCCGGCGCGGCGGGGCGGACTCGCCGACGGAGGAGGAGCTGATCCGCTGGGCGCGCGGGGAGTTGGCGAATTACAAGGTGCCGAGGGGGGTGGCGTTCCTGCGGGCGCTGCCGCGCAATGCGGTGGGGAAGGTGCGTAAGGGAGAGCTGCGGGGGATGGAGGGCGCCGGGGAGTGATCCGCGGTGTCGCCCTGTCCCATCAGGGGCGTCCCATCAGGAGCGTCTCCCTGCCTGTCTTCTCTCCGCACCAGGTCTCCGACCTGGCCTCTCTGCTCAAGAGGCCTGCTCAAGAGCCCTGTTCAGGGGCCCAGCCCAAGAGCCCCGCTTCGCGATCGCCGGACGGGCTTGATGTGCTCGTGCCCGGATCAGATCAAGCCCGTCCGGGTACGGCTAGCGCAGCCCGCCGAAGGTGATGTGGTCGTCGGCGCCGCCGGTCGTGTGGTCGTCGGAACCCAGGGTGGTGTGGTCGTCCGCTCCGCCGGTGGTGTGGTCGTCATGCGGGCTGGCGTGGCCGCCGAGCACGGAGAGCGGGGCGGAGACCGTCGAGTGGTCGTCGGCCGCGGCCGGTACCGCGGCGGCGATGGCGGCCGCCATCGCCAGGGCGGCTATGACGGCGGTTTTCCTCGTGCGCGTGGTCGTGCTGTTCATTTCGACTCCTCTGGATCGGGGGTGGCAATGCAGTGGTGATGCGCGCTCGGCGCCTGCGGTCCTGACGGAATGGAGACGTCGCTGAAATATGACCGCAGGGGCCGGCGTCGACGGCTCCCCCTCCGTGCTGCCGACGCCGGCCCCTGTCAGTCCCCCGTTGGTCTGTCCCCCCGTTGGGACTTCCCGTATTCAGTTGTCATTCAGTTGTCGCGCGGAACTTCCCCCGTCGAGCGGCCCGTCGAGCTCCCCCGTGGGACTCCCCTGGCGGGGAGCCCCCGTAGCCTTCCGGGCCCGGTCGCTCTGTTCCTCGTGAACGTTCCCCCGTTGAACGTTTCCCCCGTGGGAGCCGTCCCCCGTTTTCGGCCGGCCCCTTCGAACGTTCCCGTTCGCGCTTCCCCCGTTGAGTTCCCCCGTGCGGCTTCCCCCGTGGTCCCCCGTGTTCCCCCGTGTGCGGCCCCCTCCGTTCTTCCCCCCGTGCGGCGTTTCCCCCGTGATCAGGGCCGGGCCCTCGTCCGTTCGTCGTCCGTCCCCCCCGGACGGTCCCCCGTCGAACGTCCCCCCGTAGGGCCCTTCCCCGGTGGCCGGGCCGCGGCCCCCGTGTTTCCCCCGTGCTTTCCCGCGGCCCTGTGGTTCTGTGGTCCCCCGTGACGTCCCGTGCTCGTCCGGGACGGGCGTCGCCGCCCGGACGGGCACGGGCGGATCAGCTCTGGGTGAGCGGGTTGTCCGTCACGTGGTCGTCCATCATGACCAGCGGCTCACCTACGGTGGCGTGGTCGTCCGGCGGCGGAGCGAATTCCGGAGTGAGTTCCGGGGCCGCGGCCAGGGTGCTGCCGCCGCCTCCGCCCGTCACGTGATCGTCCTGCGGTGTGGCCACGACTGGCTTGAGCTTCCGCTCATCGCTCATGTCGATCAACTCCGTTGCTCAGTGCGAGTCTTTTGGTGTGAAGGGGAGGTGATCCTCGGGGACTGCAGAACCCGCCCGGCGACTCCCCCGAGGATCGCCGGACGGGCATGAGGGCTGATCAGGTAGATCACCCCTAGGTGAGGTTTCACCTACGACCCGCCTGCCCCCCGACGCGACGGATCGACATGAGTAAGACTGCCGGGTGCCGATAAACGATCGATGAACGGGCACGTGACAGCGTTGTTCGGGGGTGTCGTGGGGGTGCGGTTCGCTTCGCGGGGGCCTGGTACTAGGCCCGCTCCGCGAGGCCGCTTCGCGGGGTGCGCGGGGGGGTTCGGGCGGATCTTTCCCCACCCCGCCCCTTCCCGAAACCGGGGCCTCGCCCCGGGCCCCTCGTACGGCGAGCCCGGAAGCGGGGGCTCCGGACCGGGGCTCCGCCCCTGACCCCGGTCCTCGGAGGCCGGACAGGCCGAAGAGAGGGTGCCCCGGCCCGAACGGACCGGGGCTCGCCCCTACGCCGCTGCCACCACCCCCGCCAGCAGGCCCCGCACGTCCGCCTCCTCCGATGCCCCGAGCTGCTCGTATATGGCGAGCGCCTCCGTCCAGCAGGCGCGGGCGCGGCCCGGCTGGCCCAGGGCGTCCAGGGAGCGGCCGAGGAGGGTGAGGACGTTGCCGCGGCGCCAGGCGCCGCCGATGCCACGGAGCTTGAGCGCCTGCTCGGCGTGGTGCGCGGCCGCGGCCGGGCGGCCCGCGCAGAGGTGGACGTTCGCCATCCGGTAGTGCGTCATGCCCTCCCACAGCCGCTGCCGGTTGTCGCGGAACACCGGCAGGGCCTCGGAGAGACGGTTCAGCGCCTCCTCGTAGCGCCCGGCGTGGGTGAGCGCGACCCCGAGCGCGTAGAGGCCGTTGGCGACCCGCCAGGAGGCGCCGATCTCGTGGTAGAGGGCGAGCGCCTGCTCGGCCAGTTCGACGCCGGACACGACCCGGCCGGTGTCGAGGCGTACGCGGGCGAGGTTGCTCAGCGCGCTGGCCTCGCCCGGGCGGTTGCCGTCGGCGCGGAAGGCGGCGAGGGACTGGCCCAGATACAGCTCGGCGTCCTTGTAGCGGTGTTCGTAGATGGCGATGATGCCGCGGTAGTTGGCGGCGTAGCAGCAGGGGATGGCGTCCCCGCAGGCGCGCCCGAGCAGCATCGCGAGCCGGCCGTGCTCGTCGGCCTGCTCGAAGCGGCCGCCGATGCGGTCGACGTGGGCCAGCACCGTACGGGCGCGCCCCTCCGACCGGGTGTCACCGGCCTCGCAGGCCGCGGCCAGCAGGGCGGTGGCGGCCTGTTCGTACTGCCGGGAGTCCGCGCCGGACTCCGCGAGGTCCTTCGCCGCCAGCAGCAGGTCGACGGCGCGCCGCAGGGTGTCGCCGCCCGCGCCCGCCTGCTGGCGTACGCAGGCGAGCAGGCAACCGGCCTCGGCGAACAGCCAGTCGCTGGCCGCCGCGCCGTCGCCGAAGGTGAGCCCGGGGTGCGTGGTGGGCGCGAGGTGGGCCAGGAGCTGGTCGCCGGGCCGTTCCAAGACGTACGCCCCGGCGGCCGTGACCAGGTAGAAGTCCAGCAGCCGGGACATCGCGGCGCAGCGTTCGGCCGGCGGCTGTTCGTCGCGCTCGGCGCACGCACGCGCGTAGAGGCGGACGAGGTCGTGGAAGCGGTAGCGGCCCGGGGCCGCGGATTCGAGGAGTGAGGTGTCGACGAGCGACTCCAGGAGCTCCTCGGTGGCGTCGGCGTCCAGGTCGAGGACGGCGGAGGCGGCGGCCAGGGAGATATCGGGCCCGTCGGCGAGGCCGAGCAGGCGGAAGGCGCGGGCCTGGGCGGGCTCCAGCTGGCCGTAGCCGAGTTCGAAGGTGGCCTTGACCGCGAGGTCGCCGGCGCGGAGCTCGTCCAGGCGGCGGCGCTCGTCGGCGAGCTTGCGGGCCAGGACGGAGACGGTCCAGGTGCGGCGGGCGGCGAGGCGGGAGGCGGCGATGCGGATGGCGAGCGGCAGGAAGCCGCAGGCGGCGACGACGTCCATCGCGGCGTCGCGCTCCGCGTTGACCCGCTCGTGCCCGACGATGCGGGTGAAGAGCACCAGCGCCTCGTCCGGGCTCATCACGTCGAGATCGACGAGGTGGGCACCGGCCAGGTCGACCATGCGGGCGCGGCTGGTGACCAGCGCGGCGCAGCCCTCCGTGCCCGGCAGCAGCGGCCGGATCTGGGCGGCGTCACGGGCGTTGTCGAGGAGGGCGAGGACGCGGCGGCCGTCCAGGGTGGTCCGGAAGAGCGCCGCCCGCTCCTGGAGGCCGTCGGGGATCGACGCGTCCGGGATGCCCAGCGCCCGCAGGAAGGACCCGAGGACGGCCTCCGGCTCGGCGGGCACCGGCCCGGCGCCCTGGAGGTCCACGTACAGCTGGCCGTCGGGGAAGTGGTTGCGGGCCGCGTGCGCCACGTGCACGGCCAGCGTCGTCTTGCCGACTCCGCCGATGCCCGCGACCGCCGAGACGGCCATGATCCGGCCCTCGGCGGTGGACAGTTGGTCGCTGAGCTCGTCCACGAAAGCCGCGCGCCCGGTGAAGTCGGACACCGTCGCCGGGAGCTGCGCGGGCCGGATGAACGTGGGGCCCGCGTGCGGCCGGTCGTCGTGCGAGAGGTGCAGCGTGAGGTCCGCGTCGGCCTGGAGGATGCGCTGCTGGAGCTCGGCGAGCTCGGGGCAGGGGTCGACGCCGAGCTCGTCGGCGAGGAGTTTGCGGGTGTCGGCGTAGACGGCGAGGGCCTCGGCCTGCCGGCCGCTGCGGTAGAGGGCGAGCATCAGCAGCTCCCGCAGCCGCTCGCGCAGCGGGTGGGCCGCGGTCAGGGCGGTCAGCTCGGAGACGGCCTCGGCGTGGGCGCCGACCTCCAGGTCGAGGTCGAGGCGGGTCTCGATGAGGGTGAGGCGCCACTCCTCCAGCCGGGCGCGCTGGGTCTCGGCGTACGGGCCGGGCAGGCCGGCCAGCGGTTCGCCGTCCCACACGTCGAGCGCCTGGTTGATCAGTTCGCGGGCGCGGGCGCGGTCGCCCGCGGCGCGCACCTTCTCGGCTTCGGTGGCGAGGTGTTCGGCCTTGTCGATGTCGAGGCAGCCGTGCTCCACCCGGATCGCGTAGCCGCCGGACTCGCTGACCAGGGCGTCGGCGTCGGGGCCGAACGCCTTGCGGAGCCGGGAGGCGTACGTGCGCAGCGCGGCGAGGGCGGCGTGCGGGGGTTCGTCGCCCCACAGCGCGTCCACCAGCTCGGGCGCGGTGGCGGTGCGGCCGCCGCGCAGCAGCAGGGCGGCGAGGAGCGCCCGCTGCTGAGGCGAACCGGTGTGCAGCAGTTCCCTGCCGCGCCGGGCCCGCACGGGCCCGAGCACGGTGAAGCGCAGATGGTGCCCGTGCCCTGTGTCGCCGGCCATTGTGACCCCCTGCCTGTCCTGCTCGGTCGCACCGGCCAGTCTGCCTTGTCCGTGGCCTCTACGTCAGCAGCGGTCCGGCCTCTCCACAAGGCCTGCAAGAGACGGCCCCGCCACACTGCTGACGGATCGTCAGTTCGTCGCTAACGTGTCAGCCATGGTGAGCTTCCCCAGGATCATCTCGGTGGACGACCACACGGTCGAGCCCCCGCACGTCTGGCGGAACCGGCTTCCGGCGAAGTTCCACGACGTCGGACCACGTGTCGTGCGCGCGCCACTGAAGGAAATGACCTTCACCGGAGGGCGGTTCGCCCCGGTCATGGGAGCCCCCGGGGACGACGGGCCGGTGGCGGACTGGTGGGTCTATGAGGATTTGCACCGTCCGCTCACCCGGCTGGATTCCGCCGTCGGATGCTCCAGGGACGACATCAAGCTGGAACCCGTCACCTACGAGCGGATGCGCCCGGGGTCCTACAGCGTGCCGGAACGTTTGGCCGATATGGATCGCAACCATGTCCAGTCCGCGCTCTGTTTCCCGACCTTTCCGCGTTTCTGCGGACAGACCTTCACCGAGGCGAAGGACCGCGAACTGGCCCTGCTGTCCGTCCGCGCCTACAACGACTGGATGGTCGAGGAGTGGTGCGGCCCGGACGCGCACGGGCGCCTGATCCCCCTCGCGATCGTCCCGTTGTGGGACGCCGGGCTCGCCGCGCGGGAGGTGCGGCGCAACGCGGCGCGGGGCGTGCGCGCCGTCTGCTTCTCGGAGATACCGCCGTACCTCGGTCTGCCGTCCGTCCACACCGACGCCTGGGACCCCTTCCTGCGCGCCTGCGCCGAGACCGGGACCGTCGTCGCCATGCACATCGGCTCCTCCTCGCGGATGCCGTCCACGTCCGACGACGCGCCGCCCGCCGTCAGCTCCGCCCTCACCTTCGCCAACTGCTGCTTCTCCATGGTGGACTGGCTGATGTCGGGCGCCTTCGAGCGCTTCCCCGGGCTGCGCGTCATGTACGCGGAGGGGCAGATCGGCTGGATCCCGTACATCCTGGAACGCGCGGACGCGGTCTGGGCCGAGAACCGCGGCTGGGGTGGCATCGCCGACAAGGTCCGCCGCCCGCCCTCCGAACTCTTCGCCGACCATGTGCACGGCTGCTTCTTCGACGACCCGGTCGGCCTGCGCAACCTCGACGCGATCGGCCTGCCGAACGTCCTCTACGAGACGGACTACCCGCACTCCGACTCGACGTGGCCCCGCTCGCGCGAGGTGGCGCAGGAACAGATGGGGCACCTGGCGGCCGATGTGGTCGAGGCGATCGTGCGGGGCAACGCGATCGCGCTGCTGGGTCTGGGCGAGGACGGCTTGTGGGCGGGCTGACTTCCGGTTCGGGACAAGGTGTGGGGCAGGGCCCGGGGCAGGGAGGGCGCGTGGACGACGGAGTGGACGTGCTGCCCGCCGGGCGGCTCGCGTACGGGATGCAGGTGCCCATCACCTCGCTGAGCACCCTCTACGCCGAGCCCTGGGAGGTCGAGGCCGGGCCCGTCGAGCTGCGGGACGTCGCCCGCGCCGCCGACCGCCTCGGCTTCGCCTACCTCGCCACCTGCGACCACGTCGCCGTGCCCGCGCGGCTCGCGGCCGCCATGGGCACCACCTGGTACGACCCCGTGGCAACCCTCGCCCACCTCGCCGCCGTCACCGAACGGACCCTGCTGCTCAGCCACGTCTCCGTGGCCGCGCTGCGGCACCCGCTCGTGCTGGCGAAGCAGTACGCCACCGTCGACCGGCTCTCGGGCGGGCGCCTGGTCCTGGGGGTGGGGGCCGGGCACGTACGCGAGGAATTCGACGCGCTGGGCGTCGAATTCCGGCGGCGCGGGGCGATCCTGGACGAGACCGTCGATGCCCTGAAAACGGCCCTGGGGCCCGAGGAGTTCCCCGAATTCAGCGGCCCCCGCTTCGCCTTCCGCGGCCTGGGCCAGGCACCCCGCCCCGTGCGCACGCCGCGCCCGCCGATCTGGGTCGGCGGCTCGTCGCCCGCGGCCCTGCGCCGGGCTGCGCTCCGGGGCGACGGCTGGCTGTCGCAGGGCGACTCCCGCGAACAGCTCCCCCTGCGCGTCGCCGAGCTCCGCCACCTGCGCGCCGAGGCGGGACGCGAGGGGCCGTTCGCCATCGGGGCGATCACGGAGGCGCTGTACATCGGCACGCCCGGCTGGGACGTCGGCCCGCGCACGCTGTCCGGCCGCCCGGGGACGCTGGCGGAGTCGCTGCGGGTGTACGGGTCGCTGGGGGCGGATCAGATCCAGGTCCGCTTCCGGTGCCGGTCGCTCGGTGAACTGCTCGACCAGATGGAGCGGTTCGCGTCCGAGGTCGCTCCGCTGCTGGACGAATGACGCCGATCTCCGCGCCGGCCGGCCGCTCCGAACGAAGGGGACCACGACATGCGCCTGAACGACCGCGTCATCCTCATCACCGGCGCCGCCCGCGGCCAGGGCGCGGAAGAAGCGCGCCTCTTCGCCGCCGAAGGCGCGAAAGTCGTCCTCGCCGACGTGCTCGACGACCAGGGACAGGCCGTCGCCAAGGAAATCGGCCCCGGCGAAGCCGCGTACGTGCATCTCGACGTCGGCGAGGAAGCCGACTGGGCCGCGGCCGTCGCCGCGGCCAAACACACCTTCGGGAAACTCGACGGGCTCGTCAACAACGCCGGGATCATCCGCTTCAACGAGCTTGTGAACACCTCTACGGGCGAATTCATGGAGCTCGTCCGCGTCAATCAGCTCGGCACGTTCCTCGGTATGCGCGCCGCCGTGCCGGAGCTCACGGCTGCGGGCGGCGGGACGATCGTCAATACCGCCTCCTACGCCGCGCTGGCGGGAATTCCCTGCGTCGGGGCCTATGCCGCGACCAAGGCCGCCGTCGTCGCCATGACCCGCGTCGCGGCGCTGGAACTCGCCGACAGGGCGATCCGGGTCAACGCCCTCTGCCCGGGCGCGATCGACACCGCGATGACGAACCCGGCGCTGCTCGACCCCGCCGCGGACGCCGGGCGGGCCGCCGCCGGATCCGCGGAGCTGTACCGCAGGGTGGTGCCGCTCGGGCGGATAGGACAGCCGGCGGAGGTGGCCCGCACGGCGCTCTTCCTGACCGCCGACGACTCCTCGTACGTCACCGGACAGCGGTTCGTCGTGGACGGCGGATGGCTGGCGGGGACGCGGTTGTTCACCTGACGTCCCCCTGGCCGGACCGCCGTGGGCACGTTCCCTTGACGCTCCCTGCCGCCGATGCCAGAGTCTTTTCATCTGACGGTGCGTCAGAAATCTAGGGACGGTGAACCCCCGTGGAATTCGGGATCTTTGTCCAGGGCTACGTTCCGTCGAGCAGGTCGCGGACCGACCCCGAGGCCGAGCACCACGCGCTGCTGGAGGAGACCGAGTACGTCATCGAGGCGGACCGGTCCGGCTTCAAATACGCCTGGGCTTCCGAGCACCACTTCCTCGACGAGTATTCCCACCTCTCCGCCAACGACGTCTTCCTCGGCTATCTCGCGCACGCGACCGAGCGCATCCACCTCGGCTCGGGGATCTTCAACCCGCTGCCCCAGGTCAATCACCCCGCCAAGGTCGCCGAGAAGGCCGCCATGCTCGACCATCTCTCCGGCGGGCGCTTCGAGTTCGGCACCGGGCGCGGCGCCGGGAGCCATGAAATCCTCGGATTCCTCCCGGGTGTCACCGACATGGATCTCACCAAGGAGATCTGGGAGGAGACCATCGCCGAATTCCCCCGGATGTGGCTCCAGGACGAATACCCGGGATTCCGGGGCAAGCACTGGTCGCTGCCGCCGCGGAAGATCCTCCCCAAGCCGTACGGTCCCGCCCACCCCGCCATGTGGTACGCGGCCGGGTCGCCCTCCTCGTACGCCATGGCCGCCCGCAAAGGGCTCGGCGTCCTCGGGTTCAGCGTGCAGAAGGTCTCCGACATGGAGTGGGTCGTCGACTCCTACAAGACGGCCATCAAGGACGCGAAGGCCGTCGGCGCCTTCGTCAACGACAACGTGATGGTCACCTCCACGGCGATCTGCGCCGAGACCCATGAGGAGGCTGTGGCCACGGCGGTGAGTGGGGGACTCCACTACCTCCAGTCGCTCCTCTTCCGCTACCACGACACGTTCCCTCGTCCCGAGGGGATTCCTCAGTGGCCCGAGCTGCTGCCCGAGTACACGGAGGAGATCATCGAACTCCTCATCGCCGAAGAGCTCATGATCTGCGGCGACCCCGACGAGGTCCTCCGCCAGTGCAAGCGCTGGGAACAGGCGGGCGCCGACCAGCTCTCCTTCGGCCTGCCGATCGGGGTGCCGCGGGAGGACACGCTGCGGACGATCAGGCTGATCGGGGAGCGGGTGATTCCGAAGATCGATACGGATCCTGTCCACCGGACTACGCGTATGCGGGCCGGTTGATTGGGTGCGGCTTGTCGGCGCCTGCGGCGGAGCGCCCTGCGGGCGCGGCCTCAAACGCCGGCCGGGCTGGTTCTTTGGGCTCGTCGCCGTTGTCACGGTGCGGGGCCGTGCCGCTCCGGAGGAGTACGGGACTGCTTCGCTTTACGTCCCGCACTCCTCCTGCGCGTCCCGCCCCCTCACGCCGGTGGGTGGACTTCCAGCCCGGGTGGGCAAATTCAGCCCGTCCGGCGTTTGAGGACGCTCCCGCAGGGAGCTCCCGCCGCAGGCGGCAACGGCGGGACAGCCGGGGGTCTGGGGCACGCGCCCCAGTTTCGGGAAGGGGCGGGGTAGGGGAACAAAGCCCCGCCGGGCCGCACCCGGGCACGGGTCCGGGGCGGAGCCCCGGCCGCGGCGGAGCCGCGCATCAGATGCTGCGGGAAGGGGCGGGGCTGGGGAACAGAAACCGCCGGGCCGCACCCGCCAAAGAGACAGAGGTGACCGACCATGCTCGACCATCTCATCCGCCGTGCCACCGTCGTCGACGGCACCGGAAGCACCCCCTACGTCGCAGACATAGGCATCCGGGACGGGAGAATCGCCGTCATCGGGCGCCCCGGGAGGACCCTGGCCGGGCGCGTAGGGGAGCGGGCGCGCACCGAGGAGGACGCGAGCGGGCTCGTCCTCGCCCCCGGCTTCGTCGATCCCCACACGCACTACGACGCGCAGCTGTTCTGGGACCCGTACGCCACCCCGTCCATGGGCCACGGCGTCACCACCGTCGTCGGCGGCAACTGCGGCTTCACCCTCGCGCCGCTCAACCCCGCGCGGCCCGCCGACGCCGACTACACGCGGCGGATGATGAGCAAGGTCGAGGGGATGTCCCTCGCCGCGCTGGAGCAGGGCGCGCCCTGGAGCTGGTCGTCGTTCGGCGACTACCTCGACGCGCTGGACGGGCGGATCGCCGTCAACGCCGGTTTCATGGTGGGGCATTGCGCGCTGCGCCGCTATGTGATGGGCCCCGACGCCGTGGGCGGTGCGCCGGGGGAGGGGCAGCTGGGGAGGATGACCGCGATCCTGCACGACGCGATGGACGCCGGCGCCTGGGGCCTGTCCACGACGCGCTCGACCACCCACTCCGACGGCGACGGCAGGCCCGTACCGTCCCGGCACGCGGAGCCCGAGGAGCTGATCGCGCTGGCCCGCGCCGTCGGCGCGCACGAGGGCACGCAGCTGGAGGCCATCGTCACGGGCTGTCTGGACCGCTTCTCGGACGCCGAGACCGATCTTCTGGTGGAGCTCACGGCCACCGCCGGGCGGCCGCTGAACTGGAACGTCCTCACCATCGACGCCGCCGTACCCGACCGCGTGCCCCGCCAGCTCGCCGCGAGCGAGCGGGCCCGTGCGGCGGGCGGCCGGATCGTGGCGCTGACCATGCCGATCCTCACGCCCATGAACATGTCGCTCGGCACGTTCTGCGCGCTCAACCTGCTGCCCGGCTGGGGCGAGGTGCTCTCCCTGCCCGTGCCGCGCCGCATCGCCGAGCTGGGCAAGGAGTCCGTACGGGCGGAGCTGCTGCGCCGCGCGTGCAGCGAGGAGGCCGGGGTCTTCCGGCGGCTGGCCGACTTCGGGCGTTACGTCATCGGTGACACCTACGCCAAGGAGAACGACGGGCTCACCGGCCGGGTCGTCCGGGACATCGCCGCCGAGCGCGGCCTGGACCCGTTCGCCTGCCTGGTGGAGATCTGCGCCGCCGACGGGCTGCGCACGGTGCTGTGGCCGATGCCCACCGACGACGACCCCGACAGCTGGGAGCTGCGCCGCCGCACCTGGGAGCACGAGGACGTGCTGCTGGGCGGCTCGGACGCCGGGGCGCACCTGGACCGGATGTGCGGGGCGCCGTACACGACGCGCTTCCTCGGCGACTGCCTGCGCGGCCGGAAGCTGGTGCCGCTGCCCACGGCCGTACGGATGCTCACCGACGACCCCGCGCGGCTCTTCGGTCTCCGGGACCGCGGCCGGATCGCGGAGGGCTGGTACGCCGACCTCGTCCTCTTCGACCCCGCCCGCGTCGACGCGGGCCCCGCGACGCTCGTCCACGACCTGCCCGGCGACGGGCCGCGGCTGGACGCGCGGGCGGTGGGCGTGGTGAGCGTACGGGTCAACGGCGTGGAGACCGTACGGCACGACGTGGTGACGGGGAAGGTGCCAGGGAGGGTGCTGCGGTCGGGGCGGGACACGGAGACGGTGGACACGAAGTCCTGAGGGCGGCGGAAGGCGACGGGAAGACGACCGGAAGGCGACGGGAAAAATTGGAATCGGGACAAAAGGTGCGGCGCTGCGGTTATCGCAGAGGGCTCGGGGGTGGGTTACTCCTGGGTGTTACCTGGCGTAAGCGTCATGCCGCCTTCCAAAGCCAGGTCAACTCGCCCCACTGGGCGGAATATTCAAGGAATCCGTACAGGATCGCGTCCCTCCGGTTGCGGAAACAGCAGCCCTTAACGTCCTGTTCATGGTTCAGACAGCCCCACGGCCCAGGGCCGGAGACACGGTAACGAGCGTCGGCGACCGGCGCGCCAAGGGCCTCAGCGGGAACTCCGTCGGGCTGCTGGGCAGCGCCGTCATCGGGATCTCGACGGTCGCCCCGGTCTACTGTCTGACCTCGACCCTCGGCCCGACCGTCGGCCAGGTCGGCGTGCAGATGCCCGCCGTCTTCCTCGCGGGATTCCTGCCGATGCTGCTCGTCGCCTTCGCGTACCGCGAGCTGAACAAGGCCGTGCCCGACTGCGGCACGTCCTTCACCTGGACCGTGCAGGCCTTCGGGCCCCGGATCGGCTGGATGTGCGGCTGGGGGCTGGTCATCGCGACGATCATCGTGCTGTCCAATCTCGCGGGCGTCGCGACCTCCTTCTTCTACCTCCTCCTCGGCCAGGTCACCGGCAGCGGCACGGTCGCCGACCTGGACGGCAACCGGCCCGTCCACGTCCTGACGTGCCTCGCCTTCATCGCCGTCGCGACCGCCATCAGCTATCGCGGGATGACCGCAACCAAGGGCGTGCAGTACGCACTCGTCGGCCTCCAACTCGCCGTCCTCGCCGTCTTCGTGACCATGGCGCTCGTCAAGGCCCGCACCGGCGGACTCCCCGGCTCGATCGACTTCTCCTGGACCTGGCTCAACCCCTTCGCCGTCCAGTCCTTCGCCGCCTTCACCGCCGGGCTGTCCCTCTCGATCTTCATGTTCTGGGGCTGGGACGCGTGCCTCACGGTCAACGAGGAGACCCAGGGCAGCGCGAAGACCCCCGGCCGGGCCGCGCTGATCTCCATGGTCGTGCTCGTCGGCTCGTACCTGCTGACCGCCGTCGCCGCCCAGATGTTCGCCGGCGTGGGCGCCGAGGGGACGGGCCTCGGCAACCCCGACACCGCCGACAACGTCTTCGCCGCCCTCGCCGACCCCGTGCTCGGCACGGCCCTCGGCGTCCTGCTCTTCATCGCGGTCCTCGCCTCGGCGGCCGCCAGCCTCCAGACGACGTTCCTGCCCGTGGCCCGCACGGTCCTGGCCATGAGCACCTACCAGGCCCTCCCCCCGTCCTTCGCCCGCATCCACCCCCGCTTCAAGTCCCCCGGCCGCGCGACCGTCGCCGCCGGCATCGCCACCGGCGTCTTCTACGCGGTCATGAGCTTCCTCAGCGAGAACGTCCTCATCGACACGATCTACGCCCTGGGCCTCATGATCTGCTTCTACTACTCGATCACGGCCTTCGCCTGCGCCTGGTACTTCCGCCACGAACTGCGCCGCTCCCTGCGGGACGCGCTCTTCAAGGGCGTCTTCCCGCTGCTCGGCGGCGTGCTGCTGGCGGCCGTCTTCGGCAAGACGCTGTACGACATGTGGAACCCGGCGTACGGCAGCGGCAGTTCGGTGCTGGGCGTCGGCTCGGTCTTCGTGATCGGCGTGGGCCTGCTGCTGCTCGGGGTGGTCCTGATGCTGCTGATGCGCCGCCGGAGCCCGGCGTTCTTCAGGGGCGAGGTTCTGACGCGGTCCACGCCGGCGTTGGTGGTGGAGGACTGACCGAGGGGCGTGCCCCGGGGTGGCCGATCCGGTAGCACACCGATTTCCTACTCGTTTGATAAAGTCGATGTATGTCCGAGATGGAGTACAGCATCGGCGAAGGGCCCGCGACCCGCGTCAGTCTCTCTCTGCCCGAAGGGACCGCCGAGGCGATCCGGGCCCGGGTCGGCAAGCGCGAGTTCTCCGCGTTCATCACCGCCGCGGTGGAGCGTGAGCTGCGCGGCCAGATCCTGGACGAGTATCTGGCCGACTACGAGCGCCGCAATGGCCCGGTGTCCGAGCGTGCGCAGGAGCGGGCGCGGCAGGTCTTCGACGAGGTCTTCGCCGAGGAGGGGCAGTGGCCCGCCGCAAGTTGAGCCACGAGGGGACGCTGGTCCTGGACAGTGAAGGCCTGTCCAAGCTCCTGAGCGACGACGAGTCGGCCGTGGCTCTGATCGCCGAAGCACGGCGGCGCGGCATGGAGGTCGTGATCTGCGCGCTCACTGTCATCGAGGCTGTGCACGCCCGTACGGACAAGTCCCGCCTGGGCTGGGTGCTTTCTGGCTTGCGCGTCGTCGCCGTGGGCGAAGAGGAGGCGAAGGCCGCCTCCGCGTTGCTGATGGAGACCGGCCTGCACGGTCACAAGTACGCCATCGACGCAGCCGTGGCGGTGATCGCCCTGCGGCAGCAGCGGCCCGTCGTCATGCTGACCTCCGACGTGGACGACATGACCAAACTGTGCGGTGACCGAGTCCGGCTCGTCGCCGTGTGATCACCGGCGGCGCGGTCTTCCGAAGTTGCACCCGAACGGCCACCGTGGACGTGCGCGTGTCGCGAGTCGGTGCGTGACTGGATTGGGCGCCGCACCGGTGGAGAGACATAGGACGCTCCCGGCGAGCACTCCGCTCCGCGACCCGCGCCATCGATCCAGGGAGGCCGCTCATGCCCGAAGTCACCGGTCCGTACAAGCCCGGCACACCCTGTTGGGTCGATCTGATGGTCCCCGACCAGCAGGCGGCCCTCGACTTCTACCGCGATCTCTTCGGCTGGCAGGGCGAGGTCGGGCCGCCCGAGACCGGGGGCTACGCGGTCTGCTCCATGAACGGCAAGCCCGTCGCCGGCATCATGGCCGCGATGAACCCGGACGGCAGCAAGCCCGACCCGATGCCGCCGACCGTGTGGACCACCTACCTCGCCACCGCCGACGTGGCCGCCACCGAGAAGGCGATCACGGGCAACGGCGGTCAGGTCACGATGCCGGGCATGGACGTGCTCCAGCTCGGCCGGATGGCCGTCGTGGGCGACCCCACGGGCGCCGCCTTCGGCATCTGGGAGGCCGGGGAGTTCCCCGGCGCGGGCCTCGTCAACGAGCCCGGCGCGATCATCTGGAACGAGCTCAACACCAGTGACCCCAAAGCCGCCTCGGCCTTCTACGCCAAGGTGCTGGGCGTCACCGCCGCCCCGACGGAAGGCATGGAGGGCTACTTCTCGCTCTCGGTGGACGGTCGCGCCGTCGGCGGCATGCAGGGCCTGTCCAACATCCCGGGCCTGCCGGCGGACGCGCCCTCGCACTGGCTGACGTACTTCGCCGTCGACGACACCGACAGCACGGTCGACGCGCTCGTCCGCGCCGGCGGCAATGTCCTCAAGCCGCCGTTCGACATGATGGCGGGCCGGATGGCCGTCGTGCAGGACCCGCAGGGCGGCGTCTTCGCGATCATCAACGCGTCCGGTCCGGAAGCGGCCTGAGGGTGCCCCCCCCCGCGCGTCGGCCGCGTCAGGCGAAGCTGACGCGCTCCAGCCAGAAGTCGAGCAGCTGCTCGTCGCCGAAGATCTCCACGCCCTCGCCGCGGGGCGGGCGGCGCTTGTAGACGAGCAGCAGGAGGTCGGTCAGCGGGGCCCGTACGGCCACAGCCGCCTTCTCGTGCGCGCGGCGCCAGACGATCGCGTCGCCGGTGAGGTCGACCACCCACTCCGCCGCTTCCGCGTCCGTGGCGTGGAAGTGGATGGTCCGACCGGGGCCGAGCAGCTCGCGCATCCACGGGTGCACGTCGAAGTGCATCGGCAGCGAGCAGAACTCCATCCATTCGTCGAGGGCGTCGACGGCGACCTCTTCGTCGACGTCGAACTCCGCGCCGAGGGCGAGGGCCGCGTCGGCTCGGTGCACGGCCGTCTCATGCGTGAACCGGCGTGCGTAGAACCGCGCGTTCCCACCAGGCACCGGAGTCCACACCACGGCCTCCGGCCCGGCCTCGCGCAGCGCCTCCACCAGCCGCTCCGCCCCCTCCACGAGCCACGGCCCGACCACGGCGGGGTCCTCGTCGGCGTAGGCCGACAGATCCCGGAACTGCCCGTCGGGAACCGGCCCCGTCGCCCGACTCCGCACGGTCTCCTCGGCCCACCGGTGCACACCGCCGAGGTGGCGCACCAGCTGCCCGACGTTCCATCCGGGGCAGGACGGGACGGGGGTGGTGAGATCCGCGCCATCGATGTGGGACCTCAACAGGTGCGCCTGCGCGAGGATCTCGGAGCAGTAGCGGTCGTAGCTCAGGAGAGGCATGGGCCAACGGTAGCCGCCGGACCGGTCAGTTGGTCACCTGTACGCCACGGATGAATGAGATCCAGGCGGCGTGCGGAACGGTTATGGCGGGGCCGTTGCTTTGCTTGGAGTCGCGGACAGCGACGCTCGGCGATCGTGGTGCAAGTCTCTTGGCTTCTACGCAATTCTGGCCGGCGTTGCTGTACGAAGACCTGATCCAGGAGGGCTTCTCGGTCAGGTCGAAGAACTTGAGACACGCATTATTGGCCATCGATCTCGCTTGCCAGCCGCTGAAGGAATTCGACGGTCTTGGCCGGAGCCAAGGCGCCCTCTCGCATTGCGTCGAAGCGTCGGGCGTACTTCCAGACCTCGCGCGGCTTGTCGGAAACCGTCATGGACGTCGGCCCTTCTTCTGCGACGACCGGTTCGAGGCCGTCTCCGAAGTCCAGGATGGTGAAGCCCATGGTCGCCCGGTATGTGGCGAGGTTCAGCGGAATGATCTGGACCGTCACGTGGTCGAAGGCGACGGCTTTCTCGATCTCCTCGTACTGCTCACGCATGATGTCGGGGCCGCCGATCACGCGGCGTAGAGTCGCCTCGTCGAGGATCACCCGCAGTTCAATCGGGTCGGCTCCGTAGATGATGTCTTTGCGCTTCATCCGGAGCGCTACGTTCTCCTCGACGAACTCGGTCGTTCGTTCGTCGACCGGCTTCGCCGTCATGAACATGGCGCGGGCGTAGTTTTCCGTCTGCAAGAGGCCGAAGACCACTTGCGAATGCCAAGCGCGCATCATGGTGGCTTCTGACTCCAGCCCCACATAGACCGGTTCTCCCGAAGGCATGAAGTGCTGGTACGGCCGGTACCAATCCGCGCTGAGCGAGTCCCGGTGGAGGGCCAGCAGGTGCTCACGGTCGTCCCGGTCCGTGACGCCGTACAGCTCCAGCAGGTCTTCCAGATCTCGGACGCGGGGGAGCTGGTTGTTGCCGGTCTCGACCCGGTTGATCTTTGTTTCGGAGCTCTCGATGTGCGCTGCGGCCTCCTTCACGCTGATCCTGCGCTCCTCGCGCAGGCGCCTCAGCTCCTTGCCGAGTTCCCGCCTTCTGAACGTCGGACCGCGTCGTGCTGCCACCCTTGAGCTCCCTCTGGTGCTGTTCCCCGGCGGTGCATCTCTGTGCGCCGTCGGCGTGTGCCTGTTGCTGCTGGGTGAGGACTTGCCGCGCCTCGGGGCAGCCTTGCTCGCAGTCTTCCACTCCATGTACCCCAGCAGGCAAGCTCTGTTGGGGTTCAGTCATATGCCAATTTTTTGGTTACTGGCAGCTGGGCTTGATTAGTAATTCCTAGGTGCAGGAGGGTGGTTGCACCGCCACAGGCCATCAGGCCAGCTGTTTTCTGAGGAGCCCCCCATGCCCTACTTCCCCTACACCGCCTACACCGGCGGCGGCCTCACCTACGTACGCCCACCCGCCCCGCTCGCCGCCGAAGCGCCGACCGCCATCGAGGACGTCGTCCGCGAAGCCACCGCCATGGACAGGTGGCTGCCTGCCCCCAGTCGCGTCCGTGACCTGACCGACCGGCTTCGCGACTTCATCGGGCAGGCGGCCCCCGCCCTGGAAGCGGCCGCTGGCCAAAGGGACGCGAACGACCCCGCTCGCCGCGACGCCCTCGCCGCCGCGAAAGAAGCTCGCTATCGCCTCAGGATCGGACCCGGCAACGGCTACGCCTCCGCGATCACCTTCGCCAGGAGCCTCGGCCGCGCTGCGGAAACGCTGCTCCAGTGCCGACGGCAGCTGGAGGCGATCGTCCCCGTCGCGGGAACGTCCGGCTACGCCGTCATCGTCGTCACGGACGCCGAAACCTGCGACGTATGCGTGGAGTTCGGGCGCGCCCGTCACGCCGCGGAGCTGCGCTACGACTGGTCGGGAATGAAGCGCGCCAACACGCTTCTGGGCGCGCATCGACGCGACGTACACCCGACCCGGTAGCCGGCCTGATCGCTCCACGTCCTCCCATCCAGTGCGCGTCTTCGACGGCGGAGAGCCGTGATGTGATGGCGCCGTGAGTCGCGCTGCAGAAGAGACCAACCGCCGCATGCTCCGGGCGCGGGATGCGATGGACCGTGCCTACGCGCAGCCGCTGGACGTGGCGGCCCTGGCGCGGATCGCCCATGTGTCGGAGGCGCACTTCGCGCGCACCTTCCGGGCCACGTTCGGTGAGACGCCGCATCGTTACCTGCAGCGCCGCCGTGTCGAGCGGGCGATGTTCCTGCTGCGGGAGACCGACCGGAGTGTGACGGACATCTGCTTCCAGGTCGGCTTCGGCAGCCCGGGAACCTTCAGCCGCACGTTCCGCGACATCGTCGGGCGGTCGCCGAGGACGTACCGCAAGGAGGCGGTGTCCGCGGGCGTGCCGACGTGCTTCGCGATGGCGTGGACGCGACCGAGCGGCTGAGCAGTTTCGGATAAGTTTTCGTCCCGCTCGCGCAGTAGCGTGATGCACATGTTCAACGCCATCACGCAATCGCAGATATACGTCCTGGACCAGGACGAGGCCCTCGACTTCTACGTCGGCAAGCTCGGCCTGGAGGTCGTCGCCGACGTCGACATGGGCTTCATGCGCTGGCTGACCGTCAGTGTTCCCGGTCATCCGGAGCGCCAGATCCTGCTGGAGAAGCCGGGCGCTCCGGCGATGTCCCCGGAGACGGCGGAGCAGGTCCGCGAGTTGGTGACCAAGGGTGCGATGGGCGGGTGGCTCATCCTCACCACGGACGACTGCCGCAAGACGTACGAGACGCTGCTGGGCCGGGGCGTGGAGTTCACCGAGGAGCCCACCGACCGCCCGTACGGCACCGACTGCGGACTTCGCGACCCCTTCGGCAACCGGATCCGCTTCACCCAGCCGAGGGCCTGATCGGCCGTACGCTTGTCGCTGCCCGCTCCCCGAGAAGTAAGGCCGGTCGGATGCTGCCCGAGATCACGGAGCACACCTGCACCCGCTGTGGCAGGGCCGTCAAGGGAATCTTCGGGCGCTGGGCATGCACGTCGTGCAAGACGAGCTCTCCCTACATCGAGCCGCCCGTCGAATACGCGGCGCAGCTCGACAACGGGCCGGCGCCGCGTAGAGACCCGATAAGGCACCACGTGTGCGGGGAGATCGGCTGCGTCTGCCCCCGGTTCGACGGGCAGCGGCGCTAGCTCTGCCACACGGTGCAGACGGCTGACCGTCGCGGGTGGTCTGATGGCGGCTGTGAGTGGCCGCCCGGCGGCCGGCCGTGCACCGGTCGGATCGGTGGTCCTCGCTGATCGCCGTACGAGGAGAGCGGGACGAGATGGCGAGTGGGCAACGGCCGGTCGTGGTCACGCGGGCGGGTCGCGTCCGCGGTGTCGAAGAGGGGCCGGTGGCGGCTTTCCGGGGGATTCCCTATGCGGCGTCCCCGGTGGGGGAGCTGCGTTTCACCGGGCCACGGGCCCATCCCGGCTGGAGCGGCGTGCGGGACGCGGCCCATGCCGGTCCCGCGGTGCCGCAGGAGCACTCCCGGCTCGAGGCCGTGATGGGGCCGCACGCGCTGGACTGTGACGAGGACGGGTGCCTGAATCTCAACGTCTGGACCCCGGCCGGAGCCCTTGCCGAGGGCGCGGCGCCGCGGCCGGTGCTGGTGTGGATCCACGGCGGCGGTTTCAGCAGCGGCTGCGGCGGCTGGGACTGGTACGACGGCGGCCGGCTGGCCGCGCTCGGCGACATCACCGTGGTCACCGTCAACTACCGCCTCGGCCCGCTCGGCTACCTCCACCTCCCCTCGATCGGTGCGGACAACCTCGGTTCCCAGGACCAGGGCGCGGCCCTGCGCTGGGTGCGGGAGAACATCGCCGTGTTCGGCGGCGACCCCGGTCTCATCACCGTCGGCGGCCAGTCGGCGGGCGGGTTCTCGTCACTGGCGCTCGCCACCGACCCGGCCACCAGCGGCATGGTCCGCCGGGTGATCCTCCAGAGCCATGCCCCGGGGCTGCCTCCGCAGGACCCGGCCGATGCCGCCGAGATCGCCACCGCCTATCTGCGCATCCTCGGAGCGGACCGCGAAACGGACCCGGGCAGGGCACTGCGCGAAGTGCCGGTCGCCCAGCTGCTGGACGCCTACCGGCAGTTGGCGGCCGGCCTCGGGCGGACGCCCGGTGACCCGGCGCCCGCGATGTGGCCGGTGCTGGGCGGCGCGGGACAGCCCCGCACCTGGCAGCAGGCCGTGGCCGACGGTGCCCTGGATGGCAAGGACGTGCTGACCGGCTGCACCGAGAACGAGATGGCGGCGTTCCTGGCGTTCAACCCGGACGTCCGGGCCTTCACCCGCGAGGACGCGATCGCCGCGCTGGGGACCCTCACCGCCCGGTACGGCGGCGACGCCGTGTCGGCCTACCAGCGCTGCGAGGCCCGACGGCCCGGCGGGACGGCCGCCCAGGTCTTCACCGACGTCGCCGGCGACTGGGTCTTCTGCGCCGGGGTCACGGAGCTGGCCGGACGATGCGCCGCGCAGGGCACTCCGGCGTACGTCTACCGCTTCACCCGCCACCCGGACCCCGACGAACACGGCCTCGGCTCGGCCCACTGCGCCGAACTGCCCTTCCTCTTCGGCACCTTCGACGCCTACCCCGGCGCCCCGATGCTGGGCGCCGTCAACGACGACGACCATGCCCTGGCCCGCGCCTTCGGCGGCGCGCTCGCCACCTTCGTCGCCACCGGTTCCCCCAACGGCACGGACCTCGCCAAATGGCACCCGTACGGCCCCGGCCCCGAACCGGAGGTCATGCGCTTCGGCCCGGCACCGCACTGACTCCGGTCGCCCATGCACCCCGTCGGTCACTGCTGGCCGGCCCGCTTGGAGCAGGTCTGGTCATCGGCGGGCAGCCTGCCGGTGTCCAGGTACCGGTTGACCTTGTCGTCGACGCAGGGGTTTCCGTAGAGGCCGTAGAGCGCGTGCCGGTTGGCGCCTTCGAGGGTGACCAGCTTGGAGCTCGGGAGCAGGCCGTGCAGGGCGACGGCGCCCTTGTGCGGGGTGCGCGGGTCGCCGGTGGCGGACACGATCAGCACCTTGGCGTCGTGCTTCACCTCGGTGGGCTCCTCGCGGGGCCTGTCCCAGAAGGCGCACGGGCCGATGTTGTCGGCCAGCGCGCCGAAGCGCGGGTACGCGGCACGGCCGCGCTCGATGTCCCGCCAGTAGACCTCGGGGTCGCGCGGGGCCGCGCCGTCCCCGCAGATGACCGCGGACTGCACGCTGCCGTGGGGCGACTGCTCGCCGGTCAGCCCGAGCCGCAGGATCGCGGTGAACTGCGGTGACAGCCGGGTCGGCTGCCCGGCCGCGGCCTTGTTCAGCACGGAGACCTGCTCGGCGAGGGACGCCCGGGACGCGTCGGTGTCGCTGTCGATCCCGGCGAAGAGGAGGAACGGGATCTGGGTGTCGTCGAGCCGGAAGCTCTCCGGTGCGGTGCCGACGGTCAGCGGGCCGCGCGCGGACGTCCTGATGACGCGGTCGATGGTGGCGAGGACATCGGCGCGGGTGCGGCCGAGGCCGTACGTGTCGTCGCGGGCGGCGGTCCAAGCGGCCCAGTCGGCGAGCGCCTGCTCGTTCTCGCCGACGGCCTCCCGGACCAGCCGGGGGCCGTACTTGCGCGGGTCGATGGCACCGTCCAGGACCATGCGGTCGGTGCGGCCGGGGAACATCTGGGTGTAGACGGTGCCCAGGTAGGTGCCGTACGAGTAGCCGAAGTAGGAGATCTTCTTCTCGCCGAGCGCCCCGCGGATGACGTCCATGTCGCGGGCCGTGTTGCGGGTGCTGACATGAGGCAGCACGGAGGCATTGGTGGTGCGGCACTTGGCGGCCAGATCCTTCTGGAGGGCGACCTGGCGCTCGAAGCCCGCCCGGCCGAGGCCGGCCGAGAAGAGATTGGTGCCCACGGGCCAGCCGCAGTCCAGCGGGGTGCTGCGGCCGACGAAGCGCGGGTCGAAGCCGACGATGTCGTACCGCGGGCCGGTCTTCTTCATCCACGCGTGGAATTCCGGCGGGGAATCGAGGGCCGTGCCGCCGGGACCGCCGTTGTTGAGCAGGAGCGAGCCGATGCGGTGGCGGGTGTCGGTGGCCTTCAGCCGGGATATCGCGACCGTGATCGTACGGCCCCGGGGATCGGCGTAGTCGAGCGGCACGGTGACGTCCGCGCACTGCACGCCGGCCTTGTCCAGATCGCGGCCCATGGTGTCGTCCGGGCCCTTGGCGCAGCTGCCCCAGCCCAGGCGCTGATCGTAGTAACGGTCCAGCCCGGCCCCGGATTTCGCCGTGGCCGTGCCGGCGGGGGCCGCGCCCAGGCAGGCGGCGAGGGCGAGACCCACGGCCGCGGTGCGGCGTGTGGCGGGGCTGGTCACGAAGTCTCCTTGCGGTGTTTGGTGTTGATGCCTGCCAGAGAGGCTCTCTTCGACGCGTTCCGTGGATATGTCACACCGTCAGACGTTAAGCGGAGCGGCGGCCCCACTCACTCCTGCTGTCCCCCCACCCTCGATGGGGCCACCCCCACCGACGGCCCGTGCCGCCCCTGACCGGGCTCGCGGCTGGAGAGTCCGGGCAAGGGCGGCGTGCGGGGGTCGGCGGTGTCGGAGATCGGCGTTCTCTTCGGTTCTTCACCCTTCGGATGATCCGAGAAACGCGCGTCACTCGAAGGGGTAAGCGGATTCCTTCGATAGGGGACGCCGCGCGCCGCAGAGAGCGAAGTCGGCCATCGTGACAGCCCGTTCACCCGCATACGGAAGGGCACGGCCGAAGCGCCCTCGGCCGTGCCCCGGTCCTGTCGGCGGCCGCGTCTCAGGTCTCCACGCAGCTCGCGGCCGCGGAGCGGAAGCGGGCGGCGGCGTCGAGGTTGCTCTCGCACAGGCGGGGCGCGCTGCTGAGGAGCTGGAGGCTCTCGCCCGAGAGCATCCCGGTCACCCCCTCGGTCCTGGCCGTGGAGCCGTCGTCGGCGAGCGCGGCACCGGCGCCCCCGAGCACCACTGCGGCGGTCAGGACACCTGCGGTGACAGGCCTACGGATACGAGCACGCATGAGACGCCTCTTTCGTGAAGGGTGATCCAGCCGCGCGCCCGACCGGGAAATCACATATCGGGCGTCGCGCCCCAATCCTCGGGGTCCGGTCCCGCTCAAGGCCCCCAACGCCCCGCAAGGGTCCCCCTCCTAGCCGCATGCGCGGACGCGCCCCTACTCCCGTCCCAGGAAAATCGGGTTCGTCATCGCCGCCATCGCCCCCGGGATCCCCGACGCGCCGCCGTCCCCGGCCGGGTGCCGGACCTCCGCGCGTACGTACGCCGCGTACGAAGGTGTCGTCCGCCATTCCACGCGGCCGTCCGCCGGGACGGGGGTGCTGAACAGCTGCCCCTGGTCCGTCACGAACGACGCCGTGCAGCCCGGCACCCCCGTCACTTCCAGCCGCACCGTCACCTCCGTATCGCCGTCCACGCGCAGCCGTTCGCCGATGCCCGCGTGGGCTCCGCGGCCGCCTGTCGCCGTGAACGACAGGTGCACGGACGAGGACTCGCAGATCCAGCTGCGGCCGGAGCGGATCGCCTCCTGCAGGGCGGGGCGGGACAGGTCGTCGGCGAGGACGACCGTCTGGGGGAGGCCGACGACCTGGGGTTCGCGGTGGGCGTCGCTGTTGCCCATCGCGGGCAGCCACGGTCTTCCCTGGCGTACGGAGGCGACGAGCGTATTGTCCCACTCCGCGATCGTGATTTCGTCGTCGGGGGTGAACGGGCCGTTCCACACCTCCACCGCGTCGGCGTCGGCGAAGCCGAACTTCCAGCCGCAGCCGACGCACGTCGCGTGCGGATGGGCGGGGACGACCAGGCCGCCCGCGCGGTGGATCGCGCGGGAGAAGCGGCCGAAGGCGTTGTCGCGGGCGCGGTAGCGCCAGTCGACGAAGACGCCGGGGTCGGTGCCGAGGGCGACCACGTGGCCGTTGCGGGTGGTGACCTCCTCGCCCGTGAGGATCAGCAGGTCGTCGCCCCACAGCCCCTCCCAGGCGCCGTGCGAGGACGTCGTGTTGTGCTCGGTCGTCGTGATCCAGTCCAGCCCGGCGGCGCGCGCCGCGGCCGCGATCTCGGCCGGGGTGCGCTTGCCGTCGGAATGGACGCTGTGCAGGTGGTTGTCGCCCCGGTACCAGGCCCGGCCCCGCCCCTTGGCGCGCTGCGGCGGGTACACCGGTCCCGGCGTCGCGCCCGCCGGCCCGTAGCGGAGGGTCACCGTCACCTCGTACGCCAGGCCCTGCGGCGCGACCGTGTACGGGCCCAGGACCACATGCCAGGTCCCGGCCCGCACGGGACCGGCGAGATAGCCGGGCGTGGCCTGCTCCGCGCCGATCGCGAACTCCGTGCGCGCCCCGCCCGACCAGCCCCGGAAGCCGCGCCCGCCGAGATCCGTGCCGCGCTCGTCGAAGACGCCGATGTCACAGGCGTTGCCCTGGGTGCCGGGCGGGACGGACGGCCGGTCGTAGGTGTAGGACACGGCCAGCTCGCGGACCCCGTGCGGCACCTCCACGGGGAGGTACACATAGTCCGGCGCGCCCGTCGGCAGGCGGCCGGTGACCGTGCGGGACTCCTCGCCGCCGGTACGCGCGTCGGCGTGGGCGAACGTCACGCCGTCGAGCGTGAGCGCGCCCGCGGCTCCCGCGGTGATCTTCAGCAGTGCGCGTCGGTGCATCAGTGCCTCCGGCTTCGGGGGAGGGCTGCCAGGGACACCGTTGTACGCCCGGGTGGCGCGCGGGGGAACGGGTGCGGGCGGGTGGATTGCGGGCCGCGTACGGTCCCGGGAGGGCCGTACGGGGAAGGCGGGATTACGACAGTCGCATGGCGGAACCGCCCGGTCGGTCCCCATCGCGCCCGGTTGGGCATACGGTGACCACAGCCGGACCCCGGGGGTGACCCACGTCACCCCGCGCCAGCCACAGCCACGACGGAGGTGCCCCGGATGCGGATTGCCACCACGGTCTTTCTCACGGACGAGACGATCAGCCCCGTCCGGCTCGCGCGCGAGCTGGAACAGCGCGGCTTCGACGGCCTCTACCTCCCCGAGCACACGCACATCCCCGTCAGCCGCGACACCCCCGCGCCGATGGGGGGCCCGCTGCCGCGCGAGTACGGCCGCGCGCTCGACCCGATCGTGGCGCTCGGCCAGGCGGCCGCGGTCACCGAGCGGATCACCCTCGGCACGGGCGTGGCGCTCGTCGCCCAGCACGACCCCGTCCACCTCGCCAAACAGGCCGCCACGCTCGACCACGTCAGCGGCGGCCGCTTCACCCTCGGCATCGGCTTCGGATGGAACAAGGAGGAGGCCGCCGACCACGGCGTCCCCTGGGCGAAGCGGCGCGAGATCGTCCGCGACCGGATGGCGCTGATGCGGGCGCTGTGGACGGACGAACCGACGGCCTACGACGGCGAGTTCGGCTCCGTACGCGCGAGCTGGGCCCACCCCAAGCCGGTGCGCCCACCGCGCGCCCGGAAGCACGCCGGCCCCCTGGCCGGCCCCCGGGTCCTCATCGGCGGCGCGGCCGGACCCAAGCTCTTCGCGCACATCGCCGAGTACGCGGACGGCTGGCTGCCCGTCGGCGGCAGCGGCCTGCGCGAGTCGATGCCACAGCTGCGCGCGGCGTGGGAGGAGGCGGGGCGGCCCGGCGAGCCGGAGGTCGTGCCGTACGCGGTGCGGCCTTCCGCGGGGAAGCTCGCGCATTTCGCGGAGCTGGGGTTGAGGGAAGTGGTGGTGGGGCTGCCGTCGGCGGGCGAGGGCGAGGTGCTTCGGGCTCTGGACGCCCATGCGGACTTTTTGTGACGGGGGTGGGTGCGGGTTTCGTTGCCGGGCCTCGCGCCTGTCCGTTGCCGCCTGCGGCGGGAGCTCCCTTCGGGAGCGTCCTCAAACGCCGGACGGGCTGGATTTGCGCACCCCTGGGGGTCTGGGGGCGGAGCCCCCAGGACGCACCCTCACACCCCGACCGCATTACTGACGGTGCCCCAGAGCCGCTCGCGACCCCGTCGCATACGCTCGGGCCATGACTTCCAGTGCGCACCGACCCTCGCCGGCAGGACCGACCGCGAACGCGATGCGGCGGGCGCTCAGGCGCGCGCGTGACGGCGTCGCGCTGGATGTCAGTGAGGCCGCCGTGCTGCTGCAGGCGAGAGGCGCGGATCTCGACGACCTGTGCGCGTCGGCCGCGCGCGTCCGGGACGCCGGTCTCGAAGCCGCCGGGCGCCCCGGTGTCATCACGTACTCCAAGAGCGTCTTCATCCCCCTCACCCGCCTCTGCCGCGACAAGTGCCACTACTGCACCTTCGCCACCGTGCCGGGCAAGCTGCGCCGCGCGGGACACGGGATGTTCATGTCCCCGGACGAGGTGCTGGACATCGCCCGGCGCGGCGCCGAACTCGGCTGCAAGGAAGCGCTGATCACCCTCGGCGACAAGCCCGAGGACCGCTGGCCGGAGGCCCGCGAGTGGCTGGAGGCGGAGGGCTACGACGACACCATCGCGTACGTGCGGGCCATGGCGATCCGCATCCTGGAGGAGACCGGGCTGCTGCCCCACCTCAACCCGGGCGTCATGACCTGGACGGACTTCCAGCGGCTCAAGCCGGTGTCCCCCTCGATGGGGATGATGCTGGAGACCACGGCCGAGCGGCTGTGGAGCGAGCCCGGCGGCCCCCACTACGGCTCGCCGGACAAGGAACCGGCCGTCCGCCTGCGGGTCCTGGAGGACGCGGGCCGCAGCTCCGTGCCGTTCACCAGCGGGCTGCTGCTGGGCATCGGGGAGACGCCGGAGGAGCGCGCGGAGTCGCTGTTCGCGCTGCGCCGCGTCTCCCGCGCCTACCACGGCATCCAGGAACTCATCATGCAGAACTTCCGCGCCAAGCCGGACACGGCGATGCGCGGCATGCCGGACGCGGAGCTGGACGACCTGGTCGCCACCGTCGCCGTCGCCCGGCACATCATGGGCCCGGCCGCCTGCCTCCAGGCGCCGCCCAACCTCGTGGACGACGAGTACGCGCGGCTCATCGGCGCGGGCATCGACGACTGGGGCGGCGTCTCGCCGCTCACCCCGGACCACGTCAACCCCGAGCGCCCCTGGCCGCAGATCGAGGAGCTCGCGGAGAAGTCGGCGGCCGCGGGCTTCCGGCTGAAGGAACGTCTCGCCGTCTACCCCGAGTTCGTCAAGCGCGGCGAGCCCTGGCTGGACCCCCGGCTGCTGCCGCACGTCCGCGCCCTCGCCGACCCGGAGACGGGCCTGGCCCGCGAGGACGCCGTGGTGGAGGGTCACCCCTGGCAGGAGCCGGAGGACGTCTTCGTCGCCGCGGGCCGTACGGACCTGCACCGCACCATCGACGAGGAGGGCCGGACCGGCGACCGGCGCGAGGACTTCGACGAGGTGTACGGCGACTGGGAGGCGCTCCGCGAGGCCGCCGCCCCCGGCATGGTCCCGTCCCGCATCGACGGCGACGTGCGCTCCGCGCTGTCGCAGGCCGCCGACGACCCGACCAGGCTCACCGACTCCGAGGCGCTCGCCCTGCTGCACGCGGACGGGCCCGCGCTCGACGCGCTGTGCCGTATCGCGGACGACCTGCGCCGCGCGACGGTCGGCGACGACGTCACGTACATCGTCACGCGCAACATCAACTTCACCAACGTCTGCTACACCGGCTGCCGCTTCTGCGCCTTCGCCCAGCGCCGCACGGACGCCGACGCCTACACCCTGTCCCTGTCGCAGGTCGCCGACCGGGCCCAGCAGGCGTGGGACGTGGGCGCGGTCGAGGTCTGCATGCAGGGCGGCATCCACCCCGACCTGCCGGGCACGGCCTACTTCGACATCGCGCGGGCGGTGAAGGAGCGCGTCCCCGGCATGCACGTGCACGCCTTCTCACCGATGGAGGTCGTCAACGGCGCCACGCGCACCGGCATGTCGATCCGCGAGTGGCTGACCGCCGCGAAGGAGGCCGGGCTCGACACCATCCCCGGCACCGCCGCCGAGATCCTCGACGACGAGGTCCGCTGGGTCCTCACCAAGGGCAAGCTGCCCACCGCGACGTGGATCGAGGTCGTGAAGACGGCGCACGAAGTGGGCATCCGCTCCTCCTCCACGATGATGTACGGGCACGTGGACCAGCCCCGCCACTGGCTCGGCCACTTCCGCCAGCTCGTACGCATACAGCAGGAGACGGGCGGCTTCACGGAGTTCGTGACCCTGCCCTTCATCCACACCAACGCCCCCGTCTACCTCGCGGGCATCGCCCGCCCCGGCCCGACCATGCGCGACAACCGCGCGGTCACGGCCATGGCGCGCGTGCTTCTGCATCCGCATATCACCAACATCCAGACGAGCTGGGTCAAGTTGGGCGCGGACGGGGCGGCGGAAATGCTGCGCTCCGGGGCGAACGACCTGGGGGGCACGCTGATGGAGGAGACCATCTCCCGCATGGCGGGCTCTTCTTACGGTTCGTACCGCTCTGTCCAGGACCTCGTCGCCATCGCGGAGGCGGCGGGGCGGCCTGCGCGGGCGCGGACGACGCTCTATGGGGAGGTGCCGGCGGAGCGCTTGTCTGCGGCGGAGGCTTCGGATGGTCATCTGCCGGAGCTGCTGCCGGTGCTTGAGGATTGACCGGGGTGGGTGCGGGCCCGCTGCGCCTGCGGCGGGCTTTCCCCCACCCCGCCCCTTCCCGAAACTGGGGCTCGTGCCCCAGACCCCCGGCTGCGGGCCGGTTCGCCGCCTGCGGCGGGAGCGCCCTGCGGGCGCGTCCTCAAACGCCGGACGGGCTGGATCTGCTCCACGGTTGCCGTTTTGTTGAAGTGCGTCTACCTCGTCGCGACACTCCGCCACATAAAGTTCCCGCATGTCTTGGCCTCAGAACCCCCAGCAGCCGCACAACCCTCGCCCGTATCCGGAGGCCACGGCTGTCGACCAGCCCGCGGTGGTACCGCCGCCGCCCCCCGGCAATGACGTGCACTCGCAAGCGACCGTCTTCGCGCAGCCCGTGGTGACCCCGCCGCCCCCACCCGCTCCGCCGGCCCCTGCGCCGCAGGGTGGGAACAAGACGCTGCTCGCCGTCGTCGGCGGGGTCGTGGCGCTGGCCGTCGTCGGTGGCGGCGCGTTCTTCCTGCTCAAGGACGACAAGTCGGACGACAAGAAGAAGAGCGACCAGAGCGTCATCGCCCCCGATCCGGCACGGAAGAAGGACGTGCTGCCCACCCCCGACAAGACATCGGGTACGCAGCCCGTGGTCGCCGGGTGGCAGACGCAGACCGCCAGGGAGTACCGCTTCCGGTACGACGTGCCGGGCAAGGACGCCAAGTGGAACCTGCTGCCGCAGGACACGATGACGTCGTACGTCGACGAAGCGGGCAAGCCGCAGATCACGATGCGGGACGTGGCGCACTTCCGCGAGGGCGGCTGCTCCTCCGCCGCCAACCCCAACGCGTTCGGCGAGACGGGCAAGGGCCAGCTGGCCACGGTCGGCACCATGGGCGGCGACACGTCGCTGAGCATTCAGGAGAACGCCCGGAACTGGGCGGGCAACTGGGGGTTCTTCGCCTACGGCGGCAAGACGAACAAGCCGAAGATCGAGGTCTCAGAGGCCAAGCCGTGGAAGCACAACGGCATCGACGGCTGGACGGCCACGGCGAAGGTGACCGTGACCAACCGCCCGAGCCAGTGCGTTCCGGCCACGGCGATCGTCAAGAGCATCGTGGAGAAGCAGCCGGACGGGAAGTTCCACAGCTGGGTCATCTACGCAGACCAGGGCGTTCCCGACGCGCTGCCGGAGACCGAGATCGACAAGATCATGGGAACGGTACGGCCGGTCAAGGGCTGAGAGCCCCACAGCACGGGCAACTACAGTGCTGTGCCGTCGGACACCGAACATGATGCGAAGCCAGGAGGCCAGGACGTGACCACGACCGCCGGATCGACCCCCGCGCTGTGGAGCCGGGCGGAGCAGCAGGACTTCCGCGCCCGGGTGCGCGGCTGTCTGCTCGGCGGGGCGATCGGCGACGCGCTCGGCGCGGGGATCGAGTTCGACTCCCTCGCCGCGATCCGCGCCGCCCACGGGCCGGAGGGCGTCACCGACTACGTGTCCGCGTACGGGCGGCGCGGGGCGGTCACCGACGACACCCAGATGACGCTCTTCACCGTGGACGGGCTGATACGCGCCCACGTACGGCGGGACACCGGCGCCTGGCACCCGCCCACCGACGTCCACCGCGCCCACCTCCGCTGGGCCGCCACCCAGCGCGACTGGGGCCCCGACGAGCGCGAGCCGGACGCCGGCTGGCTGGCGCGCGAGGAGTGGCTCTACGCGCGGCGGGCGCCCGGCAACGCCTGTCTGTCCGGCCTCGCCGACACCACGATGGGCACCCTGGAGGCGCCCAAGAACCCCGGCTCCAAGGGGTGCGGGGCGGTGATGCGCTCCGCGCCGTTCGGGCTGCTGGTGGGCTGGGAGCCGGAGCTCGTCTTCCAACTCGCGGCCGAGTGCGCCGCGCAGACGCACGGCCACCCCTCGGGATATCTGGCGGCGGGCGCCTTCGCCGTCATCGTGCACGGCGCGGCACGCGGCGACGGCCTGGACGGCTCGGTCCAGCGGGCCCTGGCCGTCCTGGCGACCCGTTCCGGCCACGAGGAGACCAGCGGCGCCCTCCAGCAGGCGCTCGGCGCGGTGCGGCAGGGCATGCCGTCGCCGGAGCGGGTCGCCTCGCTCGGCGAGGGCTGGGTGGCGGAGGAGGCGCTGGCCATGGGCGTCTACTGCGCGCTGGTCGCCGAGGACGTACGGCACGGGCTGCTGCTCGCGGTCAACCACGGCGGGGACTCCGACTCCACGGGGTCGCTGTGCGGGAATCTGCTCGGTGCGCTGCACGGGGAGACGGCGCTGCCCGCGGGGTGGGTGGCGGAGCTGGAGGGCCGGGCGACGGTGCTCCAGCTCGCGGACGACTTCGCGATGGAGCTGACGCAGGGGGCGAGCCTGCACAGCCCGGCGGTGTCGACGTCGGCCTGGCTGACCCGCTACCCGCGCTAGAACCGGCTCTCGGGACCCCGGAAACGGCCGTGCCCTCCCGGCCGGAATGGCGAGAGGGCACCGCACGGTGGAGCTGGGGGATATGGCCGGGTGGATCAGACGTCGGCGTCGGTAACGGTCGTCACGAACGCGGACCACGCGTCCGGCGTGAAGCTGAGCGCCGCGCGCTGCGGCTCCTTGGAGTCGCGAACCGCGATGGTCCGGGGAAGGGGGGAGGCGACCTCCACGCAGTCGCCGTTGTGCAGCGAGTACGAGGACTTATGCCACGTGGTGTTCCCCTGCTGGATCGCCATGATTGCTCCATGCCTTGGTGAGTTGCTGTCGATATCGCCTTTGCGGGAAGGCCGGTTGTCGTGCCGGACCTCCCAGACGCCACCGACGGTACGCGCCAACATCAGCTGATGATTGGCCCATTCACTCGACCGGATGGCATATCCTGGAACGCTTCCCCAACTCACCATTGCACCTGTACCGTGCGGCCCTTTCGTGAATCAGCCGGCGGCCGCCCACTCCTCGCCGACCCGCTCGATGAACTGCCGCGAGTGTTCGGCATTGAGTGCCTGCATACGCAAATGCTCATACATCACGCTGTACGTCTGGACATCATTCGGCTTCTCCAGATACAGGTCGCTGGTGATCCCCTCCAGATAGACGGTGCTGGCGTCCTGCGGGTCGTTGAATTCGAGGATGCAGAACTTGCCGTACATCCCCGGGTGCGCGCCCACGTCGTACGGCAGCACCTGCACGGTGATGTGCGGCTCCATGCTGAACTCGACCAGTTTGCGCATCTGTTCCTGCATGATGTCGCGGTTGCCCACGATCCGGCGCAGCGCGGACTCGTCGATGACGGCCCACAACCGCAGCGGGTTGTCCAGGTCGTGGATCCGTTCCTGTCGTCGCATCCGCACCTGCACGCGGCGCTCGATCTCGGCCGCCGTGGCCTCCGGCCAAGAGCCCTCGCTCACCGCGCTCGCGTAGTTGGGGGTCTGCAACAGGCCCGGCACCAGCGACGCCTCGTACACCCGCAGCGAGGAGGCGTCGGTCTCCAGGCCGATGTAGACGCTGTAGGGGATGTCGCCGAAGGCGTGCCACCAGCCTTGCTGGCGCGACTCCTTCGCCATCTGCATCAGCGAATCGACGATGCGGTGGTCCTCGACCCCGTACACCCCGCACAGGTCGCGGACGTCGCGCTGGCTGATGCTCCGTCGGCCGTTCTCCAGCCTGCTGATCTTCGACTGCGAGACAAGTAGCCGTTCGGCCACTTCCTCGGCTGTCATGCCCTTGAGTTCGCGGAGCTTGCGCAGCTCCTGCCCCAAGCGGCGTCGCCTAACGGTGGGATTGACACTGGACGCCACGGGACGCATCTCCGGCTCCGTCATGCTCTGTCTCCTGACCTCGCAGCCTGCCACCACTGGCCGGGGCGGCGCTGGAAAATGCCGACACAGAGTCCACCGGCGGTGACGCGCGGCAAGGGCTGTGACATGCGGCGGGGCGGCGAGTCGGAGATGCGCGCGCGGGGCGGCGGACCGGCCGCCATCCCGGGCGACGGGCCCACCACCCCGCGCGGTTCCGCGGCTCCCGAACCGGGCCGGAGGACTGAGGTGCGGTCGGTGGAGCTGATGGAGCTGAGGGTGCGTCAAAAGTGCGTCGCGGCCGTACCGCGGTTCGCACCAAGGGTGTTACCGGGGCCGCCGGCGGTACCGGCCGCGGCATGGCCGCGATGCCGGACGCCCGGCGGCTTTAACGATTCACCGGCTGGGGGACCGGTTCAGTTTCAGGAGGCGCCCGCACGGGCCATCACGGCCGCCCCGTGCGCCACCTGCTGGGCGGAGACCCCGGAGGGCTCCACCGCGGCCCGGACGGACGTCGTACGGCGCCCGGAGCCATTGCTGCTGCCGGCCGTGGCCGGCTGTCGCCGCGGCTGCGCCGCGACGCCGTTCTGCACGTCCATGACGGCGTGGGCCACGAGCCCGCCCATCGGGTCGTGCCTGATCAGATCCCGGAGCCTGGAGCGGGAGGACCGCCCCTCGTTACCGGGGTAGAGATGCTTGCCGAGACCCACCGCGTGGGCCAGCGCGGCCAGGGCCGCGGTCCGCGGGTCCGGCGGGACGCCGGTGCGGATCGCGCTGTCCAGCCGGGCCCTGATCTCCCGGCTGATGGCCGTGTCGGTCGCCTGATAGCGAGTCGTCGGCAGTACCCCGCACATCTGGCCCGCCACGGCATGCACCATGCCGCACCGCTCCAGGTGCGTGAGATACGTCTGGCGCAGCCCCAGCCGGGGCCCGCCGATCCAGTGGACGGCGCGGACCGGGCTGCCGCGGCGACGCAGCAGCTCCAGCGCGGAGTCCAGGGTCGGATCTCCTGTGGGCCGTGGCATCACCACGGCGATACGATCCCCGTCTGGGGCTATCCGTCCGGCCAAGGCCAGCTCGACGAGCTGCGCCCCGGCGAGACCGAGGTCGAGCGACTGCGGCTGCGCCGTGGTACCCGTGGCCGGGTCCAAGGCGAGCAGCAGAAGCTCCTCCGGAATTGTTCTGCGGCTCCTGCCCATCCATGCCTCCCCGCGTGGATGAGTGACAGGGTGACCCCTCTCACATTGGTCTGTCGAGAGTGCGTGGTGGCTTCGGGTGGGAACCGGTAGGTATGTCGTCTCGTCTAGCACGTCGGTGAGGCCAGTCGAAGCCCTTTGACGGTGCGGTTGCGCGGTGGCGTGGCGACGACGAAGGACACTGGTAAGCGTTGTGAAGGTCCGGCGGCGGGGCGTTCGTCCCGTGACGGCGTATGGCGTGGGAATTCGAGGAGGCATCGGTGGCGGGCGAGTCCCCCGACAAGTCGGAGCAGCGGAAGTCGTCGGGGGAGACGACTGGCGGCGAGCGCGACCCACGGCTGGGGGTTTTCCGGGAATCGGAAACCTCCGCCGCGGCTGACGCGCGGCCTTCGAAGCCCGCGGAATCCCCCGTGCGCACGGATATCGACGAGAAGCCGCCCGTTTCACCGGGCGAGGACGCGGGCAAGGCGGCCGTGCGCGGCGGTGACGCGCGCCTGAAGGCGGCCGTCGCGGCGTGGGTGGCCGACGCGGCGTCGGATGCGGACGCGGATGCTGCCGTGGACGGTGAGGAGAAGCCCGAGCCCGCCGCGGCGGATGACGATGCGAACGCCAAGGCCGACGACAAGGGCGCCGAGGCCTCCGGCGGGCCCGCGAAGCCCGCCGCGGACCGGGCCACGGCCGTGTTCGGCGCGGTGCGTCCCAAGGCGGAGGACGGCGCGAAGAAGGACAGCGCTAAGGAGGGCGACGCGGCGAAGGCCGCGCCCGCCAACGGTTCCGGCGCCGCGAAGCCCGTCGCCGACCAGGCCACCGCCGTGTTCGGTGCGGTGCGTCCGAAGGCCGACGGGGACAAGGACAAGAAGGCGGCCAACGGCTCCGACAAGAGCTCTGGCGACGGTGCCGGGAAGCCCTCCTGGGTCCGGGTGACCGACGGTGCCGAGAGCCCGAAGGGCGACGGCGAGGCCAAGGCTTCCGGCGACGCCGCCGCGAACGGTGACAAGCCCGCCGCCGACCGGGCCACGGCCGTCTTCAAGGCCGTACGCCCCGAGGCCGACGGCGAGCCGAAGGCGGGTGCCGACCAGGCCACCGCCGTCTTCGGCACGGTCAAGACGCCCGAGAAGGCCCCTGCCAAGGCGGGCTCCGACGATCAGCCGACCGCGTTGATCAAGGCCCCCGAGGTGCCCGCGAAGCGTCCGGCCGAGTCAGATTCCGAGCGGACCAGCCAGTTCGTGCCGCTGAAGTCCCTGGACGACGCCGCCGCGAAGGCCGGCGCCAAGCCGGCCATACCCGTCACGGTCGCCCCGCCCGCCGACCCGCCGAAGGCGCCCAAGGCGGCCCCGCCCAAGACCGAGCCCAAGACCGAGTCCAAGGCGGAGCGGCCCGAGCCGGAGGCGCCGCAGCAGCCCGCCGCGCCGCTCGACCTGCTCGCCCAGCTGACGAACACGCCGCCGCCCCCGCCGACCCCGGTCCGCAGCACCCTGCGCCGGGTGAAGATCTACGCGCCGATCGTGGTGCTGCTGGCGATCGTCTTCTGCGTGGTGCAGGCGTTCCGCCCGCTGCCCGCCCCGAAGCTCACGACGGCCGCGGACAAGGCCACGTACACCTTCCAGGGCGACAAGTTCGCCATGCCGTGGCCCGACCAGGGCCAGGCCGCGGCCAAGGTCGCGGGGGTCGGCAGCCTGGGCACGTACGGCGAGGAGAAGCCCACGCCGACCGCGAGCGTCGCCAAGGTGATGACCGCCTACGTGATCCTGAAGAACCACCCGCTCAAGAAGGGTGACAAGGGTCCCGACATCACGGTCGACGCGCAGGCGGAGCAGGACTCCCACGCCAAGGACGAGTCGCTGGTGACCCTCAAGCAGGGCGAGAAGGTCTCGGAGTACGACCTGCTCCAGATGCTGCTCATCCCCTCAGGCAACAACGCCGCCCGCCTGCTGGCCCGCTGGGACGCCCAGTCCAAGGAGGCGTTCGTCGCGAAGATGAACGAGGCGGCCAAGTCGCTGGGCATGACCAACACGACCTACACCGACCCCAGCGGCCTGGACGAGACGACCAAGAGCACGGCCGTCGACCAGCTGAAGCTGGCCGAGGAGGTCATGAAGGACGACGTCTTCCGCGAGATCGTGGCCAAGCCCAACACCAACGTCGCCGGTGGCCAGCACCTCAACAACAACAACGACGAGCTGCTGATCAAGCCGGGGGGCCTCGGCATCAAGACGGGCTCCAGCACCCCGGCCGGCGGCACGCTGATGTGGGCCGCCAAGCGGACCATCGACGGCAAGGAGCAGCTGATCCTCGGCGTCACGATGGACCAGCACTTCAAGGGCGGTCTCGACGTCAACGCCGAGATGAGCCTGAAGCTGGTCAAGAAGGTCAGCTACAAGATGATCCAGGACGTGCAGAATGCGCTGACCTCGGCGAAGCTGGTCGGCAAGGGCGACGTCGTCGGCTACGTCGACGACGGCCTGGGCGGGAAGACCCCGGTCGTCGCCACCCGCGACCTCAAGGGCGTGGGCTGGCCCGGCATGACCGCGAAGCTCACCGTCGGCAAGGGTGCCAAGCCCGTGCCGCACGCCGCGAAGGCGGGCACCGAGGTCGGCGAGCTGACCGTCGGCGAGGGCGCGAGCGCCCAGAAGGTGCCGGTGGCCCTGCAGAAGGACCTGGTGGAGCTGGCCTTCGGGGCGAAGCTGACGCGCCTCGGCTAGACCGTCCGGCAGACCTGGCGAAGGCTCCTGGTCCGTACGAGTACGTACGGACCAGGAGCTGTTTCGCTGGAGAGGCCGGATTCGCCCGGCGTGCTAGCGTCGCGAGGGTTTGACCACGGCCGGAACGCCGTGCCGCTACCCGTCGCAACCGGGACAGCGTGAAGATGGGGGAAGACTTCGGGGGAGACGGGGAGAGCAGCAGTGACCACCGTGGGGCCGACGTGCGCCGGGAAACCGGAGGAGCCGTCGGGCAAGAAGGCCGACGACACCCCCTCCCGGATACGGGCATCCGCACGACCGCCGGGAGACGGCCGCGAGAGCCTACGCGCACGCCTGCTGCGCGCCGCCCGCGCCCTCGCCGGGCGGCCGGTGCTGACCACGCTCCTCGTGGCCGCGCTGCTGCACGTGCTGTGGATCCTGGTGTTCGCCAACAGCGGCGGGGACCTGGCCGCCCAGGACGCCTGGGCGGAGTTCGCGCTCCAGCACCCGTCCTCGGCGTACAACCTCTCCTGGTACGGCGGGATGCACCCCGTCTCGTACAGCGCGATCTCGCCGTATCTGATGGCGCAGCTCGGCGTCCGGCCCACGATGATGATCGCGGGCACGGTGTCCGCCGGGCTGATCGCCCTGCTGCTGGTGCGCAGCCGCGTTGTGCGGCGGCCCCTGTGGCCCGCGCTCTACGGCGCCGTCGCGCTGACCGGCAACGCGATCTCCGGGCGGGTGACGTTCGGGCTCGGCATGATGTTCGGGCTGGCCGCCGTGGCCGCGATCTTCGCGTGGCCCACGCGGTGGCGCACCGAGGGCAAATACAAGTGGGGGCGCGCCGCGCTCGCGGGGGCGGCGGCCGCGCTGGCCACCGCTTCGAGCCCGGTCGCCGGCCTCTACGTGGGCATCGTGGCGGCCGCGCTGTGGCTGGGCAAGCGCCGCCCGGCGGCCTACGCGCTGGGGCTGCCCCCGGTCGCGGTGGTCGCCCTGTCGGCGTGGCTGTTCCCCTTCTCCGGCCAGCAGCCGATGTTCTTCCCCTCGACGATCCTGCCGCTGCTCAGCGGCATCTTCGGGGTGGTCTTCGTCCCCAAGGCGTGGCGCACCGTCCGTATCGTGTCGGCGCTCTACGTCCTCGGGGTGCTGCTGGTCTGGCTGATCCCGTCGCAGATCGGCACGAACATCTCCCGGCTCGGCATGGTCTTCGGCGGGGTCGTCCTCGTCGCCGCCCTGACCGAGCGGAAGGTCCCGCCGCGCTCGGAGCTGCTGCGCTCGGCCCGGAACTGGACCGCGTTCGTCCTCGCCGTCCTCACCTGCACGGTCTGGCAGGCCGCCAACGCGATCGGCGACATCCTGCACACCACGCCCGCCGCCTCCTGGGCGCGGGAGCTCGCCCCCCTCGTCGACCGGCTCCAGAAGCTGGACGCCGACAAGGGCCGCGTCGAGGTCGTCCCCGCCCGCAGCCACCGCGAGGCGTCGGCCCTCGCCCCGTACGTCAACCTGGCCCGCGGCTGGAACCGGCAGGCGGACCGCGAGCGCAACCCGCTCTTCTACGAGCCCGACCTGCTCAACCCCTCCAGCTACCGCGCCTGGCTGGACCGCTGGGCCGTGCACTTCGTGGTGCTGCCCACCGGCGAGCCCGACGACGCCGCCAAGGCCGAGGCCAAGCTCGTCGTCAAGGGCCAGTCGTATCTGCGCCAGGTGTGGAACGACGACAACTGGCGGGTCTACGAGGTCGACGCGCCGACCCCGCTCGCCGACCCCCCGGCCGTCGTGGACCGCGTCGAGGCCAACGAGGTCACGATCACCGTGAAGTCCGCCGGGCCGGTGCTCATCCGGATCCCGTACTCCCCCTGGCTGAGCGTCGTCGGCAAGGACGGCAAGGCCGTCCAGCCGCCGAAGCCGGGCCCGCACGGGGAGCCGGCCGTCAATGTCAACGGCTGCCTGATGAAGCAGGTGCAGGAGCCGCGGGGGGTTCAGCCGGAGGACGACTGGACGATGCTCTACGCTCCGCGGGCCGGCCAGTATCGGATCGCTTCGCCTTACAAGCTGCCGCGCGGCACGGGGTGTCCGGCGGAGATGGCGCGCTGATTCTTTGACCGCGGGTCGGCGGCGCCTGCGGCGGGCTTCTTCCCCAGCCCCGCCCCTTCCCGAAACCGGGGAGACCCCGGACCCCGAAGCACGCTTCGCGCGCTGTCCTCAAACGCCGGACGGGCTGGATTTTCCAGCCCGTCCGGCGTTTGAGGACCGGGGTCTGGGGCGGAGCCCCAGTTCGGGAAGGGGCGGGTCGGGGAAAGCCCCCGGCAGGGTTACGAGCCGCCGCAGACGCGGTCCCCTCGCGGCGCGATCCCCTTGCGCACCGATTCGAGATCGCGCAGCACTTGGCTCAGCTTCCTGGGACCCGGCGCGCTCAAGTAATCGAGCACGCCGTGCTGAAAAGCGAACCGCATCCGAGGAGGCATCGAGTCGGAAGCATCGAGGCACAGCGCAGAAGCGCCGCGCAGCTCGCGGTCGATGTGGGCGTTCAGCTGCTCGTCGTTCGGGAAGGACAGCGGCGGGCGGCCGGGGAAGAAGGGGAAGAACGGGCGGAAGGGGTTCCCCGGGCGGTCCTGGTCCGGCTCGGACCACACCCGCTGCGCCTCGTCCGTGGTGAGGAAGCGCATGAGCTCCCGCGCCTGGGGGCTGTCGTGGAGGAGCGCCGCGTAGTCCGCCGAGACCTCGCGCGCGGTGGAGCGCGGGTCCGCGCCGGGCAGCAGCCGCGGCGTGGGGACGAAGTCGGCGTGCCGGTCCTGCGGATAGCCGCTGCGGATGAACGTGCCCTGGTGCTCCAGCGCGCAGGCCCCGGGTCCGGCGGAGTGGAAGAGGCCCTGCGTGTAGTCCTCGGCGAGCGCGGTCCGCGCGGGGCCCGCGGTGAAGACGGAGCCGAAGGTCCGCCAGGCCCTGGCCACGACGTCCGAGTCCCACTTCAGCCCGCCGTTCGCCAGCTGCTCGTAGGCGCGCGTGCCGCTCTGCTGGAGCAGGATGTCCTCGATCCAGTCCGTGCCGGGCCAGCCGGAGGTGTCGTCGCCGCCCATGCCCGCGCACCAGTGGGCGCCGTCGGCGGCGAGCGCGGTCAGGTCCCGGGGCGGGGCGGCGGCGTCGTACCAGGCGATGCTCTTCAGGTCGGCCTTGACCGGGACGGCGTAGACGCGGCCGCCCGTGCGGGACGTCCACTGCGGCCCGTACGCGTCCAGGGTGCTCTTCGGCAGGACGCCGTCGAGGGGCGTGAGGACCTTCCGCGCGGCGTAGTCGGCGGCCTCGCCGCGGCTGGGCAGGATGGCGATGTCGGGCGGGTCGCCGGTGCGTTCGCGGGAGAGCAGCACCTCGCGCAGGGCGGTGGTGCCCTGGTAGCTGACGCTGATGGCGCGGTGGGTGCCGCTGGAGAAGGCCTTGAGCACCTTCTCGAACCGCTGCTTCTCAGGACCTGACCAGGAGGCGAGGACCGTCACCCTGCTGCGGTGCTCGTCCTGCCGGTCGCCGTAGGCCATGCCGCCGATCGTCACGAGCCAGAAGGCGAGCACGGCGGCGGTGACCGGTTGCGTACGGGCCCCGACGCCCAGCAGCGCGCTCACCGGGCTGTCGGCGGGCCTGGCCGGGCCCTGGTGCCGGAAGCGGTATTCGTCGATGCGCGGCTGGAGCCCGATCAGGACCAGCGCGGCGATCAGCGCGCCGGTCAGCGCGATCCAGCCCGTGGCCGCGGCCCGCCACTGCGTGCCCCGGAGGGCGGCGTTGACCCAGTGGAGGGTCCCGGCGTCGATCCCGCCGTGCGTCCGGTCGTGCTCGATCCGCTCGGCAGCGGCGTGCAGCTGGCGCTGGATCTGGACGGCGAGGACGGTCAGCGACAGCACCAGCGCCGTCAGCAGCGCCGTGCCCGCGGCCAGGGCCGGGTTGACGCGGCGGCGGAACCGGCGGCGCAGCATGCGCTGGGTGTCGATCAGCAGCCACACCAGCCCGCCGCAGAGGACGAAGGCCACGGTCCAGGCGAGGGCCAGCAGCCGGCCGAAGGACACCTGCTGTCCCAGCACACCGCGCTGTGCGGCCTGGACCGCTTCGAGGCGGTCGACGATGCCGCTCTCGGGGCGCAGCAGCGTCGACCGGGCGGCCGCCACATAGGCGTCCCGCAGCACGCCGTCGGTGCCGCTGCGGACGGCCTGCTGGATGAGGTAGCCGTACGAGGAGACGAGGCCGGAGGCCGTGCGCAGGGTCTGCTGTCCGTCGTCGCCCGCGACGGTGCTCATGGCGGCCTGCTCCAGCGCCTGGTTGGCGGCGTTGAGCTGGGCCCGGTACTCCTCGCCCGCCCCCTCGACCGGCCCGGCCGGACCGGTCAGGCCGGCCTTCGCGGCGGTGAACGACGCCTCCAGCGAGGTCTCGGCCGCCGCGACCTCCACGATCGCGGGCGTCGTCCGGCCGTCCACCGCGGGGGAGTTGCGGCTCACGCCGTAGTACGCGGTCAGCAGCGCCGCGCACGCGATCACCGTCCCGACGAGGAGGGCGGCCAGGCGCCGTATGAGATACGGGCGGGTGCCGGACGGGCCGCTCATGCCGACGGGCCGGAGGGCGGCGGGGGGAAGCGGTGCCCGCACTGCGTGCAGACGTTGGCGCTCGCCGCCGAACTGCGGCCGCAGTCCGGGCACACCCGGTCCGGGGCCTCCTCCGGCGGTGGGGAGGGCCGGGCCTCCTCCGTCCACTGGGTGCTGTGATCGGCCGTCACCCAGGCCGCGTTGAGGTCGCCTGCCGACAGCCCGGGCCGCACCCGCACCTCGCCCCGCGCCGGGTCGGCGACCGTCACCAGGCGCCGCAGTCTGCGCAGCGTCTTCTCGTCGCCCAGCTCGTGTGCCAGCCGCACCGCACGCCCCCACGCGGCCGCCGCCGCGTCCGGCTCGCCGCGCTCGTACGCCTCGCACCCGGCGTTCACGGCCCGGCCCAGCTCCGCGTGCCCGTCGTAGTGGGCGACGCGCGGGTGGACGCGGGTGGACAGGGCGCGGTCGTCGGTCCACCGGACCGTGAACGGGCAGGGGTCCGGCAGCGCGACGGGCGTCGCGGCCGCCTCGGGGCCGGCCGTCACCAGGGCCACGGACGCCAGCCGGACCTCCTCGCCCTGCGGGTCGCCCTCCGGGTCGGCCGTGACGCAGAGGTGGAAGTCGCGGGACTCGTCGCCCCACGCCCCCGTCGGGAACTCCCAGCTGCGCTTCCCCGTGCGCACGCCCTCCGCCGTGAGGTCCTGCTCGGTGGGGAAGACCTGCTTGACGAAACGGAGTTCGCTGCCGTCGCGCACGCTGACCCGGATCCGTACGTCCGGCAGCGCCTTGGCCATGGCGCCGGCCATCATCGTGCGGAACTCCGCCTCCAGGTCGGAGTCGTCCACGACCGCGTCGGCCACCCCGTGCAGCCGGGCGGCGATCGCGCGCAGCTCGGTGGCCGCCCACCCCTCGCCGATGCCCCGCGCGTCGCACCGGAACCGGCCCGCGCACTCGGCCAGGACGCGCTCCAGCTCGCCCGGCCGGTCGTGCTCGTTGCGCCCGTCGGTCAGCAGCAGGGCGTGCCGGATCGGGGTGTCCTGCGCGGCGAGGAGGCGGTGCGCGCAGTCCAGCCAGCCGGCGATCGCGGTGCCGCCCGCGGCCACCAGGCCGGAGGCGACATGGGCGGCGTCGGCCCGGGAGTCGGGACCGGCGACCGCCATCCGCTCGGTGGGCGGATAGACGACCCGGGCCCGGTCGGTGCCCTCGACGAGCGCGAACCGGGTGCCGTCGCGCAGCACGTCGACGGCGGCGGCCGCCGCCCGCCGGGCCGCCGCGATCTTCGTGCCCGGCGAGCTCATCGACCCCGAGCAGTCGATGACGATGACCTCGGCGGACTCGGCCCGCCGGGCGAGCGGCCCCAGCCCTTCGGCCTCGACGGTCAGGATCGCGTGCGCCGGCACGGTGCCGGAGCCGGCCGGCAGATAGTGGTTCTGGCCCAGAAGCGCGGTCAGCGCGGGCCCGCCCGGCCCGCCGCCTGCGCCGTTCGCTCGGTCCATCTGTCTCCCCTGGTCAGACGCGGGTCGTCGGACGGACGCGGTTGGCCAGGTCGACCAGCGCGCCGAGGCCGTCCGGGGTGCGGGCCTGCTGGGCGAGGCCGCGCAGCTTCTGTTCGAGCCGGGTGCGGATGGTGAACTCCTCGTCGTCCGTGCCGAAGAGCGTGCCGCCGCACCGCTCGGCCGCCGGGGTGGAGTCCGCCCGGATCCAGTCCAGGGCCACGTCCAGCAGCTCGGCCTCCAGCCGGTCGCGGGCCGGGCCCGTGCGGTGGCCCTCGTCGAGATACAGGCGCGGCAGCCGCACCAGCGCCTCGGTGAGGTCGGCCGCCCCCGGCAGGCTCCGCGCGCCGTCGGAGCACAGCCGCCCGGCGAGGATCCGCACGCACGCCGTACGGGCCGCGTCGTGGTGCCGGGAGACCTCCGGCACGCCGTTCAGCAGCTGCACCGCGCCCCTGCGGTCCCCGGCGGCGAGCCGCAGCCGCGCGAGGCCGAACGCGGCGCTGCCCTGCGACCGGTTCCGCTGCCAGACGGCCTGGTAGTAGCGCTCGGCGGCGGCCGCGTCGCCGCGGTGCTCCGCGCAGTAGCCCAGCGCCAGCTTCGGGGCGTACTCGCCCGGCAGGTCGGCATAGACCCGGTCGAACTCCCGCTCCGCGGCGGCCGGTTCGCGCCGTGCCAGGTGCAGCAGCCCCTGGTGCCAGCTCAGCCGCCAGTCGTACGGAGCCGGGGCGCCCACCGCCTCGCGGGCCGCCGCCAGCCGCTCCGCCGCCGCGTCCGGCTCGCCCAGCTCCAGGTGGGCCCGGCACTGCCGCAGCGGGATCTCCACCGAGCTGCGCCCCGACGCGTACAGCTGCTGGATCAGCCGGCGCGGCCCGCTGGCCGTCGGCTGTCCGAGCAGCGGGGCGCCCGGGTCGGCGGGGTCGGGGTGGGGCACCGGCAGGATCACGGGCACCCGGTCCGGCTCGGGCAGCCCGCGGTCGAGGACCGGCCGCCGCTCCCCGCCCAGCCAGCGCTCCAGCGGCGGTACGCGCCCCAGCGACGCGTCCAGCAGGGCGGCCGTCGGCGCGAACAGGGCGGAAGGCTCGGGGTGTTCGCGCTCGGTGCGCAGCGCGCGGATCTCCCGCAGCACGCCGCGCAGCTGCTCCGCCATGTCGCGGGCGGAGGCGTAGCGGGCGCGCGGGTCCTCGGCGGTGGCGCGGGCGACGGCACGTTCGTAGGACTCGCCGCCCAGACCCGGCGGGCGGTCCCCCGGGAACGCCTCGTCGGACAGCGCCCGCAGCGTCATCCCCACGCTGAAGAGGTCCGAGCGCGGGGACAGCCCCTCCGCCCGGTGGTGCACGACCTCGGGCGCGATGAAGCCGCGCGCGCCCAGGACGGTGCCGTCGCGGTCCCCGATCCTGCGGACCGCGCCCAGGTCGATGAGCTTGACCCGGTCCTCGTGGTGCATGACGTTGTTGGGCTTGAGGTCGCAGTAGACGAGGCCCTCGCGGTGGAGGTGGTCGAGCGCGTCGAGGATCCGGCAGCCGTACGTGAGGACGTACTCGAGGACGCGCGGCCCGCCGAACGGGCCGTCCCCGCCGGCCATCCGGTCCTTGACCTGCGACAGCTGCATGCCGCCGACGAACTCCATGACGATGTAGCCCGTGCGCCCGTCGTCCTCGGCCGCGCCCCGGGCGGGGTGGGTCACGTAGTTGATGATGCGGACGATGCCGGGGTGGTCGAGGCGGGTGAGCGACCGCCGCTCCTCGCCCGCGAGGTGCAGGGCGACGGGGTCGCCGGTGTGGATGAGGCCCTTGAGGGCGACCGGGTGGTTCTCCAGCCGGGTGTCGTGGGCCAGATAGACCCAGCCGAGGCCGCCGTTGGCGAGGGCGCCGACGACGCGGTACTGCTCGCCGACCAGGTCGCCCGCGGCCAGGCGCGGGGTGAAGTCGAAGGGGTGCCCGCAGTGGGGGCAGTAGCCGGTGGCGAGCGCGGGCTGGCCGGCGTGCGGGCGGCCGACGACCGCCGTGCAGCCCTCGTGGCCGCAGGTCTTGCCGCCGAGCGGCATCTGAGGGTCCGTCACGACGAGCGCCTCGGGGGAGGGGGTCCGCACGAAGGGCAGGTCCAACAGGCCGTCGCCCGCGGGCTCCACGCTGAAGAGCAGGCCGGTGGCGATCCGCCGCCGGGTGCCGGCGGTGGGCGGGCTCTCCGCGGGCGCGCGCTGCCCGGGAGGGCGCAGCCGCCGCCCGGTCACCTGGCAGAAGCCCGTGCCGTCGGCGGAGCAGCCCTCGCAGTCCGGGCGGTCGCAGTCGGGCGGCCGGGCTCTCCCTTTCGCGGTCATGGCCGGTCGCCCCCTCGCGGGCGGTGGGTGTGCTGCCGTACGGCCGTCGCGAAGAGCTCCACCGCCCGCTCGGCCTCGGCGAGTTCGCAGGGAGCCTGGAAGAGGAGGTTGTGGGCCGCGCGGTAGAGCGGGGCCGCCGCCTGCTCCTCCTCCAGGCTGCGGGCGGCGAGCAGCGCGAAGAACGCCTCCAGCCGCCCGCGCAGTTCGTTGCGGCGCGCGACGCCCGCCTCGGCCCGGCCGATCGCCTCCTCGACCCTCAGCAGCCCCGACTCCACCGCGCTCTCGAACGCCGCGAGCTTCGGCAGGAAGCGTCTGCTGCCCAGCTCCGGGTCGCGGCGCAGCCCCGTCAGATCGAGCCGCAGCCCGGCCGCCTCCTGCGGCACGGGGCGCACGGGTGCGATCAGGGCGACCCTGTCGTACGCGGTGCGCTCACGGCGGGCGATGTGCTCGATGCGGTCGCGCACCCGGTCGAGCCGCGCGGTGATCTCGTCCTTGCTCGGGTCGGCCATCCTCAGCGCCAGCTCCAGGCTCTGCGAGTCGGGGTTGCGGAAAACGAGCAGCAGGCGCGCGCCCCGGGCGGCCAGCAGGTCGGTGAACTCGACGAGCGCGACGGGATCGGCCGCGTAGTCGACCCCTTCTGCGACGATCGTCAGCGGCACGGCACGGATGTCACCGAACCGCCCCACCCCGCCGTCCCCGCCCCCGGTACGCAGCCCGAGCCGGTCGGCGACCCGTTCGGCGAAGAGCGCGACGGTCTCCCCGGACACGTCGAGCGCGAGATCGACACTGCCGACGGGCGGCACCGTGTCGTCGAGGGCCCGGGTGACGACGTGCCCGTTGGTGCCGCCGCCCGGAGGCCCGGGGGAGCGGGGGGAGGGGAGACGGGGGGTGTGCGCGGCGCCCGGGAGGGGCGGGTCCGCCACCACCTCGCGGTCGGCCAGGGCGACCGCCCGGCTCAGCGTCGCGGCGCGGGCCGCCTCGCCCTTCTTGATGACGATCGCCTCGATGTGGCGCGTGCCCTCCGCGGCGCGGAACCAGCGGGCCAGCCAGCGCGCGAACTCCCGGTCGCGCGGCGCCCCCGAGGGCACCGGCGGAAGGCTGTTGCCGCGCCGGCCCGTCACATGGTCGCCGATCAGCGGGAGATACCGCACGACGGTCTCGATGGGGATCATGTACGACAGGTGCAGCTTGCCGTCCGGCGCGGCCGAGGACCGGTCGTCGTAGCGGCTGACGACCATGCCCAGCACCCGGTGCGTCTCCGCGTCGGTGACGGCCGCCCCGCTGAACCCGGGCCGCACCGTCTCCTCCGGCGTCGCCGGGAAGAGCTGCACCCACTCGCCGCGCGGCCCGCTCGGACCCGCGATCGTGGCCCGGAACCACACCCCGTCGGCCAGCCCCTTCGTCCGGGGGAAGCCGCACATCCGCACGGCCCGCCCGGGCGACGGCGCCACGCGGTGCAGCGGCGCCGCGTGCCGGGCGTCCTGCGGCTCGGCGAGCCTGAGCAGGGCCACGTCACCCCGGGAGTCCGCCAGCTCCGGCACCCAGCACCGCTCCGCGACCCGGGCCCGCACGGCCGGTGTCCCGGCCACGCCGACGAGCTCCGCGACCACCTCGGCGGTGGGCTGCGGCCCGCCGTCCCAGGGGATGACATGGGCACAGGTCAGGACGGAGTCCGCGCCGACCAGGATGCCCGCGCCCAGCATGTCGCCGCCGGGCGTGGAAATGCGAACCCGCCAAGTCTCCTCGAACGTATGGCCGTTGACGGGGACCTCGGTCTCCTCCCCCATGGGCGCAGAGCATACGCGCGCCCCGGCGCGAAGTGACCCCTTGTGACCCAGGGGTCACCGTTCTGTGTGGTGGCGGTCCGGCCCCGCGCCCGCGCGCGGGGCCGCCTGCCGGCCGGGGGCCGTCCCGGGGTCACCCGTTCGCCGCATCCGGGGCGGGTTGCTCCGGTAGTCGTACGGTCACCCCCGGTGACCTGCCGTTACGCCTTCCGGGCGGTTCGGCGGGCCGGGCCGGGACGGCCCGTCCGAGGTGACGTCGAGGTGCGGCGGTCCCGGAACGCGGCTTCGCTCGGCACATAGGAGCGCGGAACCCCCCACGCCTTCGGTGGCACATCGGTGTGCCGCGTCCGCGTTCTCGGAGGACAGGCATGCGTACTGCACGAGTGCTCACCGGGGCCGCTCTGACCATCGTGGCCCTCGGGCCGACGGGCGCGCCCGCGCTCGCCGGGGACTTCGGCAAACTCGAGGTCTCTCCCAGCCCCGCCCAGCCCGGCACCCTGGTCACGGTGAACACCACCGCTTGCGGCTCCAACGGCTCGGGCACGGGCGACGCCAGCGCGGTCGGCGGCCCCGCCTCGTTCGCCCTGAAGCCGGGCACGCACAAGGAGGACGTCGTCGGCCAGTTCTCGGTCCCGGCCAAGGCGAAGTCCGGCACGTACGGCATCGGCGTCAAATGCCACAACGGCAAGGAGGCGACGGGCGACCTGATGGTCGGCAGCGGTGGCGGCGGCGGTAGTGGCAGCGGCGCGAGCAGCAGCCCCGGCATGAGCACCACGGCCACGAAGCCGCCCATGGGCGGCGTGAAGACCGGCGTCGGCTCCACGAGCGAGAACTCGGGCCTGACCGAAATCATGGCCGGAGCGGCTGTCTTGGCGACGGCGGCGGTGGGCGGCACGTGGTTCTTGCGGCGGCGTGGGGGACGCGTCTGAGGACTGCGCTTGGGTGCGGGTGCGTTGCCGCCTGCGGCGGGAGCTCCCTGCGGGAGCGTCCTCAAACGCCGGACGGGCTGGTTTTTGCCGGCCTTCGTTGTCGGGTGCGGGGCCGTGCCGCTCCGGGGAAGTACGGGACTGCTTCGCTTTACGTCCCGCACTTCCCCTGCGCGTCCCGCCCCCTCCCGTCACAATCAGCCCGTCCGGCGTTTGAGGACAGCGCGCGGAGCGTGCTTCGGGGTCTGGGGCGGAGCCCCAGTTCGGGAAGGGGCGGGGCTGGGGAAAGAACCCGCGGCGCGGTGGAGGAGCCCCGATGGGCGAGACACGGAAGACCCGCCACGCCCGAGCGCGCACCGTCCGCGCGGAGCGAGCCCGGGAAGCCCGCACGGCCTGCGCTCCGCGCAAGCCGCGCCCGCCCGCTGCCGACGCCCGCCGCAAAGCCGCCGTGGCCACAGCCCTGGCCATAGCCCTGTGCACCGGCAGCTGGCTCATCCAGCACGGCGCGGGAGTGCAGGGGCCGCCCCCGCAGCCGTCCGCCGCCGAGGCGTTCTCACCGGCCTCGCCGAGTGCGCCCGGCGCGCCCGTGCCGCGCATGGGACCCAGCGTGCCGCCGCTGCCGCCCTCGCCGCCGACCCGCGTCCGCATCCCGGAGATCCAGGTCGACGCCCCGACGCGGCCCCTGGCCCTGCTGCCGGACGGCAGTCTCGCCAGCCCGCCGGACGACGACCGCAACCTCGCCGGCTGGTACGCGGGCGGCGCCACACCGGGAGCGACCGGCACCGCGATCGTCGCCGGGCACGTCGACACGGCCGTCGGCCCGGCCGTCTTCTACAGCCTGGGAGCCCTGAAGAAGGGCCAGGCCGTGGAGGTCGCCCGCGCCGACGGCCGTACCGCGGTCTTCACGATCGACGCGATCGAGGTGTACGGCAGCGCGGACTTCCCTTCGCAGAAGGTCTACGGGCCTTCCGCCCGGGCCGAGTTGAGGCTGATCACCTGTGGCGGAGGCTTCGACGAGGACGCCCACGAGTATCTGGGCAACGTCGTCGTCTACGCCCACCTCACTTCGGTGCGGGAGCCCTATCCGGGGGCGTGGCCGGCCGGTCCCGCACCTCTCGCGCCCATGCGTTCAGTCCTGCGATGAAGCCCGCGCGGTCGCGCGGCGACAGGCTGTCGAGCGCGCGCAGCAGCGGCTGGGAACGGGTGGCGATGAACGCCTCGACCACCGGCAGGCGGTCGTCGGCGATGGCCACCAGTGTGCGGCGCCGGTTCGTGGGGTCCTCACGTCGCTCGACCAGCCCGGCCCGGTCGAGCGCGCCGACCAGCTCGCTGGTGGTCGACAGCGACAATCGCAGTCGCCGCGCCAACTCGCTGACCGCCAGCGGCTGTTCCGCGAGCAGTTGCGGCAGCACCGCGCCGTGCCGCGCGGTGAGGCTGTGGGTGTCGAAGACCGTGCGCAGCTCGTCGGGCATCTCTGCGGGGGCCTGGCGGATGTAGGGCGCCAGCAGGGGGACCAGGCCGATGGCCTGGGTCTCCTCCGGGGTGGGGAGCCGGTGCGTCCCGGGTTCGGCGGCGTGCTGCATACTGAGATTGTAGATGCTTCGTAAATCCAAACTATTCGGGAATCCGAACTTCTGGACAGGGGGCTCCACCATGCCGGTCATCGGTTACCAGGATGCGATCAACGACGCCCTGGAGCGCATGGACGACCTCGGATACGAACGCGGGGCCCAGGGCGACCTCGCCAACCACGGCCCCATGGGCGCGGAGGCGCTCGCCGTCCTCGGCCACGGCGACGAGGTCGCCGCCTGGGTCGAGGGCTACCGCTCCGTCATGCCCCATCACGAGGTGCCCGCCCCGCGCTTCGCACTCGACCCCGCCGACGAGACCTCCTGGCGCCCGGCCCTCGGGGACTTCTCCCGCGCCGGCGACTGGGAACGGCTCTTCGCGTGCGAACTCGCCGACGCCGCCTGGCGCGACGTGCTCGTCCGCTGGTGGCCCAGGCTGCTGCCCGGACTGCTCGCGGGCCTCACCCACGGCGTGATCCGCACCGCCCACGCCGTGCGCTCCCTCGCCGCCGCCCCGGAGCCCACTCCGGGCCGGCTCACGGAGCTGGCCCGGGGCCTCGCCTACTGGGCGGCCCGGTTCGCCCACCTGCCCGGCGAGGTCCGGATGCGGGGCACGCAGGACCTGGCGGGGGCCGTGGCGGCACTGCCCCGTACGCCGCACCCCGGTGACTTCCGTGTCGGCTCGGCGGCGGGGCGGCTGGCCCACCCGGACCGGCTGCCCGGCTATGCGGAAGCGCTGGACGCGCTCGCCCCGACGCGCACGCAGTGGCTGCTCACCGAGATGACCACCGAGTTCGCCGGGATCTACCTCGCCCATCCCGAACTTCCGCCCGTGCCCCTCGTCCACGGGGTCACCGCGCCCGCCGCCGTACGCCTCGTGCTGCCCCATCTGCCCGACGAACTCCATGAGCCGTCACTCGCCGCGCTCTGGCACGTGCACACCGCGCTGCTGCTCGCCTTCACCGGAGACCGCGGTGCCGAGGCCTCCGCGGCGTCCCGGGCCGCGGAGGCGGACATACCGCCCTTCGGCGAACTCATCGCCCGAGCGGTCGCCCACGGTGACGAACACGTCCTCAAATTCACGGAGGCGTGCGCGCGTGAGCATGCGCTGAGGCCGGACGCGCGGTTCGGGGCGGCGGTGGATGTCGCGCAGCGGCGCATCGAGCCTCGGCCGACAGCAGGGTAGGCGCCGTTTGCGCCTGGGTGTTCCGCCCCCGGGGGTCCGGGGGGGGGCACGCGCCCCGGTTTCGGGAAGGGGCCGGGCGGGGAACGACCCGCCCGGTTACCCCTCCGCTCGCAGGCCCGCCAGCAGGTCCAGGATCGGCGGTCCGTACTTCGCGAGCTTGCCCTCGCCCACCCCACTGATCCCCGACAGCTCCTCCAGGGAGGAGGGCGACACCGTCGCGATCTGCCGCAGCGTCGCGTCGTGGAAGATGACATACGCGGGCACCCCGAGCTCCTTGGCCGTGGCACCCCGCCACGCCCGCAGGGACTCGAAGACCGGCACCAGCTCCGCCGGCAGATCGACGGGCGCGCTCTTCTTGCCCGCGCCCGACGAGGACCGGGACGCGCTCTTCGCGGCGCGGGCCGGCTCGCGCCGCAGCCGCACCTCGCGCTGCCGGCCCAGCACCTCCGCGCTCGCGTCGGTGAGGACCAGCGTGCCGTAGTCGCCCTCGACGGCCAGCAGGCCCTGCGCCAGCAACTGCCGGACCACGCCGCGCCATTCGGCGACGCTCAGCTCGGTGCCGATGCCGAAGACCGTCAGGCCGTCGTGGTCGTGCTGGATGACCTTCGCGGTCTTCTTGCCCAGCAGGATGTCGATGATCTGGCCCGCGCCGAACTTCTGCCGCCGCTCCCTGGCCAGCCGCAGCACCGCGGAGAGGAACTTCTGGGCGGCGATGGTGCCGTCCCACGTCTCGGCGGGCGTCAGACACGTGTCGCAGTTGCCGCAGGCGGTGCTCTGCTGGCCGAAATACGCCAGCAGCTGCACCCGGCGGCACTCGACCGTCTCGCACAGCGCCAGCATCGCGTCGAGGTGCGCGCCGAGCCTGCGGCGGTGGGCGTCGTCGCCCTCCGAGCCGTCGATCATTTTGCGCTGCTGGACGACGTCCTGGAGCCCGTACGCCAGCCAGGCCGTGGACGGCAGCCCGTCGCGCCCGGCACGGCCGGTCTCCTGGTAGTACCCCTCGACGGACTTCGGCAGGTCGAGGTGGGCGACGAACCGGACGTCCGGCTTGTCGATGCCCATGCCGAACGCGATCGTGGCCACCACGACCACGCCGTCCTCGCGCAGGAAGCGCGACTGGTTCGCGGCGCGGGTCCGCGCGTCGAGCCCCGCGTGGTACGGCAGGGCGTCGATGCCGTTCTGCGCGAGGAACGCGGCCGTGTCCTCCACGCCCTTGCGGGACAGGCAGTAGACCACGCCCGCGTCACCGTCGTGCTCGCTGCGCAGCAGCTCCAGCAGCTGGCGCTTGGGCTCGTCCTTCGGGGCGATGCGGTACTGGATGTTCGGCCGGTCGAAGCTCGCCACGAAGTGCCGGGCGTCCTGGAGCTTCAGCCGCCCCGCGATCTCCGTGTGCGTGGCCTCGGTGGCGGTCGCGGTCAGCGCGATGCGCGGCACGTCCGGCCAGCGCTCGTGGAGCTGGGACAGCGCCAGGTAGTCCGGCCGGAAGTCGTGGCCCCACTGCGCCACGCAGTGCGCCTCGTCGATGGCGAACAGGGAGATCTTGCCCCGGTCCAGTAGCCGCAGCGTCGCCTCGACCCGCAGCCGCTCCGGCGCCAGATAGAGCAGGTCGATCTCGCCCGCGAGGAACTCCGCCTCGACCATCCGCCGCTCGTCGAGATCCTGCGTGGAGTTCAGGAAGCCCGCCCGGACACCGAGCGCGCGCAGCGCGTCGACCTGGTCCTGCATGAGCGCGATCAGCGGCGAGATCACGACGCCCACACCGGGCCGCACGAGCGCCGGGATCTGATAGCAGAGCGACTTGCCACCACCGGTGGGCATCAGCACGAGTGCGTCCCCACCTGCGACGACGTGCTCGATGATCTCTTCCTGATCGCCCCGGAACGCGTCATAGCCGAAGACGCGCTGAAGACAGCCGAGCGCTTCGCTGGTGTCGGAGGGGCGGGAGGTCTGGGTGGGGTCGGCCATTTTTGCAGTCTACGAGGGTTCGCTTACCCGAATGGGTGATGTGGACAAGTCCTCGACCCACCGGGGCTCCGCCCCGGACCCCGGGGCGGACCTCACGCCACCTCGATACCGAAATCCTGCACAAGATCCGAAAGCCCGCCCCGGTACCCCTGCCCGCCCAGCACGAAGTCCCAGTCGCCGTTCGCCCGCCGCCGGAAAGAGCCCAGCACCAGCGCCGTCTCACCCGGCCGCCCGTCCGAGACCTCCAGCTGCCCGAGCTCCGAACCCGACGCGTCCGACAGCCGGATCCGCGCGTCCGTGAACTCCGAGAGGTCGGCGTCCGGATTGACGGCCGGGTCGATCGCGGCGACGAGGACCAGCCGGTCCGAGGCCGCGGGGAGGGCGTCGAAGGTCACACGGAGGGCCGCCTTGTCCCCGGCGGACGGGGGCACCGCGCGCACGGACCCGTCGGGGGTGGCCGGATTGTTGTAGAAGACGAAGTGATCGTCGCTGAGCACGCGCGTGCCCTCGCATACGAGCGCGCACACGTCCAGGGCGACCCGGCCGGACCACGCCATCCCCAGGACGTTGTGATCACCGGCCGCCTGCTCGGCGGGGGCCGCCGCAGGACGGGCCGCGGCCGCCGCCGGGCCGCCGCCCAGCCGGCCGCGCAGCCCGTGCCGGCCGAGCAGGCCGACCAGCTCCTCGCCGGAGACCAGGGTCAGCGGCTTGCCGTTGGCGAAGGTGTACGAACCGGGGCCGAACCCCGAAGTCGTCACCAGCACGCCCTTGTTCGCACCGGCGCCCTGCACGGTCCCGTACAGATCGCGCACCGCGGTCGGCGGCACCGTCTTGCGGTACCGCTTCACCTGCACGATGATCCGGCCGCCGCTGATCGGGTCCGGGTCGAGCGCCTCGACGTCCACGCCGCCGTCGTTGGAGCGCGTCGTCATCACGGCCTGCATCCCGCGGGCCCGGAACAGCTGGGCGACCAGCCCCTCGAACTCGATCGGGTCCATCTCGTAGAGGTCCGGGTCGTCACCGCCGCCGTGCGACACCACGCCCCGGCCCACCTCGTCGGGCATCCGCCCCGGCCGCACGGCCGCGAGCTGGTCGGGGCGGGCGGACAGCTGGCCGCCCAGCCCGTCGACGAGACAGTCGACGGCGCTGACCTGCTCCAGGTGCAGCCCCTCGAAGACCCCCCGCGCCACGGAGACCGTGGCCAGGACGATCTGCGCGCGCCGCCCGGTGGCCGGGTCGTGGTCGTCGACGAAGGCGTTGAGCGATACGGATTCCAGCGCCCCGAACTCATCGGCCGCGAACAGCTCACGCACCGTCAGCAGCACGCACTGCGCCAGCACATCGCGGTACACGGCCCGCCGCTGGGCGGCGGGCCGGGCCGTCTCCTTGTCCTGGTCGGCGGTCGGCATGTACCGCACCGCCTTCGCCTCCGGCACGATCCCGTACCCCGGCAGCTCCGACGTCAGCACCAACTGCCGCGCGCCCGGGTCGTACGCGGCGGAGATCTGGTGCGGGAACTCCTGCGGCCAGGCGGAGGAGGCGTAGAGCGCGGCGGAGAAGTAGTCGACGACCGCGTCCGGGTCGCGCCCGCGCAGCGCCTCGGTCATCTCCGCGACGCCCGCGTTGTACCGCCGCGTCTCCGCGAGCTGCCCGGCGGCCCACTGGTCGTACTGCTGCCGGTACGCGGCCAGCTGCTGCTGCCGCTGTGCCTCGGCGGCCTGCGCGGCCTGCCAGTCGCGCTCGAACTGCTGGCGCGCGAAGCGGTACTGGCCGGGGTCGGGCATCGCCACCGGGTGCGCGAGGTGCCCCGGCTGGAACGGTTCGACCTCCTCGGGCCTGCGGAGCGCCGCCGCGGTGAACGCCGGTTCGGCGCACCCGGCCACCAGCAGCCCGGTCAACTCCGCGACCCGGCCCTCCAGCTCCTCCGTACGGCGCATGGCCTCGGCCTCGCGCCGCTGCCGGTACGCCGCGCGCTGCTCCCGGTCGAGCCGCGCGGTCTCGCGCTCGTACGCCCGCTGCTGCCGCTCCTGTTCCCGCTGGGCCTGCGTCCGTTCCCGGTGTGCGGCTTCACGCTGGCGCTGCTGCTGACGCTGCGCCTCGGCCCAGATGCCTATCAGTCCGTTGGAGCGACGACTCATGCGGAAACATGCCCTCCCCTCGGGACGCCCCTGCGCCCCGGACCGCGTACTGGCCCCACAACCAGCGGTGAGGAATCCGACTTTAGTCGAATTCAGCTGATCCGATTCGGCCGGGCGTGATCTTCGCGCGGCGCGGCGCCGCACGCGCGAGCGAGTGCAAGCGAGTGATGTGCGGATTTATGGGTACGTGCTTACGTCATGAATATGCCGAACCGTACGAGGCTTTGCGCCGCCGTGGCCGTCACCACCGCCCTGCTGACGGCCGGCCCGCTCGCCCTGTCCGCCCAGGCCGTGGACGCCCCCACGGCCCCCGCTGTCACGGCGGCCCAGCAGTCCCGGGCCGAGGTCCGCGTCAATTCCTTCTTCCGCGACTACCGGCAGGCCGTCCTCCACAAGGGCCCCTCGACCCCCGCCCAGGTGCGCGCCCGCTATCTCGCGCCCGACCTCGACAAGCGCCTCGACGCCTGGGCCCTCCAGCACGACGCCGACCCCGTCTTCCGCGCCCAGAACGTCCCCGCCACCTGGGCCACCCGCTACGAGGGCAGCGGAGCCGGCCACTCCACGGTCGTCCTCACGGAGCGGTGGTCGGGAGGCGCCAAGCAGGAGGTCTGGTTCTCCGTCCGCCTCCAGGACCTCGTCATCAACGACCTCAAGGACCCCGCGTCGTAGGCGGTTTGCTGATCCGTGGGGCCGCACGAGGTTTACCGGACTCTGTTCACGCTTGCGGAGGAGAGAACCGGTTTCCCCTGGTCATCAGACATTGCGATGAGCCACTTTGGTCCGCAGACGCCGCCACGTCGACGGACTGGTCAGGTCGGACCACTCCGTGCCGCCCGCTTTCCCCTTGGAGGAACCGATATGGCCAGCAACCGCAGGGCCCGCCTTCTCGCTCTCGTGACCGCCGTCCCGTTCGCCGCCGCACTCATCGCCGCCGGAGCCGGCTCGGCATCGGCCGCGGAATCCACCGCGCCGTCCCACAGCGCCGTCGTGACCACCCATCAGCTCGGAGGCGGCGACCACGGCAACGGGGGCGGCGACCACGGCAAGGGCGGTGGCGACCACGGGAAGGGCGAGGGCCACGGCAAGGGCGGTGGCGACCACGGCAAGGGTGAAGGTCACGGCAAGGGCGGTGGCCACCACGGCAAGGGTGGTGGCAAGGGCGACGACTGCGACCACGGCAAGGGCGAGGGCAAGGGCCACGGCAAGGGCGGCGGCCACCACGGCAAGGGTGGCGGCAAGGGCGACGACTGCGGTGACTCGCACTCGTAGCGCGGAGCCTCACTGCTGAACCACACACAGAAAGCCCTTCCGCCCGATCGGGCGGAAGGGCTTTCTGTCCTGCTGCGACTGTGCCCCCGGGCAGATTCGAACTGCCGACACCCGCTTTAGGAGAGCGGTGCTCTATCCCCTGAGCTACGGAGGCGGGGCGCTGCGGCGGTGCGGCCGACGAGGGCTGCGCCACCGCGGACAGTGTAGCGGGTGGTGCCGCGAGGGCCGTAGGCCGTTCGTGGTGCCGGGGCCCCGCCCCGCCGGGCGGGCGGGGCGGGCGGCTTCAGTCCGCTGCCAGGGTCCGCCGCGCCGTCCGTGCCGTGCGGGCCCGTACGGCGAAGTACGCGGCCGTCACCAGCGCCAGGAGCGGGCCGCCCGCGAGGAGGCCCACGCGGAAGTACGGGGTGAAGGCCATCGTGACGAGAACCGCGACCACGAAGGCGGCCGCCGCCAGGGTCGTCCAGGGGGCGCCGGACAGGCGGATGGGCAGGGCGGGGGCGTCCGCCGCGCGGCCGCGGCGGAAGGCGACGTGCGTGGCCAGGATGACGAGCCAGGTGACGAGCGCGCTGAACAGGGCCACCGCGATCATGATGGCGAAGACCCGGTCCGGGGAGACGACCGACACGAGGATCGCGCCCAGCGCGCCGACCGCCGACAGCAGCAGCGCGCCGACCGGCGTGCCGCGCTTGCTCAGGCGCGTCAGGCGGGCGGGGGCCCAGCCGTCGGAGCCGAGCGAGTAGAGGGTCCTGGCCGTCGCGAAGAGGTTGGTGTTCATCGCGGACAGCGCGGCGACGAGCACGATCAGGTTCATGATGGTCGCCGCGGCCGGGAGGCCCGCCGAGCCGAAGAGCCGGACGAACGGGCTCTGGACGACGCCTCGGTCGCCGCCCGCCTCCGTCCACGGCACGATCATCACGACCACGGCGATGCCCAGCACGGAGAACGCCGTCAGCCGGAAGACGGTCATCCGCGCCGCGCGCGGGATGTCGCGCACCGGGTCGCTGGACTCCGCCGCCGTCAGCGAGAGGGCCTCGGTCCCGATGTAGCTGAACGACGCCATGGTCGTGGCCAGCCACAGGCCCGTCAGGCCGTTGGGCGCGAGCCCGCCGTGCCCGACGAGTGCCGATGTCCCTACCGCCGCCTGGCCGGGCAGGCCGAAGACGATGGCCACGGCGCCCAGCGAGAGCAGCACGACGAGGGCGCCGACCTTGATCATGGCGAACCAGTACTCGAACGTGCCGAAGAACGCCACGGAGAGGACGTTCACCCCCACCATCGCGAGGGAGAAGACCGCGACCGGGATCCACAGCGGCAGCCCCGGCCACCACATGCGGGTGTACATCCCCGCCGCGACGGCCTCGCTCCCGATGTTGATCACCTGGGCGATCCAGTAGATCCAGCGCTGGACGAAGCCGGCCAGCGGGCCCAGGTGGATGTGGGCCAGGGCGCCGAACCCGCCCGCGCGCGGATGCGCGGCGGTCATCTCCGCGAGGGCGTACGTCACGACGAGGGCGACGACGGCCGCGGCGGCGTAGGCGAGGACGACGGCCGGTCCGGCCAGGGAGATCGCCTGCCCGGAGCCCAGGAACAGGCCGGTGCCGATGACGCCGCCCAGCGCGATCATGCTGATCTGGCGGCTGCTCAGGGCAGCGCGGAGGGCTCCGGACCCGCTGTGCGGGCCGGCCGGGTCCGCTGCCCCCGGTCCGGCCGCCCGCGCCGTCTCCTTCGTTCCCGTACCCATCACCCGAGCCCCTGGAGCCGCAGGATCAGGTCCTTGACCTCGGTCGCCCGGTACCGGTCCCGCGCCTGCGAGCCGTCCGAGCACAGCAGCACCGGCCCGTCACGGTCGTCCTCCGGGAGCCGGCCGTGGCTGCCCCGCACGCACGACGGGTCCAGCGGGACCACCGTCATCGGGGCGCGCATGCCCGCCTTCTTGCGGGCCACGGTCAGTGCCGCCTTCGCCTTGACCAGCGGGTCGGCGGGGTCGAAGAACAGCTCGGCCGGGTCGTAGCCGGGCTTGCGGTGGATCTCGACGCCCCGCGCGAAGTCGGGGGCCCGCTCGTCGTCGAGCCAGTAGTAGTACGTGAACCAGGCGCCCGGCTCCGCGACCACGACCAGCTCGCCCGCGTTGGCGTGGTCGATGCCCAGCTTCTCCTGGGCGGCCCGGTCGTGGACCTCGTCCACCCCGGGGAGCGCGGCCAGCAGGTCCCGGGTGCGCGCCACGTCCGCCGGGTCCTTCACGTAGACGTGGGCGACCTGGTGGTCGGCGACGGCGAAGGCGCGGGAGGTGTAGGTGTCCAGGTACTCCATGCCGCGCTGCGCGTAGACCTTCAGCAGGCCCTCGCGGCGCAGCGCGCGGTTGATGTCCACGGGCCGCCGCACCGGGCTGATGCCGTACTCGCTCAGCGCGAGGACGGTGGTGCCGCGCTCGCGCAGATCGTCCAGGAGCGGTCCGAGCGCGGCGTCGGCCTCGCGTGCCGCGCGGACGGCCTGCGGGCTGTCGGGGCCGAAGCGCTGCAGGTCGTAGTCCAGGTGCGGGATGTACACGAAGCTCAGGTCGGGGCCGCGGCGGTCCACGACGAGGCGGGCGGCCGCGGCGATCCAGCGCGTCGAGTTGATGCCCGCGGTCGGCCCCCAGTAGGTGAAGAGGGGGAACTCGCCCAGCTCCGCGGTGAGTTCGTCGCGCAGGCCGGCGGGCACGGTGTAGCAGTCGGGCTGCTTGCGGCCGTCGTAGCGGTAGACGGGGCGCGGGGTGAGGATCGTGTCGACGTCCGCGCCCATCGCCCACCACCAGCACAGGTAGGCCGTGGAGTGGGCGGGGTCCGCGGCGCGCGCGGCCTGCCACACCTTCTCGCCCCGCACCAGTGCGTTGTGCTGCCGCCAGAAGTGGATCTCGCCCTGGTCGCGGTGGTACCAGCCGTTGGCGACGGCGCCGTGGTCACGCGGCAGCAGGCCGGTGGTGAAGGTGGCCTGCACGGTCGCCGTCACGGCGGGGAAGACCGTGTCCAGCGGGGCGGCGAAGCCCGCTTCGCCGACCGCGCGGAGGTTGGGCATGTGCTCCAGCAGCCGTGTGGTCAGGCCGACCGTGCACAGCACGGCGACCTTGGCGCGGGTACGGGCGGGCGTTCGTTCGGCGGCGGTCAACGGTGGTCCTCCTGGCGGAGCCCGAGCGCGGTCAGTTCGCGGCGGGCGTGGTCGAGTTCGGCCGCGATGCCGGCGGGCAGGCCGCCGCTCGCGTCGCCGGGCCGCCGGTCCTCCGGGAGGACGGACCAGGTGTAGGTCTCGACCTCCACGTGGTCCGTGACCGCCCGGGGGCCGGCGAACAGGGCGTGCAGGGTCTCGCTCAGCACGGAGCGGGTGCTGCGCAGGGGCGGTTCGGGGTCGGCGTGCAGCGGTACGTGGTAGTGGATGCGCCACGGGGCGTCCCCGGGCAGGCCGTCGGCGGGGTCGAGGGCCTGGGGGAGGTCGTCCCGGGCGGCCGGGTCGTCCCGGACCGCGGCGAAGCGGTGGGCGGCCGGGGTGTCCGGCGCGCCCGCCTCCCGGGTCTGGTGCAGGAAGCGCGGCTCGGCGAAGGGGGCGAGTGCGGCCCGGGTCGCGGGGTCGCGCGGCCGGTCGGCCTGCAGGGCGGCCGAGGCCTGGAGCTTGACCACGGGGACGCCGGCGTCGGCGCAGTCGGCGACGGCGCCGGCCGGGTCCTCGTGGGCCACCGCGAGGTGGCAGGCGTCCAGGCACAGGCCGAGGTGGGTGTGGTCGGTGCCGGCCAGGCCGTCCAGCGCCTGGCGCACGGTCTCGGCGGCACAGCCCGGCTCGGGCTCCAGGCCGACGCGGATCCGGCGGCCGGTCTCCGCCTCGATCCGTCGCAGGCCTTCGGCCAGTGCCTCCAGGTTGCGCCGCACCGCGTCGCGCCGCCCGGCGGTCCACGCGGTGCGCCAGCCGAAGGGCAGGGTGGAGACGCTGCCCCTCGCGGCGTCGTCGGGCAACAGCTCGGCCAGCACGCGGGCGAGGTCGAGGGTGTAGGCGAGTCGGCGGGGGTCGGCCCAGTCGGGGGAGTAGACGGCGTGCTTCACGACGGGGGCGTGGAAGCCCTCGTACGGGAAGCCGTTGAGGGAGACGACCTCCAGGCCGCGTGCGGTCAGGTCGGCGCGCAGCCGGGCCGGCGCGGCGGGATCCGCCGCCAGGGCCGTGGCCGCGTCGTGCGGCAGCCACAGGCCGAGGCCGAGCAGGCCGGTTCCCAGGCGCTCGCGCACCGGTTCGGCGTAATCGGCGAGTTGGGCCCGGATGCCGGCCAGGTCCTCGGCCGGGTGGACGTTGGTGCAATAGGACAGGTGGACGACGGTGCCGTCCCGGTGCCGGAAGCGCATGGTTCCTCCTCCCCTTCCTTCCGGTCCGCTCAGCTGCCGCCGCGCAGAATGGAGTTGCCCTCGAAGTGGGCGGCGGGGGCCGCGGCCCCAGGGGCGTCACCAGGCTGTCCGCCGGTGAGGTCGAGGCGGCCGCTCTGCCCGTAGAAGGCGACGGGATTGCGCCACAGGACGCGGTCCACGTCGTCGTCGCCGAAGCCGGCGGCCAGCATGGCCTCGCCCGTGGCGCGGGTGAGCAGCGGGTCGCTGTGGCCCCAGTCGGCGGCCGAGTTCACGAGCATCCGCTCGGTCCCGTGCCGCTGGAGGATCCGCACCATGCGGTCGGGGGTCATCTTGGTGTCGGGGTAGATGGAGAAGCCCATCCAGCAGCCGGACGCGGCGACCTCGTCCACGGTGACCTCGTTGAGGTGGTCCAGGACCACGTACGAGGGGTCGATCCCGGAGTCCGCGACGACGGCGAGGGAGCGCGCGGTGCCGCCGGCCTTGTCGCGGTGCGGGGTGTGGACGAGCGCGGGCAGGCCGTGTTCGACGGCGAGGGCGAGCTGGGCGGCGAAGGCCCGCTCCTCCGCCGGGGTGCCGTTGTCGAAGCCGATCTCGCCCACGGCCACGACGCCGTCCTTGGCCAGGTAGCGGGGCAGCAGGTCGATGACGGGGGCGCAGCGCGGGTCGTTGGCCTCCTTGGGGTTGAGGCCGATCGTGCAGTGGTGCCGGATGCCGAACTGCGCGGCGCGGAAGGGCTCCCAGCCGAGGAGACCGTCGAAGTAGTCGGCGAACGAGTCGGGCGACGTACGCGGCTGGCCCAGCCAGAACGCGGGCTCGACCACCGCGCGGACACCGGCGGCGTGCATGGCCCGGTAGTCGTCCGTGGTCCGCGAGGTCATGTGGATGTGCGGGTCGAAGATGCGCAAGGTGGTTCGCTCCTGCTGCTGGGTGGTTCGTGGGGCGGGAGGGCCGGGGCCGCTCAGCGGGCGTGCGTGAGCAGCCAGGTGTCGTCGGGCACGGGGCGGCCCGCGGCGCGCCGCTCCTGGGCGAACCGCTCGGCCATGGCGGCCAGTTCCGCGTCGCGGCGGGCGTCGAGACCGGCGACCGCGGACAGCCGGATGCCGGTGAACAGGCACTTGAGGACCGCCTGCCGCCAGTGGTCCTGGTCCAGGTGCCGGCAGGCGTAGGGGCCGACGGCGGCCCCGATCAGGCGGGTGTCGTTGGTGCGCAGCGCGTCGTCGACGAGCGGCAGGGCGGCCGGGCCGATGGGCAGGAACGGCAGCGCGCGCAGCACGCCGATCCGCTCGTACGCGTCGCCCCGGTGGTAGAGGGACACGGCCTCGGAGACCAGGGTCCGGGCGTCCGGCGAAGCGGCCAGCAGCAGGACGGTCCGGGCGGCGTCCGCGATCGACCAGCCCGCCCAGCCGGGCAGCGGGCCGCGGCCGCAGCCGCGGCCGGCGGCGGGGAAGTGGCGGTGCAGGGCGGTGGCGGAGTCGGCGACCTCGCCCAGGGCCCGGTCGAGCCAGGCGCGGGCGTCGGCGTCGAGGGCGGCGTGGAGGGAATCGCGGAGGGTGCGTTCGGTGAGGGCGTCGGCGGACCCGGCCGGTTCCGTGGCGGGTCCGAGGGTGGCGGTTGCGGTCGCGGTCATGGGGTGGTGGTCCTCTCCGGTCGTCGGGGCCGTGCGCCCGGCGCCGTCGCCGGGGCGTGCGCGCGCAGGAACTCCAGGCAGCTGCGTGCGGTGGCGGTGGCGGCGTGGCTGTGGCGGGGCAGCTCCACGGAGACGAGGCCCCGGTAGCCGGTGTCCACGAGGGCTCTCAGCACGGGCGGGAAGTCGATCTCGCCCAGGCCGAACGGGAGATGCTCGTGCACGCCCCGGCGCATGTCCTCGATCTGTACGTGCGCGAGCCGGTCCGCGGACCGCCGGACGCACTCGTCGACGGGCCAGGGCTCCAGGCACCGGCAGTGGCCGAGGTCCAGGGTGAGCCGGAAGCGGTCGGGGCTGCCGAGGGCGGTGTACAGACGCCGGTATCCGGTCAGATCGCTGACGAGCATGCCGGGTTCGGGCTCGAAGGCGAGGTCGATGCCGGCGCGGTCGGCGTGCGCGAGGGTCTCGGCGCAGCCGTCGACGAGGCGGTCCCAAGCCTGGGCATCGGTGACGCCGGGGACGGTGGTGCCGCTCCACAGGTGCACCGCTTCGGCACCGAGGTCGGCACCGATGCGCACCGCGCGCCGCAGCAGCTCAAGCCGGCGGGCCCGGCCCCGGCCCTCGTCCTCGTCCGAGAGCAGGGTGGGCTGGTGCTTGTGCCAGGGGTCGAGCACGTACCGCCCGCCGGTCTCGACGACGACGGCGAGCCCGGCGCGGTCGAGGTCCCGGCGGACGGTGTCGACCCGGCGGGCGAGTGCGGGGTCGAAGGGGTCGAGGTGGTGGTGGTCGAGGGTGAGGGAGACGCCTTCGTACCCGAGGTCGGCGAGGACGCGGACGGCGTCCCCGAGCCGGTGGTCCCCGAACCCGTTGGTCCCGTAGGCGAATCGGAGGTTGCCCGGGTGCGCCGGATCCGGGCCGGGGACCGCTCCGGCGGCACCGGATGCGGGTGTGCGTCCGGTGGCGTCGTTCCGCGCCGGTGCGGCCGTCATGTCGGTGACACCTTTCGTGCCAGCCGGGCGGCTAGAGGCAGGGCCGCCACCAGCGGGGCCGCCAGGGACGGGCGGCCCGCCCGGGCCACCAGGGCGGCCTGCAGCGGGAGCATGGCGTGGATGCCCGCCTTCACCGCGCCGCGGACGCGGGGCGCGTCCGGCCGGCGCGCGGCCGCGTACTGGGCGCGTCCGGCCGTCGCCGTATAGAGCGCGGCGCCCGCCGCAGCGACGGCTCCCGTGGCGCGGGTGGTGCCGGGCCCGGGGGCGGCCGCCGCGGCGCCCAGCGCGGCCGTCGCCGCGAGTGCGGCGCGGGGCTCCGCCGGGGTGCAGCCCTCGACCTCGAACCGGCTCAGCCGGGTGACCTCGTGGGTGTGGGCCGCCATCAGCAGCGCCGGGACGACCGCACCGCGCGCCGGTGCCGGGCCCGCGCCGAGGAGCACGTCCAGACCCCGGGCGGCCGCCATCGCGGCCGGGCCCAGGGGCGTGGACTTCAGCCCCAGGTCGTACGCCCACACCGTCGCCGCCAGGGGCAGCGCGCGGGTCAGCAGGGTGCGGCGCCCGCCGGACAGTGCCGCGAGGCCGAGGCCGCCGGCGGTCAGCGCGGTGGCGGTGAGCAGCGCCGTGCGCGGGGAGACCCTGCCGGACGGGACGGGCCGGCCCGGCCGGTCACGTGCGTCCTCCTCGCGGTCCGCCCAGTCGTTCAGGGCCATCCCGGCCCAGTACAGGCCGACCGACGACGCCGCGAGCCCCGCCGTGCGCGGTCCGAGCGGCAGGCCCGCGGCGGTGGCACCCGCGAGCACGTCACCCGGCACGGTGAGGGCCGCAGGAGCCCGTACGAGCTCGGCCAGGTCCCGCAGCAGGGCCCGGGACCGGCCGCGTCCCGGCGTCACCGCGGCACCGCCGGAGCCGCGTCCGGCCGCACCGCCCACGCGCGCAGTGCCTCGTACTGCCTCGTCAGGTTGTGTTCCGTGGAGCCCACCGGGCTCTTGAAGTAGAAGCCGAGCGACGGCAGTGCCCCGGCCTCCCCGCGCGCGTGGGCCAGCGCCGCGAACCGCGCCAGGTCCAGGACCAGTGGCGCGGCCAGCGCCGAGTCGCAGCCCTGCCAGGTGAATTGCAGGGTCATCCGGACCCCGAGGAAGCCCTCGAAGGAGATGTGGTTCCACGCGGTCTTCCACTCGCCCATGTCGGGGACGTTGTCGATGTGGACGACGCCCTCGACGGGGTGGCCGAGCGTCTCCTCCAGGCTGCGCTGCTTCGAGTCGGTCTTGCTGCGCGCGGCGGCCGGGTCGGCGAGGGTCGCGCCGTCGCCGCCGCCGAGCAGGTTGCTGCCCGACCACGACCGCACCTTCAGGGCGCGCTGCCGGAACATCGGCGCGAGTGCGCTCTTGACCAGCGTCTCGCCCGTCTTGCCGTCGCGCCCGGCGTGCGGCAGACCCGTGACGCGGGCCAGCTCCTCCAGGGCCGGAAGGCAAGCGCCCGCGGACGGGGTGAAGTTGACGTACGCGCAGCCCGCCCGGAAGGCGGCGTACGCGTACAAGGAGCTTGCCGGGAGGACGTCCGCCCGGGTCTCGAGCGCCTGCTCCAGCGCGTCGAGCGAGGCGTGGGCCGGGTCGGCGGCCGGGAGCGGTTCCGTGGAGGCGAGGTTGACCGCCACCACCCGCGCCAGCCCGTGCCGCTCCCGGAAGGCGGCGATGTCGGCGGTCAGCCGCTCGGCCGCCCGCGCCTGGGGTTCGGCCCCGCCGTCCGGCAGGCCGTCGCGGATCTCGCGGTCCGCCGTGGTCAGCGCCTCCCGCACGTGCGGCAGCAGGGACGCGGGCAGCACACCGCCGTCGACGAGCCGCCCGGCCTTCTCGACGAGGGCCGTGCCGACCACGTCGTGACCGCCGAAGACGAGCGCGTCCACCGGCGGCAGGCCGGCGGCACGGAAATCGGGGAGCTCCGCGGCGCAGCCCTCCGCCGGGGCGAGCCCGGCGGCGACGGCAGCCGCGCCCGCGACCACGGTCGTGGCCAGCGAGCCGCGCGCACCGAAGATCCAGACGCCGGTCCGCCCGGTCGTCACGGGCATGGCGTGGGTGGTGTCGTTCATGTCAGCGCCCCATGTCCACGGGGTACGGGAAGACGGAGAACGCCTGGTCGATCTCCGCCGGCGAGCGCTTCAGCCACTTCTTGGTGAGGCGGTCGACGAGCGCCTTGGACAGGTGCGGGTTGTCGGTCGCGTCGATGCGCGGCTTGGCGATCGAGTGCAGCTCCCAGCCGAGGCCCGCGAGGCGGTGGATGTGCGTCCACCAGTCCCCGTCGATGCCCAGGAGGGCGAACGCCCGCAGGAACATGTGCCAGCGGTGGTAGGAGTGCGTCGGGTCCGGCGGCGTGAAGTTCATCATGTGGATGCGGTTGCCGGCGGTCGGGCGCGGGTCGTAGAGCGTGCCCTGCCCGAACTCCTGGAAGGCCAGGACGAGATCGTCGGGGCGGCCCGCGAAGTACGTGTCGTAGACACCGCGCTGCTCGCGCGAGAGCAGGACGAGGGAGTCGCGCGAGGGGGCGACCAGATCGATGAAGCTCTGCGGGTAGGCGCCGCCCTTGTAGTGCTGCAGCCAGACGTCCCAGATCGCCTGGAAGCCGCCCATGGGGCCGACGATCTTGCCGATGGCCTGGCCGGTCTCGGGGGTCGGCTGGACGTAGAACTTCTGGTCGTACTGGTACCAGAACTCATTGGCACGGCGGTCGCCCTGCATCCCGGGGACCGGCGAGAAGTCCGGGACGCCCGGCTCGCCGGCGCCCGCCGGGGTGGTGCCGGGGGTCGCGGCCCGGGCCGCGCCGGCGGTGAGGCCGACGGCGCCCAGTGCCGCGCCGGCGCCGAGCGCCGTGCGCAGGACCGCGCGCCTGTCCATGGATTCGGGTGACACCTGGATCTCTCCTTGCGTTGGGAGGTCGGGCGGAACCGGGGCCCTGGTGCGATGCAACTCCGGTCCACCGTCGGTGTCTTGACTCTCCCGCCGCGTTCTATAAATGATCCATATTCCAGGTATCAGGAGGTGGACCGGGCCTCTACTCCCTTCGGTCGCGCGGGGATTGGCTCCTCGATGCGCAGCGCGCGCGACAGTGCGGTGGCGGCCGAGGTCACCCCCATGGCGGCACCCAGCGCCAGGATCGTGCGGGCCGGACCCACCGCCGCCAGGAGGAAGCCGGCCGCGGGCGGGCCCATCGCCATCGCGCCCGAACTCACCAGCATCGCCACGCTGTTGGCCCGTCCGCGCAGATGATCGGGGGCCGCTCGGGTCAGGTGGACGCCGACCACGACGTTGAACACGCCGCCCACATAGCCGCTGCCCGCGAACAGGGCGCCCAGCGCGACGGCGTCGCGCGTCCCGGCCACCGGCAGCATCAGGGCGGTCCACGCCGCCAGCCCGCCGACGACCAGCGCGCGCATCCCGTACCGGCGCATCCACCACGCGCCGCACAGCGAGCCCACCAGGCCGCCCACCCCGCTCATGGCGGTGATCGCGCCGACGGTCGCGACGGCTCCGCCGGCGTCCTTGACCGCGGCCATCACCGCGAGGTTCAGCCCCTGGAAGAGGACGTTGCTGACGGCGACGGCCACCATCACGGACCGAAGGAACGGCTGTCCCCAGAGCCAGGCGAGGCCCTCCCCGACCTCGCGGGCGAGCGCCCGGGGCGACGCGGGGGCCGCGGGGGCGGCCCCGTCCGCCGGCGACCGCAGCGGCCCGCGGATCCGGGCCAGGAAGACCACCGACCCGAGGTGCGCGACCAGCGCGAACACGAAGGGGAAACCGGCCCCGAGACCGGCCAGGGCGCTTCCGGCGGGCTGCCCGAGCACCGAGGCGGCGCGGGTACGGGCCTCGTTGCGGGTCAGTGCCACGGGGAGCCGGTCCGGCGGCACCAGCGCCGGGACCGCGGACCGTTCGGCCAGCTGGTACAGCACGGTGAAGACGCCCTCCAGGAAGGCGGACACCAGCAGGTGCGGCAGCCAGACGGCCCCCGACAGCAGGGCCGCCGCGGCCCCCGCCGCCACCAGGGCCGAGCCGAGCCCGCACGCCGTCATCAGCCTGCGGCGGTCGACCCGGTCCACCAGGGCCCCGCCCGGCAGCTGCACCAGCAGGTGCGGCAGCAGCAGGGCGAAGCCGACCAGACCGGCCGCGCCGGACGAGTCGGTGGCCCACAGCACGACCAGGGGGTAGGCGAAGGCCGTGGCCCGGCCGCCCAGCACGGCGAGCCCGGCGCCGCCCCACAGCAGGCCGAAGTCCCGGCCGCCGCGGGACGGTTCCACCGCCGTGGGCCCGACGGGACTCATGCGCAGGACCGGGCCGCCGACGCGGTGGGACGGCACCACTCCAGGACGGCCATCGCGCTGTGCATCTTGTTCTCGGCCTGGTCGAAGGCGATGCTGCGCGGCCCGTCCAGGACCTCGGCCGTGACCTCCTCGCCCCGGTGGGCGGGCAGGTCGTGCATGAACACGGCCTCCGGGCTGTGCTCCCACAGAGCCGCCGTCACCTGGAACGGCGCGAAGATCTCCCGCCAGTTCGCGTCGGGCTTCGCCGTGCCCGTGGTCTGCCAGCGCGTGGTGTAGACGACGTCGAAGCCGCCGGGCAGCTCCGCCATGTCGTGCCGCTCCCGCAGGACCGCGCCCGTGCGGGCCGCCTGCCGCCGGGCCCGCTCCGCGACCGGCGCGGCGAGCCCGTAGCCCGCAGGGGTCCGCAGCTCGAACTCCACGCCGGGGAAGCGGGTGAGCGCCAGCGCCAGCGCCGCGGCCGTGTTGTTGCCCTCGCCGACGTACAGGATCCGCAGGCCGTCGACGCGGCCGAAGTGCCGTACGAGCGTGGTCAGATCGGTGAGCGCCTGGGTGGGGTGCTCCTCGGCGCTCATCGCGTTGACGACGGCCATGCGTTGCTGGGACGCCCAGGCCCGCATCTCCTCGGGGTCGCCCGCCGTGCGGGCCACCAGGACGTCCAGCATCCGCGAGAGCACCCGCCCGGTGTCCTCGCTGGTCTCGCCGGTGTTCAGCTGGAGGTCGCCGGGCCCGTAGGCGACGAGCGACGCGCCGAGCCGGAGCGCGCCCGACGAGAACGCGGTGCGCGTGCGGGTGGAGGTCTTGGCGAAGTAGACGCCCGCGACGAGCCCGTCCAGCGGGCGGTCGGCGCTCGCCTCCCCGGCGGAGAACTCGGCGCCGCGCCGCACGAGATGGCGCAGGTCGTCGTCGGTGAGGTCGTCGAGGGAGATCAGGTGGCGCGCCGGTGTGTGCCGGTTCATGGGGTTCAGCCTTCGGTAGGGGTGTCGAGTGCGGCGGCGAGCGCGGCGACCGTCGGGTGCCGCAGGGCGGTCGCGAGGTCGAGCGGGAGACCGGCCCGGTGGGCGCCGGCCAGGACGGGCAGCACCAGCAGGGAGTCGCCGCCCAGGTCGCGGAAGTGGTCGTGGACGCCGACCCGGGCGACGCCGAGGACGTCCTGCCACACCTGTGCCAGCAGGCCCTCGCGGGCGGTGCGCGGCGCGGTGTACGGGGCGGTGACGGCCGTGTCCCCGCGCTCGGCCGTGGCGAGCGCGGCCGGGTCGCGCTTGCCGCTCTCCGTGAGCGGCAGGGCGTCGACCACGCGGTACGACACCGGGACGGTGCCCGCCGGGAGCAGCGACCGCAGCCGGTCGCGGAGTCCGGCGGCGGGGATGTCGCCGCCGTGGCCGTCTGCGGGCACGATCCAGGCGGTCAGCCTGGGCTCGCCGGACGGGCCGGGCAGGGCGGCGACCAGGGCGTCGCGGACGCGCGGGTCGGCCGTGAGCGCGGCCTCGGCCTCGGCGGGCTCCACCCGGTGGCCCCGCACCTTGAGCTGCCGGTCGGCACGGCCCGCGAACTCCAGCTCGCCGACGGGCAGGACGCGTGCCAGGTCGCCGGTGCGGTACAGGCGGCTGCCCGGTGCGCCGTACGGGTCGGGCACGAAGTGCGCGGCCGTGGTGGCGGGCCGTCCGGCGTAGCCGCGGGCCAGGCCCGCGCCGCCGATGTGCACCTCCCCGACGGCACCGTCGGGGACCGGGGCCAGGTGCTCGTCCAGGATCCGCAGCACGGTGCCGGGCAGGGCGCGGCCCAGCGGGACGAGGGGGCGGGTCGCGGGGCCGGTGACGCGGTGGGCGGCGGCGGCCACGGTGGCCTCCGTCGGCCCGTACTCCGCCGCGAGCCGCAGGCGTCCGCCGGCGGCCGCGACGCGGTCGGCCACCCGGTCGGCCTGGCCGCCGGGGTAGGCGTCGCCGGCGCAGACCAGCAGGTCCGCCAGGCCGCCGAGCTCCTCGTCCGTCAACTGCCGCTCCAGCAGGGCGAGGTGTCCCGGAGTGAGGCCGACGAAGGCGTGCGGGGCGTGCTCGGTGAGCAGCCCGCCCAGCTCGTCCGGGGCGAAGCGCTGCGGCAGCAGGTGCACGGTCCGGCCGGTCAGCAGCGGGCCGAACAGGGCGGGGACGCCCAGGTCGGCGCCGACCGAGGTGAAGAAGGGCGCGCCGCCGGGGGCTCCGGTGAGGTAGGTGTCCACGGCCCAGCCCAGGTAGTGGGCGAGCGCCTCGTGGGAGACGGCCACGCCCTTGGGGGTGCCGGTGGAGCCGGAGGTGTGCAGGATGTAGGCGAGGCGCGCGCCGTCCCGGCCCGCCGCGTCGCGCACCGGCGGCTCGGGGAGTTCCGCCCGCAGCGCCGCCGTCTCCCGCGGGTCGTCCACGACCAGGGACGTCCACGCCCCGGTCCGGTCCGCGTGGCCGGTCTCGGTGACGACCAGGCGGCAGCCGGCGTCGGTGAGCAGCGTGTGCAGGCGGGCGTCCGGTACGCACGGGTCGAACGGCACATGGGCGGCGCCGGACTTCCAGACGGCGAGCAGCGCGGTCACGAGGGCCGGGCCGCGGTCGACCAGCACGCCGACGCGCTCCTCGGCCGTGGCCCCGAGCGCCCGCAGGCGGCGGGCCAGGCGGTTGGCGTCCGCGTCCAGCTCGGCGTACGTCAGGCGCCGGCCGCCCGAGGTGAGGGCGACGGCGTCCGGGGTGCGGGCCGCCTGCGCCTCGAACAGGGCCAGGGCGTCGGGGCCGGGAGCGACCGCCGGGCCGTCGTGGCGCTCGTCCTCCTCCGGGTAGCCGCGGCGGGCGTCGCCGTCCGGACCCGTGGCGGCCATGTCCGCGAGGACGGCCCGGTAGAGGCGGGAGAGCCGCTCGGCGGCGTCGCGGCGCAGGGTGCGCGTGTCCGAGGCGATGCTCAGGAAGCCGCGCAGCGGAGTGCCGACGACGAGCGGGAACTCGTTGGGGCTGTCGTCACGGCTGGCCATGACGTCGACGATCTCGGTGTCGATCTGGTGGAAGTCCAGGTAGTGGAAGAGGACGTCGATGAGGTGGCTCTCGCCGCCGGGGCGGCGCATCGCCGGCATGGGGAAGCGGCGGTGCGGCCACAGCGACACCTCGGCGTCGAAGACCTGCCGCGCGAGCTCGCCCCAGGTCCGGGCGGTGCGCTCGTACGGGAAGGGCACCGAGTTGAGGTACATGCCGGAGACGGTCTCGGCGCCGCGTGCCTCGGGGCGGGCGTCGGCGACCATGCCGCCGCGGAACCTCCCCTGCCGGGTGAGGAGCGTGAGCACCTTGTTGTGCGCGGCGTGCAGGACGCTCTTGTACGGGACGCCCGTGGCGGAGGCCAGGGAGCGCAGACCGGGCTCCAGCTCGTGCAAGGGCACGTCGATGCGGTAGCGCTCGTCGGGCGCGTCCGGGGCGCCGGTCCAGCCCTGGGGGATGCGGAACTTCTCGTGCCCGTCGACCAGTTCGCGCCAGTACCCGCGGTCCTCCTCCGCGTCGAGGGAGCGCAGTTCGGCGGCGATGAAGTCGGCGTAGCGGACGGCGGGAGCGGGCGGCGCGGGCTCGGGGTCCAGGCCGTCGCGCAGCCGGCGGTAGGCGCGGAGCATCTCCATCAGCTGGGAGTGGTAGCTCCACCCCTCGATGATCGGGTGGCACTCGGTGATCGACAGCCACCAGCTCTCGTCGTCCAGGGTGTGGGTGGCCATGCGCATCAGCGGCGGCGCCGTGATGTCGAAGAGCTCCTCGCGGTCGCGGTCGGCGAACTCCCACAGCGCAGCCTCGCGTTCGCCCGCCGGCAGGTGCCGCAGGTCCTCGTGGAGGCAGGGCATCGTCGCGGCGGCGTGCACGATCTGGAGCGGCCGGGCGCCGCCGCCCGGGGCGGACAGCGCGAACGAGGTCCGCATGACCTCGTGGCGGGCGACGACCATGTCGGCGGCCCGCCGGAACGCCTCGGGGTCGAACGGGCGGTCGTCGCGGATCCGGAAGGAGGTGATGTTGTGGTAGCGGTTCTGGCCGCTGCCGCCGAACATCTCCAGGAACATGCCCGCCTGGATGCGGGAGACGGGGTACGCGTCGACGGCGTCGGCGGGCAGCGCCGCCCGCTCCTCGGCGGTGACCATCGCGAACGGCTCGACCGGCCGCAGCTGTTCGGGACCGTCGACGGCGCCGCTGTCCAGGGCGGCGCGGAGCCCGGCCACGGTGCGGTGCTCGAAGACGTCGCGCACCGCGACGGCCTGGCCGGCCTCGCGCAGCGCGCCGACCAGGGCCACCGCGCGCAGCGAGTCGCCGCCGAGGTCGAAGAAGTTGTCGTGGACGCCGACCGCGTCGAGGCCGAGTACCTCGGCCCACACGGCGGCCATGGCGCGCTCGCCGTCGGTGCGCGGGGCGACGTGCTCGCCGACGGCGGTGGCGTCGCGCTCCGGGGCGGGCAGCGCCTTGCGGTCGAGCTTGCCGTTGGCGGTCAGCGGCAGGGCGGCGAGGGTGACGAACGCGGCCGGGACCATGTAGGCGGGGAGCACCTCGCCGAGGGCCTCCCGCAGCCCGGCCGGGGCCAGATCGGCGGAGCCCGCGCCGGGCGCGGGCACGACGTAGGCGACGAGCCGCCTGTCGCCCGGGGTGTCCTCGCGGACGAGGGCGACGGCCTCGCCGACGGCCGGGGAGGCGGTCAGGGCGGTCTCGATCTCGCCCGGCTCGATGCGGTAGCCGCGCAGCTTGACCTGGTGGTCGGCGCGGGAGACGAAGTCGAGGTTGCCGTCCGGCAGGACGCGGGCGAGGTCGCCGGTGCGGTAGAGCCGGGACCCGGGCGCGCCGTAGGGGTCGGGCAGGAACTTCTCGGCGGTCTGGCCGGGCCTGCGCGCGTAGCCGCGCGCGAGCCCGATGCCGCCGATGTACACCTCGCCGACCGCGCCGACCGGCAGGGGCCGCAGCTCCTCGTCCAGGACGCGCATGGTGGTGTGGGGGATCGCGCGGCCGATGGAGACCAGCTCGGCGTCCTGCGGGCCGTCGACGAAGTACGCGGAGTTGCCCACGGTGATCTCCGTGGGACCGTACTCGGCGGCCAGCCGCGTGCCGTCCGGGCCCGCGGCGCGCGCCCACCGGTCGGCGAGGCGACCGGTGAAGGAGTCGCCTGCGGCGATCACCAGCCCGGCCAGGCCCGCGATCTGCTCGTCGTTCAACTGCCGCGTCAGCAGGTCCAGATGGCCGGGGGTGAGCTTGACGAAGGCGTAGGGCGCGCCCTCCGCCAGGACGCGGCCGAGCTCGGTGACGTCGGTGTCCTGGTCGACGAGGTGGACGGGCTGCCCGGTCATCAGCGGCGTGTACAGGTCGGGCACGCCGAGGTCGAAGGCGACGGAGGAGAACAGCGGCGCGCCCCCGGTGCCCGCGCCGGCGTAGGCGTCGACGGTCCAGCCGAGGTAGTTGGCGAGCCCCCGGTGGGAGATCAGGACGCCCTTGGGGCGGCCGGTGGAGCCGGAGGTGTAGATGACGTACGCGAGGTGGTCGAGGTCGTGGCCGCCGGGCGGCGGGGCGAGCGGTCCCGCCGGGCAGGCGCGCAGCGCTTCCCGCTCGGCCGCGTCGTCGAGCACGACGAGCCGGGCCGCTGCGGCGGCGAGGCGGCCGGCGTGGCGCTGCTCGGTGACCACGAGGGAGGTGCCGGTGTCGGCGAGCATGAACTCCATGCGCTCGTCGGGGTATCCGGGGTCGAGCGGTACGTACGCGGCGCCCGAGCGCCAGATGCCCAGCAGCGTGGCCACCATCTCGGGGCTGCGGTCCAGGAGGACGCCGACGGTGTCCTCGGGGCCCGCGCCGAGGGCGCGCAGGCGGGCGCCCACGCGGTCGGCCAGGGCGTCGAGTTCGGAGTAGGTGACGCGCCGGGCGCCGTGCACGACGGCGACGGCGTCGGGGGTCCGCGCGGCCTGGGCGGTGATGACCTCGTGGACCGGCCGCAGGGCGGCCGGGTCGAGCGGGGTCTTGGTGCCGACGGGGACGGCCGGGCCGTCCATCAGCAGGGACCGCTCGTCCTCGCCGAGGATGTCCAGGTCGTGGACGCGGGCCGTGGGATCGGCCGCGGCCGCGGCGAGCAGCCGGGTGTAGTGCCCGGCGATGCGCCGGGCCGTCGCGGCGTCGAAGAGCGCGGTGGCGTACTCCAGCGAGCCGTCGAGGGAGCCGTCGGCACGCTCCTCCAGGTGGACGGTGAGGTCGAAGCGGGAGATGCCGTAGGCCGGTTCGACGGGGGTCGCGTCGACGCCCGGCAGGTCGAGCGCGGAGGCGTCGTCCGCCCGGGCGAGGTCGAACATGACCTGGAAGACCGGCGTCGTGGACAGGTCGCGCTCCGGCTCCAGGGCGTCGGCGAGCCGGTCGAAGGGCGCGGACTGGTGGTCGAAGGCGGCGAGGACGCTCTCACGGCTCTCCTCGACGAGCCGCGCGAAGGTGGGCTCGCCCTCCCAGCGCAGCCGCAGGACAAGGCTGTTGAAGGCGTAGCCCGCCATGTCCCGCAGTTCGGGGCGGGTGCGGGCGGACACGGCCGTGCCCACGGCGATGTCGGTGCTCCCGGTGTAGCGGGACAGCAGGGCCTGGAAGGCGGTGAGGGTCACCATGAACAGGGAGGCGCCCCTCCCGGCGGCCCAGTCGCGCAGCCGGCCCGCGACGCCGGCGTCCACGGTGAACCGTTCGACGGCGCCCTCCCAGGAGCGCACCGCGGGCCGCGGCCGGTCGGTGGGCAGGTCGAGCGCGGTGAGTCCGGACAGCCGCTCCTGCCACCAGTCGAGGTCGGCGCGGGTGCCGGGGCCGTCCTGCTGCTCGTTGAGCCAGGCCGCGTAGTCCGCGTACTGCGTGGCCACCGGCTCCAGCGCGGGGGCACGGCCCGCGGCCTCGGCGCGGTGCAGCTCGCTCAGCTCGGTGAGCAGCAGCGGACGGGTGAGGGCGTCGCACGCGATGTGGTGGAGCACGACGACGAGGAGGTGGTCGTCGGCGGCGAAGCGGACCAGGCGCACCCGCAGCGGCGCCCGGCCGGCGAGGTCGAAGGGGACCGTGACCTCGTGGGCGAGGAAGCGCCCGGCCTCCGCCGCGCGCCGGTCGGCCGGCAGCCCGTCCCGCTCCACGAGCGAAAGGTCCACGGGGGAGGGCGCGTCGACGATCTGCCGGGGCTCCGCGCCGTCGAGCACGTACCGGGTGCGCAGGATCTCGTGGCGCCCGGCGAGCCGGTCGAACGCCCGCCGCAGGGCGTCGGTGTCCAGGGGGCCGCGCAGCCGGTACGCGAGCGGCAGCAGGTACGCGGGGCTCGCCGGGTCGAGCTGGTGCAGGAACCACAGCGCGCGCTGGCCGGCGGACAGGGCGAGCGGCTCGTCGCGGGACACCCGGGGGACGGCCCGGCGGGTGCGCCGGTCCGCGCCCGCCAGACGGCGGCGGAGCAGTTCCTCGCGCAGTGCGGTGGCCGCGGCGGTGTCCCGGCCGGTGGGGACGGATGTGGTCACGGCTGGTACTCCCTGTGGGCGGCGGCCAGTTCGGCCTCGGTCAGTGACGCGAGCTCGGCGCGTACGGCCGCTTCGACGGCCTCGGCCAGTGCGGCGACGGTGGGTTGCTCGAAGAGGGTGCGCAGCCCGAGCGCGACGTCGAACTCCTCCTGGATCCGGGCGACGACCCGGGCGGCGCGCACGGAGTCCCCGCCGAGGCGGAAGAAGCCGTTGTGGGCGCCGACGCGCGGGGCGCGGCCGTCCGGCCCGGTGAGGACCTCGCGCCAGATCTCCGCGATCGTCTCCTCCAGCGGCCCGTCGGGCGCGGTGAAGGGCGCGCCGTCGGCGACCGAGGACAGGTCGGGGGCGGGCAGCGCGGCGGTGTCGACCTTGTTGTGCCGGGTCAGCGGCACCCGGTCGAGCGGCACGACGAGGGCGGGCAGCATGTGCTCGGGCAGGAACCGGGCGCAGTGCGTGAGGAGTTCGTCCTGCGCGGGCAGGGAAGCGGCCGCCGGGACGCAGTAGGCGATCAGGCGGGCGTCGTCGCCGGTGCCGTGGACGCTCACCACCGCCTCGCCGACGCCGGGGTGCTCGACGAGCACGGCGCGTACCTCGTCGGTCTCCACCCGGCGGCCGCGGATCTTCACCTGGCCGTCGGCGCGGCCCGCGAAGACGAGCGTGCCGTCGGACAGCACCCGGGCCAGGTCGCCCGTGCGGTACAGGCGGGACCCGGGCGGTCCGTACGGGTCGGGCACGAAGCGCTCGGCGGTCAGGGCGGGGCGGCCGTGGTAGCCGCGGGCCAGGCAGCCGCCGCCCACGCACAGTTCCCCGGTGACACCGGCGGGCACCGGGCGCAGGTACGGGTCGAGGACGCGGGCCGTGGCGTGCGGGTAGGGCAGGCCGATGGGCACCGCGGTCGCCGCCGTGTCCGCGTCCCAGCGGGTGGCGGCGATGGTGGTCTCGGTCAGGCCGTACTCGTTGACGAACCGCTTCAGGCGGCCGGCGAGGTCCCGGGCGAGCGCGGGCGGGCAGGGCTCGCCACCGGTCTGCCCGGTCAGCAGCGGCCGGGTGCCGAGCCCCGCGTCGATCAGCATGCGCCAGTGGGCGGGCGCGACCTGCAGGTGGGTGACGCCGTGCCGGTCGATCAGGCCGAGCTGCGCCGTGTGGTCGGCGGTCTCGGCCTCCCGGGCCAGCACCACACGGCCCCCGGCGACGAGCGGCATCAGCAGCTCGGTGAAGGAGATGTCGAAGGTGGGCTGGGCCAGCGCGAGCCAGGCGTCGTCCGGGCCGCGGCCGAAGTCCAGGTGGTCGCGGGAGGCCCGCAGCATCCGCAGCAGCGTGCGGTGTTCGACGGCGACGCCCTTGGGCCGGCCGGTGGAGCCCGAGGTGTAGAGCACATAGGCGAGGCGGGCCGGGTCGGGGGCGCCGTCGCCGTCCGGGAGGCCGGTGCGCGGCGCCGGGGTCCGGCCGGTCAGCACCGGGTCGGTGTCGACGGCGAGCGCGAGGCCCCGGTGGACGCCGGCGAGCCGGTCGAGGCCGTCGGCGTCCGAGACCAGGACGCGGGCCCCGGAGTCGGCCAGGATGTGGGCGAGGCGCTCGTCGGGCGCGGCCGCGTCCAGCGGTACGTAGCCGGCGCCGGCCCGCCACACGCCGAGCAGGCAGGCGAGGAGATCGGGGGTGCGCGGCAGCAGCACCGCCACCGTGGACTCCGGTGCCGCGCCCAGGTCGAGCAGCCGCTGGGCGAACAGCCCGGCGCGCTCCCACAGCCGCCCGTACGTCCACGCCTCGTCGCCGCAGACCACGGCGGTCGCGTCCGGGGCGCGGCGCACCGAGTCCGCCACGGCGCCGTGGACGTGCCCCCCGGCCTCCTCGGCCGCGCCGGGTGCCGCGCCGAGTGCGAGCAGCCGGTCGCGCTCGGCCGCGGGCAGCAGCTCGGCCTCGGCCAGCCGCTGCGCCGGGCCGTCCACGAAGGACTCCAGGAGCCGGGTCCAGCAGGCGGCGAGCCGGTCCACGGTGGTGGCGTCGAACAGCGCGGTGGCGTACTCGGCCATGCCGAGCAGGCTGCCGTCGGACTGCCGCTGCACCATGAACGTGAGATCGGTACGGGCCGACTGCCAGGCGTCGCGGAAGGCGGCGAGGTCGGCGCCCGAGAGGGCGGTGCCGGTGCGGCCCTCCTCGTGGAAGTCGAACATCACCTGGTAGAGCGGGGTACGGGACAGGTCGCGCTCCGGGGCCAGCTCCCGCACCAAGTGGTCGAAGGGCAGCTCCTGGTGGGCGAAGGCGTCCCGGACGGTGTCCCGCACGGAGGCGATCGCGTCCCGCACGGTGTCCTCCCCGGCCACCTTGCAGCGTGCCACCAGGGTGTTGAGGAAGAAGCCGGCGACGTGGTCGACCTCGGGGCGGTGCCGGCCGGCGACGGGGATGCCGACGGCCAGGTCGGCGCGGCCGGTGAGGCGGCCGAGCAGCGCGGCGAACGCGGCGAGCAGCGTCTGGTGCAGCGTGGCCCCCGAGCCGTGCCCCAGCTCCTCGACCCGCTCGACCAGGCCCGCGGGCACGGTGAAGGTGCGGACGGCACCCCGGCCGTCGCGCTCCCTCGGGCGCGGCCGGTCGGTGGGCAGCTCCAGCGGGGCGCAGCCGTCCAGCTCGGCCCGCCAGTGCGCGAGTTCGCGGCCGAGCCGGGCGGCGTCGAGGCGGCGGTGCTGCCAGGCGGCGTGGTCGGCGTACTGCACGGGCAGCTTGGGCAGCCGGGCCGGGACGCCGGTGCGGACGGACTCGCCCAGGGCGAGCAGGTCGCGCTCCAGGACGACCGACGTCCAGCCGTCGCAGGCGATGTGATGGACGCACAGGACGAGCACGCGGCCGCCGTCGGCCTCCTCGATCAGCAGCGCCCGCCACACCGGGCCGTGCCGCAGGTCGAAGCCCCGGCCGAGCTCCTCGGCGAGCAGCTTCCGCCGGTCCTCGGCGTCCGTCACTGCGGCGACCCGCAGTTCCACGGGGGTGCCGGGCCCGTCCACGATCTGCACGGGGCCTTCGGGGCGCGGCTCGTAGCGGGTGCGGAGGATCTCGTGCCGGCCGGCGAGGTGCTCCAGCGCCGTGCGTACGGTCTCCCCGGTCCAGCCCTCGGGCAGCCGGATCCACAGCGGGGCCGTCCAGTCGGGGCTGCCCGGGCGCATCTGCTCCAGGAGCCACAGGCCCTGCTGGCCGGGTGCCAGCGGCAGGCCCTCGCCCCGCGGCACGGGCACCACGGCGCCGTCGTCGTCGCCGGTGCCGGGGGCCGCGCCGTCCCCGCCCGCGAGCAGGGCCGCCTGGGCCGCCACAGTGGTGGCGGTGAACAGCTCGCGCAGGTCGATCCGCCGCGCGGCGTGCGAGGTCAGCCGGTCGGCGAGCCGGGTGAGCAGGAGGGAGGAGCCGCCGCGCTGGAAGAAGTCGTCGTGGGCGCCGACGGCGCCGGCGGGCAGGTCGAGCAGGGCCGCCCACATGGCGGCCACCGCGTGCTCCTCGGCCGTGCGCGGCGGCACCGGGGGCGCGTCGGATCCGGCCCCGGTCCCCGGGTGGGGCAGGGCCGCGCGGTCGATCTTCCCGTTGGCGGTCAGCGGGAACGTGTCGACGGGGACGAACACGGCCGGCACGAGCGGGTCGGGCAGCGTGCGGCGGAGGAAGGCGCGCAGCTCGTGCGGGTGCGGCGCCGTGCCGCGGGTCTGCACCCAGGCGACGAGGCGGTGCCCGCCCCGGCCGTCGGGCACGGCCGCGACGACGGCCGCGGCCGTCCGCGGGTGCGCGGTCAGCGCGGCCTCGACCTCGCCGGGCTCGATGCGCACGCCGTTGACCTTGACCTGGTGGTCCAGGCGGCCGAGGTACTCGAGGGTGTCGTCGGAGCGCCACCGGACCCGGTCGCCGGTGCGGTACAGCCGCGCGCCCGGCTCGCCGTACGGGTCGGGCACGAAGCGCTCGGCCGTCAGGGCGGGGCGGCCGTGGTAGCCGCGGGCCACGCCCGCTCCGCCCGCGTACAGCTCACCCGCCACGCCGCGCGGCACGGGCCGGCCCCGGCCGTCGAGGACCAGTGCGCGCAGATTGCCCAAGGGTCGGCCGATCGGCACCGGGCCGGTCTCCTGGGCCGCGTCGAAGCGGTGCTCGGTGACGTCCACGGAGCACTCCGTGGGCCCGTAGGTGTTCCAGATCTCCGCGGCCGGTACGTGCGCGAGCAGCCGGTGGCACAGCTCGGCGTAGAGCGGCTCGCCCGCGCTGAAGATCAGCCGGAGCGCGCCGCAGCCCTCCCAGCCGGGCGCGTCCGCGAGGGCGCGCAGCACGGAGGGCACGGCCTGCAGGACGGTGCACCCGCCCTCGGCCACGGCCCGCAGCATCGCCGCCGGGTCGCGCTCGGCGCCCCGCGGGGCGAGCACGACCGTGCCGCCGCTGATCAGCGGCGAGAACAGCTCGAGGCCGGCCGCGTCGAAGCCGATCGTGGTCTTCTGCAGGACCCGGTCCGCCGGGCCGAGGCCGTGCTTGACGGCCAGCCACCGCACCCGGTTGGCGATGCCCGAGTGCGGCACGACCACGCCCTTGGGGCGCCCGGTGGAGCCGGAGGTGTACAGCACGTAGGCCGCTCGCCGGGCCGCCTCGGCGGGGCCTCCCGGCAGCTCGGGTGCGCCGTCGCACGCGCCCTCACCGCTCCCGTCGCCCTCCTCGCGGACCTCGCCGTTCCCGTCGAGCAGCACCACGCGGGTCCCGTCGAGCTCCGGAAGGGCCGGGGCGGCGTCGCGCTCGGAGAGCACGATCGGCGCCCGGGTGTCGTCGAGGACCCAGGCCAGCCGGTCGGCCGGGTGGTCCGGGTCCAGCGGTACGTACGCGGCGCCCGCCTTCCACACGGCCAGCAGCGAGACGACCAGGCCGGGGCCGCGGCGCAGGCACACGCCCACGAGGCTCTCGGGCCCGGCGCCGAGCGCGCGCAGCCGGTGCGCCAGCCGGTTCGCCCGCCGGTCCAGCTCTCCGTAGGTGAGACCGGCCCGGCCCGAGCCGACCGTGTCGACAGCGGTCGCGTCGGGGGTACGCGCCGCCTGCGCGGCGAACAGCTCTGGCAGCAGCGGACTCGGGGCGTTCACGGGGTGCTCCTTCGGAAAGACGGCCTCGGACGGCCTCGGGGCGGGGAGAAGAGGGGGACCGGACGGCGGGGCCGGTCAGCCTGCGGCGGTTTCCATCCGGCGGCGCAGGCTCAGCGGCCGCATGTCGTTCCAGACCTCGTCGATGCGGGCCAGGCACTCCTCGCGGCTGCCCTCGGTGCCCTCGGCGTGCCAGCCGGCGGGCAGCGGCCGGTCGGACCACCAGATCGAGTACTGCTCCTCGTCGTTGAGGACCACGCGGTAGGCGCGCTCCTCCGGGGCGGCCGTGGTGCTGTTGTCCATGGGGGTGTCTCCTCTGCGGGAAGGCGGGACGGAAAGAGGTGCGGAAGAAGGGGAATTCAGCCCTGGTGGCCGGGCTCGGGCAGGAACCCCTCGACGAGGACGCCCAGTTCACGGCTGCGCGCCTCGTCGCGGACCCAGCGGGTGAGGGCGAGGTCCAGCACGCCCAGGCCGAACGGCGAGAAGACGGCGACACGGGCCGGGTCGCGCCGGAAGTCCGAGGTGCCGCGCAGCAGCGCGCCGATGTGCGCGTCGACGAAGTCCCGGCCGCCGGTGGCCTGTTCGGCCAGGTGGAGCGAGGTGCTCTCACGGCAGACGTGGTCGGCGTCGTCGACGACGTTCTGCGCGCCCAGTACGGACTCGACCGTCAGGTCGCGCAGCGAGACGTGCAGGACGGTCGCGCCCGGCCGGCAGGCCGAGAGGCCCATGTGCGGCACCCCGGCGGTGGTGGCGAGCGCGACGAGCGCGTGGGCGCCCAGGGCGTCCTCGGCCCGCTCCGCGACGGTGACGGTGGCGTCCGGGAGCATCGCCTGGGCCTCGGCGGCGAAGGCCGCGGCCCGCTCCGGGTCCAGGTCGAAGACGGTGACCTCGGTGAGCGAGGGCAGCCGCGCCTTGGTGAAGCGCAGCACCTCGCGGTTGATGGGACCGCAGCCGAGGAGGGCGATGCCCCGGGGCTCGGATTCGGTCACCAGCAGGCCGGCGGCGAGCGCGGCGGAGGCCGCGGTGCGCTTGGCGGAGATCAGCGACGCCTCGACCCAGGCCTCCGGGCGGCCGTCCGTCGTGGAGTTGAGGGCGATGGCGGCGCTGGCGCGCTCCAGGCCCCGGGCCACATTGCCGGGGAAGCTCGCGATCCACTTCATGCCGGCGACCGGCTCGTCCCCGCCGACGTAGCCGGGCAGGCCGATGATGCGGTCGCGGGGCGCGTCGGGGAAGCGCAGGAAGACCGAGTGGGGGAGCGCGGTGCGCCCCTCGTCGTGGAGCCGGTACGCCTCGCTCACCAGCGACATGATCCGGTGCTCCTGGCCGTCCAGGATGTCGCGCACCTCGCGGTGGCCGATGATCAGCAAGGGACGGTCTCCTTCGTTTCGAGGGTTTCGAGGATGTCGAGGTGGGTGCCGCGGTGGTCCGGGTGCGCCGTCGGCTCCTGCCACAGATGCGTGACGTCACCGAAGTTCCGGCGCACCCAGGAGTCGGAGTAGACGGTGTCGAGATAGCGGTCGCCGCCGTCCGGCAGGACCAGCGCGACGGTCGCCCCCGCCGGGATGCCCGGCGCGAGCCGCTCCAGCGCGGCGACGACGGCCCCGGAGGAGCCGCCCGCGAGGATGGCCTCCCGCTGCATCAGGCGCCGGCAGCCGACCACCGACTCCAGGTCCGTGACGTGCTCCACCCGGTCGGCGGAGGTGGGGTCGAGCAGCGCGGGCACCACCGAGGCGCCGTGCCCGGGGATGAGCCGCGCGCACGAGACCGGGGAGTCGAACAGCGCGCTGCCGACGGCGTCCACCGCGACGACCGTGGTGGACAGCCCGTTGCGGCGGATGTAGCGGGCGCAGCCGCCGAGGGTGCCCGTGGTGCCCGCGGCGCAGAAGAGGTAGTCGACCCGCCCGTCGAGGGCGCGGTCGATCTCCGCCATGGTCTCCAGGTGCGCCTCGGGGTTGCGGGGGTTGGCGTACTGGTCGGGCCGGTAGGCGTACGGAACGGTCGCCATGAGCTCGGCGACGCGGCGCAGCCGGCCGGGCAGGAACTCGCCGGTGGCCGGGTCGGGTTCGGAGATCATCTCCACCTCGGCCCCGTAGGCCCGCAGGATCGCCAGGTTCTGCTCGGTGGTCCGGGCGTCCACGACGCAGATGAACCGCAGGCCGAAGTAGCGGCAGATCTGGGCTATGCCGATGGCGAGGTTGCCCGAGCTCGATTCGATCACCGTGGAGCGGCCCGGCACGAGTTCGCCGGAGCGGATGAGCCCCAGCAGCATGCTCAGTGCCGAACGGTCCTTGATGCTGCCACCGGGGTTGAAGCGCTCGACTTTCGCGAAGACGCGGAATTCGAAATCGGCGGCCAGCCTTTCCAGTTCGACCAGGGGGGTTCCGCCCACGGTCGAGAGGATTCCCTTAAGCCCCTGCACGGTCACAGATTCCCCTTTTCCGTGCGGAATTCGATGGGTTCATCTTGGAAGGGGTGGCTATCATCCGCCTATATCTCCCCCGGTGGCCGCCGCCCGCGTCCCGGGCCCGGCGGCGAGAGCGGCCTCGGCGTCGTGCCGCTGGATCCAGCCGACGTCCTGGACCATGCGGCTGAGCGCGCCGGGGGTCCCGGAGTTGCCGGCGGACCCGGCCGCGCCGGGAGCGCCGCCCTGCTGCGGCCGCCCGCCGCCCAGCCGCAGGGATCCGCTGTCGCGGGAGCCCAGTTGGACCTTCGCCGTGTGCGGGCGGCGACTGTCCTCGTAGCGGCGCAGCGCCGCCGCGACGCCCGCCCGGCCGGGCTCCGCCTCGGCGAGGCAGAGCGCGAGCGCCATGCCGTCCTCGAACGCCTGGTTGGCGCCCTGGCCGTGGTGGGGCAGCATCGGGTGGGCCGCGTCGCCCAGCAGGGTGGTCCGCGCCGTGCTCCAGCGCTCCAGCGGCTCCCGGTCGTACAGGGCCCAGCGCCGCACCTCCCCGGCCCCGGCGGCCACGGACAGGGCCTCCGGCGTCCAGCCCGCGAGCGCGGCGGCGAGGTCCTCCCGCCGTCCGGCGCTCGTCCAGGACTCCTCGGTCCAGTCCGGGTCCGGCACGACCGCCACATACGTGAACTGCCGCCCCCCGCTGACCGGGTAGCACAGCAGCCGGGCCGCGGGGCCGGCGAACATGTACATCAGGTCCGGCGAGAGCGCGGGGACCGCGTCGGCGTCCACCAGCCCCCGGAAGGCGCTGTTGCCGGAGAAGACGGGGTTCTCGGCACCGGCCACGGAGCGGCGTACCAGGGAGTGCACGCCGTCCGCGCCGATCAGGACGTCCGCGTGGGCGACGTCGCCGTCCGCGAACTCCAGACGCACCCCGTCCGCGGTCTCCTCGTGCGCCACCAGCTCCTTGCCGGTGCGCACCACTTCATCGGGCAGCAGCCCGGCGAGCGCCCGGTGGAGCTCGCCGCGGTGCGCGGTCAGATACGGGGCACCGAACTCCTCCTCCCAGGCCGCGCCCATCTCCTGCCGGGTGAGCACCCGGCCGTCGACGAACGCCCGGACCTCCAGCGCCTCCGGCCGCACGGCGTGCTCCGCCAGGAAGCCGTCCAGGCCCAGCCGCCGCAGCAGCCGGGTGCCGTTGGGGCCCAGGTGCATCCCGACGCCGTCCTCGCGCAGCCGGTCGGCCCGCTCGTACACCGTGACGTCCAGACCCCGCCGCCGCATCGCTGCGGCCGCCGCGAGGCCGCCCAGGCCCGCGCCCACGACCGCGATCCGCGGCCCCTTGCCGTCCATCGTCGCGTTCTCCTCGATCCTCGATTGATGGCGCGCGTGGGCCCGGCCGTGCGGCCGGGCCCACGCGCCGTGTCGGTGGCTGCTGTTCAAAAACCGGGGCCCGGGGGCCGGGTCAGAAAGCGGGCCCCTCGCCCGCGCCGCCGAGCCCCGGCAGTCCTGCCGGGTCGTGCTCGTCGGCCAGCGGTACGTCGGCGACCTGCCGGGCCGGTTCCGTGACCGCGGCGCGCAGCATGCGCGTGAATCCGTCCGCGAAGCCCTCGACCGAGGCCCGGTCGAAGACGTCGGTGTCGTACGAGAACACCGCGGTGATCCCGTCCGGCGCCTGTTCGAGACGGAGCAGCAGATCCAGCTGGCCCTCCTGCTGGGCGAGGTCGTCGACGAGCGAGACCCGCAGCCCGGCGCAGGTCGCCGGCGGCCCCTCCGGCGCGCCCTGGGGCACGGGCGGAACGGGCAGTTTCATCCGGTCCAGGGGCACCAGGAACACCGCCATGTGGAACAGCGGTGCCCGGCCGCCGGCCGTCGGCGCCTTCAGGCGGGCGCCGGGGTAGCGGCCGTCGACGAGGCACCGGGTGACCTCGCGTCCCGCCTCCGCCGCCGCCCCCCGGAACGTGGTGTCCGCGGTGAACCGGGCCCGTACGGGGACGGTGTTGAGGAAGCAGCCGACGACGTCGCGCAGCCGGCGCCCCATGCGGTTGCTCGCCGGGACCCCCAGCAGGAAGTCGTCCTGCCCGGTCCAGCGGTGGACGAACGCCTGGAACGCCGCGAGCGCGTACGCGTACGGCGTCGTGCGCGCGGCACGGGCGGCGTCCGGCAGCGCGTCCACCACGTCGGCGGGCAGGTGCCGCACCACCGTCGCGCCGCGCAGGGCGCGCAGCACGGGCCGGGGCCGGTCCAGGGGCAGTTCCGCCGGGGCCGAGCCGGCCAGGGCGGAGCGCCAGCGGTCCGCGGTGGCCCGCCCGGCCGGTGAGGCGAGGTAGCGGGCCTCCTCCTCGGCGTACTCCGCGTAGCTGCCCGTGACGGGGGCCCACTCCGGCACCCGGCCCGCGGCGAAGTCCGCGTACGCCCGCAGGAGATCGCCCACCATCATCGAGCGGGAGACGTAGTCGCTGACGATGTGGTGGGCGGTGGGCACGAGCACGGCGTCCTGCGCCGAGCGGCGGAACAGGACGACCCGCAGCGGGCCCTCGGTCTCCAGGCGGAACGGCTCGTGGGTCTCCCGCCGGGACACCTCGTACAGCGTCGCCTCGTCGGCGCCCGGCAGGTCACGGACCTCCAGCCGGGCGTGGGGACCGTCCAGCAGCACCCGGCGGGGCAGGCCGTCGCGCTCGACGAAGAGCGAGCGGAGCTGCTCGTGCCGCTCCTGCAGCGCGGCCACCGCCTTCTCCAGGGCGGGGACGTCCACGGTGCCGCGGATCCTCAGCCGCCACACGGCGTTGTAGGCGTGGCTGCCGGGTGCCGACCGGTAGGCGGTCCACATCTCCTCCTGGACGCCCGACAGGGGCAGGGCGTCTCCCGCCGTCGCCCCGGTCGCCGTGCGGTCCGGTGTCGCGTGCCCGGTCATCCGGTGCCTCCCGCGTGTCCCAGGTCCGCCGGTCCTGTGGTGCCGGGCCCCGCCCACTGCCCCCCGGCGGTGTCATCGGGCAGCGACGCGGCGAAGGCGGCGAGCCGCTCCACGCCCCAGTAGGTGTCGAGGCCGTGCGCGAAGTACGGCACGCCGAAGACGCCGTCGCGGTGGATGTCGAGCAGGGAGCGCGCCCCCTGCTCCCGCACCGCGGGGTCGTCGACCGCGCCCGCGACCTCGTCCGGGTCCAGATCCAGCTCGGCGGCGACCCGGCGCACGGTGCGCGGGTCGCAGATGTCCCGCCCCTCCAGCCAGCGGGCCCGGGAGATCCGCTCGGCCCAGGCGCGGCCCAGGCCCTCCCGCTCGGCGACGAACCAGGCCAGGTGCGGGACCTCCCACCACGGGGAACGGTCCTCGGGCCAGACGATCTCCAGGCCGCGCTCCGCGGCGAGCCGCCGCACGTCCCGCTGGATGTACAGCTCCTTGGCCGGGGACGCGGGGGTGTACGGGAAGCGGGCGCCGATGCCGCGGAGCAGCTGCTCGCCGGCCTCGTCGGGCTCCCACCAGGGCCGCCACTCCAGGCGGTCGGCGAGCCCGGGGTGATGCTCCTCCAGGTCGAGGAGCGCGAACCACGAATAGGGGCTGCGCAGGCCGAAGTAGAAGCGCGGCGGCCGCGGATGCGTCACCCGGTCAGCCATGAGCGAGCTCCTCCACGAGCGGCCGGACAAGGGTGCAGCCCGCGGTGCCGTCCCGGTCCACGAAGGTGACCAGGGCGGGCCGGCCCGCGTCTGCCGGGCGGCGGAGTGCGGGGGCGACGAGCGCCGCGAGCTGGAGGGCCGTCGACGCGGTGGTGGTGTCGCCGAGCAGCGGCCGCAGCTCCGTACGGGGCGGCGAGGCGCCCAGCACGGCGTCCAGCGCCGCCGTCTCCTGTGCGCCGAGGGCCCCGTGCGCGCCGGAGGGCGCGACGGCCGCCAGGTCGCGGGCGTCCGTGCCGGTGTCCTCCAGCACGGCGGATACGCAGGCTTCGAGCGCCCGCCCGGCCCGCTCCACGGACCCGAAGGACCGGAACCGGCTGCCGAGCACGGCCGCCAGGGGCACCCGCCCGCCCTCGCGGGCGTGCGCGGCGCTCTCCAGCAGGAACACCGCCGCACCCTCGCCGAGCGGTCCGCCCTCCTCGCCCGTCACGGCCCGCGTGAGGCGGGCGCGCTGCACGGTGAACTCCTCGGCCGCCCCGCACAGCAGGGCGTCGGCGTGTCCCGCCCGCAGCAGCCGGGAGGCGTAGTTGAGAGCCAGCAGGCCGGTGCCGGCGCCGCCGGACACGCTCGCGTTCGGTCCCCGGAGATCGTGCCGGATGGCACACCGGCCCGTGGGGTGGTTGAGCACGGTGTTCGGGAAGCGGGAGGGCTCGACGTAGTACGGCTTCTCGCCGGTGACCGCGTCCTCGGTGAAGGACATGCAGCTCTGCAGGCTGCCCGGGACACCCAGGACGAGGCCGGTGCCCTCGGGGTCGGCGGCCGCACCGGCCCCGTACCGTTCCAGGAGCAGTCCGGTGGTCACCACGGCGATGCCGGTGAGGCGGTCCATCGAGCGGGTGCCCTTGCGGCCGAGCAGGCCGGGGATGTCGAAGCCGGGGATCAGGCCCGCCTCGCCGTACGGCACCGGCCGGTCGCCGGGCCACGTGCCGCCGTCGAGCGGGGCGACCGCCCGGCGCCCGGCGGCCAGGCCCTCGGTGAAGGCGGCCTCGCCGATCCCGTACGGGGACGTCACGGCGAGCCCGGAGATCACCAGGCCGTCTGTGGGAATGCTGGTCATGCGGACTTCCTCGACTCCTCCGGGCCGCCGGGCCCGTCGTAACGGCCCAGGACCAGGACCGCGTTGTTGCCGCCGAACGCGAGCCCGTGGTTCTGCACGATCCGCAGCTCCGCCTCGACCGCCGTGTTGGGCACGCAGTCGACGGCGCACTCCGGGTCGGTCTCCCGGTGGTTGATCGTCGGCGGGATGAAGCCCTGCCGCAGGGCGATGGCGCACGCGGCGGAGGCCAGCGCGCTGGCCGCGCCCATGGTGTGGCCGATCATCGACTTGATGGACACCGTGCGCGGCGGCTCCGCGCCGAACACGTCGCGGATCGCGCCGACTTCGGTCGCGTCGTTGGCCCGGGTGCCGGTGCCGTGCGCGGAGACGAGGTCCACGTCCTCCGGGCGGATGCCGGCGTTGCGGTGGGCCGTGCGGATGCACCGGGCGATGCTGTCGCGGTCCGGCGCCACCGGGTGGCGGGCGTCGCAGGACAGGCCGTAGCCCAGGACCTCCGCGTAGATCCGGGCGCCGCGGGCCAGCGCGGACTCCAGGCTCTCCATGACGAGGACGGCGGAGCCCTCGCCGACGAGGATGCCCTCGCGGTCCTTGTCGAAGGGGCGGCACACCTCGGGGGCGACGGTCCCCAGGCGGTAGAAGCCGGTGAACGTCTTGCGGCAGACCGCGTCGGCGCCGCCGCACAGGGCCATCTCGACGTCACCGGTGCTGATCGCGTCGAAGCCGTTGCCGATGGCGTAGTTGCCCGCGGCGCAGGCGGTCGGCAGGGTGACCGCCTCGACGTCCTCCAGGCCCAGTTCGCGGGCCACGGCCGCGGACAGCCGGGCCGGTGCCACCCGGCCCGCGACGCGCGGGTCCACCCGGTCCGGGCCCCCGGCGACCTGCAGGGCGACGAGGTGGTCCAGGTCGCGGCTCTCGCCGTCGCTGGTGCCCACCGACACCAGGGTGCGGCGCAGCCGCACGTCGTGGTCCGACAGGCCCGCGTCCGCGACCGCCATCCGGCTCGCGGCGACGGCGAACCGGGCGGCCCTGCCGAGCTCTTCGGCGTCCAGGGTGCGCAGCGAGTCCGCCGGGTCGGCATCGGTGATCTCGCAGGCGACGGAGTGCGCGAAGCCCGTGGTGTCGAAGGACGTGACCGGCTTGGCGCCACTGCGGCCGGCCCGCAGGCCGGCCGCGTAGTCGGCCACGCCGGTGCCGATGCTGCTGATGACGCCGAGGCCGGTGATCACCACCCGGCGGCGGGCCGCCGACGGGCGGCCGGTCACTTCTGCCCGGCCGCGGCGCGTGCCTCGGCCACCACGGCGTACACGCCGTCGAGGCTGACCATGCGGTCCAGTTGGGACTGGTCGATCGTGACCGCGAATTCCTGCTCGATGTGGGCGAGTATCTCGATCACGCCCAGCGAGTCCGCGCCGAGCTCCTTGAAAAGGCTGGCCCCGGTGACGTCCGCCGGCTCCAGTTCGAGGATGTCGCAGACGCTCTCCTTGATGAGGGCGCGCTCCGTGTCGAGAAGTCCGGGGGCCTGCGTCGTCGTCATGTGCTTCTCCGTCGGTCGTGGGGAAACGGCCGGCGCGCGACCGGCGCCGGGCCCGTTTCATTTCGCCGGTGAAGTCTCGGATCGGAGGCTATGCATTCTCTATAGACCGTGATTTATAGGCCGTTTATAGCCGGGCCCCGGATTCTGGGTCGGCATCGGGATGCGGTCGCCGTGTCCCCCCGCTCCCGCTCCGGGGGCCGCGGTCTCCGGGCCCGTACGCCCGCTCCGTACGCACTCGCCCTCCGCACTCTCCCCGGCTCCGACGAGAAGGCACTGACCATGACAGAGACGAGCTCGATCCCCCGTCTGTCCGCCGCGGCGGTGGTCCTCACCGACGCCCAACGCGACCAGGTGGGCGCCTTGGCCGCCGAACTCGTGGACGCCGCCCCCGGGCCGCTCGACAGCCGCGCATGGCTGGACACGGTCCGCGCCGCCTCGGCCCGGCTGCCGCACGAACTCCTCGCCGCCCTCCGCGACTTCCGGCACGATGCCGGGCCGGACGGCGTCCTGCTGGTCCGCAACCTTCCCGTCGGCGCCCACGCCCTGCCGGCCACACCGACCACGGCGGGCTCCGTCGAGCGCGCCGTCACGCTCCCCGCCGCCGCCGTCACGGCCGCCATGATCCAGCTCGGCGAGGTGATCGCCTACCGCAGCGAGAAGACCGGCGCCCTCGTCCAGAACGTGGTCCCGGTGCCCGGCCGGGAGCGGCAGCAGAGCAACGCGGGCTCGGTCCGGCTGCAGATGCACGTCGAGAACGCCTTCCACCCCAACCGCCCCGACTACGTGGGCCTGTTGTGCGTCCGCGAGGACCCCACCGGCGACGCCCGCCTGTGCACCGCGTCCATCCGCCGTGCCCTGCCGCTGCTGTCCGAGGGCGCCCGCCGGGTGCTGGCCGAGGAGCGCTTCCTGACCGAGGCCCCGCCGTCCTTCGGCGGTGGCGGCGTCACCCCCGAACACTCCGTGCTGACCGGCGCGCCCGAGGACCCGGACGTCCTCGTCGACTTCGCCGCCACCCACGCCCTGGACGACGAGGGCCGCGTCGCCCTGGAGGAGCTCCGCTCCGCCTTCGACGGCACCACCCACGCCCTCGCCCTCGCCGCGGGCGACCTGGCCGTCGTCGACAACCGCCTCGCCGTGCACGGCCGTACCTCCTTCACCCCGCGCTACGACGGCACCGACCGCTGGCTGCACCGCGTCTACGCCTCGCTCGACAACCGCCGCACCCGGGCCGGCCGGCGTGCCGGCGGCAGCGTCCTGGACTGACCCGGCACCGGCACCACCGACTTCGACCTCAGACCGCACCCGGCCGGATCCGGACCGGACGAGAACAAGGACTTCCCGTGGACAACCGCATCAAGAACGTCGTCATCCTCGGTGGCGGCACCGCCGGCTGGATGACCGCCGCCTACCTCGGCAAGGCCCTGCACGGCACCGTGGACATCACCGTGCTGGAGGCCCCCTCCATCCCGCGCATCGGCGTCGGCGAGGCCACCGTGCCCAACCTGCAGCGCGCCTTCTTCGACTACCTCGGCATCGCCGAGGACGAGTGGATGCGCGAGTGCAACGCCAGCTTCAAGATGGCCGTCAAGTTCGTCAACTGGCGTACGGAGGGCCGCGGCGAGGCCGGTTCCCGCGAGCTGCCCGGTGGCGGCGAGGACCACTTCTACCACCCCTTCGGCCTGCTGCCCGACCACGACCGGCTGCCGCTTTCGCACTACTGGTACAACCGGCTGCACGAAGGCCGCACCGACGAGCCCTTCGACTACGCCTGCTTCCGCGAGCCCCCGGTCATGGACGCCAAGAAGTCCCCGCGCTGGATGGACGGCACCCACTCCACGCGCTACGCCTGGCACTTCGACGCCCAGCTCGTCGCCGACTTCCTGCGCCGCTTCGCCACCGAGAAGCAGGGCGTCCACCACGTGCAGGACGAGATGACCGGCGTGGACCAGAACGACGACGGCTTCGTCACCGCGCTGCGCACCAAGAGCGGCCGCGTCCTGGAGGCCGACCTCTTCGTCGACTGCTCCGGCTTCCGCGGCCTGCTGATCAACAAGGCGATGGAAGAGCCGTTCATCGACATGAGCGACCACCTGCTCTGCGACAGCGCGGTCGCCACCGCCGTCCCGCACGACGACGAGGCCGAGGGCATCGAGCCCTACACCTCCGCGATCGCCATGTCCTCCGGCTGGACCTGGAAGATCCCGATGCTCGACCGCTTCGGCACCGGCTACGTCTACTCCAGCAAGTTCACCACGCAGGAGGAGGCCACCGAAGAGCTCTGCGAACTGTGGGGCCTGGACCCGGCGGAGACCAAGTTCAACCACGTCCGCTTCCGCGTCGGCCGCAACCGCCGCGCCTGGGTGAAGAACGTCGTCAGCATCGGCCTCTCCTCCTGCTTCCTGGAGCCGCTGGAGTCGACCGGCATCTACTTCATCACCGCCGCGATCCACCAGCTCGCCAAGCACTTCCCGGACCGCACCTTCAACCAGGCGCTGGCCGACAGCTTCAACCGCGAGATCGAGGTGATGTTCGACGACACCCGCGACTTCATCCAGGCGCACTTCTACTACGCGCCCCGCAACGACTCGCCGTTCTGGAAGGCCAACAAGGAGCTCACCCTCCCGGACAACATCCAGGAGAAGATCGCCGCCTACCGTGCCGGCCTGCCGATCAACGTGCCCATCACCGACGAGAGCACCTACTACGGCAACTTCGAGGCCGAGTTCCGCAACTTCTGGACCAACGGCAGCTACTACTGCATCTTCGCCGGCCTCGGCCTCCTCCCGGAGGCCCCGCTGCCCGCGCTGACCCACCGGCCGGAGTCCATCGCCGGCGCCGAGCCGCTCTTCGACAAGGTCAAGGAGGAGCAGCGGCACCTCCTGGAGACGCTGCCCAGCACCTACGAGTACCTGCGTCACCTGCACGGCAGGGACCAGTAGCGCACAGCGGTACCACCGCCCCGCACACGGCCCGGAAGGCCGACGCCCCCGTCCGGCCTTCCGGGCTTTTCGCCTACCCGAGAACCGTCCGAGCAGCATTCCCACCCGATGGGAGACCCGTCATGCCCCGCCAGGCCACACTCTCCGCGCCCTCCCTGCCGTCCGCGACCACCGCCTCCGGCGCGGACCTCCGGCCCTTCATGGCCGCCTTCCCGACCGGTGTCGCCGTGCTCACCACCTTCGACGCGGCCGGCCGGCCGCAGGGCATGACCTGCACCTCGCTGTGCAGCGTCGCCCTCCACCCGGCCACGCTGATGGTCTGCCTGCGCACCGCGAGCGCCACCCTGGGCGCCGTACGCGAGTCCGGCGGCTTCTCGCTCAACCTCCTGCACGACGGCGGCCGCGCCACCTCCACCCTCTTCGGCTCCGGTGCGCCGGACCGCTTCGAGCGCACCGCGTGGAGCGTTCCCGCAGCCGTCCGGGGCGGCCCGCACCTCCACGCCGACGCCCACGCCACCGCCGACTGCACCGTCGTCCGCACCGTCGAATTCGGCGACCACACGGCCCTGTTCGCCGAGGTCCACCACATCACCGAGCACACCGCCGCGCCCGCGCCGCTGCTGTACGGACTGCGTACGTACGCGAGCTGGTCCGCGACCACCGGCGGGCAGAACGGGGAAGCGCCCGATGGGCACCGCTGACCGACCGACCCCTCCGCCCGCCGCCACGCCGCGGCCGCGCCCCCGGCTGGCGACGCCGATCACCGTGGCGCTCGTCCTGCTGCCGCTCGCTCTCCTGCTGGGCGTCCTGCGGCTGGGCTCCGCGCTGTACGAGGCCCCGGCCGCCGCCGTGTCCGCGGCCGCCGGGCACACGGGCGGGGCCCTGCCCCGACTGCTGCTCGCCCTGCCCGTCGTCCTGCTCGCCTGCCGTGCGGGCGCGGCCCTGTGCCGCAGGATCGGCCAGCCGCCCGTCGTCGGCGAGATCGCCGTCGGCGTCCTGCTCGGCCCGACCCTCCTCGGGGCCGTCTGCCCCCAGGCCCAGAGCTGGCTGTTCCCGGCGCAACTGGCGCCCTGCACCGACATCCTCGGCCAACTCGGCCTGCTGTCCTTCATGTTCCTGGTGGGGCTGGAACTCGACCTCAAGGCGCTGCGCGGCAGCGGCCGTACCGCCGTCGCCGTCAGCCAGGCCGGCATGGTCGTCCCGCTGCTGTGCGGGGCCCTGCTGGCGCTCGGCATGTACCCCTCCCTCGCCCCGGACGGCGTCGCCTACCTGCCGTTCGCCCTGTTCCTGGCCGTGTCCATGAGCATCACGGCCTTCCCTGTGCTCGCTCGCATCCTCGCCGACAAGGGCCTGACCGGCACCCGCCTGGGCACCCTCGCGCTGGCCTGCGCGGCGGTCGACGACGTGACCGCGTGGTGCCTGCTGGCCCTGGTCGTGGCCGTGGGGCAGAGCGGCTCGCCGCTGGACGCCCTGTGGACGGCCCTGCTCACCGTCGGCTTCGCGGCCCTGATGCTGACCGTGGTCCGCCCGCTGCTCGCCCGCCTGGCCGCCCGCGCGGCACGGCGCGGTGCCCCGCGCGGACCCGGCGTCCTGATCGCGCTGTTCGCGGGCCTGTGCCTCGCCGCCCTCGTCACCGACCGCATCGGTGTGCACGCCGTCTTCGGCGCCTTCCTCTTCGGCGTCGTGACTCCCCGCGGCTCCATCGAGGTCGAGCGCGCCGCGGAGCGCCTGCACTCGGTGGCGGTGCCCCTCCTGCTGCCCCTGTTCTTCGTCCACACCGGGCTGCGCGCCGACTTCGGTGTGCTGGGCGCCGACGCCTCCGCCTGGCTCTGGTGCGGCGCGGTGCTGGCCGCCGCGGTCCTCGGCAAGTGGGGCGGCAGCACGGCCGCCGCCCGCCTGTCCGGCCAGGGGCCGCGCGACGCGCTGTCCCTGGGCGCCCTGATGAACTGCCGCGGCGTGACCGAACTGGTCGTCATCAACATCGGACTGGACCTCGGCCTCATCGGCCCGGAACTGTTCACCATGCTCGTTCTGATGGCCCTCGCGACCACCGCGATGACCGCCCCGGCCGTCAGCGCCCTGCTGCGCCGCCGTGGCGGCGACGGCCACGACGGTCACGGCGCGGAGCGCCTGCCCGACCCGGAACTGCGCACTCCCGTAGGGGTCTAGCCGACCGGGACAGGTGAAAGGGGTGGGACCGGAGAACCGGTCCCGCCCCTTTCACCTGTCTGTTCCGCCGTGGGCTACTGCTTCATCCCGATCGCGTCCGCCGGCCGGCCGCCCAGCGCGACCCGCCCCGGGATCAGCGTCGCCCCCAGGGCCAGGAGACCCGCCAGCGCGACGATCAGCAGATACGTGACCGGCTCCAGCGAGGGTGCCGCCGCGCCCGTCATGCCGACGCTGAACGCGGTGAGCGTGGCCAGCGCGACCGCCGTGCCCAGGACCGTCGAGATCACCACGACCGTCAGGGACTCCAGCCGCAGCATCAGCCGCACCTGGCGCCGGGTCGTGCCCACCAGCCGCAGCAGCGCGAACTCGCGGGCCCGGTCGGCGGTGGACACCGCGAGCGTGTTGACCGCCGCGATCGCCGTGAACGCGATGATCAGGCCCATCGCCACGTACTTGACCTCGGCGTTGGCCTGCTGCGCGTCACCCTGCAGGTTGTCGGCCTCGCCCCGGTCCAGCACCTTCACCCCGGGGAAGCCCTTGACCGCGGCGGACAGCGCCTGGCGGCCGTCGGTGCCCGCGGCCGGCCCGTCCGTCTTGACGAGCACGGCGGAGCCGAGCGGGTTGTCGACGTGGCGGGACACCAGGGTGTGGGACATCGTCAGATCACCGAAGCCCAGCCCGCGTTCGTAGACCGCGACCACGTTCAGCCGCTCGGGGGTGCCGTCGCCGAGCGTCACCTTCAGGGTGCTGCCGGGCTTCAGGCCCAGGTTGTCCGCGGCGATCTCGCTCACGGCCACGCTGCGGTCGTCGAAGCCGTCCAGCGAGCCGGCGCTCACACCGGGGTCCCAGGTGCGGGTGAGCCCGGCCGGGGTCACGCCCTGCGCCGGGTACTTGTCGAGCCCCACGCGCACGGTCGTGCGTACGACCTCCGTGGCCGCAGTGACCCCCGGGACGTCCCGCACGGCCCGCGCCGCGGCCCCCGGCACACCGGGCCCGGACGACGCCAGCACCCAGTCGGCGCGGTTGCCCGCCTCGGCCTGGGTACGGGCCGCGTTGTCGACCGTGGTCTGGGTGAAGATCACCGTGCAGGCCATGCCGATCAGCAGCGTGAGGGGCGTGACGACCGCCGCCAGCCGCTTGGCGTTGGCCCGCGCGTTGGCCGCCGCGAGGTAGCCGCCGACGTACGACAGCCGCAGCGGAACGCTCAGCAGCGCCACGGCGCCGCGCGCGAGCACCGGGCCCAGCACGGACACCGCGACCGCCAGGACCACCACGGTCAGGAACGTCACCGGCGTCGACGCCGGTTCGGTCTTCAGCGCGCTCAGCACGACCAGCAGGACGATGCCCGCGGCGAGCACGGCCAGGCCCGCCACCAGCTTGCCGGGCGTGGTGATCCGGGTCTCCATCGCCGCTTCCGAGAGCGCCTCGGCGGGGCGGATCCGGGACGCGCGGCGCGCCGACAGCCGGGCGGACGCCCAGGCCCCGAACAGTGCGGCGGCGACGGCAGCGAACATCGGGAAGGGGCTCAGCGCGAGTTGCAGCGAGTCCGGGATGGTGCCGAACTCGACGAACTTCTCCCGCAGCCAGTACGCGAGCGGCAGCCCGGCGACCGAGCCCAGGGCGCCCGCCACCAGACCCACGATCAGGGCCTCCCGGCCGAGCAGTTGGCGCACCTGCCGCGGCGTGGCCGCGATGGCGCGCAGCAGGGCCAGCTCGCGGTAGCGCTGCTGGATCAGCAGGGCGAAGGTGCCGACGACCACGAGGATCGCGACGAGCAGGGACGTACCGCCGATGGCGCCGCCCATGCTGACCAGCTTGGTGCGGGCCTTGGACGCGTCCCAGAACTCGGCCGGGCCGCGGTCGTCACCGGAGTGCACCTTCGCGGTCGTGTCCGCCAGCGCGGCCTCGACGTCCTTGACGACGGCGCCCGTGTCCGCCCCGTCCCGGGTCAGCACGCCGATCGCGGCGACCTGGCCCGGCCGCCCGGCCAGCCGCCTGGCCTCCGCCGTGGAGAAGAAGAGCGAGCTCTGCTGCTTCAGGTCGCCGCCGGAGGGCGCCGCGACACCGACCACGGTGTAGCCGGCCGGGGCGTCCGTGGCCTGCACGGAGAGGCGGTCGCCGACCCGGACCCCGGCCCGCCGGGCCAGCTCGCGGTCGAGGACGACCTCCCCGGCCCCCTGCGGGGCCCGGCCCTCGGCGAGGGCGAAGGGGGTGAGCGCGGCGGACTCCCAGGCGTGGCCGTAGCTCGCCTTGCCGTCCGTCCCCTTCAGGATCCGGCCGTCGGAGGTCACGGCGTTCGCGGGGAAGGTGAGTTCGCCGATCGCGGCCTTCACCCCGGGTACCCGCGCGACCCTGCCGACCAGGTCCTCGGCCACCCACACCCGCTCGGCCAGCGGCTTGGCCTTCTTCTTGACCTTCTTCTTGCCCTTCTTCTCCTTCACGGTGACCTTGTGCACGTCCTGGTCGCCACCGACGACGACGGGCGTGGCCGCGTACCGCTCGGGCTTGATGGTGCCGCGCAGGCCGGTCTCCAGGATCACCCCGCAGGCCGTCACCAGGGCGGCCGCGCACAGCAGGGCGACGAAGGCGCCGACGAACCCGCCCTTGCGGCTGCGCAGTGTCTGCAGCGCGTAGCGCAGCATCAGGCCCACGCTCCCAGCGAGGTCATCCGCTCGGCGACGCGCTCGGCGGTCGGCGCGTCCATCCGGTCCACGATCCGGCCGTCCGCGAGATAGAGCACCGTGTCGGCGTAGGAGGCGGCGACCGGGTCGTGGGTGACCATGACGACGGTCTGGCCCGTCTCGTCCACGCAGGAGCGCAGCAGGCCGAGGATCTCCTTCGCCGTGACCGTGTCCAGGGCACCGGTCGGCTCGTCACCGAAGATCACATCGGGCCGGGTGATCAGGGCGCGGGCGATGGCGACGCGCTGCTGCTGACCGCCGGAGAGCTGCGCCGGCCGGTGGTCCGCGCGCCCGGCGAGGCCCACCCGCTGGAGGATCTCCTCCAGCCACCGGCGGTCCTGGCGCGCCTTGGCCAGTCGCAGCGGCAGGGTCACGTTCTGCCGCACGGTGAGCGCCGGGACGAGGTTGAACGACTGGAAGACGAACCCGATGCGCTGCCGCCGCAGATGGGTCAGCTCCGTCTCGTTCATCCCGCTGAGCTCGGTGTCGCCGATCCAGGCGGACCCCGACGTCGGGGTGTCCAGGCCGGCGGCGCAGTGCAGGAACGTGCTCTTGCCGGAGCCCGACGGGCCCATGACGGCGGTGAACGTGCCGCGCGGTATGGCGGCGGTGACGTTGTCGAGCGCGTGCACTCCCCGCCCGTTGCGTCCGTAGACCTTGCTGACGGAGTCCAGGCGTACGGCGTGGGCCAGCACGGGCCCACCCCCCGAACCTGTCCGGGTGCTGTATGTCCCCATGGACGGTCTTCCCTCTTTCTCTTTCGCCTCCGGGCCCCGTGGGGGCCCGGAGTCACTGATGGGTCTTGTGGACGGCGCCGGTCCCGGGGCGGGGCCGGTATCTGCGGCGGAGTCCGGAGTGGAGGTCTTCGTAGAGCGGGTCGAGGGCGTCGGCGACGAACAGCTCCCTGGTGAAGGCGCGCAGCGGCTTGCCGTCGAACGACCGGGGGACCTGCCCGGGGCGGCCGAAGACGATGCCGCCGACGTGCACGCCGTGGGAGGCCGCGAGCGCGCCGCGGACCGTGGCCGCGAGCCGTTCGAGGTCGGCCGGAGCCGCCGTGCCGGCGCCGTACTCCTGCACGACGACGACCTCACCGTCGGCGGCGCCGACGGTGAACACGCTGCCGCGCAGCCCGGAGAACCCCTCGTCGAGCGTCGCTATCCGCTGCTCCAGGTGCGGCGCGTACAGCCGGCGGCCCTGGACGACCAGGACGTCGTTGAGCCGGCCGGTGACGTAGAGCTCGCCGTCGAACAGGCCGCCGATGTCCCCGGTGCGCAGATAGCCGCCGTCGCCGTCCTCGGTGACGGCGCGGAACGTCCGTACGGTCTCGTCCTGCTTGTCCCAGTAGCCGCGGCCCACGCTGCGGCCGCGCAGCCAGATCTCACCGATCCGCCCCTCGGGCAGCACCCGCCCCGTATCCGGGCACACCACCCGGACGTCGGTCTCCAGCGGCGTGCCCCGGCTGATCAGCCGCGGACCGGTGCCGTCCGGGGCCTGTGGGGTCAGGACGTCGTTCTCCAGGGCCGGTGCGTCGGCGTGCAGCACCGTCGGAGGCGCCTGGGGAGGGGACGTCACGGGGGAGCCGCTCGTCTCCGGCGGGCAGTAGCCCACGCGCCAGGCCGCGGGCCGGAAGCCCGCCGCGGCGAACCGTTCGGTGAACGCGGCCATGCCCTCGGCCGAGACCGTGGTGCCCGCCGTGAAGGCGTGCCGCCATCCCGAGAGGTCGAGCTCCGCGGCCTGCTCCGCCGTCACCCTCCGGGCGGCCAGGTCGTACGCGAAGCCCGGCGCGGCCCCGACGTCCGCGCGCCACCGGCTCATCAGCCGGAGCCATGGGTACGGGTCGTCGGTGCAGGCCACCGACGGCATCAGCACGGCCGTGGCGCCCAGCACGAGCGGGCCGAGCACCAGGCCCACCAGCGCGGGGCCGCTGTGCTTCAGCAGCCGGCCCGCGAAGACGCTGTCCGGGCCCAGGCCCAGGTTCCGGCCCAGCGCGTCCAGACCGTGCAGGAGGTTGTCGTGCCCGATCATCACGCCCTTGGGCTCCGACGCCGCGCCCCAGGTGTACTGGAGCAGGGCGAAGGGCTCCCTGCTGATCAGGGGAGGCACCCAGCTGTCCGGCGGGCCGCCGGCGACGACGTCCGTGGCCGCGCACAGCATCCGGGCGAGGCCCTGCTGGTCGGCCCAGGCGGCGACCGCCCCCAGGTGGGCGCTGTCGGTGAGCGCCACCTGGGCGTCGGCGTCCAGCGCGATCCCCGTGGCCTGGGCCAGATGGTGGCGCCGGCCGACGGGCAGCGGCGCGGGCACGGGCACCATGCCCGCGTACATGCAGCCCAGGAGGCTCTTCACGAACTCCAGCCCCGTCGGGTACAGGAGCAGGATCCGCGCTCCCGTCGTACAGCGCTGCCGGAGCCAGACCGCCCGGCCGCGGGCCGCCCGGTCGAGCTCGGCGAAGGTGAGGGAGGCGTCGTCCGGCGCCCGTCCGTCACATCCCGCGACGGCGACCGCCGTGCGCTCCGGTAAATCCCTCGCGTGTCCGGCGATGATCTCCACCACATTGCCGCGCATGTCTGTGGTCCCCCGTTTCCGTGTGGTCCGTGCTGTCGGCGGACCGCGGCCTGTCCGGCTCGCGTGCGTCCGCCCCTGTTCCTGTCGTGCCGTCAGCCGGGGGCGACCTCCGTGCCGTCGGCGGCCGCCCACCCCGCGCGGGCGCCGGTGGCGCGCACGACGTCGGCGAGCAGCGCGGGCCCGACGGGCCCGCTGACGGTCAGCAGCACCAGGGCGTCACCTCGCGGCCGCACCGGCACCGCCTGTGCGCAGTCGATGTCCAGCCCGGCGGCGGCGAGCGCTCCGGCGGCGGCCGCGAGGATGCCGGGCCGGTCGTGGTGGCGCAGGGCCAGCAGGCGGTCCCCGAGCGCGAGATCGACCGGGGTGCCCGACACCTCCGTGAGCCGGGCCGGCCGCCCCGGGCCGTGGAGCGCGGCGGCCAGCCGGATCGTGCCGCCGTCGGCGTCGCCACAGGTCAGCCGCACGTGGACGGCGGGTTCCGGGGCGGGCCGGGCGGTCGCGCTGCTCGCGATGCCGCGGCGGCGGGCCCGCTCCGCCACCTCGACGTAGGAGGGGTACGGACCCCCGGCCGCGGTCAGCAGCCCGGCGAGCGCGGCGAGTTCGGCCGCGGCGGCGCTCTCCTCGCCGCCCGGGCCGTGGAACTCCGTCCCCAGGCTCCGGACACCGGCACCGGTCAGGGCGCCGGCGAACTGCCCGAGCCGCCGCACGGCAGGAAGCCGGGAGGAGACCGCGGGCGGCACGCTGCCGGCGGGAATGTTGACCGCCCCGGGCGCGGGCTCACCGCGAAGCGCGCACCGCACGGCCAGAGCGGCGAACTCCACGGCGGCGGGCTGGATGTGACGCAGGCTCACACTCTCTGCACTCGGGTCCGCCAGGGAGTCGAGGAGGGAGTCGAGCAGGCCGGTGGAACCGGGCGACTCCACCCCGGGCGCGACGGCGGCCCGCAGCCGCCTCAGCGCCTCGTCGCCGAGCAGACCGACGGAGTGCGCGGTGGGTCCCAGGTGGACGGTGACGTAGTCGGAACGCCGCACCAGCTCGCCGAGCTCCATCGCGACAACACGGTCCTGTGCGGCCGCCCCGGCCTGCTCCGCACCGGCACCGGGCTCGTATGTCAGGACGTTCATGCCGAACGCCGACATCAGTTCCGCGACGCGCCGGCCGACGGCCCCGCGGCCGACGACGCCGAGCACCCTGCCCGTGAGGTCCACCCCTGTGGTGCGGCCGCCGTTCCCGGAGCCCGCGCGCGCCAGCAGCAGTGCCGCCGTGGAGTGCGCGACCGTGGCGGCGGGCGCCGGGGACGTGACCACGGCGACCCCGGACCGGGTCGCGGCCGCCAGATCGACGCCCGCCGCGCCCGCGTCCGCCACGGCGACGACCCGCAACCGGGGCGCTGCGTCGATCAGTTCGGCGCCGACGGGCGTGCCCGGCCCGGCAATCAGCGCCTCGGCCTCGGCCAGGTCGGCCCGGAGCGCGGTGCGGTCGCCGGGTGCGGCCGGGTGCCAGGTCCGTACCCGGCACTCGGGGCCGAGTCCGTCCACGGCCGCGGGGAGCAGTCCGTCCTCGACGAGGACGAGGGGGCCGAGAGGGCCGCTCATCAGGGGGTGTCCTTCTCATGGTGGTCGATCGGTCGGGTGGTCGCGCGGCACGGCTGTCCGGTGCCTCTCGCGGCCGGACAGCCGCCTCGGACGGGCGGGTCCGGCGAAGGCGCATCGCCTCCGGAGGGGCGCCCGGCATGCCGGGCGCGTCCGGGGCGCGCCTCGTCGGCTAGGCGCTCGCTTCCCACACAGGGCGGTCGTGCGCGTGTCCGTTGACCCGCTCCAGCGCGGCTCTCCGCTCGCGGGCCGAGCCGTCCGTCCCCGCCCGCTCGGCCAGATACGAGCGGACGAGGCCGGACAGCCGGTACATGGGGCGGCCGCGGCCGCCCTCCTCCACGGGCTCCACCATGTGGGCGTCCACCAGGAGTTCGACCAGGTCGTGGGCGGTGCCCAGCGGCAGGTCGAGCAGCAGCGCGGCCGTCCAGACGCAGAAGTGCGGCGAGTCCAGCAGGGACAGCAGGCGCAGCGCCCGCTGGGCCGAGGGGCGCAGCCGGTCGTAGCCGGAGGCCAGCGCGTCGCGCAACGCGAGGTCGGCGACCTGGAGTTCGTCCATGCGCCGGTGCGGTTCGGCCAGGCGCTCGGCGAGCCGCGCGAGCGGCCAGTGCGGCCGGGCGACGAGGCGCGAACCGGCGATGCGCACGGCGAGCGGCAGGTGACCGCACGCCTCGACGATGGCGTCGGCGGCCTGCGGCTCGGCCGCCAGCCGCTCCGCACCGGCGATGCCGCGCAGCAGGTCGTACGCCTCGCCCGGGGCGAAGGGCGCGAGCACCAGGGGGCGCACCCCGGCCAGGGCGGAGAGCCGGGACCGGCTGGTCAGCAGCGCGCCGCAGCCGGCCATGCCGGGCAGCAGCGGGCGCACCTGCCGTTCGTCGGCGACGTCGTCGAGGACGATCAGGGCGCGCCGGTCGAGCAGGACGCCGCGGTAGAGCGCGTCGAACCCGTCGCCGCCGGCGGGCAGTCCGCCGCCGGAGTCCCCGCAGAGGAGGCGGAGCACCTCGGTCATGGCCTCGTGGGGCGTGCGGGGGCGCGCGGAGCTGCCCCGCATGTCCACGTGGATCTGCCCGTCGGGGTACTCCTCCGCGAGGAGGCGGGCGACGTGCAGGGCCAGCGCGGTCTTCCCGACGCCTGCCATGCCGACGACGGCGCCCACGGCGGGCTGATCGCCGCGGCGGCCCGCCGCGGCCAGGAGGTTGCGCAGCCGCAGGACGTGTTCCCCCCGCCCGGTGAAGTCGGCGGGGGCGGCCGGGAGCGGGGCGGCCACCGGGGCCGGGGCCGCGGCGGGCGGCACGAGGGTCAGCGTCGACGTGGCGGACCTCGGCGGGGCCACGGGCGGCAGGTCGCCCCGCAGGATCGACTGGTGGAGGTTGCGCAGCGTCGGGCCGGGGTCGATGCCCAGTTCCTCGGCCAGCACGCGCCGGCCGTCCTGATAGACGGAGAGCGCGTCGGCCTGCCGGTCGCAGCGGTAGAGGGCGGTCATCAACTGGCCGCGCAGCCGCTCCCGCAGGGGATAGGTGGAGTTCAGCGCCATGAGCTCGGTGACCAGGGCGGCATGGCGGCCGAGGGCGAGGTCGGCGTCCACGCGCTCCTCGAGCACGGTGAGCCGGGTCTCCTCAAGATGCGGACGCTCTCCTTCCGCCAACGAGGCCGTGACCCCGCCCAGTACGGGGCCGGACCAGGTCGCGAGCGCGGCGTGCAGAGAATTCGCGGCCGCGTCGAGGTCGCCGTCGGCGGCCGCCCGCCGCCCGTGCGCCGTCAGGCGTTCGAACTCCAGCAGGTCCACGGACACCCGGGGTGCCGGCTCCTCGCCGGGTCCGCCGGCGGCCGCCCCGGCGGACGGCAGCCGGAGCAGATAGCCGGGGCGCTGCCGGACGACCTCGGCGTACGGACCGATCAGGTGCCGCAGCCGGGACATGTACGTGTGGATCTGGGCGGCGCAGGTGGCGGGGGGCTCCTCCCATAACAGCGCCGTGAGCCGGGAGTCGGTGACCACGCGGCCCCGCGCGAGGAGCAGCGCGGCGAAGGCGGTACGCAGCTTGGGGCCGCCGAGGGCGACCTGCGTCTGATCGCGCCATGCCTCGACCGGCCCCAGAACCTGGAATCTCACGTTGTCCCCCCGGACATGCCAGAAGCCGCCCGGTCTCCCGGGTGCTTCTCCCCCTGTGCGGACGGCGTGCCGCGCGAACGGCGCGGCACGCGCGGATCCGCGGTCCCCGGTTTTCCCCCCGGCCGCGGCCTCCGCCCGGAGCAGGGCTCCGGAAGGTCCGACAGGGCAAGTCTTGCCGACCGGTTGAGCTCTGTCAGCGCTCTCCGGTGTCAGCACGCTGCCCTGGCAGATGGCTGCCAGCTGACCGCGTCCCCGATACCGGACGGATCCGCGGGGAATTTACCGGAGGGGATTCGCGCTCTCGATCAAGATCGGTCAACCATTCGCAATGATAGAAAGTTCATTGACCTCTACATCGAACAGTGCACGAGGCGGTTCTCACCGCCGCTGCAAAAGATCCTCGCGGAGAGATGAACGGTGCTTGCTCAGCTCGGATTGAGTCCGGACAGTGAGACGGTCTATCAGGCGATGGTCAAGAATCCGCACGCGAGCGCCAAGGAGTTGGCGACCGAGCTCGGCTGGTCCACGGAGCGCGTCACCGGCGCGCTCGACGGGCTGGGCCGGCTTTCCCTGATCCGGCCTTCCGAGGACGGTCCGGGGCGGCGGCTGGTCAGCCCCGAGGTGGCGCTCGGCCGGCTGCTGAGCCAGCAGGAGGCCGAACTGCTCAGGCAGCAGCAGCGGTTCGTGGCGAGCAGGCTGGCCGTCGCCCGGCTGGTCACCGAGTACGGGGAATCCCGCAGCCCCGCCAGCCACGAGGACGCCCGCCGCCTGGAGGGTGTGGACGCCATCCACAGCTGTATCGAGGAGCTGACGCACGCCTGCGAGACGGAGATCGCGGTGTTCTCGCCCGGCTCCACCCCGGCCACGCGGTATCTGAAGGCCCTGACCCCGCTGCACATCGACGCCCTCGACCGGGGCGTGAGCGTGTTCCACATCTGTCTGGAGAGCATCCGCAACAGCACGTCCGCGCTCGCCCGCGTCCGTGGACTGGCGGGTCGGGGCGGCCAGGTGCGCACCGTGCCCCACCTCCCCACCCCCCTGGCCATCTACGACCGCCGTGCCGCGCTCGTGCCCGTGGACCCGGAGGCGTCCGAGCCCACGGCGGTCCTGCTGCACTGCACCGGAACGGTGGCGGCGCTGCAGGCGCTCTTCGACCAGACCTGGACGCACGCCACCCCGCTCCACGCGGACCAGCGGCGCGACGAGGACGGTCTCAGCGGCCAGGAGCGCGCCGTTCTCGAGCTTCTCGCGCAGGGGCATACGGACGAGGTCGTGGCCCGGAAGCTCGGTGTTTCCGTGCGCACCAGCAGAAGGATCACCGCGGATGTCATGGCGCGTTTGGGAGCGCGCAGCCGATTTCAGGCAGGGGCCCTGGCGATTTCCCGCGGCTGGATATCCGACCTGCTCTGAAACCGGAGCCCCGGGCCGCCGCCACGCCCCCGCTTCGCCGGAGCCGATTCCGTGAACTGGCCTTGTCCGTAAGCGGACATGGCCACCCGGATGCCTGTAATTCATGGGGGCATTGCGTGGAATGCCTTTGCGCCGGAGGCGCATTGGGGCCACTCGGAGATCGGGGCCGGGGTCAGGTGGTCGCGGCCCAGGAGATCGTGTGGTCCGTCGCCATCAGCGTCGCGATGACGATCAGGTCCGCCGCCCCCAGCGCGAGGCCGAGCGTCGCGCGGCCCTTGCGGGTCGTGCCGCGGGTCAGGGCCAGGGTCGCGAGGGTCAGGGCGATCGGGCCCAGGACCAGGTTGAAGATGAGCAGCCCCAGCAGGCCCAGGACGAAGGACCAGACGGCCATGGTGTCCGGCCGGCTGCGGGGAGGGCGCGGGGCGGGGGAGTTGTGCGAGGCCGGCGCGGCCGGTGCAGTCGGGCGGTGCCGGGTGGTCAGGGTCGTCGTCATCGTCAGCGCTCCCTCGTCCGTTCGCGGACCGCGAAGACCAGCAGCCAGGCGGCGATGGCGCCCGCCGCCGGGAGCAGCAGGGGGAGCGGGGTGTGTGCCGCGGCGCCCACCAGGACTCCCAGGAGGAGGACGGCCGCTATCAGGAAGATCATTTCCGGTCCTTCCTCAAGCGTTGGGTGAACAGTTGGGATGACAACTGTTCACTGAAGGGAGCGTACCGCGCCTGGCGCCATCCGGCAAACAGTTGTTAACTGAACTCCATGAGCAGCAACACCCTCGGCGTCCGCCAGGCCCAGAAGCAGAAGACCCGGCAGGCCCTCCTGGAGGCGGGTCTCGGCCTGCTGGAGGAGCAGAGCCTGAGCAGCCTCGGGCTGCGCGAGGTCACCCGGGTCGTGGGGGTGGCACCCGCCGCCTTCTACCGGCACTTCCGGGACATCGCCGACCTCGGCGTGGCCCTGGTCGAGGAGTCGCTCGGCAGTCTGCACGTGATGATCCGCGCGGTCCTGGGCGAGCAGGCGGACGCCGAGGAGGTCATCGACCGCAGCGTCGAGGTGGTGGCCGCGCACGTACGGCTGCACCCGGCGCACGTGCGGTTCGTCGCGCGCGAACGGCACGGCGGCGTACGGGCCGTGCGCGAGGCCATCGCGGCGGAGCTCGCCCGGTTCGGGGACGAGGTCGCGGAGGCGCTCGCCACGCAGGAGGTCTCCGACGGGTGGAGCGCCGAGGACGTGCGGATGCTCGCCGGGCTGTACGTCGACCACCTGGTGATGACCGCGTCCGCCTTCCTGGAGGCACCCCCGGAGGAGGAGCGGCGCATCGCGGACACCGCGCGGCGGCAGTTGAGGCTCATCAGCCTGGGGCGCAGGCACTGGCGGGACGCCTGAGGGCCGGTCAGCGCCCGCCCACCGTCACGGCCACCCGCCACGTCCCCGACCCGCGCCCGCTCAGCACCTCGATCTCCACCCCCGCCGCCGAGCAGCGCTGCCCGGCGACGTAAGGGGCGTCGCTCAGCGGGGCGTTGACGTTCAGGTCGCCGGCGTAGCAGCCGATGCTGCCCGGGGTGGCGTCGGAGGTGCGTACGGGCCCTGCGCCCGAGGCGATGTCCGTGGCGACCGTCGAGACGAGCACGCCGGAGCGGCAGACCGTGTGGTCCAGGGGGCCGGGCGCGCGGACCTCCAGGGTGATCGCGCGGGTGCGGGAGAGCGGGACGACGGCCAGCTTGGGGCCGCCGGGCACCGAGGTGGGGGTCAGGGTCAGGACGCGCCGGCCGGGGCCCGTCAGGCAGTGCACCTGGTCCGGGGCCAGCCAGCCCAGCTTCCACTTGTGCCAGGCGAGGAAGTCGTTGGACGGCCCCCAGTCCTCGTCCATCGGGTCCCAGTGGCCGACGGGCGTCTTCACCCGGCCGCCCTCCTCGGCGCTCGTGTAGTAGAGGTCGGGCAGGCCGAAGCTGTGGCTGTTCTCGTGGTTGAGCACGCGGAACGGGCTGTCGCCGGTCTGCCGGCTCCAGATGAACGAGACGTTTTTGAACGGGGTCCCGTCGTCGGTGGTGAGCCCGGTGGGGGCGCCCGCGAAGGTCACCGAGCGGACGTCCTGGGTGGCGGGCGGCCCGGCGCCGGGGGCGATCAGCACATTGATGAGGTCGAACTGCCGGAAGTCGACCGTCCGGCCGACGGCGGCGAGGATCTCCTTCGCGATCGCGTGATAGCCGTTCTCGCTCCCGCTGTCGAAGGGTGCGCCGCGCGTGATGCCGTACGTGGCGTACGGGCGCGACATCCGGATCCAGCGCGGCACCGGCGTCGAGCGGTAGTCCAGCCGGCCGTACGAGCTGGCCCGGTAGAAGTCCGCGACCGCCGGGAAGAACTCGGCGTAGCGCTCCCACGGGCTGGTCCCGGCGGTCGCGTCGGGGAAGTCGACGAAGAGGGTGACGGCCCGCACCGTGCCGTAGGAGCGGGCGAAGCCGGCCGGGGTGTGCGCGGACTCGGAGACGTTGTCGGTGACGCCGGGGAGCGCGCAGGGGCCGGACGGGCGGTCGCCGCCGCCCGCCGCGGCGGAGCGGGAGGCGGGCCCCGCGGTGACGACGGCGCCGGCCGAGCCCTCCCGGGCGGGCAGCGGCACGGTGAGGGCGAGCGTGGTCAGCACCATGACCACGATGGCCAGGGATCTCATGCCGGTGCACCTCCGGGGCGCGCGGCCCGCCGTCCGGCCGCTCTGTGATCACCCTGTGCCGCCGCGCGCCCGCGCGCTCCTCGGGCTGCGGCAGATGGGGGCACCGCGAATGTGACCGGGGTCACGCGAGGAACGGAAACAACCGGGGATGGATTCCCCGTTTAAGCCTTCGTTCGATCGAAACGGGGAATCGCTCCCCGCTTACGGGTCGGAACACACGGCAAGCTCGTGGAAACGTGACAGCGGTCACAGAAAGGAGTGCCACCCGTGGCCACCCCCCAGCCCCGCCTCCGTGCGGACGCCCTGCGCAACCGGGAGCGGATCATCGCCGCCGCGCGCGAGGCGCTCGTCGAGCACGGCGACGAGAGCTCGCTCGATGAAATCGCTCGACGCGCCGGGGTCGGGAATGCCACGCTGTATCGGCACTTCGCGGACCGCTCCGAGCTGATCCGCCATGTCACCCTCTTCGTCCTCGGCCGCCTCGCGGACCGGGCGGAGTCCGCAAGAGCCGAGGAGCCCGATGCTTTCCAAGCGCTGAGGCGCTTCGCCCACGCCGCCGCGGACGAGCGGGTCGGGGCGCTGTGCACGCTGTTCGCCGAGAGCATCGACCCGACGCACCCGGACCACGTCGCGGCCAGCGACCGCCTCGACCGGGCCATCGAGGCGCTGATGGACGCGGCCCGCGCGTCGGGCCAGCTGCGCGACGACGTCGCCGTCGGGGATCTGATGATCGCCCTCGCCCAGCTGACCAGGCCCCTTCCGGGCAAGGGCTGTTCGACCTTCGACCAGTTCGTGCACCGGCACGTCCAGCTCTTCCTCGACGGGCTGATGAACCCCGCCCGCTCCGAACTCCCCGGCTCCGCGGCCACGTTGGAGGAGCTGCGCCGCGAACACTGCTCCGGGTGAGCCCCACAGACTTCGTGGCCGTCCTCGCGCCACGCCACCAGCCGTCCCGCACCACGCAACACTGAGGTAGGCAATTCATGCCACAGACAACCGCCCCCGACCCCCGGCGCTGGAAAGCGCTGATATTCATCGCCCTGGCCCAGCTGATGGTCGTCCTCGACGCGACCATCGTGAACATCGCGCTGCCCTCCGCCCAGGCCGACCTCGGCATCTCGGACGGCAACCGGCAGTGGGTCATCACGGCCTACGCGCTCGCCTTCGGCGGCCTGCTGCTCTTCGGCGGCCGGATCGCCGACCTGTGGGGCCGCAAGCGCACCTTCGTCATCGGCCTGATCGGCTTCGCGGTCGCCTCCGCGTTCGGCGGCGCCGCGATGAATACCGGCATGCTGCTGGGCGCCCGCGCCCTGCAGGGCGTCTTCGGCGCGCTGCTCGCGCCGGCCGCGCTGTCGCTGCTCGCCGTGACGTTCACCGAGGCGAAGGAGCGCGCCAAGGCGTTCGGTGTCTTCGGTGCGATCGCCGGTGCGGGTGGTGGCGTGGGCCTCATCCTCGGCGGTGTCTTCACCGAGTACCTCAACTGGCGCTGGACGTTCTTCGTGAACATCCCCTTCGCCGTCGTCGCCGCGGCCGGTGCGATCGCCGTGATCCACGAGCCCGCCGACAGCCGCAACCCCTCGAAGCTGGACATCCCCGGCGTCGTCCTGGCCACCCTCGGCCTGGTCTCGCTGGTCTACGGCTTCACCCGCGCCGAGTCCGACGGCTGGACCGCCGGTGCCACCGTCGGCCTGTTCGTCGCCGCCGCCGTGCTGCTGGCCTCCTTCCTGGTGGTCGAGTCCAAGGTGAAGTCGCCGCTGCTGCCGCTGCGCGTGCTCGCCGACCGCAACCGCGGTGGCGTCTACGCCTCGCTCGGCCTCGCGGCCATCGCGATGTTCGGCCTGTTCCTCTTCCTGACCTACTACCTCCAGGTCGCCCGCGGCTACAGCCCGGTCAGCACCGGCCTCGCCTTCCTCCCGATGATCTTCATGATGATCATTGGTTCGACGCAGATCGGCGCGCGCCTGATGACCCGGGTCGCACCGCGCTGGCTGATGGGCCCGGGCTTCCTGCTCGCCGCCCTGGGCCTGCTCTGGCTCACCCGGATCGACCTGGGCACCTCGTACGCCACGGGCATCCTGCCCGGCCTGCTGCTGATGGGCCTCGGCATGGGCACGGCCTTCATGCCCGCCATGAGCCTGGCCACGCACGGCATCCAGCCGCGCGACGCCGGTGTCGCCTCCGCGATGGTGAACACCTCGCAGCAGGTCGGCGGCGCCATCGGCACCGCGCTGCTCAACACCATTGCCGCGAGCGCCAGCACCGCGTACGCCAAGTCCCACCTGTCCGAGGCCGCCCGGGGCGCCGCGGGGCAGAAGCTGCTCGTCCTCCAGTCGAGCGTGCACGGCTACTCCGTGGCCATCTGGTGGGCGGTCGGCATCCTCGCCGTGTCCGCGGCGATCGCGTTCGTCGCGATCAACACGGGCCACCAGGGCGGCCCCGCCGCGCAGTCCGGTGACGGCGAGACCGCCGAGGACTTCGTCCCCGTGATGGCGCACTGACGCGAGTCGCAACACGCGAAGGCCCCTGGGAACCGCCCGGTTCCCAGGGGCCTTCGCCGTACGTGCTGCCGCGGCTCAGCGCAGCCAGGGCAGGTCCGCGCCCGTGGCCGGCTGGAGGCCGGTCGCGATGGTGCGGCAGATGTCGCCGAGCTGGACGACCTGCTCGGGCGTGAGCCGGTCGAAGATGGCGCCGCGGACCGCGGCCGCATGGCCCGGCGCGGACTTCTTCAGCATGGCGAAGCCGTCGTCCGTGAGGACGGCCAGCTGGCCGCGCTTGTCGGAGGGGCACTCCTCCCGGCGGACCCAGCCGTTCTTCTCCAGGCGGGCGACGGCGTGCGAGAGGCGCGAGCGCGTGATCTTGGCGCTCTGGGCGAGCTCGGTCATCCGCATCCGGCGGCGCGGCGCCTCGGAGAGCTGGACCAGCAGCCCGTAGTAGACGTGCGGCATCCCCGCGTCGCGCTGGAGCTGCCGGTCGAGATGGTCCTCCAGGAGCGTGGCGGCGTGCATGTACGCCCGCCAGGTGGCCTGCTCCTCGTCGCTGAGCCAGCGCGGCGGCCCGTCGTCCAGGCTCCGGGCCGTGCCGCCCTGTGTGTCCTCTACAGGTCGATCGGTCATGACATCCACTGTTTCACCCGCCGGTTTCCTCGGAGTCCCACTTCTTGAAGTTTAAATAAGACAGAACTAAACTGGAGCATCGCTTGAGAGTTCAAGCAATTTCTTCAGGAGGGCACCATGCAGGCAACCGGCGAGCGCATGCCAGCGCTCTACCTCTCCCATGGCGCACCGCCCCTCGCCGATGACGAACTCTGGCCCGGCCAGCTCGCCGCCTGGTCCGCCGGGCTGCCGCGGCCGACCGCGATCCTCATGGTCTCGGCCCACTGGGAAGAGGCGCCGCTCGCCCTCGGTGCCACCACGACGGTGCCGCTCGTCTACGACTTCTGGGGCTTCCCCGAGCACTACTACGCCGTGCGCTACGCCGCTCCGGGCGCGCCGGAGCTCGCCGACCGGGTGCGCAGGACGCTGCGGGGCGCCGGGACTCCCGTACAGGACATGCCGGACCGCGGGCTGGACCACGGCGCGTACGTCCCGCTGGTCGAGATGTTCCCCGAGGCGGACATCCCCGTGCTCCAGATCTCGCTGCCCACGCTCGACCCGCGGCGGCTGATGGAGATCGGACGCAAGCTCGCGCCGCTGCGCGACGAAGGGGTGCTGATCGTCGGCAGCGGCTTCTTCACCCACAACCTGGCCGCGCTGCGGCACGCGGGATCGGGGCCGCCCGCCTGGTCGGAGGAGTTCGACGCGTGGGGGCACGAGGTGCTCGACGGGCAGGACGTCGACGCGCTGCTGGACTTCGAGAACAAGTCCCCGGCGGGCCGGCTGGCCCACCCGCGCACGGAGCACTTCGCGCCGCTCTTCGTCACCCTGGGCGCGGCCGGGGGCGACCTCGGCCGTCAGCGCACCGTGATCGACGGCTTCTGGATGGGGCTGGCGAAGAGGTCGGTGCAGTTCGGCTGAGCATGACCACCGGTCGGTGCGCGTGCCTCGGCGCTCGTGCCTCAGTGCTCGTGCCAGTAGAAGACGTAGTACGAGGCGAGGCCCATCCCCAGGCCCAGCAGCAGCCCGATCTCGATGGAGCGCAGCACCGAGTCCCCGCTGAGGCTGTAGAGGAAGCCCATGCTGACGCCGAAGAGGCTCCCGTACGCGATCGCGCGGACCTCGGTGACCATCTTCTTCCGCTCGCGGATCAGGACGTATCCGGCGCCCGCGGAGACCAGCGCGACGACGATCCCCATCAGCCAGGAACCGAGCGTCGAGTAGCCGTTCTGGCTCGACAGGAAGACCGCGTACAGGCCGAGCACGAAACCGCCGGTGGCCGGGACGGCCCAGGACAGGCGTGACGCGTGGCCCTCGGCCGGGAGGTGGGTGCCGCGGGCGACCGGGCCGGGGCCTTCGTGGCCCCGGTGGTGGCCGGGCATGATCGAGTGCGTCGGCATCGCGGGCTCCTCTCGCCTGTGCGTCACCCCCGTGTCGGCTCCGCGGCCGGCGGTGGCGCGCACCGCTCGCTTGTCCCACCAGGGCACACCCGCGTACGGGCGGCGGCAACTCGATCACGCCACGCCCCGGCCGCACCCCCGCCCGCGCCCCTCCCGTGCCCTGCTCGTGCCCTGTCCGTGCCCTGGAATCCGGCCTTCCGGGCGTCCCGGACGCGAGGGCGGGCAACCGTGGGCGCTTCCGGGTCGTCTTGAAGGGTGAGCGGGTGCCGGGGGCGTCAGGGCCGACGGTCGCGGACCACGCTTCCCGGCCGTCCCGGTGTCACCCTCCGTACCGCCCTGACCTGCGCTTCCCTGGGTCTTCGGAGCGTTCTCCCGCGCTGTGGCCGGACAGGGTACTGCATGATCACAAAAAATAAGACGTTCCATGGGAATTCTGTCCGGATTCCAGTCGTTCTTTCCTTCGGACGGGACACCCCGTGGCAGGGTCCGCCCTCAAGGGGAGTCCCATCCGTCCCGCGACCGACTCATCGCAAGGGAGCACGCATGGCAACCCGTGCCGTCGCCCGTCGTCAGACCGCCGCAAAGGGCGCTGAAGGGGCACGCAGCGTTCGCGCCGCTGGCGGGGAAATCGCCGACCGCGACCTGGTCGGCATGTATCTCGAAGAGATCGCGCGTACGCCCCTGCTCGACGCCGCCAAGGAGGTCGAGCTGTCCCAGACCATCGAGGCCGGGGTCTACGCCCAGCAGCTCCTCGACGGCGCCGTCGACGCCGAGGGGGCCGGAGCGGCGGGCGCCGACCGTGCGGAGCTGGAGGCGATAGCCGCCGAGGGCGCCCGCGCCAAGGACGTCTTCATCAAGTCCAACCTCCGCCTCGTCGTCGCCGTCGCCCGCCGTTACCCGCGCAGCGGTCTCCCCCTGCTCGACCTCATCCAGGAGGGCAACGCCGGCTTGGTGCGCGCGGTCGAGAAGTTCGACTACGCCAAGGGCTTCAAGTTCTCCACGTATGCCACGTGGTGGATCCGCCAGGCGATCACCCGGTCCATCGCCGACCAGTCGCGCACGATCCGGCTGCCCGTCCACCTCGTGGAGGAGCTCGGCCGGATCCGCCGCGTCCAGCGCGAGTTCAACCGGGAGAACGGCCGCGACCCCGATCCCACCGAGATCGCCGCCGAGCTGGACACCACGCCGGCCCGCGTCAGCGACGTCCTCGACTGGGCCCGCGACCCGGTCAGCCTGAACATGTCCGTGGACGACGAGGGCGAGACCCAGTTCGGAGACCTCCTGGAGGACACCTCCGCCGTCTCGCCCGAGCAGTCCGTGATCGCCCTGCTCCGCAGCGAGGAGCTGGAGGACCTCATCGGCCGCCTCGACCAGCGCACCGCCTCGATCATCAAGGCGCGCTACGGCATCGAGGACGGCCGCGAGCGCACCCTGACCGAGGTCGGCAAGCAGCACGGCCTCACGCGTGAGCGCATCCGGCAGATCGAGAAGCACGCTCTGCTGGAGCTGAAGAAGATGGCTCACGACACGGGTTTCGACGCGGCGGCGTAAAAGGGCATAACCTCATAGACCGGGCCCCGGCGCCACCCCCCCTGCGCCGGGGCCCTTCTCTTTGCCCTCTGCCCGTACGGGCCCTGCGCTCAGCGATCTCCGCTGCGCAGATACCTCGGCCGGCCTTCCGCGAGCGCGGCGACCGCTTCCCCGAAACGGCGCGCGAGGCGCGGCCGGAGCAGCTTCCGCGCTTCCCCGAAGGGGACGAATCGGAGCTCGGACAGCTCCTCGTCGTGGGGGCGCAGGGCGTGAGCCGTCCCGCTGTCGACCGTTCCGCCGTCGAAGACGAAAGCCAGCTGATCGTCCCAGGGGCCGTGCGGCGCCACCCAGTCCACCACCAGCAAGGCCCGCAGCACGACGGCCAGCCCCAGCTCCTCCGCCAGCTCCCGGACCGCCGCCCGATCCGGCGCCTCATTGGCCTCGGCCATCCCGCCGGGGAGGTCCCATCCGGGCTTGTACGTGGGCTTGACCAGCAGAAACCGCCCTGTCACGTCACGCAGCAGGACATCGGCGGCGACGCGCTTCCGGGCTTGCGTGACATTGCCTTCGGCGAGGTACGCGTTCCAGGCATCGGGATCGGCGGGGGTGGGCCTCATCGTGTCGGCATGTGTAGGTTCTCCAAAGGTGGGGCCAATTGGCCCCCAGTGAGCTGGGGTTCGTCTATCGACAGGTAGGTCGGGAGACAAGATCTTCCGGATCGTGAGGCCAATCTGGAGTGTCCGTCACCGGTCATAAGTGTCGCTGATTCGACTTCTCGAGATGAATGACAGCTGATCTCGGCGGTTGGTGCCACCCTGAGAAGCACCGAAGCCGTACCGGATTCCTGCTGTACCTGTTCCCGCGGCCCGCACAGCGTTAGCGTCGGTTCCATGATCGTATGGCTCAACGGCACTCACGGCGCGGGCAAGACGACGGCAAGTGCACTCGTGCAGCAGTTGATCCCGGATTCACGGGTGTTCGACGCCGAGAAGGTCGGTGAGACACTCATGGACATCAAGCCGGGGCTGCCCTGGACGGGCAACTTCCAGGACTGGTCGCCGTGGCGTCCGCTCGTGGTCGAGACCGCCCGGCGCGTACTCGACTACACCGGCGGCACTCTGGTGATGCCCATGACTGTCCTGGTCGAGCAGTACTGGTGCGAGATCAGCACGGGCCTCGCCCAACATGCCATCCCGGTCCGGCACTTCGTCCTCCATGCTGACCAGGAAACCCTCCGCGGGCGCATCGAGCGGGACACTGTTCTAGGCCCCTCCCCGTTCCGTCTCAAATACCTTGAGCCCTACGCCGAGGCGGCCCGCACGTGGCTACATGCCGAGGCTGAGGTCGTCGACACCACGCACCTCACGCCCGCCCAGGCGGCCCAGCAGATCGCAGAGGCCGTCAAGAGCTGAGGCCTGCCCGCCACGCGAAGCGGCTGCAGGTGGCGCGTCCAACGGAACCTCGATGACCTCCCTCCCCCGCAGCTGACGCAGCACAGCACCCTGAATCATCGGAGCCCGCCTCCGAGTGGCCCTCAAGGCTGGGAAGTGGCCCCGCTATCGGGGAACCTACAGCATGCTCAGCAGGGGGACTTGCCTGCGCGGACGATGTCGATGAATGCCGCGAACTCGGCGGGGGCGACGGTCAGAGCCGGGCCGGTCGGGTTCTTGCTGTCGCGTACATACACAAGTCCAAATCCGGGAGCCACCTCAACACAGTTGCTCTGGTTGCCCGATGCGGTCGACCTCACCCACTGCACCGTGAGTGTGGACGCGTCAGATATGTGGCCGGCCATTTCTCCCCTGTGCCAATTTGTCGATGTGGCGCCGAATCAATCGATCTGTTTCCTCGTAGTGACCCACCGGACGCGTCCTTACGATGCTTCAGGCCGCCTGAAGGACCCGGGCCCGCTCGTTGAAGTCGGCCACAAGGGGGTGCTTGCCGAAGGGGATCATGCGCCGCTGCAGATCCTGGACGGCTTCCACGCTGCGGGACGACTTCACCCGGCGGGCGAGGTCGAGCGTGCGGACTCCGGCGGCGTGGGCGGCTTCGAGGTCCCGGCGTTGCAAGTGGGTGACGGCGAGGGCGGCTTGGGACATGGCGCCGCGACGGGCCCGGTTCTGCTTGCGGGCGTGCGCGATGGAGGAACGGGCGTGCTCCTCGGCGTGGTCCGGCCGGTCGATGTCCCGGAAGGCGTTGGCCCACTCGCCGCCGAGGTACGCGGGGTCGATGAACTTGGCCCACTCGGGCTCGTTGGTCGTGTCGACTTTGGCGAAGCTCTGTTCCGCCTGGTTGATGGCCTGCACGGTGGCCTTCTTGTCGCCGAGGACGGCGTGCGCCCTGGCTTCGAGCGTCCAGAGGTCGGCGAGGCAAGCGGGGGAGCTGGTACGGATGAGCCCCTGACGGCCGGCCTGGGCGAGGCGCTTCCCCTCGTCGGGATGCCCGAGCAGCGTCGCTTGGTCCGCCATGCCTGCGAGCACGTGAGCACCGAGTGCCGGATCCTTGGACTCCTCGGTCAGGCGGAGTGCCTGGATCAAGTATCGCTGTGCTGTGCCGTGTTCGCCGGAGTCGAAGGCCATCCAGCCGAGAAGGTAGGTCTGTTCGGCAGCAGCCGAGCACAGCGCGTGCCGCACTTCCTCGGTGTGAGCGTGCCGCAGCAGCGGGTAGACGTGCTGGTTCATGTAGGCGGTGAGCGCAAGCCGACCGCTCCCGCCTCCCTGGAAGATGTCCATTTCCTGGAACGCGCCGAACATGTTCTTCACGGCCGTCACGTCTTCGAGCCGGACTTGCCGCCCCGGTTCGGGCTGCTGATCAAGGGTGTTGAGGAGCCAGTCACGAGACGGCCCTACTGCTGCGACCGCCGCGAAGGGTGCCCCCGCGAGGAAACTCCGCCTGTCCACGTCCGCTCTCCCTGGCTCGGTGACAGCTTCGACCGTCACAGCCCACGATGAGCTGTAGACGAGCGCCCGGTCAATGTCCGGAGACTCGCCCAACCCGAGGTCGTAGGTCGTGACCCGGTACCCGAAGCGCGCCGAGAAAAGGTCGGCGAGGATGGCCGGCACGGGGTGCCGGGGCACCTCCCCGAGGGTCACCCAGCGCCGGACGCTGGACGTGTCGGAGGAGACGTGAGTGTGCCCCCACTCTGCCGCGCGGGACCGTACCTGACGGGCGAGTTCGCCCTTCGACCACCCCGAACGCCCGATCCAGTCGGCGAGCTTCGTGTTCGAATTCTTCACTGCGACCATCCAGGAGATCGACAGGCGTGGTGGATTCACCACGGTTCACCACTGCTTCGGAAGCTACCCGCTGAAGGGCTCCGCTTGTTGGCTGTGTGTGCGACAGGAAGCGAATGCGGAGGCTGACTATATGGGCAGCGGACGGTACGCGGTGGACACCCGGACGAACAGGCTCGGGGAGCGCATGGGCAGTGAAGGCCCATACGTACAGCTGCGACCGGTCGGCGGCGGCAGGGAATGGGACTGCCCGCCGGGCAAGCTGCGTGAGCCCACGGAGGCCGAGTTGAAGAAGGTGGTGATCCTGGGGACCCCGGTGGATGCGATCGGCGTCCCTCGACCGTGCAGGAAATGCCATAGGTTCACCCTGGCGCGCGTGGTGGCAACGCGGGAGGGCCGCCTCCGCGACGCCGCCGAGATCGCCGAGGAGAAGGACCGGCACTGGCGGGAAGAGCACTGATGGGCGGCGCCCATGGCCGCGCCGTCGTGTCCGTACCTCATTCGGCCGGGCCGAGCGTCATCGTTGTCGGCTCTGACGACGGCTGCGACGCATGCGTCGGAATCACGCGCGAACGCCATCACGCGACGGTGCGCCGGAACTGGTCGGCGGTGTGGGCCCTCGAGGCCCGGATGTCGGCCCATTGGGAGTTCGCGCATCGCGCTGTGCCGCAGTAACGGCCGAAGCCCCGAGCCGCCTGCTGTCCAGGCGGCCCGGGGCTCCGACAGCGACCGCGTCAGGCCGCGACCGGGATCTCCTCCCGCGGAAGCGGCTGGGGCGTCGGCCTGTTGAGGCCCTTCAGGAGGACGACCGAGGCCGTTGTGACCGCCGTGCCCGCCGCGATCGCGACGAGGTAGAGGAGCGGGGCCCCGATCAGCGGGACCACGAAGACGCCGCCGTGCGGGGCGCGGAGTGTGCAGCCGAAGGTCATCGAGAGGGCGCCGGTGACCGCGCCGCCCGCCATCGCGGAGGGGATCACCCGCAGTGGGTCGGCCGCCGCGAACGGGATCGCGCCCTCGGTGATGAACGACGCGCCCAGCACCCAGGCCGCCTTGCCGTTCTCGCGCTCGGCCTTGGTGAAGAGGCGGCCGCGCACGGTCGTGGCCAGCGCCATCGCCAGCGGCGGGACCATGCCCGCGGCCATCACCGCGGCCATCACCTTGAGGCTGCCCTCGTTGGGGTCGGCGAGGCCGCCGACGGCGAAGGCGTACGCGCACTTGTTGAGCGGACCGCCGAGGTCGAAGCACATCATCAGGCCGAGGACGACGCCGAGGACGACCGCGTTGGCGCCGGACAGGCCGCTCAGCCAGTCGGTGAGCGCCTTCTGGAGCGAGGCGACCGGCTTGCCGACCACCAGGAACATCAGGAAGCCGACCACCGCCGACGAGATCAGCGGGATCACCACCACCGGCATGATGCCGCGCAGCACGGGCGGAATGCGCACCCGCTGTACGGCCATCACCACGCCGCCCGCGAGCAGACCGGCGATCAGGCCGCCGAGGAAGCCCGCGTTGACGGTCAGCGCGATCGAGCCGCCGACGAACCCGGGTACGAGTCCGGGGCGGTCGGCCATGCCGTACGCGATATAGCCCGCCAGCACCGGCACGAGGAAGGCGAACGCGGCGCCGCCCGTCTGGAAGAACAGCGCGGCCCAGCTCGCCGACTCCGCCCAGGCGAAGTGCTCGGCGACGGAGGGCGCCTTGTTGATCTGGTAGCCGCCGACGGCGAAGGCAAGCGCGATGAGGAGGCCGCCCGCGGCGACGAACGGGACCATGTAGCTGACGCCGGTCATCAGCCAGGCGCGCAGCCGGGTGGCGAAGCCGTCACCGGTCCCGGCCGCCTCGTCCATGGGGGCCCGTGGGGCCGCCGCAGGGGCGAGCGCGGCCTTCTCCCGCAGTTCGGCGATCAGTTCGGCGGGCCGGTTGATGCCCGCCTTCACGCCGACGTCGACGCTGGGCATCCCCGCGAAGCGGTCCCGGTCGCGCACCTCGACGTCGTGCGCGAAGATCACGCCGTCCGCCGCGGCGATCGCCTTCGGGTCCAGCTTGGTGAAACCGGCCGATCCCTGGGTCTCGACGGCGAGTTCGACACCGGCGGCGCGCGCGGCCTGCTCCAGGGACTCGGCGGCCATATAGGTGTGGGCGATGCCGGTGGGGCAGGAGGTGACGGCGACGATACGGAAGGGGGCGGACGTGGCCGCGGGCGTGGGCTCGGGCTCGGGCGTCGCGGGCTCGGGAGGCGCGACCTCCTCCGGCGGCACGTCACCCCGTACCAGCGCCGCCGCGGCCTCCGCGTCCGCGACCGCGCGCAGGGCGTCCGTGAACGCCGGGTCCATCAGCTGCCGGGCGAGGCTCGACAGGATCGTGAGGTGGTCGCTGTCCGCGCCCGCGGGGGCCGCGATCAGGAAGATCAGGTCCGCCGGGCCGTCCGGGGCGCCGAAGTCGATCCGGCCGGCGGACCGGCCGAAGGCGAGCGTCGGCTCGGTGACGTGCGCGCTGCGGCAGTGGGGGATGCCGATGCCGCCGTCGAGACCGGTCGGCATCTGCGCCTCGCGCGCGGCGACATCGGCGAGGAAGCCGTCGAGGTCGGTGACGCGGCCGAGGGCCAGCATGCGTTCGGCGAGGGAACGCGCCGCCGCTTCCTTGGTGTCGGCGGTCAGGTCGAGGTCGACCAGTTCCGCGGTGATCAGCTCACTCATCGCGGGCTCCTTTGCTCGCGGTCACGCGCTGCGGACGCTGTGGGGGAGGGGGTGGGGAAGGGTTCGGCGGGGTCACGTCGCCGGCTCCGTCAGGAGGCGGGAGAGGGGGATCTGTGAAGTCACCGTCACCGCCGTCGGATCCAGATCCGCCGGCGCCGGCATCGCGCTGCCCGGCAGCTGGACCGCCGCCGCGCCGTGGGCCAGGGCGGAGGCGAGGGCCTCCGGGCCGGAGCCGCCCGCCGTGAGGAAGCCCGCGAGGGAGGCGTCACCCGCACCGACGTTGCTGCGGACGGCGGACACGCGCGCGGTGCCGAAGTACGTGCCGGAGTCGTCGACGAGCAGCTGGCCGTCCGCGCCGAGGCTGGCCAGCACGGCCCGCGCGCCCGCGGCCCGCAACTCCCGCGCCGCCGCGACGACGTCGCCGATCGTGATCAGCGCCCGGCCGGTCGCCTGGGCGAGCTCCTCGGCGTTGGGCTTGACGACATCGGGGCGCATCCGCAGCGCGGCGGTCAGCGACGGGCCCGAGGTGTCGAGGGCGATCCGGGCCCCGGCGGCGTGCGCGCGGGCCACCAACTCGCCGTACCACTCGGGCGCGAGCCCGCGCGGGAGGCTGCCGCAGCAGGCCGTCCAGTCGGCCCCGGCGGAGCGCGCCTCCACGGTCGCGAGCAGCGACTCGGCCTCGCCCGGGGTGAGTTCGGGTCCCGCGGCGTTCACCTTGGTGAGGGTGCCGTCGGGTTCCGCGACGGAGATGTTGACGCGGGTCGAGCCGCTCCGTACGGGCAGGCCCGCGGATTCGATGCCGTGCTCGGTGAGCAGCCGCAGCAGCAGCTCGCCCTCCGGCCCGCCCACGGGCAGGACGGCGACGGTGCGGTGTCCGGCGGCGGCCACGGCGCGGGAGACGTTGACGCCCTTGCCGCCGGGGTCGACGCGGTCGGTCGTGGCGCGCAGGACGGCGCCGCGCTCCAGCCGCGGTATCTCGTACGTCCGGTCCAGGCTGGGGTTGGGGGTGACGGTGAGGATCATGCGCGGACCACCGCCGGGCCCGCTGCCTCGATCGCCCGCGCGTCGTCGTCGGCGAGCCCCGCGTCGGTGATCAGCAGGTCCACCGCGGAGAGGTCGGCGAAGCGGGCGAAGTGCCGCTGCCCGTACTTGCCGGAGTCCGCGAGGAGCACGACCCGGCGGGCGGCCGCGGCCGCGGCCCGCTTGACGGCCGCCTCGGCCAGGTCGGGGGTGGTGAGCCCGCCGTCGAGGGAGAAGCCGTTGGTCGCGAGGAACGCGACGTCGGCGTGGATCTCGCCGTACGCGCGCAGGGCCCAGGCGTCGACCGCGGCCCGCGTGCGGTGCCGCACGCGCCCGCCGATCAGGTGCAGTGCGATGCCGGGGTGGTCGGCGAGGCGCGCGGCGACCGGCAGGGCGTGGGTGACGACGGTGAGCGTGGACTCCAGCGGCAGCAGCGCGGCGAGCCGCGCGGCGGTCGTGCCCGCGTCGATGATCACGCTGCCGTCGGCGGGCAGTTCGGCGAGCGCGGCGCGGGCGATGGCGTCCTTCTCGTCGGCGGCCGTGGCCTCGCGCTCGGCGAGGTCCGGCTCGAAGTCGAGCCGCCCGGCGGGGATGGCACCCCCGTGCACCCGGCGGACGAGCCCGGCCCGGTCGAGCGCCTTCAGGTCGCGACGCACGGTCTCGGCGGTGACCTGGAACTCCTCGGCGAGCGACAGGACGTCCACGCGCCCGGTCTCACGGGCGATCCGCAAGATCTCTTGCTGCCGCTCCGGTGCGTACATGTTTTATGTCCGTTCGATGCCCGAGTCTGTGGTTGTCGGGCACGTTACCGCGAGTAGAGCGGAAAAGTAAACGGAAGCGGGCGTGAAGTGGGCACACATGGAAAAACGCCGGGCGGGCTGGAAGATCCAGCCCGCCCGGCGTCCGAAGACGTGTGGCGATCGCCTACGCGGCCACCAGCTCCTGCTCCGGCACGGACGCCTCCGGCGCCGCCTTGTGCCGCGGCAGCAGGAACATCAGCCCGAAGACCAGCACGAGACCACCCGCGACCCACCACATCGAGTGCGTGAACGCGTCCCCGAAGATGTCCGCGACGGGCCGCTGTCGCGGGTCGGCCTTGTCGACGACGCCGAAGAAGGCGACCGAGACCAGGCCGAGGCCGATCGCGTTGCCCAGCTGCTGCGTCGTGTTGATCAGCCCGGACGCGGAACCGGCGTGGTCACGCGGCACCTCCGAGAGCACCGCGTCGGTGATCGGGGCGACGATCAGGCCCATGCCCACGCCCATCACGACCAGCGGCAGCGCCATCTGCCAGGACTTGATGCCGGCGCCGTAGCGGTCGGCCTCCCAGATGTACGTGAGCACGCCCGCGGCCATCACCAGCGCGCCCGCCTGGAGCACCTTGCGCCCGAACCGCGGCACCAGCTTCTGCACGGACATGCCCGCCGCGGCCGAGACGGCCAGCGAGAACGGGACGCCCGTCAGGCCCGCCCGCAGCGCCGACCAGCCGAGGCCGATCTGCATGTACAGCGTCCAGACCAGGAAGAAGATGCCGGAGGTCAGACCGAAGGTCAGCTGCACGCCGATGCCCGCCGCGAAGCTCTTGACCTTGAACAGCGACAGCTCGACCAGCGGCGAGCCGTCCTTGGCGGACTTGTGGCGCTCGTACAGCACGAAGGCGACGAACATCGGCGCGGAGAGCGCCATCGAGACGAAGCCCCACACCGGCCAGTCGTGCTCCCTGCCCTGCGTCAGCGGGTAGAGCAGCATCAGCAGCCCGGCGCTGGCCAGGGCCACACCGACGAGGTCCAGCTTCAGGGCCCGAGGGGCCTTGGACTCGATGATGAAGCGGCGGCCGAGGAGCAGACCGGCGATGCCGACCGGAAGGTTGATCAGGAAGATCGGGCGCCACTCCAGGCCGAAGAGGTTCCACTGGGTGAGCAGCGCGCCGAGCAGCGGGCCGGAGACCGCGCCGAGGCCGACGATCGCGCCGAACATCCCGAAGACCTTGCCCCGCTCGTGGGCGGGGAAGGTGACGTGGATGATCGACAGCACCTGGGGCACCATCATCGCGGCCATCAGGCCCTGGAGCACCCGGGCGGCGACCAGCAGCTGCGGGTCGCTGACGATGCCGCACAGCATCGAGGCGAGCGTGAAGCCGCCCATGCCCAGCAGGAACATCCTCTTGCGGCCGTAGATGTCGCCCAGCCGCCCGCCCGTGATCAGGCCGATCGCGAAGGCCAGCGCGTATCCCTCGCTGAGCCACTGCAGGACGCTGAACGAGGCGTCGATGTCCCGCTGGATGCTCGGCATCGCGATGTTGACGATGGTGACATCGACCAGGTCCATGAAGGACGCGGTCATCACGACCGCGAGCGCCAGCCAGCGGCGGCGGTCGGCAGGCGGTGAATCGGTGGACATCAAGAGAAGCCCTTTCCTGGGTGAGCGGGGGGAACGCATCCGACGTTAGAGGGCATGTAGGACAGACTGTGTCCCACTTCGCTGGCAGGCTGGGTGACATGACCGACACTCCGGCACGGCTGCTGACCCTGCTCTCCCTGCTCCAGACCCCGCGCGAGTGGCCGGGCAGCGAGCTCGCCGAGCGGCTCGGTGTCACCCCGCGCACGATCCGGCGGGACATCGAGCGGCTGCGCGACCTCGGCTACCCCGTGCAGGCCACGATGGGTGCGGTCGGCGGCTACCGGCTGGCCGCGGGGGCGGCGATGCCGCCGCTCGTCCTCGACGACGAGGAGGCCGTCGCCATCGCGGTGGGCCTGCGCGCGGGCGCGGGCCACGCGGTCGACGGCATCGAGGAGGCGTCCGTACGGGCCCTCGCCAAGCTGGAACAGGTGCTGCCCTCCCGGCTGCGGCACCGGGTGGCCACGCTCCAGGCCGCGACCGTGCCGCTGACCTGGGGCGACTCGGGCACCGTCGACCCGCGGACGCTGACCGTCATGGCCGCGGCCGCCACCGGCCACGAACGGCTGCGGTTCGCCTACCGCACCGGGGACGGGACGGAGACGCAGCGGCTGGTCGAGCCGCACCGGCTGGTGAGCACGGGGCGCCGGTGGTACCTGGTGGCGTACGACATCGACCGCGACGACTGGCGCACGTTCCGGGTGGACCGGGTCAGCGAGCCGTTCGCCACGGGCGCGCGCTTCGCCCCGCGCGAGCTGCCGGCGGCGGACGCGGCGGAGTTCATGAGCCGCTCCATGACGCGCCTCCAGCCGACGTACCGCGTGGTGGCCACCCTGCACGCCCCCGCGTCCTTCGTCGCCGCGCGCTTCCCCGGCGCGCTCGGCGCGCCCGAGCCGCTCGACGACGACCGGTGCCGCCTGGACTTCACGACGGCGGACTCCCTGGAGTGGGTGGCCTTCCGGCTGGCCCTGATCGACTGCGAATTCGAGGCGCACGAGCCGGGCGAACTCGTGGCGCACCTGGCCGAGCTGGGCGCCCGCATCTCCCGCGCGGCGGGGTCGGCGCCGCGCTGAGCAGGCGTTCTTCCGGCCGTACCGGCGCAGCACCACGGGCCCCGTGCCACCTGTCCTCCAGGTGGCGCGGGGCTCTCGCGTACGGGTGCGGCGGGATTTGACGGGGTCGGCTCCCGCTCCGCATCATTCCACTAACACGTTAGTGAAACGAGGGTGCGGAATGATCGTGTTCCGGATAGATCGGCGCAGTGGCGTCGCCACCTATCTGCAACTCGCGCACCAGGTCAGGCAGGCCCTCCGGCTCGGCGTCCTGGAGCCGGGGGACCGGCTGCCCACGGCCAGGGAAGTGGTCGCGGCCACCGCGATCAACCCCAACACCGTGCTGCGGGCCTACCGCGAGCTGGAGCGCGAGGGGCTCGTCGAGCCCCGGCCCGGGCAGGGCACGTTCGTACGCCGCTCGCTGTCCCGGCCCGCGACCGCGGCGGACTCACCGCTGCGCGCGGAGTTCACCGACTGGGTGGCACGGGCCCGCGACGCCGGGCTGGAGCGCGCGGACATCACGGCTCTCACCGACGCCGCCCTCGACGAACGCTTCCCCGCACCACCCCCGTCCCACCGATCACCGCAGTCCATGGAGGAAGACACGTGACCGACCCGATCGCCTCTACGGCCCTTCGGGCGACGCGGCTCGGCCGTAGGTTCCGCAGCGGATGGGCGCTGCGCGACTGCGACTTCGACCTGCCCGCAGGCCGGATCACCGCGCTCGTCGGCCCCAACGGAGCCGGCAAGAGCACGCTGTTCCACCTCGCCACCGGCCTCCTGCGGCCCACCACCGGCGAGATCAGCGTCTTCGGCGCCGACCCGGTCACCGCCGAGGCCCGCGACCGCACGGCCTTCCTCGCCCAGGACAAGCCGCTCTACCCCCGCTTCACCGTCGACGAGACCCTGCGCTTCGGCCGCGAGCTCAACCGGGACTGGGACCAGGCCACCGCCGAACGCATCGTCCGCGCCGGGGACATCTCCCTCGACGCCCGCGTCGGCACGCTCTCCCCGGGCCAGTGCACCCGCGTCGCCCTCGCCCTCGCCTTCGGCAAGCGGCCCGGCCTGCTGCTCCTCGACGAACCCCTCGCCGACCTCGACCCGCTCGTGCGCATCGAGGCCATGGGCCTGGTCATGGCCGAGGTCGCCGAGCGCGGCATCACCGTCGTGCTCTCCTCGCACGTCCTGTCCGAGCTGGAGAACGTCTGCGACCACGTGCTGCTCCTCAAGCACGGCGGCGTACGCCTCCAGGGCGACGCCCAGCAGCTGTGCGACGACCACCTCCTGCTCACCGGCCGCGCCGACGGCTCGCGCGAGGACGGCCTGCCGCCCGGACTGGGCGGCGCCACCGTCGTGGAATCGACCGTCACCGGCCGCCAGGTCACCGCCCTCCTCCGTACGGACGGCCACCCCGTCGACGCCCTCGCCGACGACCGGTGGGTCACCGAAATCCCCTCCCTGGAAGATCTGTTGCTCGCCTACCTCCGCTCCGCCCCCGCCGGTACCGCCACCACGGAGGCCGCGGCGTGAAGGGCACCCTCTGGCTGACCTGGCGTCAGCAGCGCACCCTGATCCTCGTCGGCGCCGCGCTCCTCGCCGCCTGCGCGGCGTGGGTCGTGTTCCAGCGCGCGGACATGATGGCGTTCATCGCCGACCATCACATCGACACGAAGAACTGCAAGGGCTGGGACGGCGACTGCCGCGGCGACGACGCCTTCCAGTTGCTCGCCGACACCAACGACGCCATGCGCACGCTCTGCACCCTCAGCGCCGCACTGCCCGTGCTCATCGGCGTCTTCTGGGGCGCGCCCCTGCTCGGACGCGAGCTGGAGAGCGGCACCTGGAAGCTCGCGCTGACCCAGGGCGTCAGCCTCCGCCGCTGGTTCCTCACCCGCTTCACGACGGCGCTCGGCGGCACGCTCGTCGCCTCGGCGGTCCTCGCCGCCCTCGTCGTGTGGTGGTGGGAGCCGGTCTCCAACATGCTCGACGGCCTCTACTGGCACGACGGCTACATCTTCAACGCCACCGGCCCCGCCGCCGTGGCCTGCGCGGTCTTCGGCCTCGTCGCCGGCACGGCGGCCGGACTGCTGCTGCGCCGCACGGTGGCCGCGATGGGCACGACCCTCGTCGTGGTCGCGGGCCTGCGGGTGCTGCTCAACACCGTCCGCCACGACTGGGTCTCGCCCGTGGCGCGGATCAGCCAGGGCGACGGGCCGCGGCAGTACATCGGCACCGCCGAGTCGGCGGGGGACTTCGGCTTCATCGACCGCGCGGGGCGCCTGGTGCACGAACCGGCCGCCTGCGGGCAGGGCGAGGGACTGCCCGACCTGAAGACCTGCATGGCGCAGAAGGGCTTCACCGGCCGCTTCTACAAGGTCTACCCGACCAGCGACTTCTGGGTCTTCCAGTGGATCGAGACGGCGATCTTCATCGGTCTCGCGGCCGCCCTGCTGGCACTGATCTGCGTCGTCCTGCGCCGCCGCGCCGTCCTCTGAGGGCCGGCCGCACGCACTCACATCCGCATACGTAACCGCATACGCATACGCATACGTCGGAGGTCCCTTCCGTGACGTCGTCCAAAGCCATGCTCAAAAACCGCAGCAACCTCACCCACAAGGTCCGTTACGCGGTGACCAACCCGGCGCGCATCGCGCCGTACCTCAAGCGCACGGCCCGTGACAGCTGGCTCCGGCTGAAGCACCCGGACCACGTCGACTACTACCGCGCGGTCATGGCCTCCGACACCGCGCGCAACCCCGAGGCGGCCGTCGGCAGCCGCAGCCACGACCGCTGGCTGGCGCTCGGCGAGATGCAGTTCGACTACCTCATGGAGCACGGGCTCGCCCCGCACCACCGCATGCTCGACATCGGCTGCGGCAACCTCCGCGCGGGCAGGCTCTTCATCGACCACCTCGACGCCGGCCACTACTACGGCATCGACATCTCGCCCGACATCCTCATATCGGCCAAGGAGACCCTCACGACCTACGGTCTCCAGGAGAAGCTGCCCCACCTCACCATCACCCGGAACCTCACCCTCGACTTCCTCCCCGACGCCCACTTCGACGTGGTGCACGCCCACAGCGTCTTCTCGCACTCGCCGATCGAGGTCATCGACGAATGCCTCGCGCACGTCGGGCGGGTGCTCGCGCCCGGCGGCTTCTTCGACTTCACCTTCGACCGCACGGAGGGCGCGGAACACCAGGTGCTGCGCGAGGACTTCTACTACCGCACGCAGACACTGATCGCCCTGGCCGAGAAGCACGGGCTGCGCGGCCGGTTCATGGACGACTGGGAGAAGCGGCCGCACGGCCAGTCGAAGATCAGGGTCAGCGCGGGCTAGGCCCGCAGTTCGGGCCCGCCTCAGCCGCCGTACAGGTCGCGGTACGACGGGAACACCCCGCCCGGGCCGTCCACCCCCTCCGCCGCGAGCACCGCCTTCACCACCGAGCGGGTCAGCACGTCCGCCCCCGCGGCCAGGATCTCGTTGAGCGCGCCCGCCGTCGGCAGGATCGTGCTGCCGAACAACTCCTCCCCGGACAGCGGGCGCTCCCCTGTCGCCAGCGCGAACACCGTGTCCCCGTCGCTCAGCAGATGGACGGGCCGCACCGCGCGGGCCAGCCCGTCGTGGGCCGTGCCCGCGAGCTTCTGGGCCTGGGCGCGGGTCAGCGCGGCATCGGTCGCGACGACGGCGAGCGTGGTGTTGAGCGGCGGCCGCACGGAGGAGGCCGCACGCTTCGCGGACTCCTGCCGCGCGTTCGCCAGCGCCTCCTGGGCGGCACGGTGCCGCTCGGGCGCCGGGACGTCGACCAGCCCCTGCGCCAACTGCCCGTACAGCGCACCCGTCGTGGGCTCGACCACCGAGCCCGCCGCGTTGACGACGGCCAGCGCCGCGACCGTCGTGCCCGACGGCAGGACGACGCTCGCCGTCCCGACGCCGCCCTTGACGCCCCCGGCCACCGCGCCCGCACCGGCGCCGACCGTGCCCTGCTCCACGGGCGCCCCCGCCTCCGTACGCGCCGCCGCCTCGGCCGCGAGCCTGCCGAGCGCGGCGTCGGGGCGGGCCCGCCAGTCGCCACCACGGCCGAGGTCGAACAGGGCGGCGGCCGGGACGACGGGCACGACCTGCGCCGGGTCGGGGCCGACCCGGAAGCCGCGGCCCGCCTCCTCCAGCCAGGCCATCACGCCCGAGGCGGCGTCGAGACCGAAGGCGCTGCCGCCGGACAGCACGATCGCCTCGACGTGCTGCACCAGGTTCCGCGGGTCGAGGGCGTCGGTCTCCCGCGTGCCCGGCCCGCCGCCCCGTACGTCGACGGCGGCGATCGCGCCCCCTTCGGCGGTCAGCACCACCGTGGTGCCGGTCAGGGCGCCGTCCCCGATGCGGTGCGCGTGCCCGACCCGCAGTCCGGGCACGTCGGTCAGCGCGTCGAGGGGGCCGGGGGAGGGGAGCTGTGCGGCATGGGCATCAGTCATGACCCCATGCGTATCACTTCCCTTCCGCTGTGTCTGTGGTCCTTTCCGCCGCCGCCCGCCGCGAGGTCAGGGTGACCCCCACCGCCACCGTGGCCGTCGCCACCACACCGGCCAGCAGGACCGCGGCATGCCCCGCGAACGTACAGGCCAGCACGAGCACGGCCGACACCGGCAGGATCAACTGCTGTGCCAGGCCCCGCTTGTGGTGCCGGGAGTGGATCAGCCAGACCGAGAACATGAACAGCGCCGTGGCCACGGTGACCGCGCCCGACGCCGCGAACGTCGAGATGTGCGCCTTGCCGACGGCCTCCTCGATCGCCACCTCGATCCCCGCCCCGATGGCCGCCGCCGAACCGAAGACGAGGTAGTGGCCGTAACCCCACAGAAAAGCCTGACGGTTGGAGGCCAGGTGGAGATGGATGGGCACCGCGAAATAGATCCAGTACGCCGCGAAGATGATCAGCAGCCCGCCGCCCGCGATCGGCAGCAGCGTGCCCAGCGCCTCGTGCTCGTCCACCGCCGACTGGACGGCGACCGTGGCCGCCGACACGGTCTCGCCCAGCACGATGATGGTGAACAGGCCGTACCGCTCCGCGATGTGGTGCGGATGCCAGCCCGTGGTGTGCCGGTGCTCGGCGATCGCGGGCACCGACATCTCCACGACCGCCATGACCAGGAAGAGCCACGGCTTGGCGTGCTGGGGCAGGAGCAGCAGCCCCAGCCAGCCGACCTGACACAGACTCACCCCCACCGCGTACAGCAGAGCCGTCCGACGCTCCTCGCCCGCGCAGGAGCGCGCGGCCCGCAGCCACTGGGTGACCAGCGCCAGCCGCATCACGAGATAGCCGAACCACACCACCGTGAATTCGCCGTGCTCGAAGGCCCGGGGGATGCCCGCCGCCAGGATCAGCACCCCGGCCATCTGGACCAGCGTCACCACGCGGTACAGCACGTCGTCCGTGTCGTACGCGGAGGAGAACCAGCTGAAGTTGACCCACGCCCACCAGATCGCGAAGAACATCATCAGGTAGCCGATGAGGCCGGTGCCCTGATGGCCCTCGGCGAGCGCGTGCACCAGCTGCCGGCCGGCCTGGGCCACCGCGACGACGAAGCACAGGTCGAAGAACAGCTCCAGCGGTGTGGCCGTGCGGTGCGCTTCGTCGCGGCCACGGGCGGTCATCCGGCGCAGCACATGACCACTGCCGTGAGAGGCGCCGGGGGAGGGCTCGCTCATGGTCTGAGGGAACGCTCTTCGGGTGCGCCTTCAGATGCCGGACGGTCCGGGGCGCGGCGCTCGGGGCGTGGGCCGGGCACCGACAGGGCATATGTGGGCAGCGTCACATCGCTCATGCGGCGATTGTCGCCGCTGCCACAGCCGTGCGCGCGCCGGAGGCACCGTGGGCCGGGCGGCCCGACCGTACCCTGGAGGCATGAGCACCGCCCCCGAACCCGCCGCCGAGCCCACCCCGCCGCGTCGGCCCGCCGCGCTGATCTTCGACGACCCGCTGTCGCAGCAGTCCTCGGACGACACGGACCGCGGCTGGGGCGAGCGGCCGGCCGGTGGCGACAGCGCCGCCGACCTGGCCCGCTTCCTGGACGAGAAGCCGCCCCACCACATCTGAGCCCCGCCGCGGGGCCGCCGCGCGGTCAGCGCTGGGCCGGGACCGTCTCCGGCTCCGGGCCGCGGCGCTGCTCGGTCAGCGCGTCGCGGATCTGCTCCAGCAGCTCGATCTCGGTCACCTTCGCCGACGCCGGCTCCGCGGGCTTCCTGGCCGCTTGGCGGTCCTGCCAGCGCTTCATCGGCAGCAGCATCAGGAAGTAGACGACAGCCGCGGTGATGATGAAGGTCAGCGTCGCGCTGAGCACCGTGCCCCACTGGATGTAGACACCGGCGGTCACCTCGCCCGCGGAATTCCTCGAGCAGGGACCCTTGAGGCAGGCCGCGTAGTTGCCCAGGTCCTTGGTGCCGAAGGCGCCGACGACCGGGTTGATCACGCCCTTGACCACCGAGTTGACGATGTTGGTGAACGCCGCACCGATGACAACGGCGACCGCGAGGTCTATGACGTTGCCCCGCATCAGGAATGCCTTGAAGCCGCCAAGGACGCCTGTTTTCTTCTCGCTCACCGAGCAGCCTCTCTGTGTCTGTGCCTGCACTGTCTCCGTCTGTACCGGAATGGCAGGTTCCATAACCTCCGGACGATTTTGCCAGGTCTGGGCGGTCCGCCGGGGCGATCATGCGAAGCGGCAGTGCGCGAGTGTCGGCAGGCACAGTGTCACCGCCCCGGCGGCGGTGGCGGCGACCCCGGCGGCCAGCCGCCGTCGTCGCCGCGTCGTCCGCCATGGCCCGCACCACCTCCTGCCCACCCGGACCGGTGCGAATTGAGGGAGACCGCGGGTGGGTGGGGGCGTGCGGGGGCATGTGGGCGGGGTGTCGGTGAGTGGGTGCGCCGTGGGGGAGGGCGAGAGTGTGAAGGGGAGCATGCTGGGGCACCGCCTTGCGGGTTCGTGGGCCGGATGACTTCACGATCCCGCGCTTTTCGCGATCCCGCTGGGGGCTGTGGACTACCGCCCGGTTGTGGACAACTCGGCCACCCGCCGGGGGTTTTCTTCCCCCACCCCGCCCCTTCCCGGCTGTGTCGATTTGCGGCTCCGCCGCGTGGGGGTCTCTGCCCCAGACCCCGAAGCACGCTCCGCGCGCTGTCCTCAAACTCCCCCAGCTACCGCTGGGAGGTGCCCCCACGGGCTGCATGCGCACCCCGAAGCGGTGCGGCCCCCCATCAGGTCGCGCACAGACAAGCCCGCTCCGCCGTCTCCGGCAGTGCGCACACCGCCGCGAAGAGGACCTCGCGCAGGCGGCCCACGTTTTCGCCGAAGACGCGCATGACCTCGTCGTGCGAGACGCCGTCGCCCGTCTCCGCGCCCGCGTCGAGGTCGGTGACCAGCGACATGGAGGTGTAGCAGAGGCCCAGTTCGCGGGCGAGGACCGCTTCCGGGTGGCCGGTCATGCCGACCACCGACCAGCCCTGGGCGGCGTGCCAGCGGGACTCGGCGCGGGTCGAGAAGCGCGGGCCCTCGATCACCACCATCGTGCCGCCGTCCACCGGATCCCAGCCGTGCCCGCGGGCGACGGCCAGGGCGACCGCGCGCCCGGCGGGGCAGTAGGGGTCGGCGAAGGTGGTGTGCACCACGTCGGGCACCGAACCGTCCGGCAGCGGCTCGCCGTCGAAGAAGGTCTGGGTCCGGTTCTTGGTGCGGTCCACGAGCTGGTCCGGCACGAGCAGCGTGCCCGGTCCGTACTCCGGCCGCAGTCCGCCCACCGCGCAGGGGCCGAGCACCTGGCGCACGCCGATCGAGCGGAGGGCCCACAGGTTGGCCCGGTAGTTGATGCGGTGCGGCGGCAGGTGGTGGCCGCGTCCGTGGCGGGGCAGGAAGGCGACCTTCCGTCCGGCCAGTTCACCGATGAAGAGAGAGTCGCTCGGCGACCCGTAGGGCGTCTTGACCGTGACCTCGGTCACGTCTTCCAGGAAGGAGTAGAACCCCGACCCGCCGATCACGCCTATGTCCGCCTGTGCGGTACCCATCTCGACCATGCGGCCCACCCTAGCGGCGCACCCGGGAACGACAGGAGCCCGCGGCCCCTCGGGAGGGGCTGCGGGCTCCGATGCGCCGGGGTGGTGCGTCAGGCGGCCGACGAGCTGCTGCTCGACGTGGACGCGCTCGACGACGAGGCCGAGGACGCCGAAGAGGTCGAAGAAGAGGCCGACGAGGAGTCCGAGCCGTTCTTCGGGGCGGACGAGGGCGTGGAGGCCTTCGCCGGGCTGCTGCTGGACGACGCGCCACGGCTGTCGTTCCGGTAGAAGCCGGATCCCTTGAAGACGATGCCGACCGCGGAGAACACCTTCTTCAGGCGTCCGTCGCAGCTCGGGCAGACGGTCAGGGCGTCATCGGTGAACTTCTGCACCGCCTCGAGGCCCTCGCCGCACTCGGTGCACTGGTACTGGTAAGTCGGCACTTGCTCCTCCTGGCACTCTCACTCAATGAGTGCTAACGACGCTCCATAGTGCAGTATTCCGGCCCGTCAGTCCACCGATACGGGCTCGCGGTGACCGACCCCACGTGCGGCGATGAGCGATTCGCCCTTCGGCGACAGCGCCTTGCGCAGCGTGAGGAGGACCACCAGGGCCGCGGCCGTGCCGACCAGCGGGATCAGGAATCCGGCGCTCGCGGTGTGGGAGTCGATCACCCGGCCGCCGATGCTGGCACCGGCCGCCTGGCCGAGGCCCACCGCGCCCGTCAGCCAGGTGAAGGCCTCCGTGCGGGCGGTCGGCGGGACCAGCGAGTCCACCAGCGTGTAGCCGGTGATCAGCGCCGGGGCGATGCACAGACCGACGAGCAGGCCGAGCCCGCCCAGCAGCGGCAGCGCGTGCGCGGCCCACAGCGGGGTGGTGGCCAGCGCCAGCAGCGGGTAGGCGATCAGCAGGCGGCGCTGCGGGGTGACGCGCCAGGCGATGGCACCGCAGACGAGGCCCGCGATCATGTTCCCGGCCGCGAACGTGCCGTACATCAGACCGTTGAGCCCCGGCTCGCCGAGCTCCTTGGTGAAGGCCGTCATCGACACCTGCATGCCGCCGAAGACGGAGCCGATGCCCAGGAAGGCGATCGCGAGGACGCGGACGCCGGGCACGGACAGCGCCGACACGGCCTTCTCGCCGCTCCCGGAGCCCGAGCGGCTCGGCTCGGGCTGGGTGCGCCGCTGCGAGGCGAAGAGCAGGCCGCCGACGAGCGTCAGCACTGCCTCGGTGATCAGACCCGCGGCCGGGTGCACACCGGTGGACAGCGCGGTGACCAGCACCGGGCCGATCACGAAGGTGAACTCGTCGGTGACCGACTCGAAGGCCGCCGCCGTGGACATCAGCGGCGAGCCCTCCAGCTGCGCCGCCCAGCGGGCCCGGACCATCGGGCCTATCTGCGGGGTGGACGCGCCGGCGGGTACCGCCGCCGCGAACAGGGCCCACAGCGGTGCGCCCGCCAGCGCCAGGGTGATCAGCAGGGAGATGGCCGCGGCGTGCACGATCACGCCGGGCACCAGCACCCTGCCCTGCCCGAAGCGGTCCGCGAGCTTGCCGCCCTGCGGGGCGAACAGCGCCATCGCGACACCGGCGGTCGCCGAGACGGCGCCCGCCGTGCCGTACGAGCCGGTGGTGTGCTCGACCAGCAGCAGGATGCCGATGGTCAGCATCGCGAAGGGCTGCCGGGCCAGAAAACCGGGAAGCAGGAACGTCCAGGCGCCGCGGGTGCGCAGCAGCTGTCCGTATCCGGGTCGCGCCTCGGCGTGGTCGTTGACCGTGGATGCCACGGCCGGGCCTTTCCGCCGCCTGGTAGCGCGCACCGGGACGGGGACACCGCACGGAGCGCGCCGAGAGCTGTCCTCTCGCGCAGGACCGTGGTAGATGCCGTGCCGGCCGCCTTGTGCTGCGCGACCGCGGCCGCCGTGCGGTCGCGCCAGCCCTGCATCAGGCAGAGTTGGTTCGGTCAAAGAAATGCGAAATAACGAGGTTACTTCCCCTTTAGCGTACCGGGTGTCCCCAGCCAGCCCGCAAGCTTGCCTCCCTCGCTGACGGCCCGCAGCCGCTTCTCCGCCGCGTCGCGCACCGGGTCGGTGGCCACCACCAGCAGCTCGTCGCCCAGGCGCAGCACGGTCGTGGGCCCCGGTACGGAGCTCTTGCCGTCGCGTACGACGAGGGTGACCGCCGCCCCTGCGGGCAGCCGCAGCTCCCCGACCTCCACGCCGTGCATCTTCGACCCCTCGGGGACCGAGACGGACAGCAGGTGGCCGCGCAGGCGCTCCAGGGGCGCCGATTCGATGCCCAGGTCCTCGGGCTCGGTCTCGCCCAGCCGCAGCCGTCTGGCGAGCCAGGGCAGCGTCGGGCCCTGCACCAGGGTGTAGACGATCACCAGCACGAAGACGATGTTGAAGATCGTCCGGCTGTCGTCGACCCCGGCCACCATGGGGATGGTGGCCAGGACGATCGGCACCGCCCCGCGCAGCCCCGCCCACGACAGCAGTACCTTCTCCTGCCAGGCCGTGCGGAAGGGCGCCGTGCTCAGGAACACCGACACCGGACGGGCGACCATGGTCAGCACCAGGCCGACGATGAGCGCGGGCAGGATGTCGTCGCCCAGTTCGTGCGGGGTGACGAGCAGGCCGAGCAGGACGAACATGCCGATCTGGGCGATCCAGCCGAGCCCCTCGGCGAAGCCGCGGGTGGCGGGCCAGTGCGGCAGTTTGGCGTTGCCCAGTATCAGCGCGGCCAGATAGACGGCCAGGAAGCCCGAGCCGTGGGCGAGCGCGCCGCCCGCGTAGGCCGCGGTCGCGATGGCCATCACGGCGATCGGGTAGAGGCCGGAGGCGGGCAGGGCCACGTGCCGCATGCCGTACGCGCCGAGCAGACCGATCGTCAGGCCGATGGCCGCGCCGATCGCCAGCTCCAGGGCGATCTTGCCGACCAGTACGTACCAGTGGTCGACCGGTCCGGCCGCCGAGAAGGCGACGACGAGGATGACGACGGGGGCGTCGTTGAAGCCCGATTCGGCCTCCAGGACACCCGTCAGCCGGGCGGGCAACGGAACGTTGCGCAGCACGGAGAAGACGGCGGCCGCGTCCGTGGAGGACACCACCGCGCCGATGATCAGCGCCTGCCGCCATTCCATGCCGGCCAGGTAGTGCGCCGCCGAGGCGGTGATGCCCACGCTGAGGGCGACGCCGACGGTGGACAGCAGGGCAGCCGAGGGCAGCGCGGGTCTGACCTCGTGCCACTTCGTGCCGAGGCCGCCCTCGGCGAGGATCACGACCAGTGCGGCATAGCCGATCACCTGGGTCAGGCCGACGTCGTTGAAGTGGACGCCGATGCCGTCCTGCCCGATGGCGACGCCTATGCCCAGATAGATGAGCAGGCTGGGGAGCCCGCTGCGCGAAGAGATCCGTACCGCCGCCACCGCGATGAGCAGGACGAGGGAGCAGATCAACAGGAGTTCGTTGAGGTGGTGGACAGTCAGGGGCCGATCCCTTCACGAGTCTTTCCACGGATGTCGGCCGAAACGTTCCTCCGGCCGACCGTTACTTCGTTTCCTAACCTAATATTTTACGGGTTCTTGACGCGTGATAGTGGCCACAGCGACGCATGTCACTGTCCCGCCGGACTCCGCGTCCGGGCGCCCGGAGCGCTGCGCCTATGGTTGCTTCAGCACTCCAGGACCACCCTGCCCCTCTAAGGACAGCGATGCCCGCCAACAAGACCGGCCCTTCCGGCAAGAAGTCCGGTAAGAAGAAAGGCCGCCGCGCCCGCCTGCTCGTGATCACTCTCGTGCTGCTGCTCGTGGCGGGCGTCGGCTTCGGCGCGTACTGGAGCGTCAGTACGGTCCGCGCCTCCTTCCCGGAGACCAGCGGCACGCTCCAGCTCAAGGGGCTGTCCGGACAGGTGAAGGTCGCGCGCGACGCGCACGGCGTCCCGCAGATCTACGCGGAGTCCGCCGAGGACCTCTTCCGCGCCCAGGGCTTCGTCCAGGCGCAGGACCGGTTCTGGGAGATGGACGTCCGCAGGCATCTGACGGCGGGCCGCCTCTCCGAGATGTTCGGTGACGGGCAGGTGGAGACCGACGCCTTCGTGCGGACGATGGGGTGGCGGAAGGTCGCGCAGGAGGAGTACGACACCAAGCTCTCCGCGACCACCAAGAAATACCTCCAGGCGTACTCCGACGGGGTCAACGCCTATCTCAAGGACCATCAGGGCAAGTCGCTCTCCGTCGAGTACGCGGCGCTTTCGTTCCAGAACGACTACAAGCCCGAGCAGTGGACCCCGGTCGACTCCGTCGCCTGGCTGAAGGCCATGGCCTGGGACCTGCGCGGCAACATGCAGGACGAGATCGACCGTTCGCTCGCCGCGACCCGGCTGAGCCCCAAGCAGATCGACCAGCTCTACCCGGCGTACCCGTACGACCGGAACAAGCCGATCGTCGACGGCGGCGGGATCGACCCGCTCACCAAGGCGTTCGACCCGCAGGCCACCCCGTCCGAGAGCACGCGGACCGGCGGCGCGAACGGCACCGGGGGCACGAACGGCAAGCCGGGCGGTACGGCCGCGGGCGGCGCGAACGGCACCACCGGCGGGACGAACGGCACGACCGGAGGCACCACCGGGACCACCGGCGGCGCGGGCGCGGCCAACCCCACCACCGGCGGGAGCGCCGGGGGCGGTCTGCGCAGCGGCCTGTCCTCGCTCTCCAACACCCTCGACAAGATCCCGGCGCTGCTCGGCCCCTCCGGCAACGGCATCGGGTCCAACTCCTGGGTCGTCTCCGGCAAGTACACGACCACCGGCAAGCCGCTGCTCGCCAACGACCCGCACCTGGCACCGCAGATGCCCTCGCTCTGGTACCAGATGGGCCTGCACTGCACCAAGGTCAGCGCCGCGTGCCCGTACGACGTGGCCGGCTACACCTTCTCCGGCATGCCCGGCGTGGTCATCGGCCACAACCAGGACATCGCCTGGGGCATGACCAACATGCGTTCCGACACCTCCGACCTCTACCTGGAGAAGGTCACCGCCGACAGCTACCTCTACGACGGCAAGCAGATGCCCTTCACCACCCGCAAGGAGACCATCAAGGTCGCGGGCGGCAAGGACCGCGAGTTCACCATCCGCTCCACCAACAGCGGACCGGTGGTCTCCGACCGCAACAGCGAGCTGGGCAAGGTCGGCCAGGACGCGCCCGTGCAGGACCCCGCGCCCGACCGCGCCGAGGGCTACGCCGTGTCGCTGCGCTGGTCGGCGCTCGACCCCGGCAACAGCATGGACGCCCTGCTGGACCTGAACCGGGCCAAGGACTTCAAGGACTTCCGGAAGGCCGCGTCCAGCCTCCAGGTGCCCTCGCAGAACCTCATCTACGCCGACACCCAGGGCAACATCGGCTACCAGGCGCCCGGTGGCATCCCCGTCCGCAAGGGCGACGGCCGCTACCCCGCCCCCGGCTGGGACCCCGCCTACAAGTGGACCGGCACCGTTCCGCAGGCCGAGATGCCCTGGGACTACAACCCCAAGCGCGGCTACATCGTCGCCGCCAACCAGGCCGTCGCCGACAAGACGTACCCGAACCAGCTGACCTCGGACTGGGGCTACGGCGCCCGCAGCCAGCGCATCAACGACCTCATCCAGTCGAAGATCAAGGACGGGGGCAAGATCTCGACGGACGACATGCAGAAGATGCAGATGGACAACACCAGCGAGATCGCCAAGCTGCTGACCCCCTACCTCCTCAAGATCGAGCTCAAGGGCGACAACGAGCGCGAGACGAAGTACGTCCGCGAGGCACAGAAGCTCCTGGAGGGCTGGGACTACACCCAGGAGGCCGACTCCGCGGCCGCCGCGTACTTCAACGCCGTGTGGCGCAACACCCTCAAGCTCGCCTTCGGCAACAAGCTGCCCAAGGAGCTGCGGGTCAAGGGCCAGTGCCTGCGGGTCCGCCCGGCCAACGACTCCGGGCCGCAGGAGGACCTCGACGGCAACACCCGGCTCGTCCAGGAGTGCGGCGAGCGCGACCCCGACTCGGCGCAGCCCGACGGCGGCGACCGCTGGTTCGAGGTCGTCCGGGGCATCCTCGACAAGCCCGGCGACCAGTGGTGGAAGACCAACGGCACCCGCGCCAACCCCGGCGCGGGCAACCGTGACGAGCTGCTGGCCCAGGCCATGAAGGACGCCCGCTGGGAGCTCACCTCCAAGCTCGGCAAGGACGTCAACTCCTGGAGCTGGGGCCGGCTGCACCAGCTGAACCTCAAGAACCAGACGCTCGGCAAGGACGGCCCCGCCGTCGTGCGCTGGCTGCTCAACCGCGGTCCCTGGAACCTCGCGGGCGGCGAGGCCGCGGTCAACGCCGCGGGCTGGAACGCCGCGGGCGGCTACGACGTCGTCTGGGTGCCGTCGATGCGGATGGTGGTCAACCTCGGCGATCTCGACAAGTCGCGGTGGATCAACCTCACGGGCGCGTCCGGGCACGCGTACAACGCCCACTACTACGACCAGACGGACAAGTGGGCCAAGGGCGAGCTCCTCCCCTGGGCCTACAGCCCCGATGCGGTGAAGAAGGCGACGGACGCGGAGTTGACGCTCAAACCCTGACGCCGGGCGCCTGAGCCGGACGGGCTGGATGCGAGGACCACGGTCCACGGATCCGGCCCGTCCGGCGTTTTTCGCGTCCGGTCACCGAAAACGGCGCGCACCCCCCGGTGTCACCACCGCGTCCACCGGCTGATCATGCGGCTCCGCCGGGACCTCGGCGACGACCTCGGCGTCGTACAGCAGCACCACGCGCGCGGGAGTCCGCCCGGCCACCGTCAAGCGCGCGAGGACGCGGTCGTACGAGCCGCCGCCCCGCCCCAGCCGCAGACCGCGGCCGTCCACCGCCAGGCCCGGCAGCAGCACCGCGTCCGCGGAGGTCACGGCGGACGGCCCGAGCCGTTCGCCGTCCGGCTCCAGGAGGCCGCGGGAGGCGCGTACGAGGTGGTCGGGGCCGCGGTAGAGACCCCAGTCGAGATCGTTGTCGGGCAGCAGGACCGGCAGCAGGACGCGCACCCCCCGCTCGCGCAGGGCGTCCAGCAGGGCGCGGGTCCCCGGCTCGCTCCCCACCGAGACGTAGGCGGCCACGGTTTCGGCCTCGGCGAGCTCCGGGAGATCCAGTGCGCGACGGGCCAGAGCTGCCTCCGCGGCCTGTCGGTCGGCTATGGTCAACCCTGCTCTCATCGCGAGGAAAGAACGCCGCAACTCCGCCTTGCCACCCTCGTTTTTGATCACTGTTCGTACAAACTCCTTGTCTCGGGTCATACTCGGTGGAGCCTCATCTTCCGCACATTCCCAACCGTTAGTGTTCGGCCCATGACTCATTCGCGTCCTCGGATCAGCAAGGCTGTCATCCCTGCCGCCGGTCTCGGCACCCGCTTCCTGCCGGCGACCAAGGCCACGCCCAAGGAGATGCTGCCGGTTGTCGACAAGCCGGCGATCCAGTACGTGGTGGAGGAGGCCGTCCTCGCCGGGCTGTCGGACGTCCTCATGATCACGGGGCGCAACAAGCGGCCGCTGGAGGATCACTTCGACCGCAACTACGAGCTGGAGGAGGCCCTGCGGCGCAAGGGCGACGAGTCCCGGCTCGCGCGGGTGCAGGAGTCCAGCGACCTGGCCACGATGCACTACGTCCGCCAGGGCGACCCCCGGGGCCTGGGGCACGCCGTGCTGTGCGCGGCCCCGCACGTCGGCAACGAGCCCTTCGCCGTCCTCCTGGGCGACGACCTCATCGACGCCCGCGACCCGCTGCTCTCCCGCATGGTCGACATCCAGCGCAAGCACGGCGGCAGCGTGATCGCCCTCATGGAGGTCGACCCCTCGCAGGTCCACCTCTACGGCTGCGCGGCCGTCAAACCCACCGACGTCGACGACGTCGTGGAGATCACCGGCCTGGTGGAGAAGCCCGAGCCCGCCGAGGCCCCCAGCAACTACGCCGTCATCGGCCGCTACGTCCTCGACCCGGCCGTCTTCGACGTCCTGCGCGAGACCGCGCCCGGCCGCGGCGGCGAGATCCAGCTCACCGACGCGCTCCAGGCCCTCGCCGCGGAGCCGGGCCTCGGCGGGCCCGTGCACGGCGTCGTCTTCAAGGGCCGCCGCTATGACACCGGTGACCGCGGTGACTATCTGCGTGCCATTGTCAGACTGGCATGCGAGCGTGAAGATCTAGGACCGGACTTCCGGGCCTGGCTTCGCCGTTACGTCACCGAGGAGATGTAGCACCTTGAGCAGAACCACCGACACATCCGCCGCCGGATCGCCCTCCGACCCGGCCGCGGCCGAGGAGCGCCTCTGGTCGGTGGACGAGCACCTCGACGACATCCTCAAGCGGATCCGCCCGCTGGAGCCGATCGAGCTGCAACTGCTGGACGCCCAGGGCTGCGTGCTCGTCGAGGACGTCACCGTGCCCGCCGCCCTGCCGCCCTTCGACAACAGCTCCATGGACGGCTACGCGGTCCGCACGGCGGACGTCGAGGGCGCGAGCGCGGAGTTCCCCGCGGTGCTCACCGTGATCGGCGACGTGGCCGCGGGCAGCGGCGAGCCGCCCGCCGTCGGCCCCGGCGAGGCCGCCCGCATCATGACCGGCGCCCCCCTGCCGCCGGGCGCCGAGGCCGTCGTCCCCGTCGAGTGGACCGACGGCGGCACCGGAGGCGGGCCCGCCACCACCATGGCCGCCCACAGCGCCGCCCCGGACGGCGCCACCGGCGAGGTGCGCGTCCACCGCCCCGTCGCGGCCCGCGCCCACGTCCGCGCCCGCGGCAGCGACGTGGCCGCCGGATCGCTGGCCCTGCGCGCCGGTACGGTCCTCGGCCCGCCCCAGATCGGCCTGCTCGCCGCGATCGGCCGGGCCACTGTGCGGGTGCGGCCCCGCCCCCGCGTCGTCGTCATGTCGACCGGCAGCGAGCTCGTCCAGCCGGGCACGGAGCTGACCCCCGGCCGCATCCACGACTCCAACAGCTTCGTCCTCACCGCCTGCGCCCGCGACGCCGGTGCCATCGCCTACCGCGTCGGCGCCGTCGACGACGACGCCCAGACGCTGCGCTCGACCCTGGAGGACCAGCTCATCCGGGCCGACATGGTGGTCACCAGCGGGGGCGTCAGCGTCGGCGCCTACGACGTGGTCAAGGAGACCCTCTCCGAGCTCGCCGGCGACGAGGGCAGCGTCTCCTTCCGCAAGCTGGCCATGCAGCCGGGCAAGCCGCAGGGCTTCGGCCGCATCGGCCCCGACCGCGTCCCGCTGCTCGCCCTGCCGGGCAACCCCGTCAGCTCGTACGTCTCCTTCGAGCTCTTCGCGCGGCCCGCGGTCCGTGCCCTGATGGGGCTCGACCCCTTCGACCGCACGACCGTGCGCGCCGTGTGCGCCGACACCGTCGCCTCCTCCCCGAAGGGCCGCCGCCAGTTCCTGCGCGGCCGGCACGAGGACGGCACGGTCAAGGTCGTCGGCGGCGCCGGGTCCCATCTGGTGAAGGCCCTCGCCGACGCCAACGCCCTCATAGTCGTCCCGGAGGAGACCACCTCCGTGGAGGCGGGCACCGAGCTCGACGTGATCCTCCTCGACTGACCGCACCTGCACCGCTCTGCCCCGCTCGCTGCCCGATACGGTGTCTGCCCGAACGGACCGGACCAGGAGAACGATGAGCAGCGCCCAGGACCCTCTTTCGCGGCCGACCGGCCTCACCCACCTCGACAGCGCGGGCGCGGCCCGGATGGTCGACGTCTCCGCCAAGGAGGTCACCACCCGCACCGCGCGCGCGAGCGGCCGGGTGCGCGTCTCGCCGCGCGTCGTGGAACTGCTGCGGGGCGAGGGCGTTCCCAAGGGCGACGCGCTCGCCACGGCCCGCATCGCGGGCATCATGGGCGCCAAGCGCACCCCCGACCTGATCCCGCTCTGCCACCCCCTGGCCGTGTCGGGCGTCAAGGTCGACCTGACCGTGGCCGACGACGCCGTCGAGATCCTCGCCACGGTGAGGACCACGGACCGTACGGGCGTGGAGATGGAGGCCCTGACCGCCGTCACGGTGGCCGCCCTCACGCTCGTCGACATGGTCAAGGCCGTCGACAAGGGCGCCGTGATCACGGACGTCCGGGTGGAGGAGAAGACCGGCGGCAAGTCGGGCCCGTGGACCCGGGCGGAGCGGGAAGGGGCGGGGGCGTGAAGCAGGAGCCGTACCGCGCGCTGGTCGTCACCGCCTCCAACCGCGCCGCCGCCGGGGTCTACGCCGACCGGGGCGGCCCGCTGCTCGTCGCCGGTCTGGAGGCACTCGGGTTCGCCGTGGACGGCCCGCGGGTGGTCCCCGACGGCGACCCCGTCGAGGCCGCCCTGCGGGAGGCGGTGCGGCAGGCGTACGACGTGGTGCTGACCACCGGCGGCACCGGGATCTCGCCCACCGACCGCACCCCCGAGGCCACCCGCCGCGTCCTCGACCACGAGATCCCCGGTATCCCCGAGGCCATCCGGGCGGAAGGGCTGGCGAAGGTCCCCACGGCCGCCCTCTCCCGGGGCCTCGCGGGCGTCGCGGGCCGCACCCTGATCGTGAACCTGCCCGGCTCCACCGGAGGCGTACGCGACGGCCTGGCCGTGCTGGAGCGGATCCTCGTCCACGCCGTGGACCAGCTGCACGGCGGCGACCACCCGGGCGGGGGCGAGGCGCACAGCGCGGCGGACGGAGCGCCCCGGCCGCCGCGCCCGCCCGCGGACGGCCCCCGGACCCCGGCATGAGCGCCTGGCCCGCCGAGCTGCGGGACGGCGATGTCCTCCTGCGCCCGATCAAGCTGCGCGACCAGCACGCCTGGCGGGAGGTCAACCGCCGCAACCGCGACTGGCTGCGCCCCTGGGAGGCCACGATCCCGCCGCCCCCGCCCGGCGGGCCGGCCACCCAGCGCCCCACCTACCGGCAGATGGTCCGCCACCTGCGGGCCGAGGCGCACGCCGGGCGGATGCTGCCCTTCGTCATCGAGTACCAGGGGCGGCTGGCCGGCCAGCTGACCGTGGCGGGCATCACCTGGGGCTCGATGTGCTCGGCCCACATCGGCTACTGGGTCGACGCGGCCGTCGCGGGCCGCGGCGTGATGCCGACCGCCGTCGCGCTCGCCGTCGACCACTGCTTCCACCACCTCGGGCTGCACCGGGTCGAGGTGTGCATCCGGCCGGAGAACCTCCCCAGCCGCCGGGTGGTGGAGAAGCTCGACTTCCGGGAGGAGGGCCTGCGCCCCGGGTACCTCCACATCGACGGCGCCTGGCGCGATCACCTCGTCTACGCGCTGACCGCCGAGGAGGTCCCGGGCGGGCTGCTGGCGCGCTGGCACCGGTCCCGGCCGAGCACCTCGCACAAATAAAATAAACGTTCGAATTTAACTGTCAATTGACAGTATTCGAGTGGTTCCGGTCCCAACAATCACAAAAAAAGTTCGAGATATCAGCCGGATCGTGCGACACACCGGGCCAATTGGCGGAATCCCTCGCGTGCGCCCCTCTACGGTGTGAAGTGTGAGCAGCAGCGGCCTCATCTACGCAGTCATCGTCGGGGCCTGGGCCGCCTACTTGGTGCCGATGTGGCTCCGTAGGCAGGACGAGCTCAATGAAGCCCGTCCGACGGAACGCTTCAGCACCGCCATCCGGCTGCTGTCCGGACGGGCGGGCATGGAGCGCCGTTACGCCAAGGGCCTGGAAGGGCGCGCGACCGACGACGCGCAGGACTCCGGCGACCCCGTGGACGCCCGTGGGTCCGAGCCGGAAGCGCCGACCGAGACGGTCGACGTCCGGCCCTTCGGCGCGCCCGCGCAAGCGCCGGCCGGTGCGCCCCCCGGGGTGCCGCACCCCTCCCCGTCGGCCGCCGAGCGCGCCCGGCGCTCGAAGGTGCTCGCGCGCCGTCGCCGCACCACGGTGGTGCTCTTCCTGGCCTTCACCCTCGGCGCGGTCGTCGCGGGCGTCGGCGGGCTGGCGTTCCTGTGGGCCCCGGCCGCGCCCGCCCTGCTGCTCAGCGCGTACATCGTCTACCTCAGGACGCAGGAGCGCCGCCGGTTCGCCTTCACCATGGACCAGCGCCGGGCCGAACTCGCCGCGCAGCGGCTCCGCGAGGGCCGGCCCCGCCCTCGCCAGGCGGCGCCGGACCCCGTGACCGCCGCCGCGCCCCTCGATGACACCGTCACCCACCCGGCGCCCGCGCCCGCCCCGCCCGCCGAGCCCTCGGCCACGGCGGGCCGCCGCGCGCTGGTCGAGCAGACCGACCACGCGGAGTGGGTCGACCAGCAGCGCGACCGGGGCACGGGCGAGGGCTGGGAGCCGGTGCCCGTGCCGCTGCCGACCTACGTCACCGCGCCGGTCGCCCCGCGCGCCGGCGACAGCGTCGACCTCGGCGCCCCGGACACCTGGAGCTCGGCCCGCTCCAGCACCGCGGAACCGACCGGCCGCCGCCCCGCGGAGGACCGCCGCTCCGGCCGCCCCCGCCGCCGTCCCCGCGAGCGCGGCCGCACCCCGCTCTTCGACCAGTACGCCGACGACGACCGCCCGCGCGCGGCCAACGAGTGACCTCCGGGCCCGTTCCCGGCCCGCGTCGCTGACCAGCGGGGGAGCGGATTTCTGAGCACCCGGATGGAGGTGCTAGAGTTTCACTCGTTGCAAGGGCCTGTGGCGCAGTCCGGTAGCGCACCTCGTTCGCATCGAGGGGGTCAGGGGTTCGAATCCCCTCAGGTCCACCGCAACGACTGTTCTTGAGTTGGCTCAGGGATAGTTGACGAGATCCCGTCCGATCGTTCCGATCGGGCGGGATCTCTGCTTTTCCGGGGACGTCCGGGTGAGTGCCGTGAGTTGGGCGGCTAGAGCTTCGCCGCCACCGTCCGGGCGATCCGCACGATGTCGCCCGACGGCTTCGTCGGGAAGGCGGGGTGGTCGCGGGTCCAGCGGTCCTCCAGGGTGAACCAGTCGACCGGCTTCGGCTTGCGGTGGGTCGCGAGGGCCGTGTCCAGGGATGTGAAGTACGTCTTCCAGCGCAGCCGGTAGAGGCCGCCGACCAGGCCCGACCACTCGCGGTTGGCGTAGTCGTGCAGCTTGCCCCGGTCGGCCGACGCGCGGGGGCCCCAGGTGGTCAGCAGGGAGACCGCGTCGTACTCCAGGCGGTCGCGCTCCGCGCCGGTCGTGCCCCAGGCGCGGGCGTCGGCGATCCAGCGGCCCAGCAGGTGGTCGCCGTCGGTCGCCACGGCCTGCTCCAGCAGGGACATCCAGCCGAGCCACTCGCGGGTCAGGCCGTGGAAGCGGGCCCGGTCACCGGCGTCGTAGGCGGCCTTCAGGCGCGGCAGGAGGAGGCGGGCGCGGTTGGCGACGCACTGCCGGGTCACGTCGAGCAGGTCGTAGCGGTAGGCGGTGCTCCGGCGCAGTGCGGGGGTGACGGCGAGGAGTTCCGGCAGGGCGCGTTCGAACTCTCCCGCGTCGTAGCGCAGTTGCCTCGGCGACCAGGCGGCGGCGTGGGTGACGGCCAGGTCGGGGCGGGCGGCGAAGAGGCTGTCGGCGGGCTCGCTCCAGCCGTCCGTGCGGCTGGTGCCGTACGCGGTGTGCCGCAGGACGTCCCAGGCGCGCACGGCGTGGGCGTCGGTGGCGCCGTAGCGGTAGCGGGGCCACTGCTCGAACCAGGAGCGCAGGTCCACCGGTCCGTCCGTCCACGGCAGGTCGGCGAAGAGGGCCAGAGCTGCGGGGTTGTTGTCGGCAGCCTCGGGCATCAGGGCGATGCCGTGCAGCGCGCTGCCCTTCTTCGTCCGCCACCGGTCGTAGAGGGCCGCCCAGTCACGGGTGTTGGCGCCCATCGCGGTGTGGCCGCCGAAGTTCCAGATCGACCCGAAGGCGTACGGCGTGCCGGCCCAGTCGGCCTCCCGGTCGGTCACGTTGGCGTAGTGGTCGGAGAGCCCGTCGAGGATCAGCATCCGGGATCTGTCGACGGCGTCGACGATCTCGCGGCGCGGGTTGGTCTGCCAGCCGAGGATGGCCCAGGTGGCGTGCGGGTGCGCGGTGCGCAGGGCCTTCTCCACGGCCCGCGCGGCGGCGCCGACCGGTACGTTCCCGGGGTCGCCGCCCTCGTGCAGCAGATCCATCTTGTACATCGGACTCGCCCCGAACAGCTCCTGCTGCACCCGGTAGAAGGTCCGGGCGACCCGCCCGAAGTGCGCCGTGCGCGGGTCGAGCCAGTCGGGGCGGCGAAAGCCTCCCCAGTCGCCCTGCGGGACCGTGCGGGCGCCGGGGTTGCGCCGGGCGAACCCGGGCGGCACGGTGCCGAAGTAGCCCGGCAGGACGGGCGTCATGCCCAGCTCGCGCAGCCGCCGGACGATCCTGCGCGCCAGGGCCGTGCGCCGGTCCAGGAGCGCGGGGGAGAGGGGACCGCCGAAGGACGCCATGTTCTGCAGCAGCCACCACGGCTGGTGGGCGGGGCCGGGCAGCCACTCGCGCAGCTCGGCGTCGCTGTAGCCGAACTCCGCGAACGTCCGGTGGTAGACGGCGTCGGCGCCCGCGTAGACCAGCACCTCGTTGAATCCGTGCAGCGCCAGTACATCGATTTCGCGCTCCCAGTAGTCCCACCCTCTGTACGGCCCGGCGTAGCCGTCGTTGGTGTCGTTGAGCACGAAGCGGTGCGCGACGTTCGCGGCCTTCGCCAGCGGGGTACGGACGCCGGGTAGGCGGTCGGGGAGGGCGGTCTGCGCACCGTTCCAGGAGAAGTGGGCGTGGGCCGTGTGTCGGAGATACCAGTGGAAGCCGGTGAGCTGCACCGCCGGGGTGCTGCCCTCCACCAGGAGCGTGCCGGGACCGCCGGAGACGCGGAAGACGTCCGCGCCGCCCCTGCGGGGCACGGTGCGGAAGGTGACCTGGGAGCGGTGGCGGGGCAGCAGCCGGGCGAGGGCCGCGGCGGCGCCGGAGCCACCGCCGGCCCGGCCCTCGGCGGCCGCGGAGGGCGGCCCCGCCGCGCCGAGCGCGGCGGACCCGGCGAGAGCACACAGGAGCGTACGACGGGCGACATGCATGAGTGACCTCCACCGTGACACCGCGGCGACCGGACCGGACCACTTGAGCGCGGTGATCCTACGATCCGACGAGCGCCACGCGGCAGGGGCGCGGTCAGCAATCCAGCCACGCCGGTTACATTTGGCACGAATGGCCCCATCGGGCCGACCCGACCTGCTACGCCGCCCCCGACCGTCCGACCCGAGGAAACCCGTGCGCACGGTGCGCTCCCTGACCGCGACCCTCGGCGCCCTGGCCCTCGCTCTCGGGCTGCTGGGCGCGCTGTGCGGCTGCGCCGAGCCGGGCGGGCTCAAGGTGACGGGCCCCGCGCCGAGCCCCTCGCCCGGCACCGGAACGGTCTCCGTGTCCGAGGGCGCGGGCAAGCCCCCGCTGCGCCGCCCCGCCGCGTTCACCGCCTCCGGCACCGTCCGCCTGACCGAGCTGCGCTGGAGCACCTGGGGCGGGGCGACCGCGGAGGCCACCGGCAAGGTCGGCGGCAGCTGGTGCGCGCCCGCCTGCGCCAGCACGCCGTACGAGGCCAGGGTCACGCTCGGCGGTCTGGTGCGGCAGGACCGTTCCGCCTACTACAGCCGCGCCACGGTCGACGTCGCGGGCCTGCCGGCCGAGCAGCGAGCGGAGCTGCGCGACCTGCGGCTCCACGTCCCCCAGCGTTAGCCGCCGAGGAGCCGAGGACCATGGGACTGCGTACGAAGATCGGCGTGGCCATCACCGCCACCGCCGCCCTGGTCGCCGTCATCATGGGCCTCGTCGTGCACCACCGCACCGCCCTCACCCAGCTCGACACCGCCCGCGACTCCATCGACTCCCGGCTCGGCGCGGCCGTCGAGGACCACGCCGCGGGCTTCGACCGGCCCCGGACGCTCATCAACCCCGACCGGATACCCGGGCCGCTGCGGAAGGCCATCGACAGGGGCAGGCGCGCCACCTATCTCGACCGCAGCGGCCCCGAGCCGACGCTCTGGGCGGGCAGCCGCCTCGGCAACGATGTCATCGTCCTCAAGCACCCCTACACCCGGCAGATGCGCAACCTCCAGGACCTCGACGAGATCCTCTGGCTGGCCGGCGGCCTCGGCACCGCCTTCGCCTGCGTCGTCGGCGTGGGCCTCGCGACCGTGGCCGGCCGCCGCCTCAACGCCTCCGCCCGCACCGCCGAGCGGATCGCCCACGGCGACCTCACCGCCCGCCTCAGACCCCGCGGCGGCCAGGACGAGATCGCCCGCCTGACCGTCGCCGTCAACACCATGGCCGACGCCCTCGCCGCCCGCCTCCAGGCCGAGCGCGAGGTGACCTCGAACATCGCGCACGAACTGCGCACCCCCGTCGCCGGCCTGGTGGCCGCCGCCGCCCTCCTGCCGCCCGGCCGCCCCGCCGACATGGTCAGGGAACGGGCCCGGCGGCTGAGCGGACTCATGGAGGACGTCCTGGAGGTCGCCCGCCTCGACGGCTCCGCCGAGCACGCCGAGACCGACGTACGGGCGCTCGGCGAGCTGACGCGCCGGGCGGTGCGCGCGACGGCCGTGCCGGACGGGGCGGTGGTCGACGTGCGCGTCGTACGCGACAGCCTCGTCGACACCGACGGGCGGCGCGTCGAACGGATCCTCGCCAACCTCGTCACCAACGCCTTCCGGCACGGCGCCGCGCCGGTCGTCGCCGAGGTCGACGGCGGCGTCGTCCGCATACGCGACAGCGGCCCCGGCTTCCCGCCGCGGCTGCTCAGGAGCGGGCCGCAGCGCTTCCGTACGGGCTCCGGCAGCGGCCTCGGCCTGGGGCTGACGATCGCCGCCGGGCAGGCGCGGGTCCTGGGCGCCCGGCTGGCCTTCGCCAACCCCGAGGGCGGCGGCGCCGAGGCGGTTCTCGACCTCACCTCCGCGGTGCGCGAGGGCGGGCCGGGGCCCGACGGGAGCCCGTGAACGTGCGGCCCGGCCCGGCAGGGGCAACAGTGGAAGCCACCACCTCCGCCGACGCACGGGAGCGGCCACGATGGACGAGCACGTCCTCTTCATGAACCTCGACGGCCCCCACGAGGGCCAGGGCGCCCTCGACGCGCTCCGCCAGGCGCACGCCGACGGCGACATCAAGCTGCGCGAGGCCACGGTGATCACCCGGGACGCGGAGGGCAACCTCGACTTCCCCGCCACCGAGGACAACACCGGCACGGCCCGCGGCTTCGCCGTCGGCAGCCTGGTCGGCGGGCTCGTCGGCATCCTCGGCGGCCCGCTCGGCATCATGATCGGCTTCGGCGCGGGCGGCCTCATCGGGGGCGCGCGCGACGCGCGCGAGGCGACTGCCGCCAACGCGGCCGTCGAGATGCTGGCCGCGGAGGTCCCGCCGGGGAGCACGGTGCTCATCGCCGAGGCCGCCGAGGACCGCCCCGACGTCCTGGACACGGCGCTCGAACCGTTCGGCACGGGCCTGGAGCGGTACCCGGCGGACCGGGTGCGCGAAGCGGTCGAGGCGGCCATCGCCAACCGTCCGCCGCACGACGAGTGACCGCGGCGCCGTCGCGACGACTCGGCGCTATCCCAACGGCTTCGTGAAGCAGCGGCTGCTCGGATAATTGCGGTAGAAGCCGAATTTCGTCACCGCCGGTGCGTAACCCGACGATGTGTACAGGGCTATGGCCTCCGGCTGCATGTCCCCCGTCTCCAGGACCATCCGCACCCGCCCCGCGGCCGTCGCGTCCTCCTCCAGGTCCGCCAGTATCCGCCGCGCCAGACCGCGCCCCCGCGCGCCCCGCACCACGTACATCCGCTTCAGCTCCGCGTCCCCGTCCGCGTACCCCTCGGCGTTCGCCTCGTGCGCGCGCCAGCCGCCGGTGGCGACCGGCGTGCCGTCGTCCTCGTACGCGATGAGATATAGGCCACGCGGCGGGTCGAAATGGGCGGGCTCCAGGGGAGTGAGATCGCCTTGCTCCCCATAGCGCTCCGCGTACTCCAATTGCACCTGGTCATTGAGCTTCACGGCGTCCGGGTGGTCGAAGGCGACGGGAACGATGCGCATTCAACGGATCGTACGGCCGGGCGGCCGCCGGCGGCAGGGCTGTGGAGGAAGTCGGTATCGTGCCGGAATGCTCACCGTGACCTCCGTGAATGTGAACGGCCTGCGCGCCGCCGCCAAGAAGGGCTTCGTCGACTGGCTGGCCGCCACCGAGGCCGACGTCGTCTGCCTCCAGGAAGTGCGCGCGGAGGCCCACCAGCTCCCCGACGACGTGCGCGAACCCGCGGGCTGGCACACCGTGCACGCCCCGGCGGCCGCGAAGGGCCGCGCGGGCGTCTCCGTCTACTCGCGGCGCGAGCCCGACGCCGTGCGCGTCGGCTTCGGCTCGGCGGAGTTCGACGGCAGCGGCCGCTATGTGGAGGTCGACCTGCCCGGCGTCACCGTCGCCAGCCTCTACCTCCCCTCGGGCGAGGTCGGCACGGAGCGCCAGGACGAGAAGGAACGCTTCATGGCCGAATTCCTCCCCTACCTCGTCGCGCTGCGCGCGCGGGCGGCGGCGGACGGCCGCGAGGTGCTCGTCTGCGGCGACTGGAACATCGCCCACACCGAGGCCGACCTCAAGAACTGGAAGGCCAACCGCAAGAGCGCGGGCTTCCTTCCCGAGGAGCGCGCCTGGCTGACCGAGGTCTTCGCGGAGTACACGGACGTGGTCCGCGCCCTCCACCCGGGCGTCGAGGGCCCGTACTCCTGGTGGTCCTACCGGGGCCGCGCCTTCGACAACGACTCGGGCTGGCGCATCGACTACCACGTGGCGACCCCGGCCCTGGCCGACCGAGCACGCAAGGCCGCGGTGGAGCGCGCCGCGAGCCATGATCTCCGGTGGTCGGATCATGCGCCGGTGACGGTGGCATACGAGCTGTAGTCAGGGCTGCGGTCGGGTGGGGGTCCGTTCTGCCTGTGGGCGCAACGGACCCGCACCCCTCCCAACTGCCCGCAACCCCCGGTAACTTACCCGCCGCGCACCCCTATCGCTCGCGTGAGCGCTCGCTTACTCTCGCGACTGTGCCAGTGAACGCTGGCGTGATGGAGCGGCTTCGGGAGGCGGCGGCATGGCCGAGCGCGAGCACGTACGGGTGGCGGTGATCGGGTCCGGGTTCGGGGGGCTGGGGGCGGCGGTGCGGCTCCGGCGCGAAGGGATCACCGACTTCGTGGTCCTGGAGCGCGCCGGCTCCGTGGGCGGCACCTGGCGGGACAACACCTATCCCGGCTGCGCCTGCGACGTCCCCTCGCACCTCTACTCCTTCTCCTTCGCCCCCAACCCCGAGTGGCCGCGCAACTTCTCCGGCCAGCCCCACATCCGCGCCTATCTGGAGCGGGTCACCGACACCTTCGGCATCCGCCCCCACCTGCGCTTCGACTCCGAGGTGCTGGCGCTGCGCTGGGACGCGGACCGGCTGCTGTGGGAGCTGGAGACCGCCTCCGGCCCGCTCACCGCCGACGTCGTGGTCTCCGCGACCGGCCCGCTCTCCGAGCCGAGCGTCCCCGACGTGCCGGGCCTGGACACCTTCCCCGGCAAGGTCTTCCACTCCGCCCGCTGGGACCACGACTACGACCTGCGGGGCAAGCGCGTCGCCATGGTCGGCACGGGCGCCTCGGCCATCCAGATCGTGCCGGAGATCCAGCCGGAGGTGCGGCGGCTGACGCTCTTCCAGCGCACCCCGGCCTGGGTGGTGCCGCGCGCCGACCGCAGGATCTCCCACGCCGAGCAATGGCTGCACGCCAAGGTCCCCGCCACCCGCCTGCTGCGCCGCGGACTGCTGTGGGGGGTAAGGGAGTTGCAGGTCGGGATGTTCACCAAGCGGCCGTCCGACCTGCGGATCCTGGAGCGGCTCGCCGCCTCCCACCTGCGCAAGGCCGTCAAGGACCCGGCGCTGCGGGCCGCCCTGACCCCCGGCTACCGCATCGGCTGCAAGCGCATCCTGCTCTCCAACGACTACTACCCCGCGCTCACCCGCCCCAATGTGGACCTGGTGACCTCCGGGCTCGCCGAGGTGCGCGGCTCCACGCTGATCGCCGCCGACGGCACGGAGACGGAGGCCGACGCGATCGTCTTCGGCACCGGCTTCCGGGTCACCGACCAGCCCATCGGCCGGCTGGTCACCGGCGCCGAGGGCCGTACGCTCGCCGAGGAGTGGAAGGACGGCATGGCCGCGCTGCGCGGCGCCACCGTCGCCGGGTTCCCCAACTTCCTCACGATCATCGGCGCCAACACGGGCCTCGGCAACAGCTCGATGATCCTCATCATCGAATCGCACCTCAACTACCTCATCGACTACATGCGGCAGTTGGAGATCCTGGGCGGCCCCTCGCACAAGGCGGCGCTCGACGCCCGCCCGTCCGCCGTGGGCGCCTGGAACCGCAGACTCCAGGCGCGGCTGGCGCGTTCGGTCTGGAACACCGGCTGCGCCAGCTGGTACCTCGACGCGGGCGGCCGCAACACCACCGCCTGGCCCGGCTCCACCACGGAGTTCCGGAAGGTCACCCGCCAGGTGGACCTCACCGAGTACCAGGTGCTGCGCGTGCCGAGCACCGCCGGCAGCGCCCGCCCCGCCGCGGAGGCCGCCCGATGAGCCGCCTGCCGCTGGAGGGACAGGTCGCCGTCGTCACCGGCGCCGCGCGGGGCATCGGCGCCCAACTGGCCCGCAAACTCTCGGCACGCGGCGCCCGCGTCGCACTGGTGGGCCTGGAGGAGGACGAGCTGCGCCGGGTCGCGTCCTCGCTCCACGAGGACGCCGCGCACTGGTACGCCGACGTCACCGACCACGAGGCGATGGCGCGGGTGGCCCGCGAGGTCAAGGCCCGGTTCGGCAAGGTGGACATCGTCGTCGCCAACGCGGGCGTCGCCGCCGGCGGCCCGCTGGAGGACTCCGACCACGAGGCGTGGCGGCGCGTCGTCGAGGTCAACCTCATCGGCAGCGCCGTCACCGGCCGCGCCTTCCTGCCCGTACTCGCCGAGAGCCGCGGCTATCTGCTCCAGATCGCGTCGCTGGCGGCGATCAGCCCGGCGCCGATGATGACCGCGTACTGCGCGTCGAAGGCGGGCGTCGAGGCGTACGCGCACTGCCTGCGCGCCGAGGTCGGCCACCGGGGCGTACGGGTCGGCGTCGGCTATCTCAGCTGGACGGACACCGACATGGTGCGCGGGGCCGACGAGGACCCGGTGATGCGGAAGTCACGCGAGCGGCTGCCGTGGCCCGCGAACCGCACCTACCCCCTCGGCCCGGCCGTCGACCGGCTGGTCGCGGGCATCGAACGGCGCTCCGCGCACATCTACGCACAGGGGTGGCTGCGCGCGCTGCAGCCCGTGCGCGGCCTGCTGCCCGCGCTGATCGCCGTGGGCGCCCGCCGCGAGATGCGCCGCCTCGCACCCGAACTGTCCGGGAGGCGCACGGGACTTGTGGGCGCCGGGGGAGCGGCCGACGAGAAGGCGCGGGCCGTGCGATAGCGGAGGGTAGTCGTACGATATGCGGGCCGTGAGGGTGCGTGCCACGCTGTTCCGGGGGCGGTCCAACGCCCTCCCACACCCCCCACGAGGAGTGAACAGCATGGGCATCAAGGACGAGATGCAGGCCAAGGCCCAGCAGGCCAAGCAGAAGATGCAGGGCAAGCAGGACGAGGCGAAGCAGCGCGGCCAGAGCGAGCAGGAGCGCCTGCGCCAGCGCGCGGAGCAGGCCAGGCAGCAGGGCCAGCAGTCCTTCGACGACATCCAGGACGACCTCGACGACCGCACCTAGTCGACTGCGTCCGGCAGAGCGGGTCCGGGGTTCGCCCCCGGGCCCGCTCTCGTCGTTCGGCTGCTGCACTCTTGCCGCCTGCGGCGGGAGCTCCCTTCGGGAGCGTCCTCAAACGCCGGACGGGCTGGATTGTTCCGCCTACCTCGGCGGGAGTTCGGGCCTGCGGAGGTCCGGTGCGTCCGAGTAGTCCGGGGGTTCGGCGCAGCCGTGCCTCTCCAGCAGGTCGAGCGCGAGCCGTACGGCGTCGTCCATCTGCTTGTGGCGGCCCTCCGCCCAGTCCAGCGGGGTGCGGTCCACCTCGATGTCCGGCTCGACGCCGTGGTTCTCCACGCCCCAGCCGTAGGCGTCGAACCACGCCGCGTTCATCGGCACGGTGATCGACGAGCCGTCCCCGAGCCGGTGCCGGCCGGTCATCCCGACGACCCCGCCCCAGGTGCGCAGGCCCACCACCGGCCCGATGCCCTGGAGTTTGAAGGCTGCGGTGATCATGTCGCCGTCGGAGGAGGTCATTTCGTCGGCGATGGCCACGACCGGGCCGCGCGGCGCGTTGCTCGCGTACGACACCGGCTGCGCGCCGCGCGTGAGGTCCCAGCCGACGATGGTGCGGGTCAGTTTCTCCACGACCAGCTCGCTGATGTTGCCGCCCGCGTTGCCCCGCACGTCGACGATCAGTGCCGGGCGGGACATCTCCATCCGCAGGTCGCGGTTGAACTGCGCCCAGCCGGAGCCGCCCATGTCGGGGATGTGGAGGTAGCCGCACTTGCCGCCGCTCAGCTCCCGTACGACCGCGCGCCGCTTGGCCACCCAGTCCTGGTAGCGCAGCGGCCGCTCGTCGACCAGCGGGACGACGGCGACGCGGCGCGGGTGCCCGTCGGGCCCGGGGGGCCGGAAGGTCAGCTCGACGGTCGTGCCGCCCGCCGCCGCCAGCAGCGGGTACGGGCCCGCTACCGGGTCCACGGGCCGCCCGTCGACGTGGGTGAGCGCCGAACCCTCCCGGACGCCGGAACCGGCCAGCGGGGAGCGGGCCTTGGAGTCGGAGGAGTCGCCGGGCAGGATGCGCCGCACGGTCCAGGAGCCGTCCTTGTCGTGCACGAGGTTGGCCCCCAGCAGGCCGATGGCACGCTGGTAGTGCGGCGGGCCCTCGTTGCGGCGGGCGGGGACCGCATAGGCGTGCGAGGTGCCCAGCTCGCCGAGCAGCTCGCGCAGCAGGTCGGCGAAGTCGTCGGGGGAGGCGACGCGTTCGACCAGCGGGCGGTACTGCGCGAGTACCGCGTCCCAGTCGATGCCGCACATCCCCGGCTCCCAGAAGTACGCGCGGACGATCCGCCCCGCCTCCTCGTACGCCTGCCGCCACTCGGCCGCCGGGTCCACGTCGTGCAGGATGCGCCGCATGTCGATGTAGACGGTCGAGTCGGAGTCGCCGACGTCCCCGGAGGGCACGGCCCGCAGCTCGCCCTCGTCGTTGATCACCAGGCGGGTGCCGTCGCCGCTGACCGCGAACCAGTCCAGGGAGCTGGTGAGTTCGGTGCGCTTGGCCTTGGCCAGGTCGAAGTGTTCGAGCGTGGGGCGGCCGGAGGTGTCGGCGGGGTTGGCGAAGGTCTCGCCGAGGGCGCCGGAGATCGGCCAGCGCAGCCACACCAGGCCGCCGCCGCTGACGGGGTCGAGCGCGGAGTACTTCGAGGCGGCCACCGGGAAGGGCGTCACCCGGCTCTCCAGCCCCTCCACCTCGATGATCGTCGCCCCTTCCGCGCTGCCGCTGTCGTCGGAGTCGAGCCCTCCGGCCGCGGGCCTGCCCTCCGTCGTCAGCGCGAAGGGCGAGGGCGTCGCCGACGACAGCGGCACGAGATAGGGGCGGCAGCCCAGCGGGAAGGAGAGGTCGCCGGTGTGCACGTCGTAGACCGGGTCGAAGCCGCGCCACGACAGGAAGGCCAGATAGCGGCCGTCGCGGGTGAAGACGGGCTGCTCGTCCTCGAAGCGGCCGTTGGTGACGTCGACAATCAGCCGGTCCGACAGCCTGGCGATCTTGATCTGGCGCAGCGAGCGGCCGACGCCGGGGTGCGACCAGGTCAGCCACGCCGAGTCGGGGGAGAACGCCAGGTCGCGTACGGGGCCGTTGGTGGAGCGGATGAGTTCGCGGACCTCGCCCTCGCCCTCGGGGGAGGTGTCCACGAGCAGCAGCCGCCCGTCGTGCGCGGCGACGGCCAGCCGCTCGCCGTCCGGGGCGGCGATCAGTTCCTGCGCCCGGCCGATCCGGCCCGCCGCCAGCCGCCGCGGCTCGGCGGGCCCGGTGGCGCGCGGCAGTTGCGCGATCTCGATCGCGTCCTCGCCCTCGGCGTCCGTGACATAGGCGACCTGGCCGGTCGAGCCGAGCATCTCCGGCAGCCGGACCCGTACGCCCGGGGTGTCGGCGATCGTCCGGGCCGGCCCGTCGCGGTGCGTCAGCCAGTAGAGGCTGCCGCGCACCTCGACGGCGCTGGCGCGGCCGGTGGTGTCCACGGTGAGCGCCTCGACGTTGGTGGCGGCCTGCACCTGGTACGGGCGGCGTCCGGCGCGCGGCCCGCCCAGGCGCACGTCCAGTCTGCGCGGGACGCCCCGCGGCCCGAGGTCGTCCACCAGCCACAGCCCGCCCGCGCACTGGTAGACCACGCGCGAGCCGTCGGTGGACGCGTGCCGGGCGTAGAAGTCGCCGTGGTCGGTGTGGCGGCGCAGGTCCGAGCCGTCGGGCAGGCAGGAGTAGAGGTTGCCGACGCCCTCGTGGTCGGAGAGGAAGGCGACGCGGCCGGCGACGAACATCGGCGAGTCCAGGTGGCCGCGCAGGTCCGGCACCAGCCGGGTGCCGTGCAGCCACAGCCGCCCCGTGGCGCCGCCGCGGTAGCGCTTCCAGGCGGCGGGCTCGTGCGGCGGCTTGCCCGTCAGCAGCAGCGTCCGGCACTCCGCCCCGCCGATCGCGATGTCGGACGCGGGACCCCACGGCAGCCGCCCGCCGGGCCCGCCGTCGGTGGGCAGCCGGTAGGCCCAGGAGAAGTAGGAGAAGGGCTGGCCGTGCGAGGAGACGGCGAGGATGTCGCAGTGGCCGTCCTGGTCGGGCGGCGCCCAGCCGCAGACGCGGGCGTCGGTGCTGCCCCAGTAGGTGAGCCGGCGGGCGGGCCCGCCGTCGACGGGGGCAAGGTGGATCTCGGGGTCCAGGCTGCGCCAGGTGGTGAAGGCGATGTGCCTGCCGTCGGGGGAGAAGCGGGGGTGCCCGACCCGGGTCCGGTCGACGGTCAGCCGCCAGGCGCGAGCGGCGTCCTTCGCGCCGTCGGCGTCGAGGGGGGCGATCCAGAGGTCGTCCTCGGCCGTGAAGCAGAGCAGATCGCCGTGCAGATGAGGGAACCGCAGATACGCATCACTCACCTCCTCATCGTTTCGGCCCCGGAGGGCCACGGCAACTCGGTCCGTGATTCCGCCCGTGGTTCCGCCCGTGACGGAGAACACCATCGAAACGACGACGTTTCGCAAGGCCGGGACGTACGCTCGTGGTGTACGTGTACGAAACCGTTTCGTTCAAGTGGCCGGAAGGAGTGGCGCATGCCGAAGGACCCACCCGAGCCGACGCTGCCACGCCGCACCCGGCTGACGCCCGAACGGGAAGGCGAGCTCTACGGGGCCGTCCTGGAGATCCTGCGCGAGGTCGGCTACGACGCCCTCACCATGGACGCCGTGGCGGCCCGTACGCACTCCAGCAAGGCCACCCTCTACCGCCAGTGGAAGGGCAAGCCCGAGCTGGTCGCGAGCGCGCTGCGGCACCAGAAGCCGGTCAAGATCTCCAGTATCGACACCGGCACCGTCCGCGGTGACCTCCAGGCCATGCTGTGCGCCGCCGACGACGCGCAGATGGAGAAGGACGCCGCGCTGATGCGGGGTCTGGGCCACGCGATCCACACCAACCCCGACCTCCGCCGCGCGCTGCGTGAGCTGCTGATCGAGCCCGAGCTCCAGGGGCTGGACGCGGTGATGCGACGCGGGGTCGAGCGGGGCGAGCTCGACGCCGACAACCCCGCGCTCGACTACGTCGGGCACATGATGGTCGGCGCTTTCGTCACCCGCCACCTGATCGAGGACCGGACCGCGGACTCCGCGTATCTGGCCCGCTACATCAACGCCGTGATGGTCCCCGCACTCGGCCTCTGATCCGATCAACCCCCCAACCTGACGCGCCGCTCTCGTCGTCGGGCCGGTACCTCACGCCCTGTTACGCCAGATCTCGACACGACGGGAGCACAACGCCTCGTGGCCACGTTCCTCTACAGACTCGGCCGGCTCGCCTTCCGGCGCCGCTGGTACGCAGCCCTCATATGGGTGCTGCTGCTGGTGCTCGCCGGCGCGGGCGCCGCCACCGCGTCCAAGTCCACCAACAACGACTTCTCCATCCCGGGCACCGAGGCGCAGGCCGCCTTCGACCTGCTGGAGCAGCGCTTCCCGGGCCAGACGCCGGACGGCGCGAGCGCCCGCGTCGTCTTCAAGGCCCCCGACGGCCAGAAGATCACCGACGTCAAGAACCAGGCCGCCGTCGAGAAGGCCGTCGCCGAGCTCGCCGGTCCCCAGGTGGCCTCGGCCGCCGACCCGTTCAAGGCGAACGCCGTCAGCAAGGACGGCACGACCGCGTACTCCTCGGTCACCTACAAGGCCAAGCCGCAGGACCTCACCGACGCCTCGCGCGACACGCTCAAGGACGCCGCGAAGCACGCCCGGGACTCCGGGCTGACCGTCGAGACCGGCGGCAGCGCGCTCCAGTCCATGCCCGAGGGCGGCTCGGAGATGATCGGCATCGCGGTGTCCGCGGTCGTCCTGCTGATCACCTTCAGCTCGCTGGTCGCCGCGGGTCTGCCGCTGCTCACCGCGATCATCGGCGTCGGCATCGGCGTCTCCTCGATCGCCGCGCTCGCGCCCGTGCTCGACCTGTCGAGCAACACCTCGACGCTCGCCATGATGATCGGCCTCGCGGTCGGCATCGACTACGCGCTCTTCATCGTCTCCCGCTACCGCGCCGAGGTGGCCGAGGGCCGCGAACGCGAGGAAGCGGCCGGACGGGCCGTCGGCACCGCGGGCTCCGCGGTGGTCTTCGCCGGCCTCACCGTGGTGATCGCGCTGGGCGGCCTCGCGGTCGTCAACATCCCCATGCTGACGAAGATGGGCCTGGCCGCCGCCGGGACCGTCGCCATCGCCGTGCTCATCGCGCTCACCCTCATCCCCGCCCTGCTCGGCTTCGCCCCCCGCAAGGTGCTGGCCCGCAAGGACCGCAAGCGCGACGGCCGCCCCGCGGCCACGGACAAGCCCAACATGGGCACCCGCTGGGCCCGCTTCGTCCTGCGCAAGCCGGTCTGGGTGCTGGCCGCCGGTGTGCTCGGCCTGGGCGCGATCGCCGTGCCCGCCGCCTCGCTCCAGCTCGGCCTGCCCGACGACGGGGCGCAGCCCAAGAGCAGCACCCAGCGCAAGGCGTACGACCTGCTGGCCGACGGCTTCGGCGCCGGCTTCAACGGCCCGCTGATGATCGTCACCGACGCGGCGAAGGCGAGCGACCCCAAGGCCGCCGCGGACACCGTGGTCGACACCATCAAGGGCATGGACGACGTCGCCATGGTCACCCCGGCCGCCTTCAACAAGGCCGGTGACACCGCGACGATCACCGTGGTGCCCAAGTCCAAGCCGACCGGCACCCAGACCGAGGACCTCGTCCACGCCATCCGTGACAAGGGCGGCAAGATCACCTCGGACACCGGCGCCAAGGTGCTCGTCACCGGGTCCACGGCGATGAACATCGACGTCTCGCAGAAGCTCAACGACGCCCTGCTGCCCTACCTGGCACTCGTCGTCGGCCTGGCCTTCCTGCTGCTGATGGTCGTCTTCCGCTCCGTGCTCGTCCCGCTCAAGGCCGCACTCGGCTTCCTGCTGTCCGTGGTCGCCGCCCTCGGCGCGGTCGTCGCGGTCTTCCAGTGGGGCTGGCTCGGCTCGCTCTTCGGCGTCGAGGAGACCGGCCCGATCATGAGCATGATGCCGATCTTCATGGTCGGCGTCGTCTTCGGCCTCGCGATGGACTACGAGGTCTTCCTCGTGACCCGGATGCGGGAGGCGTTCGTCCACGGCGAGCGCCCCGGCCAGGCGATCGTGACCGGCTTCCGGCACGGCGCGCGGGTCGTCACCGCCGCCGCCGTCATCATGATCAGCGTCTTCGCGGGCTTCATCGGCTCCTCCGAATCGATGATCAAGATGATCGGCTTCGGCCTGGCCATCGCCGTCTTCTTCGACGCCTTCGTCGTCCGCATGGCCATCGTCCCCGCCGTCCTCGCCCTGCTCGGCAAGGCCGCCTGGTGGCTGCCCGGCTGGCTCGGCAAGATCCTCCCGAACGTCGACGTCGAGGGCGAGCAGCTGCAGAAGCAGCTGGTGACCCCCTCGGCCGACCCCGACGAGGAGCGCGTGCCGGCCGGCGTCTGACCGCCGCCCGCACGACCCGGCCCGGTGGTGGGCCCCCGAACCGGGGGC